>CAVRJL010000001.1:0-4766 GCA_963721525.1 uncultured Negativicutes bacterium
GGACGACTATATAGTGCCGAAATTGTTCGATAATGGCAAAAAAATTTTGCTGCAATTAAGGATTTGCCATCGGCAGAGCTATTTTGCCCCTTAAAATGACACTAGTACGTAAACTTATTTGTAAACACATACTAAGAGAAGTTACCTTAGGCAAATTCCAATGCAGCTTTCATTTTGGAAGACATACTTAAGGAGAGGTAGGTATAACTTGTCCTCCAGTATGTTTAGCATGTTCTGAATTAGCCAGATAATTTTCCGCTTCTTCAATAGTGGCAAATTTTTTCCCTTTCCAAGGATCATGCATATGGTCGTCACAACTTGCACACCAAAGACGAAGACGCTCATCTGTACGCCTTATTTTTAGTGGAGGACTAGTATCGTTGCCTGTATTCTCTCTCATCTTTGGCGTGCTTTTCTCCTCATCAGGCAAATCTACTCTATAGCCAGGTGTAGCCGATACTTCTTCAACTTGTTGGACAGGGGAAGGAGCAGTTATTCTTTTACGCGTGTTAATAGCACTAGGAAATATAGGATGCAGAATTGCAATAACTTTTTCTGGATTTTTACTTTCCATTAGTACTTGTACTATACTAGGAGATAACTGTTCTAATGTTGCTCCAGCAAGACGAAACTCTGTTGGAATAATATACGGCTCAATAATTTGAAGCAATCTGCGACAGTTATGAGCTATACTCGAATGCTCCATCTGCGCATCTCCGTTACCTTGCAGGCGTTCTAGTTCTGTCCGTTTCTGAGTAAACTCCAATCGCAATGTTTGGATTTCACCATCTTTTGTTGCGATATTTGTTTCAAGAGAATTTTTAGCTTGTGTTGTTTGTAACAATGAAACATGGAGTTCTTCTACTTTCTTAGATAGTTCATTTACACTATTTGTTTTCTCTGTCACTATTGCTTGCAAATCCTCATTTTTTTTTACCGCAACTTTTAATTGACTCACTTCTTCAGTCTTTTGAGCTAATTGCATGGTTATATCAGCTGACGTTCGCTCTTTTTCTAATAAATAAGTTATTTGGTCTCGTTGATATTTACATAATGCAGTACTTATAGTGTCTAGGATACTACCTACAGTAATACTTCTTCCTGCCTGTATACTAGGATCTAGTTTGGATAAAGTTATTACACATTGTATTATATGGCTATAAATATTTTCAAAAATTTTTGAAATCTCATCTTCAAATCTCTTTATATCTTCCGAACGGTTTTTTGCTTCTATAAAATCTTTATATTTAGTCATTAATTTATCAAAATCTTCTACAACTTTCTTTAAAGTTCCAAAAGCATTATTTAAGTTTGTTTTATCGGGATTAGCAGGCAATAGAAATGAGATAAGTTTTGGACCAGTAGAAGGCTCAACACCTAACTCTATAAAGGGTTTCACAGTACTCACAAAAACTGCAAATTGTTGTAACATAATGTTCTCCATAATTTAGGAACTGTTATTAAAAGAAGAAATAAAATTTTTAAGATATTATTTATTTCCACCCAAAATATTAACCTTTAATTGTTTTGAATTTGTCCATTTAATATTATTGTGGCACTACTTTTCTGGAAAAAGTTCCATAAAGCTTAGAGATGCTTTCAATGGCTGTGTTCCTTATACCAAAATTTTGATTCAAATTTAAAATAACAAAAAATTACAATAATGTAAAACAAAAAATTATTTTCCCAAATTCTCTGACATAAATTTTATCGTTTGCCAAAGTGTATTGCACTGAATAGCATTTTGACAAAAATAACAAGAATAATTTTCTTAGCGTGCATTTACAGATGAATTTGCTTACTACCCTATATCCAATAAATTGACAGTGAATAATCATGTTTTTCTTTAAAAGCATTTTAATATCTTCCCATTTTTTATTAACAACCAACAAAGGGTTGTATGTGAATAAACCCACTGAAACAATTCGGTGAATCTAATGTTGTATTTTAAAATCAAGTAATTTTGCCGAGTTAATTTATATTTTTTGCCCCGACCAATCCATCGTTGCCCTCAAAAAAATTACCATTGCCGCGACTCATTGCGTCAAGGTAATTTTATTTTCGTGCTGCCTCGTCTTGGCGGTTTAAAGTCATCAGCCAACGCCAGCATCTTTTTGGTGCCATGTTTATCCTAGAATTTCTTTATTTCCACCGCCCTTCCCCAATCATTCAAGTTTTTACCAGCTCAAAGCCAATCCGAGCCTATGTCATCATCAACGCTCGCCAATTGTAGCGTGTCGCGCAAAAAGTAAAGGGTGGTACGGAGCGCTTCGCGCCCTTGACTTTTTGCTTTCCCGCCACGCTCCCCTTTTCTCGCGGTTGATGATGATCGCATCTTATTAACTTTTTTATTAGAGGAAATTATATGAACTTTAAAGACGCTTTATCTATATTAAATATTCAAACAAATCATGTTACGCCCGAAGACATAAAGTTGGCTTATCGGAGAGTAGCAGCAAAGTATCATCCCGATCATAATCCTGCTGGATTGGAAATGATGAAGATGGTTAATGTAGCTTATGATACTTTAAAAGATTATGAAGGAATAGTTGAGCCTTCTGTTGGAGATTATGGCGATGCCATAAATACTGCTTTAAATACTATTATAAACTTAGGATTGAAAATTGAAATTTGTGGTTCTTGGGTTTGGGTAAACGGTGATACTAAACCTCATCGTGAAATACTCAAAGCTGCCGGCTATCTTTGGTCGCCTAAGAAATTGAGCTGGTATTTTCGCTCTAATGATTATAAATCATATAATCGCAGCTCTTGGGATATGGAAAAAATACGTGCCGTTTATGGCAGCCAACACATTAATCAAGAAGAAACAACAAAAAGACTTTGCGGATGAAATTTTCCGTAATGAGGCAGAAGCATATATCTTCTGCCTCAATTTTTTATTGAGTCATCTTGACATATTCGGCGGAAAGTTTCATTCATTATGACATAGTTAATAACAATGAAAAATAAGAAAAGATAGAAACTTAAAACATCACAATCGATATAACACCCATTATGCATATTTCTCAGGACATTCCAAATGGCGTAAAAAAACATTCTCCTATTGGTTCTCGACAGTCTAAAGCTATATTTTGATAAGAAGGGTGGCATTTATAGTCCTTCTCATAGTCTTTCTTATATGGGACATATAATTGAAAGCCCTTAGAGTTACAAATACCAAGCTGAACCCATCCTCCTATCGTATCATATTTTTTTTCATTAATAATATTTTGCACGACCAGCAGCGGTGCTCGTATTCTCATTATTTCATTATTATTTGCTCTTTGCTCCTTAATTAAGAATTTAATTTCGTCTTTATGATTGCCCATCATAAAAACATAATCTGTTTCATATATATCACCAATTTCCTCGTAAATAGCTTTCGCTTCTTTTTTTATATGATATATATGGAATACACGATATTTTTCCGTTTTTGAGCAATAACCAAAAATAGAAACTTCACAAGGAGAAGGTGTTGTTGGTTCGTTGATCTTGTTGTAGGAATAATAGTTATTCATGATTCGTTCGAATACTTTACATGCATGTTCTGCCAAGTCTTCTATGGAAGGGATTGCATTTTTTGAACTATCTAAGTCTCTTAAGCTATGACTAATATAAGCATAAAGGTTTAGCGGAAAAGTCGAACTTCCTGCAAATGCCATTCCTATGGTGGTGGAAAAATAATAACTATTATCTCTAATATTATCTCTAAAAGAAGTCGGTTTCCTACACCTTACTAGAATAGAAAATAATTTTGCACCGCACTCTATGAGCTTCAAAGTGGTTTGAGGATAAGTATTAGACAAAAGACTATCAGTAACTACCCACAATTTAGGGTAATTCTCTTGTTCTCTACTTATCCAAATGGCTACAGTAGTCATAAAAACTCTAAACTTTAATAGGACGCTAAACCCATGGGCTTTTTTTATTTAAGCATAAGAGTGACGATTCGTATGAGAAATTTTAGGTGGAACTTTCACAATTTGCTGCCTATAATTTTTTCTATTTGATTAATATTTTGTTTGTTAATTTTATTTTCAATACTCATATTGGTAACATCGAGAACTTTATATAAAATGAATGCTGTTATTTTTTTATCCGTGTAATTTTTCTGCTGATTTCAAAAAATGGAAGCTTAATTTTGAATGTGGTTTCATGTTGGCTAACGATTAATTTATTGTCCAATAGATCAGCTATTATTTGCGTACTATTTTCAAATATTTTTACTTTTTGTTTATAAGTTTTAGATTTGGCGAATCGATATACCGCCTGAGTTAATTCCTTGATTTGAGCAAATGTATCAATAATAGCGATGGTCGTTGCGACAGCTCTAGGACTTTTTAAGATTGTAGCAAGCATATATAAGCCACGTTCAGTAAACGCCGTAGGTAACTTCACTTTACCGCCTCCTTTAGGTGAAGTCGAAAATTTCGACTTCACCGATAGCCATTCATCAGAGGTTAATTCAATTAAATAACCATCGGGAAATTTATCTTTGTTATTTTTAACTGCTTCATTGATTCTTTTGGTTTCAACATCATAAAGCCCCGCCACATCATTATCCAAAATCACCTTTTGATCGCGTATTTCAATAATCTTAGACTTCACTTTATCATATGTAACTAAACTCATAAAATCTCCATTAAATGGTAAATATCAATCACAATTAAAGCTATTCTACTATGAATTTTCGCAGCTTACTATTACAAAATCTTAACCCTTAAAATTTAAGTTGCTCAGCGTTTACGAGAAGATAATATGAAAAT
>CAVRJL010000002.1:0-35277 GCA_963721525.1 uncultured Negativicutes bacterium
CACAAACGCCTGTGGTAGTTAATTCTGCATCAAACTGCGGGAGGAATAAATACAGTAAAACCGGGTGATTCCTTATGGATGATTGCACAAAAGGTATTTAATAATGGGGCACGCTTTGTAGATCTAATCACACAAAATATTGACAGATACACATCCTTACACATCTCAACTGTTATTCATCCTAATTGGGTCTTAAACTATAATTGTAAATAAAATACCCCCCTCTAGTTTTGAGCATATAACTACATTTGAGATTCAATCGTTCTCACGCTTCATGATGATGTTACAATGCGAAGTTGTAAAAAAGTTTTTAGTTCGGTGAAAATTTATTGCTTTTAATATCTAGGTATAGTGTCTTGTTTTCCTCATTGGGTTGGAATTCATATAGTTTTTGTGAAGTTTCCAGTGCTTCTTTTTTGTTCCCTACCATATATGAGACTTAATACTTGCCAAGAAAGCTAAAAGTAATGTGTCAGAGGGGTATTTCTGTAGAGCATATTCACTTAATACTTTTGCCTCACCAGGGTTTTTCTCATTGACAAGTGCAATTCGCGTTAAGCCTTCATAAGATATATATTTAGGTAGTCCATCAGTAATATGAATATCTTGCCAATATAATTTGTAAGCTTTTAAATAATCTTTTTTAAGTTCATACCATTCTGGGAACACGTAATTGCAATGTATCCGCCAAGCGGATCTAGTGTAATTGCTTTTTGCAAATATCCTTCAGCTTGATTAAAATGGCCATTTTCAGCAAGTGTTGTTCCATAGTAATTGTTAAGAATTGGACTACTTTTGCTATATTCTAAATCGTGACCATACAACAAAAGAGGTGATTGCCACTGCATTTCTCGTTTTAGTGTAAGAAGAGAAAGTAATAAAATAATAATTCCTAACACTATAAAGACACTTTTTTCTTTACTGTCTAAAAAAAAGTTGCAACATTATTCAACAACGTGAAGTAATCCAATGATAGGAAAATAAAACCAGTGATCTGATACTGTTTGGTCTAAGGGAAAAATCTGAAGATGCATTGATAGACCAACAAAAAACCACAGAGAAAAAAATAAATATGTTTTTTCTGAAGTCCTATTTTTCTTAATGATATAAATACCTAGTAAGAGAATAATTATGAAAAAAAGAATGTCAATCAATAATGGAAGATAAAAATTTGAGAATTGGATTTTTGTAACTAACCATTCTTGGCCAACCGCGAGATGAATTGGCAATAAAAAGTGAGAAATATAATATAGAATAATCTGAGGTATTGAATAAAGCCGAATAACAAATGGCGCTCTTTGTATAAGACTTGCATGGGAAACAAAAAGTAGATGAGATGAGCTAATCAGTCTTAATGTGCAATAGACAACAAGAGACATAAAAACTGACGCCGTAATGTGTCTAATATTTGTAAAACTAAACAGATACACATACGTTAAAATAATAATGATAAATAATATTCCACTTTCTTTTGCAAGAAGTGATAACAGAAGAAAAAAGAAAATAAATATAAGTTTTGCAAAAGATAGAATTTCCTTTCGGTCTCTCATAAGAATATGAAGCGATATTAAACCGAAAAAAAGAAAATAACGTGTCTTGTAATGAAGAGATATAGATAACAGATTCAATATTTATCGGATGGACAATAAAGATAAGTGAAAGAAAAAGTGCCAGAGGTCGTTTAAAAAAACGGGTAAAAATATAAAAAAGCAAAATTGCATTTGCAATATGGATAAAGAGCTGAAACAAGTGCAAGGGGAAGGGGGAAAGACCGAATAAGTTATAGGAAAAGTGTAGAGAAAGAAAACATACATAAGAGGTTTATAATTAATGTGAAAAAAAGCCAGAGCGTGTGTCCCCGAATAGTAATTACTTGAATAAAAAAATTGAGGGATATTATTTAGTTTTAATACGAAAGGACTTAAAACAATTTGAGAAATATCATCAAGAACAAAGGGATTGAAAAGACTATTTACGAAAACCATTACTCCCAAGATGATAATTATCCAAATAGCTTTTTTTGTGCTGAGTGGAATAAATAGACTCTTTAAGGAAAAATAGTCTTTTTGCTCTTGCATAGATTAAATACTAACAGCAGTAACACTTCCTATCAAGATTAAGAAATAAGTAGTAATTAATATATATTGTAAATAACTAAAATAAGATATACTTTAATCATGCTTCGATTTTTAAGTCTTTCGGAATCCTTAGAAAAAATTAAATCTTCGCAAAAATTGCTTTACATTACTTGTCTCATGGTTTTTTTCTGGACTTTGTTTGATGGAACTGTTTCTTATATCACTCCTCTAAAAATTAGTCAGGCTGGATTTTCAGATACTACTTTGGGTCTTATCATCGGATTTTCATCTATAGCTGGAGGTGCTTTTGATTTCTTTTTAAGTAAATTTCTCACAAATACTCATTATAGAAGAGTCTATCTAATAATGTTTGCACTTTGTTTTATCTATCCTCTTATTATCTGGCAAGCGAAAGGCATTTGGTTGTTTTTAATAGCTATGGCGATATGGGGTTTTTACTTTGATCTTAATAACTTTGGGGAATATGATTTTGTAGGGAGAGAATTTGACCATTCCCGGCACTCAGCTACTTTTGGGTTACTCGGTGTATTTAAAGATCTAGGTTACATGCTTGCTCCCCTTATCGCCGGTTTTACCTTAGGCTTAGCTGCCAGTATTAATTGGAAGCCGATTCTACTTATGGTTATTTTTATAACTATTTCTTTCTCATTTTACTTACTAATTAGGTATAAATTCAAAAACATCAAAAAAGAATTTATAGAGGAGAAAACATATAAACCCCTGCACTATTTAAAAGAATTATCTTTATTAAGAAGTGTTGGATATATTCTAATCCCTCCTCTCGTTATTACTATGCTATTTAATATATACGATAGTTTCTTTTGGACACTTGGGCCACTACTTGCACAAAGCTATAAGGATCTTTTTCCCTTTAATGGATTATTTCTTACAGCGTATACTCTACCATTTTTATTTGTTGGTTGGTTTATCGGTTCAATTACGAAAAAGTATGGCAAAAAGAGAACGGCTTTTACAGGATTTCTAATAGGTTCTTTTATCCTCGCTTTTTTCTTTTTACTACATTCTCCTCTTCTTATTCTCTCTGATGTGTTTCTTGCATCGTTTTTTGTCGGTCTAACGCTTCCGGCAATCAATGGTGCATACGCAGATTATATTAGTGAATCTTCTCGAGTAGAAAAAGAAATAGAGGCGTTAAGCGATTTTTTTACGAATATGGGTTACGTAGTCGGGCCTATTATTGCAGGGTTTTTAGCAGACAGGATAGGATATTTAAATACATTTTACTTTAGGTTTAATTGGTGTAATTGTCTCTATTATCTTACTTCTAACTACTCCCAAAAAAATTAATGTAAATGTAGTAATACCAAGATGAATTCAGTCAAAATATAACTCTTTTTTAAGATGTCTATTGCATTTATAATTGTCTTGTGCTACTTTAGGCTTAATGAATAAAAATCTTCTCATCGGCCTTGGTATTTTCATTATCCTCATTCTCGTTGGTGGAGGAATATACGCTAGCATGCATAAATCTTTAAATACGCCTCAAAACAAGTCCTCTTGTGGCCCAGGCTAAGCCAACGGTGTCTACAATGAAAATGGCAGAAGGAACATTAAAAAGCTTATTATCCATGGGCTCATCGCAAGTATGTACATATTCAACTACTAATACGAACAAAGCTTCTGTTACTGGCACAGTCTATGTCTCAAGTGGAAAAATGAGAGGGGATTTCGTTTCAACACGGGCAGATATGAAGGTCAATGGGCATATGATCGTAGATAATGGCTATACATATATGTGGACACATTTGAGTAATCCAGGTTTTCTTCGGAATGTCGAGGTAAGTCAAATGGAACCGTCTGTTACACCTACAGCTACTAATAACCAAGCACCTGATTTAAATCAATCAGTGAGTTACTCGTGTCAGGGATGGACAGAGATAATTCTAAGTTTAGTCTTCCTTCTAATATCTCATTTGCATCTTTTTCATCTTTCGTAGTTCCATCAGTAGCTATGCCTTCAGGTGTTGTAACAAGTCCTGGTGCAATGTCAAATCAGGCTGCATGTTCAGCTTGTAATAGTATCCCTGCAGGAGCGGAAGAACTGCATGTCTAACTCAACTCCACTGTCAATAGAATTTTATCCTCTTTTTGTATACTAAAATCAGAAGTATCATACATAAAAGAAAAGTACTTATTGAGATAGTAAGTCCTGTTACAAATGACTCAGGATAATAGTATAATCTAACAACTGATTCTCCCTTTGGGATATAGACAGCTTTTTCAAATGTGTTGGCAAGTAATATCTTTGACTCTTTTCCATTTACATTTACTTTCCAACCAGGGTAGTACGTGTCTGATATTATAAGATATCCAGGAGAGAGAGTGTCTGTTTGTAGCCATATCTGCTGGTCAGTTGATTTTGTGATTATGACTTTGTCTTTTAGATTAGTATTAGTTTGATAAACAGACTTCATATCGTCATTTGATAGTATTACTGTAGTCCAAGGATTAAACTTATTACTTTGTAAAAAAGAATAGGCTTTTTCGTTATCCATTATTGTTTTTTCATGCACAATATATGCTCTTTTTGATGTGGGGAGAACAGATAGATAGATAGATGGTAAGTTATTTTGGGATAGTGTTGCTTTTTGTTTAATATTGCTATTGTTTATTATAAAAGGTGAAGTGAGATAAGAAATGTTTTGCATCAATAAAAGTTTTAAGGAGGGAGAACTGATATAAATTTGCTTATTTTTTCCAAGCGTTAAGCCTAAGTAAACAATATTATTTAGTTTTGTGTTTTCTGAAAGAGTATTTCCTAGATAAACCCCAGATTGGTTAATAGCATATAACGCACTGTTATCTTGACGCATAAAGTTATTCATAAATGGGATCATATTCGTAAATTGCCATCCATGATAAAAAATAAGATTCCAGGCAATCGTGTCTCCGATTGTTTGTACTCTTCCGGAGGACTTATCAATCATGTTTACAAATTTAGGAGGCTTTAAGATTTTATTTGCTTCAATTATAGGGTTGTAGTGGTAAAAATAGCTTTGTACATCGACTATGCTAAATATAAAAATGAATACAAAAGTAATAAATAAATATAACTTGGATATATCTTTATTTATATTTGTTTTTATAAATTCAAAAGATATACCGGCAAGTATTACTAGAGACCATACGAAAAGTAATATAAAACGTGAGGGAACTCTGAAAAGAGAGAAAAAAGGCAAGGAATAGGCATACTTAAAAGGAGTGAAATGTCCTAGCATGAGAAAAAAACTTAAAAAAAGCAATAGTAAAAAAAATGGGATCCTTGTATTTTTCTTAATAATGAATATGGAAAATACAGCTAGTAGTAAAGGAATAAGGCCAATGTATCCGGTATTTTCCCAAAAAATAGAACCTGAAAAATTGTTAAAAGGAGGATATGTTCCTAATGTCGGATCTCCAAGAACAAAAGGATCAATAAGGGTAAAAAGGTGCTGAGGGGGAAATGAATAATAGGTTGCTACATCTAAATTTAATCCTCCTGAGCGATCGGAATTTTGCAAGAATTCATATGCAGGTAATAATTGAGCTGCACCCATTACCAGTCCTAAAAGTATTCCTAGGGAAAACAGAATAAAAGGCAAAAAATGTTTTTGTTTAAAATCATTGATTGAGAGATATAAGGCATACAGACTACTTGCAAAGATTGATATAAAAATAATCTGAGGATAGGTTGAAAAAACACTTAATACGACAACTAGACTTAAGAAAAATACCGATAAGATTTTTTTATTGCCGCGTATTAAAATATCAGTAGCATAAAAATACCAGGGAAGAAATACTACCGTTTGGGTAATATCTGTATGAGGAATTTGGGCAATGAAATATCCCGAAAAACTATAGATAATACTTATATATAATGAAACCGGTTTTGAAAGCTTTATTCTATTACAAAAAAAATAAGTTCCTAATGCGTTTAAGCCAAAACTTATTACGTAGATAAGATTAAAAGCGACTACAAAAGGAAAAAATTTAAATAAGATCGAGTTTATAGGATTAAGAGCGCCAATTTCCAGTCCTGCCAATAAGGGGAATCCGTCTCCTAGTTTTTGCGTCCAAAAAGGAAGAGCATTCTCCTTAAGGGATTGATACAGTAAATACTTCATTGGTATATGCAGATCAAGAATGTCGCTTTCTCCAAAATCAGGTGTCGCAAAAAACATAAGGTGGGGGAAAAACAGGTGAGCGAAATAACAGCAACTAAAAAGGATTATAAAAATAACAGGAAAATATTTTTTTAAAAATAAAATCATTTTAAAACATTATATCTAGCTAAGCCATAATAACAGTATTATGTCTATATTTCAAAATCGTTTTTTGAAAAAGTCAATTATCTAAAGTTAAGCTTTAAGGGTAAATTGTTAGATATCTGGTGTAGAAAATAATATGTATTTTCATTAGGTTCTAGACTATAACCCTTTTTTGCTTCTTGCAAAGCCTGTGAGATTTTCCCACTATCATAGTCTGAAATGGCAAGGGTCATATATAACGCTGCATCACTAGGCACTGTCTCTAGTCCCTTTTGGCTTATTTCTTTTGCGTTGTTATAATTTTTCTCTTTTAGTTCTAATATAGCCAGATTTTCATAACCTCCTTGATAGTTACCCGTATTAATTGATTTTTGATAATACTTTTTTGCAAGGTCTATTTGTCCCTCGTGTTCATATAAAACTCCTAAATTGTACCAATTAGTCCAGAAATAGGGAGCTAGTTGTGTAGATCTTAATAAGTGATATTTTGCTTTATTAATTTCACCTATCTGGAAAAATAACGACCCTGCGTTATTTTCAGAACATAGCTTGTGGAATTATTTTTTAAATCGTGAAAATATAGCGTTTGATTATCCTGCCAATTTGTATTTCTAATAATAGTTCTTAAAGATAAAAGAGAAAGTATTATTATAATAAGAGTCATAATCCATTTATTATTCAATTTGACTTGAGGAGTATTAAGTATTACCCCAATCATCCCCAAAAGACCAACCATTGGAAAATAAAACCACCGATCAGCAACAGTCATATCCAGAGGGATTATTTGTATATGCATCGCTAAGCCAATAAAAAACCAAATAGCCAAAAATATGAATGTACTTAAGGCCTTTGTTTTTGAAATGTATAGCTTTATTCCATACATTGCTATACCAAGACAAAACAAGAAATCTATAAGCAGAGGGAGGTAAAAATCAGCTAAAGTTGGGACTTTTATAATCCAATATTGAGATGTTATTAAATCTTTGGGAAAAAAGAAGGTTTTAAGATAAAAAAAGAAAATGTTTGGCATTGTATACAAACGAATAAGAAAGTTTGCTCTTGCTATTGGTGCAAGACGTTGTGACATAAAACTCAAATCCGCTATATGAAGACGAAGAAATAAATATATACCAATAAGGCATAGAGATAATAGAATATGTATAAAAAGAGTTTTTTTATTATTAAACATTAAAATCAATAAAGTCGTTGTAACGATAAATAATAACCCAGTCTCTTTTGATAGAATCGAGATGAATAACATAAAAGTTGCAATTATCAAATAGATTGGCGGTAGTTTTTCTTTAATTACAATCAAGGTGGCAAGCATTCCGAAAAAGAAAAATAATCCTTCTTGAAGTGATGCAATATAACTTACAGCCTCGACATTGATCGGATGAGTCAAAAACACGAGTGATAGTAAGAAAGATAATCTTTTTTTAAAGAAATAAGAAAAAAATATAAAAACAAGAATAGAATTACTTATATGAAGTAAAACTTGAAAAAGGTGGAAAAAAAAGGATTTGCGCCAAACAGAGAATATAAAAGGGTAAATGTAATTGGTAATAATGGTTTGTAATACGTTCCGGTAAGATTAATAAAGGTACTTCCTTTAAAGAAAAGTGGAACATTACTAAGTGAATGTACTAATTTATTATTTACTATCTGGCCTTGATCATCCCAGACAAATCCGTTAAATAAACTATTAAAATAAACTATAAAACCAATAAAAATGATAATATATATCGCTTTTTTTGTTGTGAGTGGAATAAATAGACTCTTTAGAGAAAAGTATTCTTTTTGCTCATGCATAGATTAAATACTAACAGTACTATCTCTCCCTTTCAAGGTTAAGATTTTCATAATTAGGTACTAAAAAGTTAATAAAGAAGCTATACGTTCTTAGATAAATAAGACTGACTCAGAACAGTCAATGTTGTGATATCTAATGATATACTCATTAAATAATTATTATAGCCTGACATATCAATCTAGGTTGGAAATGAAGACATTGTTCAACTGCCTCACTTTCTGGCCCTGAAAGGTCCTTACCTTTAAGAAGTTTTATTCTCAAAAATATTACTCCTGTATTCCTTTATTATCTTTTGTTGTATAATATTGTTGATGCTTCAAGGATTTAAACAGTTTATTTTAAAAGGTAACGTTGTCGATTTAGCGGTAGGCGTTGTTATTGGAGTAGCGTTTGGCTCAGTCGTTACTGCGCTTGTAAAAGATATTATTACGCCAATAATTGGAGCTATCGGAGGTAAACCCGATTTTTCAGGAATATCTTTTACTATTAATAACAGTAAATTTTTGATTGGCGATTTTCTTAATGCTGTGATATCTTTTCTTATTATTGCAGCAGTCATCTACTTCTTTGTAGTGATCCCGATGAATAAATTAATAGCATTAACCAGAAAAGAAAAACCTGTAGACCCAACGACTCAAAAGTGTCCTGAGTGTTTGAGTATTATTCCTCTTGGTGCAAAGCGTTGTGCGTTCTGCACTACGGTTCTTAGCTCCAAAAAAAAATAGGAGTTATTTTTCGTAATATATTAAATTAGTTCCGCAATAAAATAATTTTAAAATTGTCAGTTTTTCTATATAGGGTTCAACTCTCTTCAATAATCTGGCAATTTTTTCCGGACAAAAATATGGAACTATACTAAAAAAACTTTGTTCTCTTACAGTAAAATTATTATTTCTAAACCATTTATTAAGTGTGGGCGGCCAATATGATTTTTCTTCATGCTTTATATGATAAGGTGAAGTCCTTTCAATAATCTTTAACATCGGATTATAACCATTTGGCTCTAAGACTATGATTTTATTTGAAAGTTGACTAAGAGATTTTATAGCTTGTTGGGGATTATATAAATGATGCAGTACACCACGTATTACAATAACATCAAATGAGTAAGTTTTTTTAAACATTCTGTGTGCATTATAAACATTTCCATGTAGGAATATAATATTTTTCTTATCTTTAGTTTTAACAGATTTAGACGCAACATTTATTGCGGATTTTGCATCGTCAAAACCAATAATTATTTTAGGATGAAATCTTTTATATATTTCAAATGTAAATGTTCCATCGCCACAACCTACATCCAAAATACTAGAGTTTTTCTTTACATGTAGCTTTAATACTCTTACGATTTCTTCCGTTTGTCTTTTTGTTGCAATGTAAATTGAATACTTTTCAAAATTTGCGTATTGATATCTTCCCTTATTTTTAATATCATCATTAAAAGCTTTTACATTTATCTCTTTTTTTCTTTTCATAACAGCTGGTTTCTAATTATATGTACCCCTCATGTTAAAATCAATAGAAGCTAACATTGACTAAATAGAAATAACGCTAGAAGATTTTGATTACTAAATTGAATCTAAAAAAAGCATTTACCAAGCGCACACTATTACTTCTTATTATTTTTGAGCAATAATTCCGATATTACCGGCTCTAAGGGTAAGTGGTAAATTTGCTAAGTTTGTTTTATTAAGAAGAAGTAATATGTATTGTTTGACTTTGGTGGGTATAGGAGACATCCTAATCCAATATTTTAAAGGATATCTATTTTCAACTGCAAATGTCTTAATAATCTTGAATTTGTTTTTTATAAATATTTTTTCCAACGTTGTTTTATTAAATAAATAAATATGTTCAATGTCAAAAATCGGTGATTTTTCTTTGAATAATTTTACTGATAGTCCTTCTGTATCGTGAACAATAAATAACACTTTTCCTCCTCTTTTAAGAGACTCATAAGTATTTTGCAAAAATGTATTCGGATCAACAATATGATCAAGTGTATGAAAGCAACAAACTATGTCATATGTATTATTTTTGACAATACCTTTCTCAAATATTCCCATTTTTATATTCTTACGCAACCAAGATGGAGCTTTTTTAATTGTTTCTTTGCCTGGTTCTATACCATAAACGAATCCAACTCCCATTTCTTTTGCTTCTTCAAGAAAAAATCCATTTCCGCAGCCTATATCAAGCAAACGTATTTCTTCTCTTTTTACATTCTTCAGCACTTGGCGTAGATAGTAACCATATGTTTTTTTTAAATAAAATGCTTCAAGGTCATAATCAAACGTGCTATGCAAATAAAACTTATCGATTTTATTTGCCGGTAAAATAGGACTTGAGAAAATCATTCCGCAATTCAGACATTTTAAAAATCTGTAATGCAACCTATCGGGAGTTCTTCTTGCAGAAAAAACATGAGAGTTAATTTTACTGCTGCTAAAATTCTCTTTATAAACTTCTTCTACGTTTTGTTTTACACCACAAATCGCACATTGTGTTGAAACCATAGGATATATAATATCATAGAAGAGTTCATATGGAGAATGTACAAAAAAGAAACAGTTTCTTTATAATAAAAGCAATGACAATAGAGATCCTAGTAACTATCTAGTCATACAAGCAAGATATCAATAAAGGTTTATTAAGTCTCGATTATAAAGCAAAAAAGGTATAAGATAATCTTGTGTTTAAAAAAATAATTGATTATAGGGATATTTTTGCGATTATATTTTTGTGTTGCTGTAGTTTCATTTTTCTAAATAATCTTTTTTTGCAATCACAGATATTTACAGCTCAGGATCTAGGTCGAGGGGATATCACGCATTACACTTATCCAGACAGAAATTACTATGGACAAGAGATTAAGTCCTATAGAATTCCTTTGTGGACAAATTATATCTCAACAGGTTACCCAATTTTTGCAGAAGGCCAACTAGGTGCATTTTTTCTACCCAATCTTATATCCTATTTTTTATTTCCAGCATATTTTGCTTTTAATTTAACCTATCTTATTGCCTTCATTACCGCTTCAATTGGTGTTTATTTTTATTGCCGTTATTTACACTTTAGTCTATTCTCTTCTCTTTTTGCCTCAATTGCCTATTCCTTCAGTTTTGTATTCATTGGACAAATTCTTCATATTACCGTGCTGCAGGCTATTTCTCTTTTCCCTTGGCTTATGCTACTTACTGACAAATATTTTTCTACAGGCAAAAGAGTATATTTACTTATTTTTGCGATTTTATTTGCCCAGCAATATTTAACCGGATTTATACAATGTGTGATTTATTCAATAATAGCAATCTATATAATGGTATTTTTCCGCTATTTTAGACAGGCTAACTTTATAAGAAATACAATGTTTTTATTTCTCGCATGTCTTCTGGCGCTTTGTATCTCAGCAATACAATTCATACCAAGTATTGAATTATACCTTAATTCAACTAGCAGCAATTCTGTTGTGGATAATTCAAAATATCTTTACTCTGTTAAAGATTTAATCTATTTTGTAGATCCATTTTATTGGGGTGACCCTTCAAAAGCAACTTATGTACGTAATCCCGTTGATGGACTATTTTGGGAAAATAATATTTATTCAGGAATTCTTCCCTTTATTTTCTTACTCATTGGGTTTTTATATTTTAAAAAACAAGAAAATCTAAAACCCTTTATCTATTTATTTTGTTTAACACTATTTTTCTCATTAGGCTGGTTTTTCTTCTTACAGTATTTTCCGCCATTTTCTATGTTTCGTCTTCCGCAACGTGCTCTTTTTATAACTTCTTTTGCCTATGCAATTATTGCCGGATTTGGATTCGACTTAATTTATTATAAATTCAAAAAGAAGATATCCCAAAAATTTATAATTAGTATTATAGGTACTATTATTGTAGTTGCTGCTTTTTTGGATTTATTCTTATATGGTTTTGGCTACAACGGTGGTATTGCAAAAAATGTGTGGCTTAAGACTCCTGACACCGCAAAATATTTAGAAAGCCAACATATTTCCGGACGGATTCTTTCACTTGGAGGAATAGACACTTGGTTTTATGTATACAATACTCTCTCACATGGTTGGAGAGGTCCTAAAGCAAGTAAACTCCTGGCAACCAGGGCTACTCTTAATTCCAATGCAAATATGCTTTATGGAATTTCCACAGTTGATAGTTATACTCTTTTTGAGACACCTAATTCTGTATTAATAAACCAAATTATATTTTACGGAGATAAAGCAAACAGAAGTACTTATGATATAGGAACCAGCTCGGCAAAATTGTTGGGAATGGAGGCAGTTGAATATCTAGTTTCTACAAAAAATGTTACTTCCGATTCAAATGATTTTCAGCTTGTTTGGCAAAAATTTAATACAGACTCGCAAACTATGTATTCAATCTATAAAAACAAACAGTTTGTAGGGCGTATACATGCAGTTTCAGAAATCCGTGGTGAGCAATCAGTACAACAAATGGTAAATGATCTACTAAGTTCTAACTTCACGCCCCAAAATACAGCTTTAGTTTTAGCTATAAATCCGCCTCAGAAGTTTACTGATAAGGTTTCTATTACTCAGATAAAGGATGATAGCCCCAACATAAGTTTTCATACGAGTTCACTGGGGAATTCTTTTATTGTTATTGCAGATAGTGATTATCCTGGTTGGAGAGTATTCATCGACAATCAAGAAAGTTCTCTTTTGTCCGTAAATATCAACAGTAAAGGAATGATTATTCCACCTGGTAATCATAATATTGTCTTATTTTATGATCCAGATAGTTATAAATATGGTAAATTTATTTCCTTTATATCTTTACTAATCGTAGTTGTATTATTATTATGGCCAAAAGTTAAAAAAATTATAAATCACACTAATCAATAAATAGGAATTTCTGATGGGAATACATAAGATACTTTCGAGAATATCTAAATTAGTTCAGTGTATCAGGCTAAATGATAGTTTTGTATAGTCAAAAGGAATGTTGAAAATTATTTTTGATTAGCATTCTTATAAAGTTCTTCTACATTTTGTTTTACACCACAAATCGCACATTGTTTTGATATCTTAGGATATATATAATATCATAGAAGAGTTCATATGCATGCACAAAAAAGAAGCAGCGTTTTTATAACAGGGGCAAGCGGATTTATCGGAGCGAATCTCACAAGAAGTTTATTGAAAAATAACTATTCCGTCCATATACTCAATCGTACAAAGAATCTTTCCTGGAGGCTAAAAGACATAGAAAATTTAATAACTGTTCATTCAGGAGATATAGTTAACTTCGATTCGGTAAAAGAAGCTTTAAAAGAGTCTAAACCTGATAATATTATTCATCTTGCAACATATGGAGCGTATCATTTCCAAACAGAATTTGAAAAAATTGTACAAGTAAATATTGACGGTATAAAAAATCTTCTCGAAGCATCAAAAGATATTCAATATAAGACCTTTATCAACACAGGCAGTTCTTCTGAATATGGTTATAAAAATAAGGCGATGAAAGAAACTGATGCATGCAATCCAATAAGTTATTATGCGGCCACAAAGAATGCTGCAACACAGATATGCAAAGTATTTTCTAGATTAACAATAAACCGATTATTACTCTTAGGCTATTTTCAGTTTATGGTCCATATGAAGCACCTACAAGACTAATACCAGCAATAATGAAAGCAGTAATTTTAAAAGAAAATATAAAACTTGCTCCAGGCAGCCAAAGAAGAGATTTTATTTATGTAGAGGACGTCTGTGAAGCATATCTTAAAGCATTAAAACTTGGGGCAAAACTAAAAGGGGAAATTTGTAACATTGGTACGGGAAGCGAATATACAAATGATGAGGTTGTCAAAAAACTATTTAGGGTAACAAAAAGGAAAACAACAATTGATAAAGGCTCCTATTCTAAAAGGCCCTGGGAGGCCTCTCACTGGAAAGCAAATATCCAACACGTTAAAAAATGCTTAGATTGGGAGCCAAGCCACACTATTGACAAGGGACTCGAATACACGTATTCTTGGTTTGAAGAAAACATGGGATTTTACCAATAAATGTTTATGCATAAATTTCTCTTAAGAACCCTCTCTCATGAACAAAAAAAATTAAGAAAAAGAATACTTGAGTTAAGCTTTGAATCAGATTTATCACATCTTGGATCATGTCTAAGTGCCATTGACTTGATAGATGCTGTATATAAAGTTAAAAAAAAAGATGAAGAATTTATCCTTTCCAACGGACATGCAGGTATTGCATGGTATACTGTTTTGGAGAAATACGGATATTTTAAAAACTCTAATACAATTAAGAGTTTATATGTCCATCCGGACAGAAATGTTAAATATGGCATTCACGTCTCAACAGGTAGTCTTGGACAAGGCCTACCAATCGCACTTGGCATGGCCCTTGCTGATAGGAAAAAAAATGTCTACTGTATGATTTCAGATGGTGAATGCACAGAGGGAAGTATTTGGGAAGCATTAAGAGTTGCGTCTGAGTATAAAGTATGTAATTTAAAAATTATAGTTAATGCGAATGGCTGGTCTGCTTATGACAAAGTAGACTTAACCTCTCTTGTTAAAAGAATTAAAGGGTTTGGCTACATGATAGAAAAAGTAGATGGTCATGATAGTAAAAGTATTTTAAAAGTTTTAAAAAAACTAGCTCGTAAAACTCCAACATTGCTATTTGCTTATACAACTGTCGAGCAATTCCCATTCCTGAAAGGTCAGGATGCACACTATTATGTCATGAAACGAGAAGAATATGATCTTGCAATGAAAATTTAAATGAATCAACCAAACATAACATCAATAAGATCTTATTTTGCAGACTGTATTCATGAACAAATGGGGAAAAACGATAATATTTATATTGTAGTAAATGACTTGGGATACAAAATTTGGGATAAAATACGCAAGGATTTTCCAAATCGTTTTATTAACGTCGGTGCTGCAGAGCAAACATTAATCGGAGTTGCAGTTGGACTAGCATTAGAAAATAAGGTTCCTATTGTTTACTCAATTACATCATTTTTACTCTACCGTCCTTTTGAAACAATTAGAAATTATGTTAATTATGAAAAAATTCCAGTGAAATTAATCGGTGCGGGAAGAGACAGGGATTATTTAGAGAATGGTATTTCACACTGGTCAGAGGAAGATAAAGAAATAATGGCAATATTTAAAAACATTAAATCCTTTTGGCCTGATGAGCGTAAATCAATTCCTAAATTAGTTGAAAAAATGATAGCTAGTAAAGAACCATGGTATATAAACCTCAGAAGATAAAACTTACAAAGAAAAAGATCTCTGCCATAATTGCTTGCTATAAAGATGTTCAGGCAATTCCTATCATGCACCAACGCCTCAGTAAAACTTTTAAGAAATTGGGATTGGTTATGAAATTATTTTTGTAAACGACGATAGTCCTGATAATACTGAATCCGTTTTGAAAAAATTAGTAGACACTGATTCGCATGTTATTGCAGTAAACCTTTCAAGAAACTTTGGCTCACAAATGGCATTTACCAGCGGCATGGAAATTGCAACAGGAGACGGAATTGTTTTTCTTGATGGGGATTTGCAAGATCCTCCGGAAATGATTGAAAAATTTTATAAAAAGTGGATTGAGGGATTTGATGTAGTCTACGGTATAAGAAGCAAAAGGGAAGCCCCTATAGTTATGGCAATTGCTTATAAACTATTTTACAGACTTTTTCATAAAGTGTCATATATAAAAATCCCACTTGATGCCGGTGATTTTTCTCTTATAGATAGAAAAGTAGTAGAAGTTCTTAAGCAATTCCCAGAAAGAGACAGGTTTTTGCGGGGTCTGAGAGCTTGGGCAGGTTTTAAACAAACAGGAATTCCTTATACTCGCCCCGAAAGAATGTTTGGAAAAACTACAAACAGTTTTTTAAAAAATTTTCAATGGGCGACAAAAGGTATTTTTTCTTTCTCATATGTTCCTCTTCAATTTATGACACTACTCTCTCTATTAGTCTTCCTAGTCGCATTATTGGGAATAATAGTACAAATTATACTTAAAATTTTGTTACCAAAAACTCCTGTAGGTGTAACAACAATTTTAGTCGTTGTACTTTTCATGGGGTCTATACAATTACTCGGTATCAGTATATTGGGAGAATATATTGGAAAGATTTTTGAAGAAGTCAAACAAAGACCGAAATACATTGTTAAAAGTATATACAAAAAACGTAATTAAACAGAAGTCACAAAGATGGCATAATTGCAAATGAATATCTGTTATATTTCCCCAAATTTGTTTTAAGCTAAAAAGGATATATTCTTTACTGATTGTTATTTACCGACATGAAATTTAAGTGGTTGGTTATTCATAATAACCGGATAAATGTTAGTAATTTCTTGTACGCCATCTATATTGTACGTATATGCCTTCGAAATCTCATCTTTAGCATTACTGGTATTTCCAATTCTATAATCCAGTACCGCCAAATATAGCCATAACCTCTCATCCAGTGGATACTTTTTAAGCGCAGTGTTTTTGATAAACTCGATATTTTCTTTTGGATTACCATAATCTGTTCCTAATGCTGATAAATTATCATAAGTTGCTAAATTATCTCCGTATCTAATTGCTTTAAGGTAAGCTGATTTTGCACCTTTGTAGTCACCTAGATAGAGATCTGCATTTCCTAAATCTGTATAATTAAATACATAGGGGAAAAGTTTTATTGATCTTTCGGCGTGAAGTCTTGCATCCTCATATCTACCTTGAGCAAAATAGTTATTGCTTAGCTCATGTTCCAAAGCATAAGCCTCCCTAGATACTTTAATATCGTGACTGGCTAAAGTGAAATTATCCTTCCAATCAAAACTTCTAATAAATGTCCTTGTCGCTAATATAATTAAAATAATAATTGTCATAAAAAGAATCATTTTGTTTTTAAAATTTATTTTGAATACTTCTAAACTTAGTCCGATCATGCCAAGTAAACCTACTATTGGATAATAGAACCATCGATCTGCTACCGTTTGATAAGGGTATGATTTGAAGGTGAAATATTATTCCGAGTAAAAACCAGACACTAAAAAAAATATAAACGGTAAAATATTTTCGAGGGGACTTTTTTATAAAGAAAGACGGCAAAAAGAGATATTGCTAACAAGAATAATAAGTCGATTAATAAGGGAAGGAAAAAATGGCTTAAATCAATTTGCGTATATACCCACTGATATGATACTGCAAGGTCACGAGGGAAAAGAAACGTTTTTATATAGAACAAAAACATCTCGGGTATATTTATAGCTCTGATTAGCAAATTAAGTTTTTGAATTGGAGCATTTGCTGTTGATATAGCAGTTATACCGATTGCATATATTCTTGACTAGTTCAGTAGATACCAAGAACAAGTATTGAATATCCCAATGTTTGATAAAAACTTTTTCTTTTAAATAAAAATGAATATAACAGCGATATGAAAACAAAGAGTATGCCCGGTTTCTTTTGAGAGTAAGGAGAGTAAAAGGAGTAAACTTGCCACTATGAGAGCTTTCTGTGAATGATACTTTTTAAGTAGCAATAAAGCAATCATCCCGAATAGAAAAAAGAGTGTCTCTTGAGTATCAGATATATAAAAAGCAGATTCACTATTTATTGGATGAATCAGAAAGACTATTGATAATATAAATGCAATCGGTTTATTGAAGAAAGATTTAAAAAGAAGAAAAACAAGACAAGCATTTATTATAAATATCAGTAGCTCGAAGAGATGATAGGCGAAATAATTTGGGCCAAATAAGGAATAGGTAAGAGAATATGATGTCTCAAGTAACGGTTTATAATAAATTCCTCCAAGATTTAATCCTGGTCCTTTATAGAAAGTACTTCCGGAGAAAAATGCCGGGATATTATTAAAGGACTGAATAGTTAGATTGTAGATTATTTGTGGATAATCATCACCAACAAACCCATTGAATAGTCCGTTGAAAAATACAATAATTCCAATAATTGCAATAAAACTAAAGGCTTTTATTGTAGTAAGTGGCACAAATAAACTTTTTAAAGAAAAATAATTTTCTTGCTCAGGCATGATTAAATACTAACAGTATAATGTTTCCCTTTCAAGCAAGAAAGTAAGAATTAGGTATTAAAAGAATATTTAAGCTAAATCCATGAGACCTTTTACGTATTGCCCTAAATTGAGAAGCTGGCTTAAAGTGTTGATAGTTATTTCCACTCAATAATACTTATATTGGAATTTGAGAAAAAGAAAGCATTTAGACAAAAATGCTTTAGAAAATATAATTAGAGAAAAAAAATTTTAAATTATTAATTTCTATTATGTAGTTTTTCATATAACGAATTTATTGCTGGATTTGTAGGATTTAAATAATATGCGTGATTGATTGGACTTATTGCATTATTCAACTCATTTTTCTGATATTCTATTTCTCCTAAATATAGCCATAAATTTGAGTCCTGGGGAAACTTCTTTATTGCTATACCTGAGTAATATAAAGCAGTGTTAGTCTGATTATTTTTCATTAAAACTACTACCAATCGTTCGTAGACAGAAGCTTGGTCAAAAAGGTTAATCATTTTCTCATAACACTTTATTCCTTTCTCTTTCAAGCCAGAGTCTTTATTTGTATTACCCAAGATAATAGTAATTGTACAATAATTACTATAGTTAATTACCGAATATGGATAGGCAGTGACTGATTTTTCTATCTCTTGCTGTGCACCTTGTAAGTCACCCCTTTGAAATAACTCATAACCAAGATTTCCTTCCATAAAATAATCATTGGGATTAAGTTTTAAATCATGTGTATAAAGTGTTATACCATCTCTCCAATCCGAGCTTCTTATAAAGGTTATCATACTTAATAATATAATTAATGTAATTGAAAACATAAACAAAACATTTTTTACATATACTGTTTTTATCTTAATAGAGCTTATAACAGTTCCGATAATTCCTAATAGGCCAACAATTGGGAAATAGAACCATCGGTAAGCTATTGTCTGGTCCAGAGGAATTATTTGAAGATGTATAGATAACCCGATTATAAACCACAAGCAAAAAAATAAATAAATAAGTTTTTTGTCACTTTTTTTATACCAGATAAAAACTCCTAATGTCAGTATGCATATTATTGTAAATAAATCAATTATAACCGGAATATAAAAGTTACCGAAATTTGCAGTTTCTACAACTACGTTATTTGACATTGGTAAATTAAAAGGATAAAAAAATCCTAATATATAAGATGACATGATTAAAGGAACTGTTAATAACCTATGAAATAAATCCGCATACATAATAGGACTTGCTTTGGGACTATTTACATATATCCCAACTGCAGGGATTCTAAGTAAGGCATAAATTAATAATGCCGGTATAAAAGATGAAATCTGAATCAATTTTTGTTTTTTAATAAAAATTAAAATAAAAGTGACAATTATCAGAAAATAAAGTATCCCTGATTCTTTTGACAATAGTGATAAAAGCAACAGTGCTGGAGCCAGATATCTAACTAAGTAAGTCTTTGTTTTATACATTATAAGTAGTAAGGATGAGATTCCGAATATGAAAAATAAACTTTCCTGAAGATTGGCAATATATAAAACAGTCTCTGAATTTATAGGGTGGACTAAAAATATGAGTGATAAAAAGAATGCTAGTTTTTTGTTAAAAAAATATTTAAATAAATAAAAAACGAATATACTATTTATAATCTGTATCAATAATTGAGCCCCATGGAAAAAAAATGGGTTGAGACCAAATATTGAAGAAATCAATGCAAATAATGTTAGCGTTACAGGTTTATAATAAATACCTGATAGATTACCCTGTTGAGAAGAATAGTATTGACCGCCTTGAAAAAATGAAAAGATATTAGAAATGGATTGAACTTTGGGATTATAAACTATAAGCGGTAGGTCGTCGGCAACAAAATTATTAAAAAGTCCTGTGCCAAAAATCAGTAGTCCAATAATAATGATAATGTAGGTTGCTTTTTTTATAGTAAGAGGCACAAATAAACTTTTTAGGGAAAAATAATGTTCTTGTTCAGGCATTCTTAAATACTAACAGTACAATGTTTCCCTTTCAAGCTTCAGATTAATAATTAGGTACTAAAAAAGACTTAGAACTGAATCCATGTCCCAAACAAAGAAAAGGTTTACGTAGTGATGTCCAGAATAAAGAAATAATATATGTAGATAAAGACTTAAGAAGGGAAGGTCAATATGTTAGTGGGAGTATAGAGATTTTTTTCTTATAATTATATAATATATATAGGAGAAGGATTTTTAGAAAAATTAGCTTCAAGATTGTAATATATCTGCGTGTACGCGTACACGCAGATTATTAGTTTCTTTTAAACCTCGGAAACATATTTTTTTGGACAAAAATTATAGTAGCTGTAATAGTATAAGATCGATTGGATCACTATCACTGTTTAGAAATTGGGCAATTTACCAAAAAAGATGTCTATTTTGTCTGATTTAGATTTTATACTTTTGTATAATTATTTATTATTTTGTTGCCTGTTGTACGTCATTCTTACTGCTCATCTTGTACTCACTTGTCACAAGAGTGTATTGTAAGTCAGCGGAATTTGGATAATACCGAAGACCGATTAAGCTTGTCTGCTTCGCTGCATCTGGTTTGTTTAATCTGATTTGTGCTAATGCTAACCTAAAATAAATATCAACTATGTGTTGATGGTTAGTTATGGAGTTTGTAGAATTAAACGCTTTAGAATAATATTCTTCTGCCTTTTGTAGATTTCCAGTAGACTCGTACGCAACACCTAAGTCATAAAGATTAATGCCATAAGGATAAAGGTTTACTGATTTTTGAAGATGCATGATACTTTGGGGAATATTTCCTTCCTGCATATATTCTGCGCCAAGACTTGACTCCAGTTCATAATTGCCTTCAACCTGCGTATCATGGGATAAGAGTGTTGTTTCATCATAGTAGTTTGTATTTCTTAACATTGTTCTAAGAGAAAAAATTATCAGTATACTGATTGCAAATGGAAGTAAAAATGGTTTAACAAGCGGCTTCTTTATTAATAGCTGTATACCTACTCCTATCATTCCTAAAAGACCAATCATTGGGAAGTAAAACCAACGATCGGAGACTGTCATATCTAATGGGGAAAATGGTAGATGTAAACCAACTCCTATCAAGAACCAAATAAAAAAGAAACAGAACACTTTAAAAAGCGCTTTATTGTATTTCCAAAGATAGAGAGCTATTCCAAATATACATAGAAAAAAGAAGGAATCTAGTAACAAAGGTAGATAAAAACCACTAAAATTGATTGATGAAATCGTCCAAAATTGTTCAATTGCTAATTTTGATGGGAAAAGAAACGTTTTTATGTAATAAAAAAATATGGCAGGTATGTTGATTAACTTTTGATAGAACGATAGATGTGCGATCGGGACAAATATAACTTCACTTGGAGTATTCGATTGTAAAGTAAAAGTAAGAAGTTCCTTTCCAATTGTAATTCTGCATAATAAATAAGCGGCACTTGCACTAAGAGAACAAAGGAAAATATATTTGAAATGTTTTTTCAGAAATAGAAAAGAAAATAGTGCGACAACGATTACATAAAGAACTCCTTCCTCTTTTGTAAGTAAAGCAAGAAATAGTAATAATGTAATGAAAAAATATATTTTCTTTGTCAATTTAGTTTTTTGGACTAATAATAGAGAAAGTAAGCCAAATAAAGAAAATAAAGGACCAACATTTCCCGCTATATATGATGCTGATTCAACATTCATTGGGTGGACAAGAAAAATAAGTGAGAGAAATAAAGATAGTACCCTATTAAAAAAATATGTTAATACAATAAAAAGCAGAGCAACTACAAATATATGGATACTTAATTGAAATAGGTGATAATAGAAAGCATTTTGTTGAAAAAAGAGATAGATGATTGAAAAAAGCCAAGCTGTAAAGGGCCGATAATACGTTCCATTATTAAATATACTTGGTCCAAATATTTTCGCAAAATTAATTGTATGAATCTCAGAATTATTGACTATAAAAACAATATCATCCCAGACAAAACCATTAAAAAGAGAGTTAAAGAAAACAAGAAATCCAATGATCGATATACATATGATTGCTTTTTTTGCCGTGAGGGGAATAAATAAGCTTTTAAAAGAGAATTTTTGATTCGTTGGTTGCATGTAGATATCCTAGCATTGTTTAATGTGTGTATCAATTACAGTAGGAGTGGTATAAATCTTTTTTTCTATATATTTGTAGCAATATCGTAAATAAAGATAATTTGCTGATATATGGGCCAATGTCCAAAACAGAGATATATGGCCATTTATCAAATATCGGGACAATACTACTATTAAAATTTAATATGGCGAGAGACTTCACTGCAGAGGTCTGTTGATATTTTGGTAGATTCTGATTTATTTTATACTATTTATCTACGACAATTGAAAAACTTTTACTAATTTATTTTTTAATTCAGGGATGAGTTCGTCAGGTAATGATCCTTGTCCTTCTTTTAAAACATTTGATTGAAACGTAACGAGTCGATGGAGCTTTAAAACGGATTTTTGTATTAATCCTGTTGAAGAAAAATATGCCTCTTTAGGATCAAGAATGATATCTGTTTCCAAAATCTCATCTAATTGGGTTGTCACATAGGCAACTATCACTTGTTGATGCTTACCGAACGCGGAAGAAATAACAAAAGCAGGGCGAGGTTTTCCCTTGTTTGCATCATTTGCAAATGGAAATGTAACACTAACTAGCTCGTACATATGGTTTTGGAGTAAACGGTTTTAGCTTTTCTGGGTGAGCAATATTATTAACATTAAGCGTTTTGTCCATTTTAGACCATTCGTAAAATAATTGAGATGAGACTATATCCATTTCATTTGGATTCATTTCAGTATTTTTTGACTGTGCAAAAGTCCCAACAGCCATTTTAATAAGCTCTGTAGTATTTAACGTGCCCAAGGTTGATTGGCGTAAAATTTGGAGAGCTTTTTCCAAATCTGGAGTAACGGTAAGACGGATAGTTTGTGACATATAATGGCTATATTATACCATAAATAGCCATTTGTCAACCATAATTATGAATTTGACTTCTCACGATGATATATGGGCCAATTTTCCAAACAAAAGACAATTATATTCTTATTCGTAGCGATGTCCCAAACAGCGGGAATTTATTTTGAATCAATAGATTAATAAGGCATTACAGATCCTAACTAATCTAAGTGATTTATCCTAACCAGCTGCGTTGCTAAATAATGGATTTATTTCAAATTATGGTTCTGAAACACTAATAGTGTGAATTGAAGAAAGTCTTTTGTCGTAGGTATAAAGGGTCATATTCCCTAATTCTGCAAATGCTGCTAAATAAGAGTCAATGTATGAAATATTATTGTCTTTCCATATTTTTAAAGCTCTTCCAATTAGGAACGCATTACATTCAACACTATCTACATGAATTAACGCCATTACTTTATCAATTACCTCCTGTTTTTCCAGAGAGTAGTATGAATTTAGTACCCATATTATTTCAGCAATAACAGTATCAGGAATAATATTGTGGTTACTTGAGTCTTTTAAAAGTCGTTCAACGCGGGAGACTTTTACAGGGTCGTCATTAACAAAGAAACGGATAATAAGATTAGTATCAATTAAGTTTTTTGACATACTTAACTATTAGGGCGTCTTCAACAGCTTTTTCCATAGCTTCAATATTAAAGGGTTTATGAGATTTAATAGAACCTTTAAGAGCAAAAAAGTCAGCAACAGGTTTAATTGATACGGTATTATCATTAATTTCAAACACTATTTTTGTGTTTGGCTTAATTCCAAGCAACTGACGAATTTGGACAGGAATTGTAGCTTGTCCTTTTTGAGTTACAGAAGTTGTAAATTGCATATTAATACGATATCAAAAAAGTATTACTATGTCAATAGGGTAATACTTATTTGTGTGTTAGGAAAAACGAATAAGAGAGCACATTACGCACGAATAAAACATTCTTTCGTTGGCTGTTCCCAACGGTGAATAGTTAAAACGGGCCAATATCCCAAACAAAAGATAACTCGTGCGTAAATATTTCAATAATATTCCCAGTTCAAGAAACTTGATGTATGATACATGTAATGGATCTTTCTAATAACTCTATCTCTTTAGCAGGTGAATTTGCAGTACTATCTCAGTTGGCCTTACGTGGTTTTGATGCAAATATGACGCTGGGCAATACAAAAAGCGTAGATATTCTAGTATCTGATCCACAACAAAATAGATTGTTTAAAATTGAGGTAAAAACTCATTATAGAGTAACTCCAACTCAATCTAAGTTATTTGGGCATCATTTA
The DNA here is from genome assembly GCA_963721525.1 of uncultured Negativicutes bacterium. GTDB lineage: Bacteria > Bacillota > Negativicutes > JBAXTZ01 > JBAXTZ01 > CAVRJL01. The sequence continues at coordinate 24,554 of CAVRJL010000002.1, forward strand.
GGTTGGATGATGTCGCAAAAACACGAAAACATTATTGATCCAAATCTATATTATGTCTTTGTTAATATTGGTAATGACTCTAGAATATTCAGATTTTTTATTGTTCCCAGTGTAATTGTAGCTAACTATGTGAAAGAACAACATATATATTGGCTTTCTCATAAATTGAGTGAGGAGAGTGATTCTTCAATTCGTAGTTTTAGAATAGGTTTGGATGATGGGGTTTACGCAATACAAACACCTTTGGCAAAAGATTTTGAGAATAAGTGGGAATTTACGCTTTAGTGATTAATGTAAGTTTAGGAGATCAGTGTATCAAGGCCACTATTATATACAACTAGAGGAAGTATAAGAATTATAGTGCTATAATCGAAAGAGCATAAACATGAATCTTTTTAACCCTAAAATTCTTCAACAACGACTCGCTGCTTTTGATTTTCCTACCGGAGAAAAGTCACAACAGATTGCTAAAGGTATTACTGGTTGGCAAACTGCACTAAAAGATCGGGATTTGGCTAAAACAAAAGAGAAAACCATACAAGGATTATTTTTACAAAAGTTTTTTGGAGAGATCCTAGGCTATACATTAGTTTCAGAAAACATTGAAGAATGGAATTTAATCCAACATCCCACCTCAGAAGTTGATGCACAAGAACCTGATGGCTCACTTGGCTTTTTTACTAAAGAAGAAAAAATTACCAAGGCGGTTATTGAGCTTAAAGATGCAAAAACCTCACTTGATAAAAAACAAACTGGACGGGGAAAAGGCTATACACCAATTGAGCAAGCATATTTGTATTCAACAAAGTTTGATAGATGTAACTGGATTATCGTGTCAAATTTTAGAGAGATACGACTATATAATGAAAATCGTACACAGGATTATTTTGAAAAGTTTGATGTGTTGGAGCTTCATAAAGAGGGAGAGTTTAAGCGCTTTTATTATCTTCTTTGCAAACAGAACTTACTTTCAAAAGCAGCAGCATCAATTATTGATGACTTGGCCAACGATACAACTGTAGTCAATGAAGATATTACCAAAAAGTTTTATGGAGAATATAAAAACGCTCGTTTAAGTTTATTTAATCACCTTGTAGAGCACAATCCCACGATAGATAAAACAATCTTACTTGAAAAAGCACAAAAGATTATAGATAGATTTATTTTTATTCTATTTTGTGAGGATACCGGTAATTTGATGCCTCAAAATTTAGTGAAAGATACGTATGAATTTGGGATTCGATCACGAGAGAGAAGCGATGAGCGGGTATGGCGAGAATATAAAAATTTGTTTATGGATATTGATGTCGGAAGAAGTGATATAGACCCTAAAATAAACAAGTATAATGGAGGGCTTTTTGCAAATGACGAGATTTTAAATAATCTAAAAATAAAGGATTCAATTTGGAAGGCACTAGTTGATCTAAATACCTATGATTTTGAAAGTGAGCTAAATGTAAATATTTTAGGACACATTTTTGAGCAAAGTATTAGTGATTTAGAAGCTTTAAAAACATCAATTCATCTTCTCACGGAGGATGGGAATTATTTAACGACAGAAAACGGTGATAGATTAATAGCAGAGCAGGAAGATATACAAATTGTTGAAAAAAAAGGGGAGAAGAAAGAAAGAAGGAATTTTTTATACGCCTGAATTTGTCACCCAATACCTTATCGAAAATGTTGTCGGCCGTTTTCTTGAGGATAATCCGAACAAACTTGAGAGTATAAAGATACTGGATCCCGCCTGTGGGAGTGGTGCGTTCTTAAATCAAGCACATACGTTTCTCATGAATGAATATAAAGTGAGACATGAACAACGGCTAGTAGAGCAAACAAATAAGCGACAACTAGATTTTTCTGACGTAAATTTAGCCGAAACGAATAGGAGCATATTACTTAATAATTTATATGGAGTCGATTTAAACCCTGAAAGTGTCGAGATAACTAAATTGTCGTTGTGGCTTAAGACTGCACGTTCATCTGAACCTCTCCAAAATCTTGATAAAAATATTAAGTGTGGCAATAGTATAGTTGATGATCCGGAGTATGCCGGATCACGAGCCTTTCACTGGCAAAAAGAGTATCCTGAAATTCTTAGAGATGGTGGATTTGATGTCATTATTGGTAACCCTCCATACGTGCGACAAGAGTTGATAAAAGACATAAAGCCATATTTGGAAAATAAATATAAAGTATACTCCGGTGTGTCTGATTTATATGTGTACTTTTTTGAGAAAGCCCTAGATCTCTTAAGAGATAACGGATATTTCGCATTTATTGTCTCGAGTAAATTCTTACGCGCTGATTATGGAAAGAAACTTACTCAGTATCTACAACAAAATTACACTATTCTTGAGTTAATCGACTTTGGAGATTTACAAATATTTGAAGGTGCTACAACTTATCCTTGCATCATTACTATTAAGAAGAAAAAACCCGAGGACTTGCAGCAGGTGAGCTTTCTCAAACTAAAGTCTTTAGATGTGGTTAGCGACTTAGGAATGGCCATGAAAAAGGAAGGGCAGACGATTGAGATTAAGAAAGACGATGAAAATTGGCAATTGAGAACAATAGAGGAAAATAACATATTATTAAAACTTAAATCAAATAAAAATATTTTGGACGATTTTGCTGATAAACAAATATTAAGGGGAATAATTACTGGCTTCAATGAGGCTTTTATAATTAATTCTAATACTAAAGAAAGATTAACTAGGGAAGATCCAAAATGTGTTGAAGTTATTAAACCAATTTTTATCGGGAAAGATATCAATAGGTATGATGCTACATGGCAAGAGCTCTGGTGTATCGTCTTACCGGCAGGATGGACAAATAATAATAGGGGGGAAGAAGATCCAGAAGCTTATTTTCAGACGTATTACCCTTCTATTTACACTCATCTTAGGAATGTTCAATCTGCCTTTAATAACAATAATGGGAATGGTGATGCTAGAAAAAAAGGGTTGTTGAATCGAGATGATCAAGGAGACTATTGGTGGGAACTAAGACCATGTGTCTATTATAAATTGTTTGAACAACCAAAAATTATTTGGGGTAATTTGTCCACGCATGCTTCTTTTTCTTATGATTCAAAAGGTTTTTATATCAGCGCGCCTGCTTGTTTTATTCCAACCAAAGAAAAGTGGCTACTAGCTATATTAAATTCACCAATCTCAAGCTACTTTTTGAGAATTACAGCGATTGAGCGACAGGGTGGATTCATAGAACAAAAACCAATGTATGTTAAAGAAATTCCAGTACCTAACCTCCCCAGCGAGCTAAAATCTGTTTTGTCAAGTGAGGTAGACTTATTATTACAGTTATATAAGGGGGAACAGGAACTCACTTATCAGTCGTTGGAATTATTAAAGACTGAATATGCCAACATCAAAATTACTAAAAAGTTAGAAAATTTTTTATCGTTAGGTTGGAATGAATTTATAGAAGAATTAGAAAAGCAAAAGATAAAACTTTCCTTACAGAAAAAAGATGAATTAACTAAATGGTTTCGAGAGAAACAAACACGTTTCCAAAAAGCAGAGCAACAAATTAAAACAATTGATGAGTCGATGGACAAGGAAATATATAAGATTTACAAACTTTCCAATAGCGACATACAGATAATTTTGAATAATATTCACCAAAATATTTCACAAAAGGATTTACCCGCAATATCATAAATGTCTGACTACATGAGCTTTAGGTCTTCTATATAAATTATAATATTTTTTCTTTCGAATTTATTTAATGTATGTTTGAACCTAGAATTTATTTTTAAGGCATTTACTGTGCATGGAATTGGTTGTTTTGAAAGTTGATCTAAACATTTATATGGAGTAGTAAAAGAATTATAGTGTACTATTATATCTTAATTTAATATAATTATTAATGTAATTGTATTATTATTCGAGAGTTTTTAGTACTAAAAATTATTAAACCATGCAGTATCAATCTCAAGTATTTCTTTAGTGATAACCTTAACTCCTAAGCCTAGATCGCACATTTTTTGTGCTAGCTCATCTCCCTCTACTAAATCTATTGGTATTGATCCATCTCTATTTGCTTCTTGTTTTGCGTCTCGTGTGAAAGTACCCGTTGTAATAAAAAGACCTTTATCAGCTCTTCCAGACATTGTACCTTTAAACTCTCGGATTTCTTTGGAAGAAACACTTCCTTTGTATCTTTTACATTGAAAAATAACTTTAAAACTTAAAAATCCGCCAATTTTAATTAATCCTGTTCCATCTATTCCACCATCACCTGATTTTCCTGTTACATTGACTTGTATAAAACCAGCTTCTCTTAAAATTCGTTGACATAATCTTCAAAATCTTTTGGCGACAAATTTTTTAAGATTGTCAGTAATTCATCCTTCCATGAGTCAATGTCTGTATTCCCAAATTGTTCTACAATTTCTCCAGCAAATTTACTTAAACCTTTTACGAAAGTATTGACTTTGTCTTTATCGACATTCGATGTATTTTTGCCTAGCGATGTTAGTACCCAAACACCTCTTGAAGAATTTTCTAGTAATCCGTATCTTTTTAAATAGTTCCTTGCCCAAGCCAGACGATAATTTAGTACAGTTCTATTTCCCTGATGAATTTCGTTAACTTCTCGATCTGAAAGATTAAGGATACTTGCTACTTTCTGTTCCTGCTCGGCAATTGATGCAGGACCCGCCCAATTCGTGAAGTGCTTTTAGTAATGGATTGAATAACCCATCGTATTTTGGTATTGCCATATATGTATTTTATCAGATCTCCGCAATGTTTTAATTTTATCTTTAGTGCCTGCCTACAGCTGGTTGTTTTGGAGATACAAGGATATCCTATCTTTATTATATTGTCTAATTACTAAATTCGCGTTATAGTTATTTGCGCGTTTATTCGTTTGTAGATTGTGCTACATTTTTTAAATGTTGTTCAACATTTTTAAATGCAGCACGTACATTGTTTGCTTGGTCGTCTATATCTGACACTGTCCAGTCAAGAGCCATAGCTACATAACTTTCATCTCCTAATGTTTGACTGTGAGAGTCTCTATTAGCTATGTCATAGGTAATCATAGAATTAAAAATTCTAACTTCATTATAAGCAATAATTAACTGGTTACCTAGCTCTTCAGGTAATAAATATATAAGTCCTTTATAGATATTCCACGCTTCAGTTACGAAAGGTACCTTTCTATTTCTATTTGCCCTTTTCATTCAACTGAAGATTTTCTTGAGCTTCAATAAATAACCCTCTGATCATAGCTTTTTTTCTCGTCTGTAATTTTTTTCAACTGTCGATCTCTTGCTTGTCTTGCAAATTCATTTGCAGTTACCCTCAAAGTAAAATAAGCAGTTAAGATCGCGAATACTCAGACAGAACCCCCAACCAACCCTCCTGAAACTGCACCCCAATTGCCGTCTTTTAAATATAACAGTAAATTCATTTGGTCTATTATAGCACTGCTATTATATAGTTTTGTTTGTGGCACACGATTTTTTAGTATACTTTTCGTGCCTATTTTCTCGCTGTTTGGGATATTCTCAATTCTTCAGTTGTGCCTATTTTTTTTGGTTGGGATTATCAGTATCGGTTTAATGGTGATTAAGCATCATTTTGTGCGTAATTTTTTGTTTGGGATAGGCCGTATTTAATTCTGTTTGAGTAACGGAAAAAAGCCATTGACAAGACTTTATCAAACCATTATAATTATATTATCATGAATAAAACAATCCTTCAAGTACCATTAAGTCAACAGATCAAAAATGAAGCTGAAAAAGCAGCTACAGCCCAAGGATTTTCTTCCTTACAAGAAGCAGTTAGAATATTTCTAAATAAACTTGCTCAGGGTGCAATACAGGTAACTTTTGAGGAAACGATCCAGTTATCTGAAGATGCAACAAATCGTTACAATAGAATACTTGCTGATATAGAAAACAATAAAAATATGAATGAGGCAGAAAACATTGATGATTTAATGAAGCAACTTCATAATGCGTCTTAATTATACTCAAAACTTCATAAAGAATTATTCAAAGCGAATAGTAAAGAATAAAAGTATTGATAAACGGTTTCAAGAGCGGTTGCAATTATTTCTAGCTAATCAACATAGTCCAATTCTTAGAACTCATAAACTAGCTGGTGCAAAGAAGAACTTATACTCCTTTTCCATTACTGGAGATATTAGAGTTATATATTTTCAAGAAGGAGAATCAATTTTCTTGGTTGATATTGGAACTCATAATCAGGTTTATTAATATACAACCACTTAAAACAAACATATACTATTTCTTTGTTTGAGATCTATCTTGTTTTATTAAAGTTTTATTCGTGTCTAATTCTTTTATGTTTGGGATATTCTCAACATTCTGAAGCTTGAAAGGGAAACATTGTACTGTTAGTATTTAAGCATGCGTGAGCAAAAAGATTATTTTCCCTTAAAAAGTTTATTTGTGCCTCTTACTACAGAAAAATCAATCTACATTATTGTTATTTTGGGTTTTATTGTTTATTTCAATGCTTTCTTTAATGGATTTGCCGCTGACGATATACTATATATCGTTAATAATCAATTAACTCATGTAGTAAATATTATTCTTGCATTCGGAGTAAATGACTTTAATAGTTCTGGGCAATATCGTCCTATACCAGCGTTTTATTTTTCATTACTTTATTCGTTATTTAGTACAATTCCATTTTTTTATCATCTACTACAAATTATTTTGCATATTATTTGTACAGTATTAATTTACTTTTTATATCGTAAATTTCTATCACCAGCTATTGCATTATTTTTAAGTCTTGTATTTCTTGTCCATCCTATGAATGTTGAATCAGTTTCATATATTGCACAAACAGTAAGCCCTCTGCTCTTTCTTTTTGGAGTAATAGCACTTCTTTTTTCTGCTTCAAAAAATTTATCCAATAGCAAAATTGTTATAATTTTTTCTTTACTACTCCTTTCGCTCTTGACTAAAGAAAGTGGTGGAGTCTTTCTTCTTTTAGTGCCTCTATATCAATTCCTTTTTACCAAGAAAAATCGACTAAAACTTGCCTTTGATCTCTTTTTGTGTACTTATAACATATCTATTAATACGTCTGGGAATTGGCCAAGTTGGTTTTTCAGCACGTCCGTTAGCAAATATTGCTGGAATATCTCTTAGTAGAACGTTTACTTAATATTCCCGCAATAATTTTTTTCTACCATACATACCTTCTATTCTATCCCAAGACTCTTGCCTTTGATCAACAATGGGTTATTAGTTCAGTAAGTTTCTCTACTTTCTATATACCATTTCTATTTGATGCAGTATTTTTTGGTTTTATTTGCGTATTAGGTATCTATATATATAAATGGCAAAAGAATTATTTTAGGCCTTTTCTTTTTTTCTCTCTTTTGGTTTGTTTTCGGCCTGGGTCTATATTTACAAATATTCCCGCTTGATAAAACAGTCGCTGAACTTTGGTTCTATTTCCCAATGGTAGGTTTACTTGGTATAGTAGGAATTTTTTATCAAATACTAACTTATAAGTTTTCTGCATACTACAGAATTACTCCCATACTTGTTATTATTATTCTTTCTTTATTATCGCTGCGGACTATTGTTCGCAATACCAATTGGCAAAACAATTTCACACTTTATACTCATGATATTGTCTATAACGATAACTTCGATATTGAAAATAACCTTGGAATAGTTTATGAAGATAATAATGAATATACACTGGCATTGCAGCATTATAAAAAGTCGGTTGCATTAAAGCCATTCGAATTGAATTTAGCTAATCTGGCAATTACTTACCAGAGTATCGGAGACTTGCAAAAAGCTAAGCAATATTACTACCAGGCTTTTCATGCAAAAGACTACAAGCTCGATTCCAACCATAAGCATAATCCAAACTTAGATGTTGGCTATGCAACTTTTTTAGTGTTTTATGAGAATTCTCCTTCTGCAATATCTTTTATTCAATCAGCAGTGAATGATTATCCAAACCAAGCAGACTTGTGGACACTGTTAGCACTTGCTAACTATATAAATCGTGATAATCAAAAAGCCCTTTATGCGGCAAATAAAGCATATCAGTTAAACCCACAAAATGCATATATATATAATCAAATCCAAAATGATCAACCTGTTGAGTTTAACTTAGATAGTAAAACCTTTCACATTAAACCAAGATGAGAACCTTAGTAATGAATACAAATTGGTCAGATGAGATTACCTTATTGAACCATGATTTCAAAGTTCAGTAGAAATGTTCCCTTATAAGCTAAACTATTAGGAGATAGGGTTTATTTACGAACGAATAGGGAATAACAGCTATGTATACAATTAAACAATAATTAGTCTTAAGTCTTTTTTAGTACTTAATTCTTAATCTGAAGCTTGAAAGGGACACATTGTACTGTTAGTATTTAAGCATGCATGAGCAAGAATATTATTTTTCTTTAAAAAGTTTATTTCTACCTCTGACAACGAAAAAAACAATTTGGATTATTGTTATTGTCAGTTTTATAGTTTTCTTCTATATGTTATTCAATAATTTTGTTTTGGATGATTTAACATATATTCAATTTAACACAGATATTCATTCATTCAATATAGAAAAAATATTTGGCAATAGTTTTTTTAATGATTCCTCATACTATCGACCAATAGCTGCTCTATATTTTACAATTTTATATTTATCGTTTGACAATACGACTTTTTTCTACCATGTTTTCCAGCTAGCATTCCATATAACAGACGTAGTATTATTATTTCTTGTTTTCAAACATTTCTTTAACCGTAAACTCTCTTTATTTCTTTCCCTCATTTTTCTTGTACATCCGATACAAGTTGAGTCGGTTTCGTATATTTCAGCATCTGACAGTACAATATTCTTTCTTTTTGGTATCATTGCGTTACTGCTTTCTTTAAAAAATGAAATTACACTGAGAAGACTGATGGGAATATCAGGATTACTGTTATTATCTTTACTTACTAAAGAGACTGGGTTTCTTTTTCTTGTAGTTATTTTCTTTTATTCACTTTTATTTAAGAGAAAGTACTTGGTTAAATTTTCTATAGCATTTGTAATTATTACATTACTCTATTGCTTTATCCGCTTCATTATTGGAGGAGTTTTTTTTACAAAACCGAATGCAATACCGATTAGTGGTCTTACTCTGTTTGAACGGTTTATCAATGTACCAGCAATTATTTACTATTATATTAAAACAATATTTTTACCTCTACAATTGGTAGTTGATCAACAATGGATAATCAAAACTGTGGATTTTCCTAACTTTTATTATCCACTGATTATTGTTATAAGTTTTTTCCTATTTATTGCAGCTTTCATATTTTACTTAAGAAGTAACAGAAAGCCTATATCACTATTTATGTTTTTTTTACTTTGGTTTATCATGGGATTGTTAATTACTTTACCTTTTTTCCCGATTGATGCGACTGTCGCGGATAGATGGATGTATTTTCCAATGGCCGGGTTTTTAGGAATGCTTGGTGTTATATTATCTTCAATAAAGATAACTAAATATAAAATAAAAACAGTAGGTTATATATCAGGAAGTCTAATCTTGTTGTTTTTATCACTGAGGACAATGGTAAGAGATACAAATTGGTATGATCCTATTACTCTTTATTCTCATGACAGTCAAATACAAACAAATTATGATTTGGAAAATTGGCGGACCCTTGAATATGCTTCAATGAATAAGTATGATGAAGCGATACAACATTATAAAAAATCAGCTGCCTTATATCCTTACGAAGTTACTTTTTCTAACCTAGCACATACTTACCGACAATCAGACGACAACAATAAAGCTAAAGAGTATTATATTAAAACTTTAAATGCTCAATATATCTCACCAATACATAAACAGGTAACTGAAGATGCTTATGAAGGATTAGCGGATTTGTCTGTTCTCTCTAATAAACCTAATGACGCCCTACTTTTTATTGAAACTTTATTGCGAAAATATCCAAAGTCTGGGAAATTATGGGCGGATTTAGCAATGAATGAATATAAATTACATAATCAAAAAGCAGCACTTAATGCAGCATTTAAGGCAAAAGTACTTACTCCTGATGACAACATAAATTATATATATTCTCAAATCCTAAATAATCAGCCTATTAATTTACCATAATTTAATGTCTAGTCTAAAACCTTGCTGAAGTAATAATTCAGAATAAGAAAATAAATGAATAGCTAATCAACAAGATTCGGATATTGGTCCATGACTAGGTACTAACTACTCTTGATTTTGGAAAGACTTCTATAGCGAATTTTGTACCAGACGCGATTTTGATATATTGACAAAGGCACAAGAATAAACTCTAATTAAGTTGCATAGATAAGCAAATATAAGACAAATATGCGAATAAAATTTAAGTTTTTGTCTATTCTTATTTTCAGTTTATTTGTTGGATTATTTTTTACTAAGACTGCATTTGCTGATAGTTTTACTCTCTCGGGCAGTGTTAAAGACTCTTCAGGAACTGCTATTTCTGGCTCTACGATTAGCGTTAACGATGCAAACTCTGATAGTACAACAACAGATTCTTCTGGGAATTATACACTTTAATACCGGGAGGAACATATAATGTTCAAGTGACTCCACCTTCTGGTAGCAATTATTCATCTGCAGTTGCATTGAATCAAAAGATAACTTCAAATACTGTATTAAATTTCTTTCTAACTATCTCTGGAACGGTCGTT
>CAVRJL010000003.1:0-56543 GCA_963721525.1 uncultured Negativicutes bacterium
GAATAATTTATATTCAATCTTTTAACTATTTTATTTTTAAACGAATTATTAACTTCATTTTATTATTTATAACATTACATTAATAATTTTTAAAAATTATAACATTTCAAATTATTCGTACATATACAAATATGGATTCCACCTACACTTATCTGGCAATCTTTTCTAAATTTGTTTTTAGCTTGCCATCAGTAATAGCTATGTCTGAATATTTATTTAGAAATAAACGTCAAAACCTAATTCATTTAACTTTTTAGGAAACAATCACTCATTTCAAAATTTTACTAAAGGAGCAGTCTGTGTTCCTTCAGCTGTTTTAAAATATTGTTTGAAGTTAAATCCTAAAATTGCTGCAAATATATTAATAGGAAAAGATTTAATTTTAGAATTAAATATCTGCACGCTTTCGTTATAATCTTTACGTGTAACTGCCAGTCTATTTTCTGTTCCAGCAAGTTCATCTTGCAATTGTCTAAAGTTTACATCAGCCTTTAACTGAGGATAATTTTCCGCTATCATAAGTAAGCGTCCTAAACCGATAGTTAAGTTTTTATTTGCTTCGGCTTTACTTGCCACTCCCTCTGCATTTAAAAGCTTGCTACGAGCATTAGCAACATCGCTAAAAATTTTTTGTTCGTGCGTTGAATATCCTTTAACCGTGTTTGCAATATTAGGTATTAGATCAGAACGTCGTTGTAATTGATTTTCTACCTGCGACCATTTACTATTAGTATCTTCATTTAGATCGATTAATGAATTATACGAAAAAATTACACTTAACGTAATTAATCCTATAATCGCTAAAATTATAATCATTTTTTTATTCATTTTAAATTCTCCTAAATAAAGGACATAAAATCCTAAATTTAATTAATTTATTAAATTTACCAAGATCTATTTGTTCCACCACCACCGCTTGATCCCCCACCAAGATTATCATGTCCTGAATCTCCAAATCCTCCGCCTTCGCCTCCGCCTCCGCGACGAAATAAAATAGAAAGTATTATTAAAGTTAAAGCTCCTCCTAAAAAAATCCAATCAAAAACTAACAACAATATTATAATACTACTGAAAATAAGCATTGTTAATATCGAGAAACCTTTACTTTCTACTGTCTTATTTTTATTTTCCCTAATAAATATTTTATATTCTTGCGCGACAATTTGCGATATCTCTTTATATCCTTGCCTTACAGCTGTATCATATTGCTCTTGTTTTAAAGCAGGTACCATATATTCATCAATAATACGTCCGACTTTCCCATCTGGAAGCGCACCCTCTAATCCATAGCCAACTTCTATTCTTGATTTACGTTCTTTTAATGCTAGAAGAATCAAAATACCGTTATTTTTTTCTTTATTTCCTATTCCCCAAGTTCGAAATACATCCAACGCATAATCACTTTCATTTATTCCATTAAGTGAGGGAACTACAAGAACAACTATTTGTACGCCAGTTTTGAGATTAATTTCGTGACTTATAGAATTTATTTTCAGTTTTGTTCTGTCTGTAAGAACATTAGCTAAATCCTGGCAATAAATAGAAGTAAAGGGCTTGGGCGGTATAATTGCAAAACAACTTATAGACACTATACAAAAAAATAATAATTCTAATAAAATTATTTTCTTAAGCATTTCTTTCTCAATTAATTTTTATTTATCATTATACCATAATTTTTTCTAAATGTTGATTTTAAACATTGTAACCAATAATTGTTATATTCTTTATTTTAAGCCTATTTTTAAATAAAAAAGCAAGAGACGTTACTCTTGCTTTAAAAAATATTATAAATAACTTATTCAGCTTGAAATACTAATAAAGCGATGTTTCGTGCTCTTTTTACTGCTATTTTTAACTCTCGTTGATGCTCATTACAGGTACCTGTCATACGACGCGGTAAAATTTTACCTCTTTCTGTTATTAAACGTTCTAATTTTTTATTGTCTTTATAATCAATTAAATCTTTATCTACACAAAATTGACAAACTTTTTTACGCGGTCTTCTATGCTTATAAACCTTCATACATCCTCCATCTCATATTGTCTTTAAAAAGGAATTTCTTCATCAGGTAATATTTCTCCTAATTTACTATAGTTACTTTCATTTTGTTCGCTTATTTTAGAATCAGTATTTTCTGTAGTACGAGCTGATAAAAATTCTATATTTTGAGCAATTATTTCTGCTACCCGACGTTTTGCTCCTTCTTTTGTTTCAAAATCCCTTATTTGTAAACGTCCTTCAACCAAAATCCTTTTCCCTTTAATTAAGTTATTACCGCAAAGCTCCGCTAATTTTTCCCATGTAACTATAGGAACAAAATCAGTTCGCTTATTTTCTCTAAACCCTGTATTGACCGCTATTGTAAATGTTGCAACGGCCTTACCAGTATTAGTATATCTAACTTCGGGATCACGAGTCATATTACCTACTAAAATTACTTTATTCATCTATTCCTCCAAAAAAATGATATTCATTTATTTATCTAACTTAATAATTATATATTTAAGAATATCATCAGTAATTTTTAAAACTCGTTCCAATTCAAAAACTGTTTTAGATTCGGTAGAAAAAGTTATTAACACATAAAATCCTTCTTTTTGCTTTTCAATCTCATACGCTAAACGACGTTTACCCCAACGATTAATATCTAATACTTCGGCATTATTATTTTGAAGCAATTGTTGAAATTTAACAATATTTTCTTCAATAATATTTTCCTCAAGTACTTTGACAATGAAAATTACTTCATATTTTTTCACTATATACCTCCTATGAATAGTCAACGAACACATATTTTCGTTGTTTAGTCCCTGTTCTTACCAGAAGCAGAGACTCAAAATCTCTTAAAATCTTTTAAATTTTAACTTATTTCTTGAGTTTTAGCAATTTATTCTTTTCTCCAACATTTTAAAAAAAGCATTGCACTAATAAAATTACTATTCAAAATATATTTTCCATATTTTTAGATAAAAATTTTAAATTATATGAACGTGTTTCTCAATTTATCTCTTCGATTGTCCCATAATAATTGCTTCTAATAATTGCTTCTCCATTTTATATATGCAATGCTATTATTTCTAATATACCGTTTATATTTTTTGTAAAAGCTTTTAATTAACGCTAGACGATATAATCTTTAAAGTAGCCATAAATATTAAGCTTATTTTTTAAAATAAGCATTATTTGCGAAGAATAATTTTTACAGGTAAATTGTTTAATTAAAAATTTTTCGAAATCAGAATTATTCACATTATACATTATGATATTTATTCATTATGTAAAAATTTTATTTCTAATACGAAATACACAATAGATAAATCATGTTATTATTAAATTTGCTTTTTAAGTTTTTTAACTCTTATCCTTCTTACTAACTGAAAAAATTTGTAATGCCTCTTAAATATTTGCATTTTTAAAATTATCAATAATATTAAATTGCGCGTGAATTTAAAGATTTTTCTATATATTTCACTAACGAATCACACAATTTTAAAACCTTTATCTTCCAATTAATAACGCTTAACATTTTTTCTATATTATTTGCATTGCGAACACACTATATTGTCAAATAAAACTCTTACCTCTTTAATTTATTTTACTTAATAAAGCAGGTAACATTATCTTATACAATTCGTTAAATTCATAGAAATTTTGGTAGTAGAATTAGTATCTGAACAAAGTAAAATATATTTATTTTTATATATTCATACTTGACTATTATTACTTTACGTAATTATGAAAAAATTAACAGATTTTGCTTCAACTTTATCAAGTACTATTTTTTATCTCATCTTCAAGTATATATCATCTGCTTTCATTTGTATAGCTTGCAAATTTATTGTTTATTTTTCTAATTTAATGTAGGCTAAAAATTAGTTTTTATATACTTATTAGTTTTTATATACTTATTTGTATATATTTCTTTATCATAAAAATCACTTATCCAAAGTAATTAACATTGATTAAAAAGCTCTTCTGTCACAAACATACTTTTCATCTTCAAAAGTTGATTTTTATCATTATATCTTTAACAAGTCGTCAACATTAACTACTAACCTATTTTTTCTTCAATAATTATTTCTGATAATACTCATATTTTTGTCTCTAACATAGGTTTATAGGTTCGCTCGATTATATTCTAGCTATTAATATATACCATGGCTTTTTAATATAAGTAGTATAACCATATAATCCTTTTTTTATGGACATTGCTACAGATAGAGCATATACAATATCTCTAATTAAACTAAATTTAATAATTAATAAGGTTAAGAGTTCTTACTAACAAAATTAGTAAGAACTCTTAACCTTATTAATTATATTCGTAGTTGATCTTCCCTTTAGCAAAGGAACAAAGATTATTTTTCCTCCATATGTTTCTACTTCTTTTTTTTCTGGAAAATTCTTAGTTATATAATCTGCACCTTTAACATAAATATTCGGTTTTATTTGTTTAATAAGATTTAAGGGATTGTCTTCAGAAAAAAAAATAATAAAATCAACCGAATATAACCCTGCTAATACTTCAGCGCGATCATACTCATTATTTATTGGACGCGTTTCTCCTTTTAACTTTTTAACCGAATTATCATTATTTAAACCAATAATCAATACATCCCCATAACTTTTCGCACTATTAAGATAGTTTACATGTCCTGCATGGACAATATCAAAACAACCATTAGTAAATACAATTATTTTACCTTTTCTATTGAATTTTTCTTGAAACGTTTTTATTGTTTCAATGCTAACTAATTTCATGTTTTTTACTCATATTTATTTTAAATTTGAATCAATAAAATATTCTTTAAGCGCATGTTAACAATTTTGAAGTTGACAATATTGCATGAGATTTTTTATAGTTATTCGAAATATATAATTATCTAAAACAGAAAAAGCAGGTCATTTAACGATAAGCGAATAATCAATTTTCTTATATATTTAAAATAATTTAACTATATTGAGTAAAAACAGATCTTATTTTAACTAAACCTCATCTACAACTTTTATAATAATAACAGCATTCAATATTTCATATTTATTAAAAGATGATATCTTATCAATTGTAGGGATATTAATAATATTGTGTTTCCTAAATTTCTCTTTTAAAATTTCCACAATAACTTTATTTCTATATGTTTAGCTAAATTATGTCCTATAGCCAGCTCTTGTTACTATTAGTTTAATTTTGCACATTGCCCTTTATTACGGCTACGTCAATATATTTTCTCAATACTTTAGGTACAACAACAGATCCATCTTCTTGCTGGTAATTCTCTAAAATAGCTGCCAATGTCCTGCCAACTGCTAACCCTGATCCATTTAAAGTGTGTAAAAATTCAGCTTTACTTTTATTATTTTTTTTAAATCTCGTATTCATTCTACGAGCTTGAAAATCCTCAAAATTTGAACAAGAAGATACTTCTCTATATACACCAAAACTAGGAAACCAAGCCTCTAAATCATATGTTTTCGTCGAACAAAAACCCATATTACCTGTACATAACAACATCCTGCGATATGGCAGGTTCAATATTTCTAGTATTTTTTCAGCATCTTTAGTCAATGATTCTAATTCATTATATGATTTTTCTGGAACGGTGAATTTTACCAATTCTACTTTATCAAATTGATGCTGCCTCATTAATCCGCGAGTATCTTTACCAGCTGCACCCGCTTCTGCCCTAAAACAAGCACTATAAGCACAATATTTTATTGGTAATTTTTCTACAGATACAATTTCTTCACGATGAAAATTCGTTATCGGAACTTCTGCCGTAGGAATAAGATAATAATCTGTATCTTCTAATTTAAATAAATTTCCTATATCAAATTTAGGCAATTGACCTGTACCATAAAGGCTTTTTTTATTAACAATATAAGGAGGTAAAATTTCAATATATCCATTTTCCTTACTATGAAAGTCTAACATAAAATTTATTAAAGCACGCTCAAGTTTTGCACCTAACCCTGTATAAAAAGCAAATCGAGCACCTGCAACTTTACTTGCTTGCTCAAATGAAATTATGCCGAGTTTTTCACCAAGTTCCCAATGAGGTTTAGGAAAAAATTCAAATTGACGTACCTCCCCAAACCTTTTTATTTCTATATTACTTATCTCATTTTTTCCTACAGGTACTGATAAATGCGGCACATTTGGTATTGTTAATAAAACATTTTTTAATTTTATATCTAAAAAATTTATTTCTTCATTTAACTGTGATATTTTTTCTCCCACTAATCGCATATTTTTAATTTTTTTTATAGTATTGATTTCTTCTTTTCTTTTCTTACTTATTTCAGTGGATACTAAGTTCTTTTTTGCTTTTAATTCTTCTGCTTGTTGTAGTAACTTTCGACGTTTTTTATCTAACTCTATTACAATATCTAAATCGATATCTATATTTCTCTTTAAATTAGATTCTTTTACCTTGTATGTATACTCTCTAATTAACTTTATATCTAACATAATATCCTTTTTCTAGCAACCATACTTCTATAACAGTATATAATATTGTATTATAATTTACAATAATAACGCTTATAATTATACATAAAGATTTTAAATCTTTGAAAAAAGAAAGCTTTGAAAAAAGAAAGCATAGAATAATTTTATTATTTTTATAACTCTTATTATATAAAAAAGAAGCGTTTAGAAATTTCCTAAACGCTTTTATTTTTATTTGGCCTGCCCGGAAGGATTTGAACCTCCGACCTTTTGGTTCGTAGCCAAACATTCTATCCAGCTGAACTACGGGCAGTAACACTTGGCAACTTGGCCCGCCCGGGAGGACTCGAACCCCCAACCATTTGGTTCGAAGCCAACAACTCTATCCAATTGAGCTACGGGCGGATTAATATCGGATGCAATGTTATCATAATTTTGAACTAAATGCAACCCTAAAAGTTTTCAACATTTCAATTCTTTTTTTTAGAGTTTTTCATATTGTTATTTAGTTATGCTAGAATCACGTGGAATATTAAAATTTCCACATATATCATGATCATTTTTTATACATTAAAATAATTTATGTAAATTCTAATTATAATATATAGGCTATATATCTCATAAAAGCTTCCTCCCTGTTGAATTTTTACTTGTATTTATTTTTTTGCCTTTTAATTTTTATAATTCGTATGTTTAAATATTTTATTAACAATAGAACTATAAACTAAATATACATTCTTAATTATTTATTGGATTAAGTTATCTCAAAGATGCTAATATTATTTTAACGGAAATATTCTTTTAAACACTCCTGTTAAATTTTCCCTGTGTTAATCTAACTGATATATTTACTTAGAAACATAAATAATCATACTATTCTTTTTTTTAAGCTTATAATTCTATTAAATATTAAATTATCATTACTTGATGTATAATCTTGCCAAAAATACCCTTGCCTTAAAAATTGATATTTAACATCTCTATTCAACTTTAACACAATAGGCTCCAACTTAATTCCTTTTATAATTATAAGTGAATTCGGATTTATTAATTTTAAAAAATTTACTTTATTTTTATATGATTCACTTAATAAATGGTCGTATATTTTTACCTCAGCTTCAACTGCTGTTTTACAATCTACCCAATGTATTGCACATTTACATTTTATACCAGATTTATCCTGACCACTTTTCGATTCAGGATAATATTCACAGTGTAGCTCTATAATCTTACCTGTAGTATCTTTAATCGCATTAATACACTTTATAATGTATCCATATTTTAAGCGAACATACCTTCCTATAGTCAGTCTATGATATTTAGGAGGTGGATTTTCCATGAAATCTTCTCTTTCTATATACAGTTCACGACTAAAGTTGATTGTTCTTTGTCTACCATTATCATGCATTAGATTATTCTCTACTATTAAATTTTCTTTCTCTTTATCATAATTTACGATAATAATTTTTAACGGATTCAATACTGCCATAATTCTTTGCGCCATTTTATTTAATTCATCTCGTACACATGTTTCAAGATATTCTATTTCTATAACGCTATTTGCTTTCGCTATACCAGTAAGCGCGCATAATTTACGTATAGAGTTTGCCGGATATCCTCTTCTTCTTGCTCCTGAAATAGTAGGCATTCTAGGATCGTCCCAACCAGTAACAATCTTTTTTTCAACTAACTGGCTCAATAACCTTTTAGACATTACTGTTTTAGTAAAATTCAATCTTGCAAATTCTATTTGTACAGGGCGTGGTTTTAGTATATCTAATTCTTGTAAAAACCAATTATATAAAGGACGATGATCTTCAAATTCCAAAGTACAAATAGAATGAGTTATTCCTTCAATTGAATCTGATAAAGGATGAGCAAAATCGTACAAGGGATATATGTACCATTGGTTTCCTGTAGTATGATGTTTCCCACGAATTATCCTATAAATCAAAGGATCTCTCATGTTAATATTAGGTGATCCCATATCTATCTTAGCTCTTAAACAACAAAAACCATCCGGAAATACACCTTTGCGCATTTTACGAAATAAGTCTAAATTTTCTTCTATAGTTCTATTTCTATAAGGACTTTCTTTTCCAGGAGTATTTAAAGTTCCCCTATAATTGCGTATTTCATTAGCTGTTAAGTCACAAACATAGGCTTTTCTTTTTTTTATTAATTTTTCTGCGTATAAATATAATTTATTAAAATATTGTGACGCATAACATTCATTATCCCATTTATATCCTAACCAACTTATATCTTCTTTTATACTATTTATATATTTTATATTTTCTTTTTCTGGGTTAGTATCGTCAAAACGCAAGTTACAATTTCCTGCATATTTTTCCTTTATTCCAAAATTAATCCAAATAGATTTTGCATGTCCTATATGTAAATATCCGTTTGGTTCAGGTGGAAACCGTGTTATTATGTTTTTATATTTTCCATCCTTTAAATCGTTATTAATTATATCTTCGATAAAATTATTACTCTCTTTTAATTCCATATATTTGCCTTTCAATTTTAAGGATACTTGAGAATGTAAATAAATAATAAAATGATAACTCCGTACCTCAATTATGTCCATATTTTTATAACTTATCTGCAAAAATAATAGAAGAGGACGTATTTTTATAACAAGGATATATATAAATAAGGATAAATAATATACTTAGAATTATAAATAACAATTTATTTTTTACAAATTAACATTAACCCGTCTGAAATAGGTAAAATATTACTTTCTACACGACTATCATTAAAGATTTTACGGTTGAAATTTCTTAAATTTACAGAAAACTTTTCTTTGTTGTTATTATCAGCAACACATCCTTTCCATAAAACATTATCTGCGATAATAAGCCCTCCTGGCCGTATTAGATCAAAACAATATTCATAATATAGGCCGTAATTTTCTTTATCGGCATCAATAAAAGCAAAATCAAAAAAACCTTTTTTCCCTTTTTTTAATAATTGTAGCAATGTATTTTCGGCAGGTGCAATTTCAAGCTCGATTTTATAATCAACTCCTGCCTCCTTCCAAAAATCAAGAGCGATCTTAGAGGTTTCTTTACGAATATCGCATGCTATGAGTTTCCCGTTTTCAGGTAAAGCTAGAGCAATAGCAAGAGAACTATAACCAGTAAAAACTCCTATTTCCAAAGCGTTTTTTACTTTAATTAATTTGATCAACCACGATAAAAAACTACCCTGAATAGGAGTTATCTGACATTTTTTATATTTATTTTTACTGTTTATTTCTCTTATTTTTTTTTGAACAGGATGTTCGTTTACAGAATAATTCAGTAAATATTGTTCTATTAACTCATTAAAAAACGAAATTTTTTTATTCATTATATTTCTCATCTATTTTTTTGAAATAAAATGTTATCCTACGATTTAGATCCTTGCCTTTACTAAAATTTCTAACATCATTATTACGTTGTGAAGTAAAAAGAATAATACGATACTCATAAGCTGTCATCGGGCCTACGCTAATTCTCTTACCTGAATTTTTCATTTTATTTATCATATTTAAAGCTAGGTTTTTAATTAATATCTGTTCTTTTTTTTGCTAACCTACTAATTTTAAATAAAAATTCGAAAATATAGATACTTAGTTTTAGTTTTTAAGTTTTTTTTGTATCCTCCACTGTTGAACCACTTGTATAGCATTGCTTGTAATCCAGTATATTCCTACTCCAGCAGCAAAATTATATGTAAACCAACCCATAACTAAAGGCATGATATATTTCATTGTTTGTTGAATCTGATGATTATTATCATTTATTTCAGAATTAGCTTTTTCATTTTTCATTTGTGCCGTTGTCCAATATGTAGTAATTATTGATAAAATAGCTAAAATAATATTATGTCCCATAGATAAATCACTTATCCATAAAAAAGATGCTCCTCGTAATTCATTAAATCCTGATATAGCCCAGTAAAGGGCAAATAAAATTGGGCATTGAAACAATAAAGGTAAGCATCCCGTTAAAGGATTAATTTTTTCTGTTTGATATAATTGTGCTATCTCTTTTTGTAAACGAACCTTATCTTTCCCAAATTTTTTTTGTATTACTTGTAATTTAGGTTGTACCTTTTGCATAGCGTACATACTTTTCATTTGTTTTATACTTAAAGGATAAATTAATAATTTTATTGTTATTGTTAATAAAATTATAGCAATACCCCAATTATGGAATCCAATATAACCAGATATATTGTAATAAAATCTTAATATATCTTGCATAAAAACTTCAAGACAAACCATTAATCCTCCAAATTTATTAAAAAAGCTAAGCAGGATCATATCCTCCTTTAAAAAATGGATTACAACGACATATCCTCCAAAGTAATTTAATTAAACCTTTTCTTAAACCATATTTTTCAATTATTTCTATAGCATATTCTGAACAACTGGGAATATATCGACAGCTTGGGTTTTTAAAAATCAATGTAGTTTTTTTATAAAATTCAATTATTTTTATTACAAGCTTTATCATTAATAAAAGACCTCGATTTATAAAATATATCTAATAGAGATTTTTGTATGTCTTGCATTTTTACGTTTAAAGCGATTTTCCGACCTATCATAATAATGTTTAAGTTTTTTTTTATTTTCTTTTGATTTAATCTAAAAGCTTCTTTCAATAATCTTTTAATTCTATTTCGATTATGAGCTTTTGCTATCTTTTTACTCATAACAAAACCTACTTTTAGTTGATCGTCTTTTCTTTTAGAAATATGTGCTATTAAATATTTATCATAATATATTTTAGCCTCCTTATAAACTTTTTTAAATTCGTAAGGTTTTTGTAGTCTTTGTCCCTTTGTTAAAGTAAATTGTTTCAATTAAATTCCTCTTTTAAAATTAAATTTGAGAAGAAAAAAATAAGACCGTTTTAACGGTCTTTTATGCCGAAAGTTTTTTTCTACCTTTAGCTCGTCTTCTTTTAAGTATTATTTGACCCCCTAAAGTACTCATTCTCTCACGAAAGCCGTGTGTGCGTTTACGCCACAAATTATTTGGCTGAAAAGTTCTTTTCATTTTATATACCTCTTATACACAACATATAAAAACTTTTGGATATATTGCACATTTTTGTAAAAATATGCAATATAGAATTATACAGAATTGATAACGAATAAATTATAAATACCTTATTTTATCATGTCAAGGAAAAGTATTTTTATTTTTTTGGCTAAATATATTCTGTTTTCTACTTTCTTGATAATTCATAAATAATTTGATATTATTTGTGAATTATCACATTTTTAAAAAACTAAAAAAATCGATACATTTTTAGAAGAAATTAAGATAAATAATATTAAAAATAATTTAAATTTTGAATACTTTTTGAGCATTTTACTATAGGTAATTTTAATAGATCCACTTATTCTATCACTAGTGCAATTGTAGAATCAACCGTTTAATAAATATTTTATGGATAGATGATATTCAATTTTTAGCAAATAAAAAATCTACATAACCAGATTGTTGTATCAAGTAACCTTCCACCGAAAAAATTTCAATTTTTTAAAATCTATATTTGTATCTAAAAATATTATTAATAACGTAAAAAAAACTAAAAGAAGATTTTACTATAGTAATCGCCTATTCTTCTATTAATAAAAAAATATACAATATAATATGTAAATAAAAATACTTTTTCAGGAAAAACTTTTACACATTTTATAAATAACTTTTAAATAAATCTAAATTTCGATTTTTATAACTTATGCACATTTTCTATATCTACTACCTTATCTTAATTAAAGAAAGGATACTAAAATGCAATTTATATGCTTAAAAAACGAAATAAATAATATACTACAAATTGTTCAAAAATTTATTTCGTCTAAGCCTGGTAAACTTCCTATTTTAAGTGGAATATATTTATTTGCGGAAAATGATAATTTTTTAACTATACAAGCTTCAAATTATGAATTTGCCATAAATACTAAGATAAAGGCTAACGTCGAAATTAGTGGTAGAGCAGTTGTTTTCGGTAAATTTTTAATTGATATCTTAAAAAAAAATCCAGGTGATGAAATTAGTTTTAAATTAATAGATGAAAATAAAAAGATTCGCATAAAATCCAATTATTCACAATTTACTTTGTTAACAATGCAACCTGAAGAATTTCCCATTATAAAACCATTTTTATCTAATAATTTTTTAAAGATAAAAAGTAATGAATTAAAAAATATAATAAAAAAAACTACTTTTGCTTGCTCACAAGATGAAGGAAGACCATTATTTACAGGATGTTTATTAGAAATAGAAAAAGGAAAAATGAATGTTGTTTCAACTGACACCCATAGAATGGCAATAACAACTATAAATTCTATTAATAGTATGGATAGTGTAAGTATAATTATACCTTCTAAAATATTTAATGAAATAGGTCGTATATTATCGTTAGTTAGAGAACAAGAGGTATGTATCTCATGGCAAAGAAATGAAATATCTTTCTCTTTTGGGGACGTATATATAAAATCTCGTTTGTTAGATGGTAAATTCCCTGATTATAATAATGTCGTACCTAACGAATATGTTCTTACAGCCAAAATAAATAAAAATGAAATCGAAGGAGCAGTAGAAAGAGTTTCTCTATTATCTTCAGGATTGTATAATATAGTAAAAATGTCTATTGCACAAAATAATATAACTGTTTCAACCAATAATCCTGATATAGGTATGGCTACTGAAGTAGTTTCCGCTGATATAATAGGAAAAAGTATAGAAATAACGTTTAATTCTAGATATATTCTAGATATATTGAAACATATTGAAAGCACTGAAGTTACATTTAAACTTAGCGGAGAAAATTCTGCTGCTTTGATAGAAAATGTAACTGATTCTAATTATAAATATGTTTTGACTCCAATAAGAACTAATCAAATTTAATTAGCGTAAGGATTTTTATGTACGTACGCAAAATTCATTTGTTAAACTATAGAAACTATAAAGACCAAAAATTAGAGTTAGATAAAAATATTAACTTATTTATAAGCCCCAATGCTCAAGGAAAAACTAATATTTTAGAGTCTTTATATATATTATCTACAGGATTTTCACATCGTGTTTTAGATATTAAAAATTGTATAAATTTTGAAAAAAAAATTTCTATTATTGAAGCTTATTATGTAAAAAATAACATAGAAAAGAAAATAAAATATTTAATTGATACACAATTAAAAAATAAAATTTATATTAATAATAATTTACTTAAAAGTAATGAAATCATAGGAAAGTTAACTACTGTATTTTTCTGTCCGGAAGACTTACTAATGACAAAAGGTTCACCTAAACTAAGACGTAAATTTTTAGATAATGAAATATCTCAGGCAAATAAACTTTATTATAAAAATTTACTAAAATTTAATAAAATTTTATTTCAACGTAATTCAATGTTAAAAAATATAGGTTTAAAAAAGAGCAACAAAGAATTATTAATTGAATGGGATAAACAATTTATAATTATAGCAAGCAATATACTTAAAAAAAGGATTGAAACTTTGAAAAGAATTTCTATGTTGACAAATCTTCTACATAGAAAACTAACAAATGGTCGAGAAAATATTGTGTTAAAATATAAAATTTTTGGTATCGACACAGAAGAAATTAAAAATGATATAGAACCTTGGTATGAGGAAACATTAAAAAAGAATACAGAAGCAGACATAATTAAAGGGACTACATCAATTGGTCCACAAAAAGATGATTTTAATATTCTAATAAATGGAAAAGATAGTAAGTTTTTTGGTTCTCAAGGACAACAAAGAACTTGTATTTTAGCTTTAAAATTAGCTGAGATAGAATTTATAAGATCAGAAACAGGAGATCCTCCCATATTGTTATTAGATGATGTTATGAGTGAACTTGACGAGGAAAGAAGAAATTTATTATTAGATTATATTAAGGGAAAAGTTCAATCATTGATTACTGCTACAGATAAAAGCTATTTTTATAATTTGCACAACATAAAAATATTTAATGTAAATAGCGGAAAGATTTTTTAAAATATATAAAATGATATGAATAATATTAACAATGTAATTATAAAAAAAATCAATAACTACAAATTAAACGAATCTTATATATTGTTTTTATTGCGTAAAAATTGGTTTCATATAATAGGGGAAAAAAATTCAACGCATTCTTCACCTGAAAAAATCATTAAAAATTACTTATTTGTCAATGTAGATTCATCAACATGGGCGAATGAGTTTTACTTTTTAAAAGAAGAAATTTTAGAGAAAATACATATTGTATTAAAAAAAAATATAGTTAAAAAAATTTTTTTTAAAGTGGGAATGATAAAACAATTAGATAGTACTGAGAAAAAAAATAAATTTAAGGTAATTATAGACAATTTTGAAATATCTGTAAAAGAAACTTTAAAAATAAATAATTTTTTAAACAAACTTTGTAATAAAGATATTCAAAAAAAAGCAGAAAATATTTTAAAAATAGGTATAAAATTGAATTCTATAAAGAAAGTTCTAGGGTGGTATAAATGCTTAAAATGTGATTCTTTAATACAAAAAGGAGAATATTGTTTTATTTGTTCATCAAAACATTAAAAAGTTATTTAACTATTTGCAATAAATACTTTGACTATAGTATGATAAAATTTTTAAAGCATACTAATCAAAGAAAAGTATTTTCGAAGAAGAGCATAAATTTTCAATATTGAATTTAGATACAAAATTGAATTTAGATACAAAAAATCATAAAAATAATGGTAGATTGTCTAAATCTAGCAATGTTACCATATCAAATAGTATCTGATAAAGTTATTAATGATTAAATCGAAAAAATGGTAAATTATCATAAAAATTTTAAGGAGTACTTTGTGATTAAAAATCAAGAGTTTGAAGAGACAACAAAAAACAAAGAAGGTTATGAAGCGAAACAAATAGAAATTTTGGAAGGGTTAGAGGCTGTTCGTAGACGACCGGGAATGTATATTGGTACTACCTCTACAAAAGGATTACATCATTTAGTATATGAAGCAGTTGATAATAGCATTGACGAAGCATTAGCAGGCTATTGTAATAAAATTGAGATATTAATAACGAAAAATAATGAAATACAAGTATCTGATAATGGACGAGGAATACCTATTGATATTCATGAATCTGGCTTACCTGCTCTTGAAGTTGTATTGACTATATTGCACGCTGGAGGAAAATTTGGCGGAAGTAGTTATAAAGTATCAGGAGGATTACACGGAGTTGGAATTTCTGTTGTAAACGCTTTATCTAGATGGTTGGAAGTTGAAGTAAAACGAAATGGGAAAATTTATAAGATGAAGTTTGAGAGAGGTATTACTGTAGAAAAAATACATATCATCGGTGAATGCAATTCTACTGGTACACTTATTAAATTTAAGCCGGATGAAGAGATATTTGAAGAGCTGATTTTTAATTATAGTACACTTAAAATACGTTTAAGAGAATTAGCTTTTTTAAACAAAGGGATAAAAATTATACTATGTGACGAACGAAATGAAGAAATAGAAGAATTAAAATATCAAGGAGGCATTAGCGAATTTGTAAAATTCTTAAATATAAATAAAGAATTGATTTTTGAAACGCCTATATTTTTTCATGGTGTTAGAAACGATATTATAGTTGAATGTGCAATACAATATAATAGCACTTATAATGAAACATCTTTATCTTTTGTAAATAATATAAATACACACGAAGGGGGTACACATTTAACAGGATTTAAAGGTGCTCTTACCCGTTGTATGAATGAATATGCAAGAAGAAAAAATATGTTAAAAGAGAATGAAGAAAATTTTAGTGGGGAAGATACTCGTGAAGGCTTAACAATGGTTTTATCCATAAAAGTACCTAATCCACAATTTGAAGGACAAACAAAAACAAAACTTGGGAATAGCGAAGTAAAAGGAATTGTTGAAAATATTGTTTCTGAAGGTTTAAATATATTTTTAGAAGAAAATCCTCAAGTAGCAAAAAAAATTATTGAAAAAATAACTATGGCCGCACGAGCTAGAGAGGCAGCAAAAAAAGCTAGAGAAATATCACGTAGAAAAAATCCCCTAGAAATAAGTACTTTGCCAGGGAAATTAGCTGATTGTTCGTCTAAAGATGTACACTTAACAGAAATATACTTAGTAGAAGGAGATTCAGCTGGAGGATCAGCAAAACAAGGTAGAGACAGGAAATATCAGGCTATCTTACCTCTTCGTGGCAAAATTTTAAATGTCGAAAAATCTCGTATAGATAAAATTTTACAAAACGAAGAAATAAGAACAATGGTAACCGCTTTTGGTAGTGGAATAGGTGAAGATTTTGATTTAGAAAAAAGTCGCTATGGGAAAATAATAATAATGACAGACGCTGATGTAGATGGATCCCATATACGTACTTTATTGCTTACTTTTTTTTATAGATATATGCAACCATTACTAGATAGCGGTAAAATTTATATTGCACAACCGCCTTTGTATCTAGTAAAAAAGGGGAAAAAAAGCTGGTATTTATATAATAATTTAGAGTTAGAAAAACTGTTAATAAAAATAGGTAGAGACAATCTTTATATTCAGCGCTATAAAGGTTTAGGTGAAATGAATCCAGAACAATTATGGAGTACTACTATGAATCCTAATGATAGAATTTTATTACAAGTGACAATAGAATTTGCCGAACAAGCAGATTATATTTTTTCTACGTTAATGGGAGATATTGTAGAACCAAGACGTAAATTTATTGAACAATATGCAAAAGAAGTGCGAAATCTTGATATTTAGATAGTAAATTTATTGTAAATATCATAGCCATTTTTCAGATGGTAAGATAGTAATATAAATTATAAAAAGGAGTTTAAAATGACCATAATAGTAATTTTTATTACAATTTTTATTATTATTTTAACATTTATTTTAAATAAAAAAAACAAATTTTCTTCTAAAGAAATTACAAGGATAGCAATAGCTGTAGCTTTATGGATTGTTTTAGATATCTTCCCTGTATATCGTTTTCCTCATGGAGGAAGTGTTACTTTAGGGAAAATGACAATTATTTTTTTATTAGCAAATATAATTGGTGTACCTAAAACTTTATTTGCTGGATCTTTAATTGGTTTAATTAATTTTATTTTAAATCCTTTTATAGTACATCCTATACAAGTATTATTAGATTATCCATTAGCTTGTATGGTATTATCATTAAGCGGTTTTTTCCCTAAAAAAAAGTTTATAGGATCATCAATAGCTATTTTAGGTAAATTTTTTTTTCATTTTCTTTCTGGAATTTTATTTTTTTCGTCTTATGCTCCTTTAGGAGTATCAGCTTGTTATTATTCATTTTATATAAACGGTTTATTTATGAGTGTAGAAGGAGGAATAGCAATAATAATTTATTTATTATTGCCTGAAAGTTTTTATACGTCTATAAAAATAAAAACGTAATAAAGTTTAATTATTATAAATGAGGTATAAGAAAAGTGATAAAAAAAAGACTAAAGGAGCATATAGAACTTATCAAAATATTAGAAAAAACAAATATCGAAAAAAGTATAACTAAAGTTGCGAAAATATGTAAAATGGCTTTAAAAAACAAAAATAAAATTTTGCTTTGTGGGAACGGAGGAAGCGCGGCTGATAGCCAACATTTAGCAGCAGAAATAGTGGGAAGATTTTTAAAAGAAAGAACAGGCCTCCCTGCGATAGCGTTAACTGCAGATACCTCTATATTAACGGCGATAAGCAATGATTATGGCTATGAATTTATTTTTGAAAGACAAGTTGAGGCTTTATGCAATAATAATGATGTAATTTTTGGATTTTCCACTTCAGGAAGTAGTGAAAATATTATTAAAGCGTTGATAAAAGCAAAAGAAAAAGGTGCCGTTACTGTTGGTATGTCTGGTAAAAATGGGGGTAAATTAAAAAATATTTGTGATAATCTTATAAATGTTCCTTCTGAAAATACGGCTCGGATACAAGAAGCACATATGTTAATAGCCCATATTATTTGTGAAATGCTTGACGAGTAGTTAAAGATACTTTCTTCTAAACTTAGGAAAGGACTTCTATGTTTATAGATAAAAAATCCGCAAAATACTTTTTTGAAGAAAAATTAAAAACTGTTTCAATACTAGTTATTGGCGATATAATATTAGATAAATATTATATCGCTGAGGTAAATAGAATTTCACAAGAAGCCCCTGTACCTATAGCTAGAGTTTTAAGGAAAAATAGTACGCTGGGTGGGGCTGCAAATGTTTGTAATAATTTAGCAAGATTAGGATGTAAAGCTATACTTTGCGGTCTTACAGGAGAGGATGAAAACAGGTCTGAGCTTTTAAAATTATTAAAAAAGATTAATGTAGATACGGAGGGAGTGTTTATAGACAAAAGAATTACTACAGCTAAAATACGTATAACAAGTCTACAACAACAAATGTTAAGGTTAGATTTTGAAGATATTACACCTTTAAAAACAGATTTAATGGATAATATAAAAAAATATTTATTATCATTATTACCCACAACAAAAGGAGTGATTGTATCTGATTATGGTAAAGGAGTATGCACAGCTCAAATTTGTAGCTTTGTTATAAATGAAGCGAAAAAAAAAGATATTCCAGTTGTAGTTGATCCTAAAGGAAACAATTGGTATAAATATTCCCAATGCTATTGCATTACCCCCAATATAAAAGAGTTAGCTGAAGCTATGAGAAAAGTTATAAAAAATAATGATAAAGAAATAATTAGACGAGGAATTGAAGCGTTAAAAAAATATAAAATAAAAAATCTGTTAGTTACTCGTTCTGATAAAGGGATGACCTTATTTTTAGCAAGCAATCAAAAAACTATTCCAACTAGAGCACAAGAAGTTTTTGATGTTTCCGGAGCAGGAGACACGGTAATTGCCGTATTTACTGCAGCAATAGGAGCTGGATTGAATTCTATTGACGCAGCTGAGTTAGCGAATTTTGCTGCTGGTATAGTAGTTGGTAAAATTGGAACTTACGCAGTTTCTAATACAGAACTGAAAAATATTATTTTTAAATTTTTAAAAGAAGGACAATGAAAATGATAATTGTAACGGGTGGTGCAGGATTTATTGGTTCAAATTTAATTAAAGGTTTAAATGATGAAGGATATGAAAATATATTAGTCGTAGATAATCTAAAAGATAATAGTAAATTTAAAAATTTATTGACAGTAAAATATATTGATTTTATTGACAAGAGCGAATTTAGAAAAAAAATTAATACTGGTTATTTTGAAAAATATAAGATAAAAGCAATATTTCATCAAGGAGCATGCTCAAATACGATGGAGTATAATGGTAACTATATGATGGATAATAATTATGAATATAGTAAAGATTTATTACATTTTGCCTTAAGAAAAAAAATTTCCTATATATATGCATCTTCTGCTTCTGTGTATGGTTTTGGGAAAAATGGATTTATTGAAAAAACAGAATGCGAACAACCATTAAATATATATGCTTTTTCTAAAAAATCTTTTGATAATTATGTTGGTTGGATACAAAAACGAAATATTCAATCTCAGATAATAGGGTTAAGATACTTCAACGTTTTCGGACCGAATGAAGCGCATAAAGGAAAAATGACGTCAATAGTTTATCAAATTTACCAACAAATAAAAGATTCAGCTAAAGTAAAGTTATTTAAAGGTATTGATGGATATAATGACGGCGAACAGAAGAGAGATTTTATTTATGTAAAAGATGTAATCAAAATTAATTTATGGTTTTTTAAAAAT
Source organism: uncultured Negativicutes bacterium (assembly GCA_963721525.1). Classification (GTDB taxonomy): domain Bacteria; phylum Bacillota; class Negativicutes; order JBAXTZ01; family JBAXTZ01; genus CAVRJL01. The sequence continues at coordinate 20,240 of CAVRJL010000003.1, forward strand.
CCGCAAATAAGTGGAATATTTAATTGTGGTACTGGAAATGCTCAAAACTTTAACGAAGTTTCTGAAATAATATGTAAAATATTAAAGAAAGGAGAAATTCAATATATAGATTTTCCTAAAGTTCTTATAGGTAAATATCAAAATTATACTCAGGCAGATATGAGAAAAACAGAAGAAGTTGGATTGGATTATAAAGAAAAAATCATCTCATTAGAACAAGCTATACAAGAGTATTGTTTTCTTTTAGAAACGAACGGAGGATTTTTATATTAAAACTAAAAAAACTATATTTTTTGATAGAGATGGAACTTTAAATAAAGATAAAGGTTATATTTATAAGAGGAACGAATTTGAATGGTTACCTGGAGCGAAAGATGTTATAAAATGGTGCAACAATAATAATTATCTAGTTATTATTGTTACAAATCAAAGTGGTATAGCGAGAGGATTTTATAAAGAAGAAGATGTAAAAAATTTGCATATATGGATAAATGAGCAGCTTCTTTTAAATAATTCTCGAATTGATGCTTTTTATTATTGTCCTCATTTTTTTAAGGGAACTGTAAAAAAATATTCTTATGAATGTAATTGTCGTAAACCAAAACCTGGGATGCTGATAAAAGCAATAAAAAAATTTGGTATAGATACGAAAAAATCAGTGATGTTTGGAGATAATGAGACAGATATTAAAGCTGCTCGCAATGCTAAAATTAAGGGGATATTTGTAAAAAAAAATACTGGTTTCGAAAAAATTGAAGATTTTATTACTAAAATATTTACTAAAAAAATTGGTGGGGAAGACCTATCTTGATTGAATGAATATAAATAAAAAAACTAATAAGGTATTGTGATACTTTTGTTTTTTTCTAAAATATTAAGAGATGATAATAATTAGTTAGAAAAATTTGGACAAGCGTCAATATCAAACAAAAATTTAGTAGCAAAAATAATTATCATATAATTTCTGTTATTAAGTAGTTTTTAAAAAAGTAATTGTTTACAGTTTAAATATATTAATGATAGGTTACACAATATTTTAATTGGAACTTAAAAAAATAATTCAATAGCATATCGTTAATTACGATTAATAGGAAGATATACAAACAAATAATTATTTAAAGCGCTATTCAGAAATATACAAGGATGAAAAACTTTTTTATTTTAAAATCAAAGTTTAATGGCTTATTTTATTTAAGCGGATTTGAAATTGTGAAAATCTAAATTTAAGAAATAAGAGGAAGATAAATAATTTTCAATTCTAATACGATAAATATTTTTAATGGATAAATGCAGATTTTTCTGAATGGAGAGTTTTGCAGAAAACTATAAATAATAGAAATGAGCAGATATTTAGTAAAGAATAAAATCACTGCCAAATAAATAATAATTTCAAGTTATGAAATTTACAAAAGTCTAGAAGTAGATATACAAAAAAATAATAACTTTAAGTGATTTATATGCCTCTATTTATAACTTAAACAGTATCAATACTTAAAGAAATAGAAAAAGGCAACAAAATAACAAATATAAAAAAAATTTAATTCGAAAAAAGCCGTATGGGTTAAATTGAAATAAAAAAATAGAGAGTGTACAAATAGAAGAGTTTATAGTGAAGTCTCTTAATGGAATACTAGGTAAAAAATTAATACTAGTATAAAGATTATTGTTTATATAGTAGCATTTATTCTATTGAAATGCTGAGTAAAAATATGTTTGGTATCGAAAAGAACGTTCAACGAAAGGGAATTAAAGTTTTTAAGCATTTTTGAGGAATTAAATGAAGCACATTTTTATTATTAATCCGGAAGCCGGTAACGGGCAAGGATATAAATTTATACCTTTTATAGAAAAATTAGCAAAAGAAAATAAAAAAGATTATAAAATAGAGGTTACTTGTTATATTGGTCATGCTACAAAAATAGCAAAAAAATACGCTAACGAAAAAGAAAATCGTATTTATTCTGTTGGCGGAGATGGAACAGCAAATGAGGTTCTAAATGGAATGGTAGGTGCTAAAAACGCTATGGCTGTTTTGCCAGGCGGCTCAGGAAATGATTTCATTCGTACTTTAGCTAAAAAATGCACTATAAAAAATTATTTCTTTAATGTTATTAATGGGAAACAGAAATTAGTTGATGTAGGGAAATTGGATAACAGATACTTTTTAAATATAGCTTCGGTTGGTATGGATGCAAAAGCTACATATGAAGCGATTAAATATAAAAGAAATTCAATATTAGGTGGAAAAATGGCCTATATTATCGGAGGTTTATTAGCTTTTAAGAACCATCATTCTTATAATTTAGAAATAAAAATAGATGGCGAATATTATAAACAATCAGTAATGATGATAATTATTGCAAATGGTAAATATTATGGAGGTGGAATAAAGGCATCCCCAAAAGCTGATATAGATGATGGTTTGTTTAATATTACGCTGTTGCCAAAATGTTCTTTTTTAGATTTATTAGGAAATGCTTATTATTTTGTTTTAGGTATGCAAAATAAAAGTAAATATTTTATAAGAAAAAAAGCGAAAAAAATAGAAATATATAGTAAATGTTTGTTGCCAATACAATTTGATGGAGAGACGACATTAAAGAAAAATATAACTTTTGAAATATGCCCAAAAGCAGTAAAAATAATTTTCCCTGCCCATGACTAATTTATTGCACACGAAACAAAAATAAAGTTAAGAGAGCGCCTTCTGTATTCTTTTCTATAAAGATATAATTTTATTAAATATGCGAACCTGAATAGATCATTTAACAAAGACATTTTTTGAAGAAACAATCTTAAAATAATAAGCTAAATCTATTAAAAATCGTGTTATAATCTAACCGTTGATTAATCATGAATTGGGAAATGATTATGCATTAGTAATAGACAAAAGAAGGTTACGTGCAGTAAATTATGTCAAAATTAAAAATTACCTATAATAATTAATTATTGTTCTTACTTCGATTTGATGCAATTATCGATAAACGAAAATATTTAAAGAAAAAATTTTAATTCCATAAAATAGGATTAGACTTATAAATATTTAATAGAAAATTATAAAGTAAGCCAAAATTAATTAGCGTTAAATTTAGGAAAAAGTAGATCGTTTATTTCTAATATGAAATTTATTTGAAGAAGTGTAATAATTGTTAGTACAAGTAAAAATTACAATAAATTAGGGGCATGTATTAGTATTTTTATAGTCTAAAAAAATAGATATAAATGCCATGATATGTATTGAAAAAATATTCGGTTCGTTATATAAAAATCAGAAAATCAACTATATGAAAATGGGAAAAGATGTTCATTTAAGTTAGTTCTAGAAAAAATAATATTTAAGGTTATGTTTAAATTAGTTTCGCGTACAATATAATAATACCAGATAGGTTAAAAAATAAATTTTTATAATAGGTAGTATATAAAAATATGGGTAATAAGAAAAAAATTTATTTTGACAACGCAGCTACTTCCCACCCTAAACCAGAGATAGTTTATAAAACAGTCACTAAGGTTTTAAAAATTGGTGGAAGTGCAGGTAGAGGACATCATTATTTTAGTAAGTATGCTTATGATATTGTTTTTTCTACTAGAGAAAAAATAGCAGAATTTTTTGGTATAAAAAATTCTGCTAGGATAATTTTCGCTGCAAACGCTACTTTAGGGATAAATATTATTTTACAAGGTATTTTAAAGCCAGGAATGAAAGTTGCTACAACAAGTTTAGAGCATAATGCAATTACGAGAACCTTAAATTTTTTAACTCGAAAAGATATTAATACAAAAATTGTAGACTGCGATAATAATGGCAACGTATTTTTAAAAAGTTTTGAAAAAATATGTAAAGAAGGGATAGATTTAATTATTGTTACTCACTCTTCAAATGTTATAGGTAATATTTTACCTATAACAGAAATAGGTAAAATTGCTCACGCTTATGGTGTTTTATTTATGGTAGATTGTTCTCAAACAGCAGGAATAGAAGATATTTCTATAACTGAAAATAATATTGATATTTTAGTGTGTAGCGGACATAAATATTTATACGGAATACAAGGAAGTAGCATATTCTATATTAACGAAAAAATCAATATCGAACCCATTTTGTTTGGTGGAACTGGCACTAATTCTTTATACGACAATATGCCTATGTTTTTGCCTGAAGCGTTGGAACCAGGTACTTTTAATACAGCAGCTATAGCAAGTATATCTGCAGGAATAGGTTTTATTAAAAAAGAAGGAATAGAGAAAATTAGATTTAGAAAAAAAAAATTAACAGATATATTGATTAGTGGATTAAATTGCATAAAAAGAGTTAGTATTTATGGAGACTTATCGAAAAAAAGAAGTTCTGTAATATCTTTTAATCTAAAGAATAAAGCTTGTGAACAAGTAGGGCAATTACTTGATGAAAAATTTAACATAGCAATTCGATCAGGTTTACATTGCTCTCCATGGGCGCACAGAACTATAGGAACAATTGATAGTGGAACAATAAGAGTCAGTGTAGGATATTTTAATAATATTAAGGAAATAGAATATATGCTAGAGTGTATTGAAAACATAGCGAAAAATGAATAAGAGAAAAAGCTAGCTGTTTTATCTTTATAAAGGGGATTATTTCCGTTATTAATTAAGTAAAATAAAAAAGCCATATATCCAGCACTACTTGTCTTTTTCGTCAGAATTTAAATATTTTTATATATACTCTAAAGCTTTTTCTAAACCGAAAATAACTCTTAGTGAGCCATCAGCTAAAGCTTGCATTTCGTTTTCTCCAGGTATTATAATTATAGGCGCCAGAAAGGAAACATATTCTTCTATTTGTTGAGTTAAGTATTTACTATGTGCTAGTCCGCCTGTTAATATTATACATTCAATTTTTCCTTTAGCAGCAATTGATGTGCTTCCTATAGATTTTGCTATATTATAAATCATAGCGTTATATAAAATTTTAATGTCTGGAGCACCTTTAAAAATTCTTTCTTCAAGAATACGAACATCATTTATTCCGGTATGAGCAACTAATCCGCCTTTTCCTGCTAATTTTTTTGTTACATCATCTATGGTTAAACCATTATTTAAAACATATTGTACTAACTGAAAAGCAGGTAATGTGCCAGCACGTTCAGGAGAAAATGGGCCATCCCCATTTGCCCCATTATTGACTTCTACCACTTTCCCTTGTTTATGACAAGCTACTGTTATGCCTCCACCTAAATGAGCAACTACCAGATTAATATCCTCGTATTTTTTATTTTTAGAGCTAGCATAACGCTTAGCGACAGATTTTTGATTTAGGGCATGAAATATACTTTGTCTTTTTATTTCTGGCCAACCAGTTATTTTTGCTAGATCGTCTAGTTCATCTACTACGATAGGATCAACAATAAAAGTGGGTATTCTATTTTGTTGTGCTAATTTTTTTGCCAAAATGGCACCTAAGTTACTTGCATGGGTACCATACTTACAGGTATATAAATCCTCAAGCATTTTTTGATTAATATTATACGTTCCGCTTGACAGAGGTTTTAAAAATCCACCGCGCCCCACTATTATATTAATTGAATCAATACTGATATTATTTATTTTTAAAAACTTTAATATAGCATTATAACGAAAAACTTCTTGAGCTTTCATTCCTGCATGATTTTTTAGATTTTCTGTTGAATGATGAATATTAATAGATAAAACTTCATTGTAATTATTAAACAAACTTATTTTTGTTGAAGTAGAGCCAGGGTTTATCGCGAGTATTTTATATACTTTTTGCATTTAACCTCCAAAAAATACAATTGTTACGCTTATAAATTATTTTAATTATTGCTAATTTATAAAGTAAAATATCCTAATATTTTAACAGGATTTATATAAAAAAATATAATAAGTTAACATTAATTGAATGAAAGATTAAATTTAGGTTTAAGTAAACGTATTATTTCTATATGAAACATTAATATGCTTCAACCTGTTTTTCTATAACCAGCGAAGACGATAAAATTTTTATTTTCTATAAAATTGCTAATTGCTAATAAAAAAAATATAATCCCCACTCCTCATGAAAATAAATAGTAGCTCATCGAAAAATGATTTTCTATAGGAAAACCGATTTTTGGCAAAATTCATATTATAGCTATTGATAACTAAAATGTTCTATAGAATGGAGTAAATGTAGCTCTGAATATATTCTCTCTTTAATATTAAAAAAATTATAATAGTGTATACTCGGCACCTGTTTTAAAGCTTTACAAAAAAATATATAAAAGCTATACATAGATTAGCTTATTTTATTATATTTGTATTATATGGGATAAAATGTAAAAGATATAGTGTATAATTTATTAAATTATTTGCGTCTATAATGTTATGAAATAAAATTTCAACAAATTAGTTTTAATAAATAAACCCTTAATTTAAGGTTATTTTAGTTAATGGGATGAAGATACTATAATAAAGCCATTAATTTTTAATTTTAAATATCCTTAACACTGACCTTATTATAAAATAAAATAGATAAAACAAAAGTTTGTATTAAACAGTTAAAAAAACAGATAAGCTAAACGAAGAATTAAATAAACTAATACTTAGTTTTAAAAGCGTTTATAATTTAAAAATTTAGTTATTTATTCGTATATCTTTAAATAGTACAAGGTTAAATATGTGATGGCTTAATTGAAATGAATTAATTTTCAGGAAATAGATATTGGATATTAGAAGTATATGGACAAAAACATTAAAAAAAGAAGAAGAAAAAAATGTATATATTAATTTTATTTCATATTAAATAAATTGCTCTTATTAAATTCTATGCTATAATGATTGACGTTATTTAATGAAAGGAGAAACGCGCTGTGAAAAAAAATATACATCCTAAATGTCAAGAAGCTAAAATCACATGTGGTTGCGGTAATTCCTTTATTACAGGGTCAATTAAATCATTGATGAAAGTAGATGTTTGTTCTAATTGCCATCCTTTTTTTACGGGAACTCAACGATCAAGACAAGCAAGAGGACGTATAGAAAAGTTCAATAAAAGATATTGTATTGATAAAAAATAAAGGCTGAATTGAAATTTCAATTCAGCCTTTATTTTTTAAGTTAGAATCATATATGCTAGATTAGAATCATATATGCTAGATTAGAATCATATATGCTAGAGAAGAAGGAATTATTTTAGTTGGATGCAATTAGGTAAGTTCACTAATTTATCTAATTCTTTTGTTTTAAGGAGTTTTGTAGTAAAATAACTATATATAAAACATCCGATTATTTTAAAGCAAGGATTTGTGTGGGAGAATTAATTTTCAATTAGTAGGCTGTTGAATAAAGGATTATGGTGAGTAGCAATAATTATGGTATCATTGCGGTACGGTTGATAAACGGGAATATCATTTTGTAGGAAACAGGATTCTTTATTTTCATTCGAAGATTGATATCGCCTATTGAATTTTTATTTTGCGGGTTAGAATTTTCAATATTTGATTGGTCGTTATTGTGGAAAATAATTTTACTGCACATTATATTAATGATAATTATTATTAGATTTATTTACGAGATTATAAAGATTGCAGGTTAATCTAAAAATTTATTGATAAATATTATAATGAAGTGTGGTTTATTATTATAAACAATTACTAATCGTGAACTGGACGTCAGAATGATAGAAGTAGCGATTATATTTGTAAAAATTGTTATAAACAGATTTAGAAAAGACAAAAAGCTATAAAATGGGAAGAAAATGTTAGAAAAATTACAACAAATTGAAAATAAATATTTAGAATTAGAAAAATTGATAAGTTTACCTGATTCAATGAAAGATATGAAAGAATGGCAAAAGATGACCAAACAGCATTCTAGACTTAATGATATTGTTATAGTTTTCCGAGAGTATAAAAATATTGTTAAAAATATTACAGAAAACATGGAAATGCTTAAAGTTAAGCTGGATGATGAGTTTCGTGAAATGTTTAAAGCTGAAATAAATGATTTACGTATTACAAAAGAGCATCTTGAGCAAAAACTTAGAATTTTATTATTACCTAAGAATATTAGTGATGATAAAAATGTTATTATAGAAATTAGGGGTGGAGCAGGAGGAAATGAGGCAGCATTATTTGCTGGAGAATTATTTCGTATGTATACTCGTTATGCTGAAAGTCGTAATTGGAAAGTAGAAGTAATTGATGAAAATTCCACAGGTTTAGGTGGTTATAAAGAAATAGTTTGTACAATTAATGGTTATGGAGCTTATTCACAACTGAAGTTTGAAAGTGGAGTTCATCGAGTTCAAAGAGTGCCTGCTACTGAGGCATTAGGGAGAGTCCATACTTCAACGGTTACTGTAGCAGTACTGCCTGAAGTTAAAGAGGTCGATGTAGAGATTAATGATAATGATTTACGTATTGATACTTTCTGCGCAAGCGGTGCAGGAGGTCAGCATGTAAACAAAACTGAATCTGCTGTCAGAATCAGTCATACACCTACAGGGATAGTAGTTTCTTGTCAGAGTGAGCGGTCACAAATGCAAAATAAAGAAAGGTGCATGAAGGTGTTACGGGCTAAATTACTTAAAGAAGCAGAAAAGCAACAAGCAATTGAATTATGTGCATTACGAAAAAATCAGGTGGGAAGTGGAGATAGGAGCGAAAAAGTTAGAACATACAATTTCCCGCAAAGTAGGGTTACGGACCATAGAATAGGTTTAACATTGCATAAATTAGAATTTATTTTAAATGGAGACTTGCAAGAATTAATAGATGCTTTAAGTACAGCTGAGCAAGCAATTCATTTACAATCTATGGATTAATTTTATGGGTAAAAAACCATGGACAATTGGCAAAGTATTAAGTTGGACTGAAGAATATTTTATGAAACAGCTAGTTTCAACATCTAGATTAGATGCAGAGCTTTTATTAGCACATACTCTGAAGGTTGATCGTATGTATTTATATATTAATTATGATCAACCACTAGATGAGTTTGAATTGCATAATTATAAAAAAAATGTTTCTAGAAGAGGAAAAAGAGAACCATTGGCTTATATTTTAGGTTATAAAGAATTTTATAAACTTAAATTTTTTATAAATAAATATGTTCTTATACCCAGACCTGAAACAGAAATTTTAGTTGAAATAATTATTAAAATATGTAAGATGAATAAAAATTTTAACCTTCTAGAATTAGGTGTTGGGAGTGGAAATATTACTGTTTCTATATTGAAAAATTGTTTTAATGTTAACATTGTGGCAGTTGATATATCCAAAGAAGCTTTAAAAATAGCCCACCACAACGCTTATGAGCATGGGGTATTAGATAAAGTAGTTTTAAATAAAAGTAATTGGTTTGCTAATATTGAAAATAAAATGTTCGATATTATCGTAAGTAATCCACCATATATAAAAAAAAGTTTTTTGCAACATTTAGAACCTGAGCTACATTATGAACCTTTAATAGCACTTACAGATAATAATGATGGACTAAGTTGTTATTATGCGATTATTAATGAAGCATATAAGTATTTAGCACCTAAAGGAATATTATTATTTGAAATAGGAATAAGACAAGAAAATATTATAAAAGAATATATAAATAATTCAGGTAAATATGGAAAAGTATCTTTTGTGACAGATTATGCAGAAATAAACAGAGTTATTATCATTGAAAATAAAATAACTTAATCTTTAAAATGAAAATAAAATTAATGATAAAATTATTTGAGCGGTTTAAAAATTTTTATGTTTCAAACAATATATATTAAAATGCAAGAAGAAAAAATTATTATTCAATCTTTAACACAAGCTGCAGAAATCCTTAAAAAAGGCGGATTAGTTGCTTTTCCTACCGAAACAGTTTATGGATTAGGAGCGAATGCTTTTGATATTGATGCAGTTACAAAAATATTTGTGGCAAAAAGTAGGCCGGCAGACAATCCTCTTATTGTTCATATTAGTGAATTTGAAATGCTAGAAAGAATTAAAAAAAATATAGACGATAAAACTTATAAGTTAATTACTAATTTTTGGCCAGGTCCCTTAACAATAATTTTACAAAAGCAAAATTGTATCTCGAGTTTAGTAAGCGGAGGATTAAAAACTGTTGCGGTACGAATGCCTAAAAATAAAATAGCACGCGAGTTGATAAGATTAGCAGGAGTCCCTATTGCTGCTCCTAGCGCTAATATTTCAGGGAAACCAAGTCCCACGACTGGTAAAGCAGTATTAGAAGATTTACAAAATAAAATTGATATGATTATAGATGGAGGCACTTGTTCTATCGGTTTAGAATCTACAGTTGTAGATTGCAGGGAAGAAAATCCTATTTTATTACGTCCAGGTGGAATAACTATTGAAATGCTACAAAGTGTTATTGGAAATATAATTATAAATAAAAAATTAGATTTATCTGGTCAACCAATTTCACCAGGAACGAAGTATCGTCACTATGCACCAAAAGCAAGTATAAATTTATTAGATGTCCCCTATGATGAATTTATTAAAATTGTAAAGAAAGCCGCATCAAATAAATTTATTGGAGTGATAGCAAGTAAAGATTTATGTAGAAATATCCCTAAAAATATTTTTTGCATAGAATTAAGTAGCAAAGAAGATTTAAAAAGAGCAGCAGTGAATTTATTTGATGCGCTAAGAGAAATGGATAGACATAAAGTTGAAGAAATTTTTGCTGAAGTTTGGAACGAAGAAGGCATAGGTTTTGCATTAATGAATAGGCTGCGTAAAGCAGCTTATAAAAATCAATAATATTTAGCACTAATAGTTTGAACGTTTAGCTTTAATTTAGAGGTGATAATTATGCAAAAAATACTTATTATTGATTATAATAATACTTATTATGGGCCTACGGCTGAAGTTATTTTACGTAAACTTATAAAAAATTATAATTTAAAAAATATAGTTGTTTTTTCCGCAGGGGTCGTCGTAAATAAAGGGGAAAAAGTTCCTGAAAAAGTACTTAACTTACTTAAAGAAAAAGGATTATCTGTAGAAAATTTTACAAGTAGACAATTAATACCTGAATATTTAGATAATGCTGACTTAATTTTAACAATGTCAAAAGAACAAAAAGAAATTATCCAAAATATAAAATTTGCTCATAATAAAAAAATTATTACTTTAAAGGAATTTGCTGAAGAAGAAGGAGAGATTATTGAATTATATGAGCAATCAATAGCTGTTTATAGTGCTTTCTTTGATGAAATGATGTGCCTATTGGAAAAGTCAATAAGAAAAATAGCTGCCTATTTTAAAATAGTAATTGGCAGTGATCATGGTGGTTGCAAATTAAAAAAAGAAATAAAAACGTTTTTAAAGGAAATAAATATAGTATGTAAAGATATTGGCTGTTTCGAAAATGAAATTGTAGATTATCCTGATATAGCAGCATATGCTGGACAAATGGTCAGTAGAGGAATTTTTCAACGTGGTATTTTAATATGTGGTACAGGTATAGGTATAAGTATTGCAGCTAACAAAATAAAAGGCATAAGAGCAGCTGTTTGCAATGATGGATTTTCTGCTAAAATGTCTAGAGAGCATAACAATTCAAATATTCTTTGTTTAGGAGAAAGAGTGATTGGAATAGGATTAGCTTGTATGATAACTGAAGTATGGTTAAAAAGTAATTTTATTGGTGGTCGACATGAAATACGATTGAATAAAATTTCTAATATGGAATTAAGGTAGCTAATTATGAATAGAGAATTATATAAAAATAATATTAAATTGATAATAAAACAAACGGAAAATGTTTTAAAAGAAGTTTTAACTCTATCGCAAATAGAAAAAGGTTTAGTAGTGATAGGATGCAGCACAAGTGCAATTAATGGTGAAAAAATAGGGAGTAATGGGTCACATCAATTAGCTGAAGATATTTTTAATGTTTTAAACACTAGTCCCGATTTAATTAAATTTAATTTAGCGTTTCAATGTTGTGAGCATTTGAATAGGGCAATAGTAATGGAGAGAAGAATAGCTGAAAAGTTTAATTACGAAGAAGTAAAAGTTCTGCCTAAAATATACGCTGGAGGCGCTCTTGCTACAATTGCTTATAAATATTGTTCTAATCCGATAATTGTTGAATTCATAAAAGCTGATATAGGAATTGATATTGGAGGAGTTATGGTGGGTATGCATATAAAACATGTTGCGGTTCCTTTAAAACTTAAGAATAATTTTATTGGGGGAGCTTTAGTTATTGCTGCAAAATATCGCCCAAAGCTTATAGGTGGAGAAAGGGCAAGTTATGGCAATCAGATATAAAAAGTTAATAAAAAAAGATATAAAATAAAGAAGTATTTCAAATATATAGAAACTGTCTTTCTAAAAGTTAAAATAAATTAATAAAAATTATAATATTATTATAGATTTAACTTAATAATTAGGATAATATAAAAGTCAATAAAAAATAAAAACTAAATAATATAGCTTGTATTTTAGGATATGCTTAGTATATCTTTTATTATAACTATTTTAAAATAAATAAAGTTATAATAGAGTTTTACATATTATTTTTAGGAGGATATAGGTATGGAAAATCTTAAAAATTTTGACCAAGAAATATTTAATGCGATTGGGGCAGAATTAAGACGTCAAAAAAATACAATTGAATTGATTGCATCAGAAAATTTTGTTTCAAGAGCTGTTCTTGAGGCAGCGGGTTCTGTACTTACAAATAAATATGCAGAAGGTTATCCTGGTAAAAGATATTATGGAGGATGCGAGTGTGTTGATATTGCTGAAAAATTAGCCATTGAACGTGTAAAATTGTTATTTAGCGCAGAACATGCTAATGTTCAACCTCATTCGGGAGCACAAGCTAACGAAGCTGTTTATTTCGCCTTTTTACGGCCAGGAGATACTGTATTAGGAATGAACTTATCTCATGGAGGACATCTTACTCATGGTAGCCCTGTTAATATATCTGGAAGTTACTATAATTTTGTTGCTTACGGTGTAAACCCTGAAAGCTTTACGATTGATTATGAGGAAGTAAGAAAAATTGCACTTAAGCATAAACCCAAAATGCTTGTTGCTGGAGCAAGTGCATATTCGCGTGAAATAAATTTTGCTAAGTTGTCGGAAATCTCTAAAGAGATCGGGGCTATATTTATGGTTGATATGGCGCATATTGCAGGTTTGGTTGCTACTGGCTTACACCAAAGTCCAGTACCTTTTTCGGATGTTGTAACAAGTACTACTCATAAGACATTACGTGGAATACGTGGAGCTTTTATTTTATGCAAAACTGAGCATGCTGCTAAAATTGATAAAGCTGTTTTTCCTGGAATGCAAGGGGGTCCTTTAATGCATATTATTGCTGCAAAAGCAGTTGGATTTAAAGAAGCGTTACAGCCTGAATTTAAAGAATATCAAAAGCAAATTGTAAAAAATGCAAAGACTCTTGCAAATACTCTTGTAGAAGAAGGATTTACTATTTTATCAGGAGGAACGGATAATCATCTAATGTTAATGGATGTTCGTAGTGTTAATCTGACAGGAAAAGAGGCAGAAAATCTCCTTGGTGAGTGTGGTATTACCGTTAATAAGAATGCTATTCCCTTTGATACGGCAAGCCCTTTTATAACTAGTGGTATCCGTTTAGGAACACCTGCATGTACTACACGAGGTTTAGTAGAAAGAGATATGTTTGAATTAGCAAAAATTTTCAAGCTAGTACTAAGAAATCCGCATGATGAAAATATAAAGAAGGAAGTTAAAATAAAAGTTGAGGATATTTGCAAAAAATATCCTTTATATGCTTAAACAGATAAAATGAAAGTAAATGTTATTAAACATCCACTTATTCAACATAAGTTCACGTTGCTCAGAGATAAAAATACTGGACCTAAAGAATTTAGGGAGTTGCTCACAGAGATAGGTTTATTAATGGGGTTTGAGATCACAAGAGAAGTACCTTTAGGTGATGTTGAAGTTGAAACTCCTGTAGCGAAATGTAAAGCAAAAATGATTTCAGGACGTAAAATAGCTATAATTGTTATTTTAAGAGCAGGGCTAGGTATGGCGGATGGTTTGATTAAGTTAATCCCCTTAGCTAAGATTGGTCATATTGGTTGTTATAGAGATCCTCAAACGTTAAACCCTATTGAATATTATTGTAAGTTGCCTGCTGATATTGATGAAAGAAATATTGTTTTAGTAGATCCTATGCTGGCCACAGGAGGTTCAGCTGAAGCAGCAATAAGTCTAATAAAGGCAAAAGGTGGTAAAAATATAAAATTTATGAGCCTTGTTGCTGCTCCTGAAGGAATAAAGTTCATAAATAATACTCATCCTGATGTTGAGATTTTTGTTGCTCAAGTGGATGATTGTCTTAATGAGTATGGTTATATTGTACCTGGATTAGGAGACGCCGGAGATAGAATTTTTGGAACAAGATAAATATGTTATTTCAATAGGCTGTTATAATATATTTATTAAAGGTATTACAATATACTATGATTAAAAAAATTAGTAATGATAACAATCATGTAATTGCTGCATTTTTAGAGAAAGAGGCTGAACAAAATTTTTTCATGTTAGGAAATATTGAAAATCATGGTTACAAATCAATATTTCATGATGTTTGGGGAGATTTTGATAGTAGTGCTAAAGTTAAAGCCGTTCTTTCTCGGTATTATGGTTTTTTTATTATAACTGCATATGGCGAACATGATGAAAAAGGTTTTTCTAATATAATTCGTAACCATTATTCATTTCAGTCCCTTTTAGGCACAAAAAATAATATAGAAAAATATGGGAAAATTCTTAATTTAAAACCTAATATTAAATATTTAATGAAATTAGAAACATTAAGTGATTTAAAAGTTAATGAAAGTAAAGTTGAATTAGCAAAATTAGATGATGTACATAAAATCGATGATTTATTTGTGTCTATAAAAGAGTTTGGTTTTAAAAAAGGAGAAATTACCGAAAGATATTTAAATACAGTAAAAACAAAAGAAGCTCGATATTTTATAATTCGCAATAACAGAGAAATAATAGCTTGTGCAGCTACTGCTGCAGAAAATAGTCGTTCGGCAATGATAGTTTCAGTATGTTGTAGAGATAAATTTACGGGGAAAGGATATGCTACTAGCTGTGTATTTATCCTTTGTAAAACACTAAAAAACGAAAGTAAATCATTATGCTTATTGGTGGATAATCCCAATGCTCAACGTTTATATAAAAAAATTGGTTTTGAAAAAATTGGAGAATTTGTGCTGCTGGAAAAAAAGTGAATATATTTTACGAAAATCCACATGTTTATACATGCTTGTAGCGGAATTTTATTTTTACCTGGATATAATGAATTTGCGATTGATGAAAATATATCATAATGTTGTATAAGCGTGTATAGAAAAATTAATAATTTAAAATTTATGCAAATTTTAATAAGTAGAAAACTTGTCCTTGTTACTATAATATTAAACAATGTTAAATATATTATAAATTAGGCAAGTGTTTATCATGAAAAGTTAGGTGTTAATAAATTTTATGTTTAATGATAGACAATATAATATAAATAAATCAAAAAAAAATAATAGGAAAGGTTTTTTAATTTTGGTTTGTTTTATACTAACTACAAGTGTTGGATTAGGTTATTGCTTATCTGGAGCTGTTATTGACCGTATGGTAAACTTAAGAGAAGATATGCGTCCTGATATAGCAACAGAATTATATTATTCAGATGGATTATTACTTACTACTTTAAAGGGTAGCGAGCAATACACGCCTGTGAGTATTAATGAAATACCGAAAAATTTAAAAAACGCTTTTATTGCTGCTGAAGACACACGTTTTTATAAACATTTTGGAATAGATTTTATCGCTATTTTTCGCGCTTTAATTGCAAATATAAAAGCAAGGAATATTGTTGAAGGTGGTGGAACAATTACACAACAATTAGTTAGAAACTCTCTTGTAAGCAAAAAAATTAGTTTTATAAGAAAATTGAAAGAACAGTTTTTTGCAGTTTTAATTGAATTAAAATACTCCAAAGATGAAATTTTAGAAATGTATATGAATCGTATTTATTTTGGAGCGGGTGCTTACGGTGTAGAAAATGCAGCTCAAACTTATTTTGGGAAAAAAGTTAAAAATCTTAATTTATCTGAAAGCTCACTAATAGCAGGTATAACTAATAGTCCCGCATATTATTCTCCTTTTAATAGTTTGGAGCATGCAAAAAAACGTCAGAAAATAGTGTTAGATCGCATGGTTGCCGCTGGATTTATAACTCAAAAAGAATCTGAACAAGCAAAAAACGCTAACCTTAAATTTATTAAGCAAATCGATAAATATTATAAAAAAGGTAACTATTTTATTGATTATATTGTTCAGCAATTAATTGAAGAATATGGAGCTAAACAAGTTTATCATGATGGACTTAAAGTATATACTACGTTGGATTATAATATGCAAAATGCAGCAGAAAATGCTATAAGCAATAATTTGCCAGTATATTTTAAGGATAGCGCAGGTTTATGTCAACCTCAAGCAGCATTACTAGCGATAGAACCATCAACAGGATATATTAAAGCAATGGTAGGAGGCAGAGGCACTGATGATTATAATCGTTCTGTTATGGCTCAAAGACAGCCTGGATCGGCTTTTAAACCTTTTGTATACTTGACAGCTTTGCAAAATAGTATATATCCTAATACGATAATAGAAGATGTACCTACAAAATTTGGGGATTATGAACCTCATAATTATGACTATTCATTTCACGGAAAGGTTACAGTGAGAGAAGCATTATATAAATCATTAAACGTTGCCACAACTAGGTTGTGTTATGATATAGGTGTAGAGAAAATTTTAAACAATGCAGAATTACTTGGTATTTCAACAATAGTTCGAATTGGAGAAGCAAATGATATGAATCTATCGTCTTCCTTAGGAGGACTGACCAAAGGTGTAACAGTAATGGATATGACCGGTGCTTATTGCACTTTTGCAAATCAGGGGAAAAAAATAAAGCCTATGGGGATTATAAAAGTAGAAGATTTTAGTGGTAAAATACTTATGACTTATGGTCAGAAAAATAAACAAATTATAAGTAAAGAAATAATTAGTAATCTTGTTGATATGATGCAAGATGTCATTAAAATTGGAACAGGGTATAATGCTTCTATAGGAAGACCTGCTGCAGGTAAAACGGGGACTACTAACGATAATAAAGATGCGTGGTTCATAGGATTTACACCCGATTTATGTGCCTCAGTTTGGATGGGTTGCGATTCCCCACATAAAATGGGGAATGTAACTGGCGGGGATGTGCCAGCTATTATTTGGAAAAAATTTATGCTTGAAGCGTTAAGCAGTTTATCTATAAAACCTTTTTCTTTGACTTATGGGGTTAAAAAAATAAATAACAATTCACAAAATAGAGAACTAAAGAAAGTAGACTTAGCTCCTAAAGATACTACCAGCCAAGTGTTGATTGATACTCGTGAAGATAATAAAACAAAAACATTGCAGCAAAAAGAATATAAAGAACAGAAAAATAATAAAGAAGAAAATAGTCCAGAAACTTCTCATAAAGAAATAGAAATATCAGATCAAAAAGAAGAAAAACCAACGTAAATTATATTTATATAAAATTAAGTATAAAATTAAGCTAAAAGTAAATTAACGTTGTTGATAAAATAAAATTTTCAATATATTATAAAAATGCTATGTGAGGATAACGTAGAATTTATGTTAGCAACGGTTTCTATTTAATATCATATTTAAATTTGCAAAGCATACTTGTTATTCATGAGGTAGAAAACTTCAAAGATGTTGTCAATTCTTATAATAATAGGTAAAAATAAGGAAAATGATAAAAGTATATATAAATTTATGAGAAAAAATATATGGGATAGCCCTAATTCCCTATAAATATTTGACGGTGTAATTATTGCGATGTATAATTTCGTACATGATAATAATAAATGGAAGTAATTAAAAATCAAATAACTTTTAAATGAGTTTATTGTGAAATTTATTAATAATTTATGAGGTTTTTATTAATAATTAGTCGTTTGTTTAAATTATTGGAGGTTTTAAATGGTAATAAATGAGTACATTGACCATACATTAGTAAAACCTGAAGCTACGTTAAAGCAAATTGAACAGCTCTGTGTGGAAGCTATGGAAAACCATTTTATGGCAGTTTGTGTTAATCCTTTTTTTGCAAAAGTCGCAAAAAATTTTTTAATAAGCAGTGATGTGAAAATATGTACAGTAATAGGATTTCCTTTCGGGATGACTACAATAGAAACAAAAGAATTTGAAACTGAGGATGCTATTAAAAATGGTACGGATGAGATAGATATGGTAATGAATATAGGAGCGGCAAAAAGTGCTGCTTGGGATTATGTATATGAAGATATTTTTGCGATAGCAAAGGTAGTTCATGATCAGGGAAAGCTTTTAAAAGTTATTGTAGAAACTTCTTTACTTACAGAAGAAGAAAAAAATATTGTCTGCGGTGTTGTTATTGAAGCAGGAGCCGATTTCATAAAAAACTCAACAGGGTTTTCCGGAAATAGTGCTACTACTGAAGATATAAAATTAATAGTAAAAAATTGTGGTGGTAAAATTGGAATAAAAGCTTCAGGGCGTATACGAGATTATAAAACGGCAAAACAATTTATTGAATTAGGAGCTACTCGTATTGGAACAAGTGCAGGTACAATAATTATGAATGAAGAAAAAGGAATAAGGAATAAAAATCAATAATAATAGCATAAAGAATGATAAATTTAATAAGTCTAAGTAGGTTTGAGAAAAAACTTTATTAACAATATAATAAAGGGTTAAAGGATGTATTTTAAAACACATGAGAAAAAATATGGATAAATTTTTTACAGCAATTGTTCTTGCTGCAGGTAAAGGGACAAGAATGGGTTCTTTTTTACCAAAAGTGTTGCATAAAGTTGCCGGGAGAGCAATGATAGAATACATTTTAGATTCTGCAATTTTTGCAGGTGCGAATAGAACTATTATTGTAGTAGGATATGGATCAAAATATATTTATAATCATAAAAAAATTATAGAAAAAGTTGAGTGTGTTTTACAAAAAGAGCAAAAAGGAACCGGACATGCGGTTATGTCGGTAGAAGATAAAATTAATGACGATGATACAACAATAATGGTTTTATGTGGAGACATGCCCCTTTTAAAGACTGAAACTTTATTGTCTTTGTATAAACAACATACAAAATCTAAAGCTGCTGTTACGTTGGTTACTACAAGAAGTATGCCTGATATCGGATATGGAAGAGTCATAAGATATAATGGAAAAGTAAGTAGAATAGTTGAAAAAAATGATTGTTCAAATAAAGAAATAAAGATATCAGAATATAACTGTGGTATATATTGTTTTGAAAAAGAAAAATTATTTTTTAATCTTAAAAAAATTAGACCTTGCAATGTACAAAAAGAGTATTATTTAACTGATATTATTGATATATTGAAAAAAAGTAATGAAAAAATTGAAACTTTTAGGATAAATGATTGGAATGAGGTAAGAGGAGTTAATTCTCGTATTGATTTAGCAGATGTAGACAAAATTATGAGAAAAAAGATAACAGAAAATCATATGAATAGTGGAATAATGATAATTGATCCACAAACTACTTATATTGACTTTGATGTTCAAATAGGTGTAGATAGTATTATTTATCCTAATACAATACTAGAAGGTAAGACAATTATAGGAAAAAACTGTAAAATAGGTCCTAATACAATGATAAGTGACACAATTATAGGAAATGAAACTATTGTAAATATGTCTTACGCTAAAGAGTGTGTTATTGGTAATAAAATTACTATAGGCCCTTTTAGCCATTTAAGGCCAAATACGATTGTAAAAGATGAAGCTCGTTTGGGAAATTTTGTTGAAATAAAAAATTCAACTATAGGTAAAAAAAGTAAAGTATCCCATTTGAGTTATATAGGAGATACAGAGATAAAGAATGGTGTAAATGTTGGTTGCGGTGTAGTTACAGTTAACTATAATGGAACTAATAAAAATAAAACACTTATAGAACAGGATTCTTTTATTGGATGTAATACTAATCTAATAGCCCCAGTGACTATTGGAAACAATGCTTTTATAGCAGCAGGTTCAACAATTAGTGAAGATGTTCCTCCTTACGCTTTAGGAATTTCTCGATGTTATCAAAAAAACAAGCTAGATTGGACAAAAAAACGCGATAAAAAATCAAAAAATAAATAAGATAAGTTACTTAGCTTAAAAAGAAATAAAGTGCTAATTTATCTTTTTTTATGTTTCATTCACTCTATTTATGTTAGAATTTTTGTAGATACTTAATATTAATCATTTAAATAATAATTTAAAAGTGATGAGGTATAAAGTTCAATATATAGGGAGGCGTATTTTTGAATTTATTGAGAAGGAAGCTGAAAATTTTTACCGGAAATGCTAATTTGCAATTATCAAATGAAATTGTTGATTGTTTAGGCGTGGATTTAGGGAAAGCTATTGTAAGTAAGTTTAAGAATGGAGAAACACAAATTATTATAGAAGAAACAGTTCGAGGAGTTGATTGTTTTGTCATTCAATCGACATGTAATCCTGTTAATGACAATATTATAGAATTACTTATAATGATAGATGCACTTAAACGAGCTTCAGCGCGATCAGTTACAGCAATAATTCCTTGTTTTGCTTATGCTAGGCAAGACCGTAAAACAAGGGGACGAGAACCAGTTTCAGCAAAACTTATGGCTGATTTGTATGTAACTGCTGGAATAAGTAGAATAATTACGATGGATTTACATGCTGGGCAAATTCAAGGGTTTTTTAATATACCTGTAGATCATTTGCCAGGAGTACCTATTTTAGCAAATTATTTTGGTTTAAAAAATTTGCTTAATCTTGTAATTGTTTCGCCCGATTTAGGTGGAGTTACAAGGGCGAGAGTTATGGCAGATCTATTACATGCATCAATTGCTATTATTGAAAAAAGGAGATCTCAACCTGGAGTTGCTGAAGTTGTTAATATAATTGGGAAGGTAAAAGGCAAAACGGCGATTATAGTAGATGATATGGTTGATAGCGCTGAATCCTTATGCGAAGCAGCTAAGGAATTAGCAAATATCGGAGCAACAGAAATATATGCGTGCGCTACCCATGCTTTATTAAGTGGAAATGCTGTTGAAAAAATTCAAGAATCAGAAATAGGGGAGCTTGTAGTTACAAATACTATCCCATTAACACCTGAGAAGCGAATAGAAAAAATCACTGTGCTATCTGTAGCTCCTTTTCTTAGCAAATCTATTATGAGAATTTTCAGCGAACAATCAATGAGTGAGCTTTTTGAAGAAGAAAAAAAACTCAAATATTATATATAATATTTGAGTTTTTTAGAAAATTAAAAACGATTTCATACACAAATAGATTGAGTATAATATGACTAGAATAATCTTAGTATTTAAAAATAAATATAATTGAATAAGATAAGTATTTATTTTAAATAAAATTTATGTCATAGAATTTTTCGTATATTAATTATTATAGTTAATAATTTTCTAAGGAGGAAATTATGGAAACAATTGTAAAGATTAAAGATGATATTGCAAATCCTACGCCACTTGGATTACTAGGTTTTGGTATGACTACATTATTATTAAATCTTCATAATGCAAGTATAATACCTTTCTCGGCTGTGCTTATAAGTACAGGTTTATTTTGTGGTGGTTTAGCACAAATTGTAGCAGGTATTTTAGAATTTAAAAAAAATAATACATTTGGGGCTACTGCATTTACCTTTTATGGCTTTTTCTGGTTATCGTTTGTTTGGATTTGGTTTTTACCAATTATAGGGATAACGGCTCCTGATAATCTTTCAATGGGATTTTATTTTCTCTTGTGGAGTATATTTACATTATGTTTAGCTGTTTGTAGTCTTAGTCAAAATAAAATAAATATATATATTTTTTGGTCCCTTTTTCTATTATTTATTTTGTTATCTATAGGATCATTTATGGATAAAAGATCAATTATTATGATAGCAGGCTGGGAAGGAATATTATGCGGAGGATTTGCTTTTTATTCGGCTATTTATCATATAATGAAGGAAGTTTTAAAAAAGCCTATCTTATAACTTTAATATCAATAATGAATTTAATTTTCTAATTCAATGTATAAACTGTATTATTATGTGTTTTTGTATAACAGAAGATAGAGTACTTCTATTTCAAGGATAATATCGTGTCTAACTATAAGAACTATAAAGTGAGTAAGAAAATTCGTACTCGCTTTATAGTTCTTATAGTTATTAGTCTTTTTTAATATTTAGTAAAAAAGAAGACATAAGTACCGAAAAACCTAAGAAATTTATAATTCAGAGTTAGCACTAAAGTTTATTTTATGTGTTATTTTACAACATGGAATATATTATGCCGTATAAGTAAAAAATTAAATTATCATAGAACACATTTATTTACTTTAAACTTCACTTTTGTTAAAATGAATTGTCATAATATATTGTCTTTAAAGTAATTTGGAGGAATCAATGGGGATAAGCAAATGGATAGAAAAAATATTTGGCAACTATAATACAAGTGAGATTA
The DNA here is from genome assembly GCA_963721525.1 of uncultured Negativicutes bacterium. GTDB lineage: Bacteria > Bacillota > Negativicutes > JBAXTZ01 > JBAXTZ01 > CAVRJL01. The sequence continues at coordinate 42,838 of CAVRJL010000003.1, forward strand.
ATCGTATTCAACAATGCTATATAGAAACAATAAATGACTTCGAGCCTAAACTGAGGAAGCTTAATGATGAAAGTTTAGCAGCTAAAACGTCCGAATTTAAATTTCGCTTGCTTGAAAACAATGAACCTTTAGAAAATATTTTACCAGAAGCTTTTGCTACGGTTCGCGAGGTATCGAGTAGGGTACTTAATATGCGTCATTTTGATGTTCAAATGCTTGGCGGAGTTGTTTTACATGAAGGTCGTATTGCCGAAATGAAAACCGGAGAAGGCAAAACCCTTGTTTCGACACTTCCTGCTTATTTAAATGCCCTTACAGATAAAGGAGTTCATATTGTCACTGTAAATGATTATTTAGCGAAACGCGATAGTGAATGGATGGGACAGATTCATAAATTTCTTGGAATAAGTGTTGGACTTATAAATCATGATATGGATTTTAATAGTCGTAAAATAGCGTATAATGCGAATATTACTTATGGAACAAATAACGAATTTGGATTTGATTATTTGAGAGATAATATGGTTGTTGAGCCTGAACAGATGGTACAGAGATCTCTTAACTATGCTATAGTTGATGAAGTAGATAGTATTTTAATAGATGAGGCGCGTACTCCTTTAGTTATTTCTGGACCGGGAGAGAAATCTGCTGATTTATATAATGTTATAGCTCGTATTATTCCAAAGTTAATTCCTAAAGAAGATTATATTATAGATGAGAAAGCTCATAATGTTGCTTTAAACGAAAACGGTATTGCTAAAATAGAGAAGCTTCTTTCAATAACTAATCTTTATGAAGGAGACAATATGGAACTTGCACATCATATTCATCAAGCACTAAAAGCGCATACATTAATGCATAAAGATAAAGATTATGTTGTAAAAGATGGAGAAGTTGTGATAGTTGACGAATTTACAGGAAGATTAGTTGTGGGACGCCGTTATTCTGATGGATTACATCAGGCTATTGAGGCTAAAGAAGGTATAAAAGTTCAGAGAGAAAATCAAACATTGGCTTCAATAACTTTTCAAAATTATTTTAGAATATATAATAAATTGGCAGGCATGACAGGTACTGCTAAAACCGAAGAACAAGAGTTTCGCAAAATTTATGGTATAGATGTAATAATTATTTCGACTCACAAACCAATGATTCGAAAAGATTATACTGATGTTGTTTTCAAAAATAAAAAAGGTAAATATAAAGCCGTAATAAAAGAAATATGTAATTTAAATGCTAAAGGACAACCTGTGTTGGTAGGTACTACAAGTATTGCACAATCAGAACAATTAAGTGAAATGCTGAAAAAAATCAATATTAAACATAATGTACTTAATGCAAAATTTCATGAGTTAGAAGCGCAGATAATAGCTCAAGCAGGACAAAAAAGAGCTGTAACCATTGCTACAAATATGGCAGGTCGCGGAACAGATATTGTTTTAGGAAAAAGAGTTTCTGAACTTGGGGGTTTACATATTTTAGGAACAGAAAGACATGAAAGTAGACGAATAGATAATCAGTTACGTGGACGTTCAGGCAGGCAAGGAGATCCAGGATCCTCACGTTTTTTTTTATCTTTGGAAGATGATCTAATGCGTCTTTTTGGAGACAATATCTCTTATATAATGGACAAGTTAGGTATGGATGAAGATCTACCTATACAAAGTAATATAGTAAGCAAAACGATTGAACGTGCACAGAAAAAAATCGAAGCTCATAATTTTAGTATCCGTAAATATGTATTGGAATATGACGACATTATGAACATACAACGTAAAATTATATATGATGAGCGTAGAAAAATTTTATATGGGGATAACTTACGCGCTAATATTTTAGCAATGTCAGAAAAAATAATTTCTAAAGCAACAAAGATCTATTTACCTGAAAAAAATAATCGTGATGAATGGGATATAAATGGATTAATAAGGTATGTTAATGAATTTATCCCTATCAAAGAATCTTTGATAGGGATAAATTTCGATAAATATAATACCGAAAAAGTGTTTTTTATGCTTTGCGAAAAAGCTCATAACATTTATAATGAGAAAGAAAAAACTATCGGCTCAGAAAATATGAGATTAATAGAAAGAACTATAATGTTAAAAGTTATTGATGCTAGATGGTTAAATCATTTAAATAATATAGAATCTTTAAAGCAAGGAATAGGTTTGAGGGCATTAGGACAAAAAGATCCTTTAATTGAATACAAAATAGAGACATTTGATTTATTTCAGCAAACAAATGAGAGTATTCAAGAAGATATTGTAAGATTTGCTTATAGGGTTAATATTATTGTGGCTCCCAACGATTGTTTAAAGGAAGCTAAAATTAAATTTGGAGAAGAAAAGCAAAAAGATAAACATTCCGTGCGAAAAAAAAAGAAATAGGCCGAAATGAATTTTGCCCTTGTGGAAGTGGGAAAAAACATAAGAAATGTTGCGGATTAATAACTAGTTAAATTATTAATAGATTTGTTATTTAGTAAATTTAGTAAAGGGTGTAAACTATGTTGGTAGAGGATTTAAAGAATAAAATATTTTTTTGCAAAAACAAATTACAAGATATTAGGAGGTCGCTTTGATATAGAAAATAAAGAAAGACAACTTATTGAGTTGAATAAAATAATGAGTGAACAAAGTTTTTGGGAAAATCAATCTTTAGTACGTAAAACAATGAAAGAATTAACAGTTTTAAAAGATATAATAAACGAGTTTAATGATTTAAAAATACGTACGGAAGACCTTGAAATTTTTTGGCAGCTAGGAATTGAAGAAAAAAGTGATACTCTACATGATGAAATAGAGTTAGAGTATAAAAAGCTTATTAAACATTTAGAACATTTAGAATTTAAATTAATGTTAAATGGAGAATATGATTCTAATAATGCATTAATATCGATTCATGCTGGAGCAGGAGGAACTGAAGCTCAGGATTGGGCCAAAATGTTACTAAGAATGTTTATGCGTTGGGCAGAAAAAAATAATTTTGAAACCAAAATTTTAGATATATTATCAGGAGATGAGGCAGGAATAAAAAGCGTGGTTGCTTCTGTAGCAGGGTTAAATTCCTTTGGATACTTAAAATCAGAAAAAGGGGTACATAGACTTGTAAGAATTTCTCCATTTGACGCAAATGCTAGAAGACATACTTCTTTTGCAGCAGTAAATGTTATGCCAGAAATTGAAGACAACATAGAGATTATTATTGCCCATCAAGATTTGAAGATAGATACATTTAGAGCAAGTGGAGCTGGGGGTCAACATATTAATAAAACCGATTCGGCTGTTCGTATAACACACATACCTACAGGTATTGTAGTTACTTGTCAAAGCGAACGCTCTCAATTGCAAAATAAAGAGTATGCTATGAAAGTGCTTAAAGCTAAACTTTTTGAATTAGAGAGTCAAAAAAAAAAGAGCTGAAAACCGAATTAGGTGGGAATTATATGTCTATAGAATGGGGAAGTCAAATACGGTCTTATGTATTTCATCCCTATAATTTAGTAAAAGATCATAGGACTGGTTGGGAGGAAGGAAATATCCAAAATGTTATGGATGGGGATATAGATGGTTTTATAAATGCTTATTTAAAGGGAAGAGTATTAGAAAAATAGCTGGAGTAATAAATGAAAAGTAAATATGGGAAAAGTATATTAATATTTTTAATAATTTTAGGGTTGTTAGCAGCAAGTTGTATAATTTATAAGCGATATTTAACTGAAAAAGCAAATAATACTGTGGAAATTGTTATGGATTATAATGAATTATTGGAACTATCTAATCTTGAAGGATTAAGTTTTAAGGATGTATTAGCTCAGTTTCATATAGCAGGAGTAAATTCATTAGCTATTTATGATACGAATTTGAATGATTTATCAAAACAGGGGTTTATATCTTTAATAACTGGTGAGGGATTATTGAAAAATATTTTTTTATTTCCATTCAATAATCAATTTTTGTTGAAACTGAAAGCCAATAATTTGTTTGACGAAAACTACTTGTATATTGTTAATAATAATTTTTTTGAGTTTGGAAAATTGAAAAAATATCTTCAAAACCGTTGGGGAGAAAAAAGGGTTATTGAATTATCTGTAAATAATTATAAATTTTTATGCATAAAAGACGCATTCGAAAATATAGAAAAAGAGCCCATAGGTATGTTTTCTTATCAATTAAATACAATATTGAATTCTGATTATAATGTTTTAATAAGGCCACAAAATTTTGTAGGTGTAAATAAACATAAAATACAAGATGAATTTAGTATTCTAAAAAATATTCCTAGAGAAAAACTTAGTGGGGTAATGTTTGCCGGAAAAGAAGTTTTAGGCTATAAAAAATATATAGATGAAAGCGTTAAATTTTTAAAAGAACGTAATTTGCCTATTTATGCGTGCGAAAATCCCATACAGTTACAATTCATAAAACAAGAGGGATTACCTGATTTTATTAAATTAAACGAATATAATGCAGTACGTGTTTACACAATTGCAGAAGTAGAGCAAGAAAAGCTTGATATAGATAATATGAGTCATAGATTCGGAATAGCTATTAGTGAAAGAAATATTAGAGCAGCTCTTATAAGGTGCATTAAGTACCCTAAAGAAGGAGCTACTCATTTGAAAACAAATTTAAATTATATTTCGAGTATTAAAAAAGAATTTAATGAGCGAGGGTTACTTATTGGCAAAGCTGGCACGTTTTATAAATTTTATCCTAGAAAAGAATTGTTATTTTTAGGTTGTTTAGGGAGTATAGCTGCTGGTATGTTATTAATGCGAAGATTTATTACATTGTCTATAAGAAGGCAATTACTTATTATTTTCTTATTTTGGATAATAGGTTGTAGCTTATATTTAAAGTTAAATTTTTTATTATTTTTACAAATTTGTGCTTTGGTAGCGGCTATAAGTTTTCCTGTTGTTGCGGTATATACGCAATTAGAAAAATGGGATAACTTAGAGAATAAAACTTATAGCTTGGGTAAATTCTTGTTTAGAAGCATGTTTTCACTTATTGGAATCAGTTGTATATCTTTATGCGGAGCAGTATTTATTAGTTCTATTTTAGGAGATGTAAGGTTCCTTTTAGAAATGGAAATATATAAAGGGGTAAAATTTACGTTTATTATGCCAATTATATTAATATTAATATTATATTTAAATAAATATAATATTTTCAATGAAGAAAAAACATTATCAGAAGAAGGACAAATTTTTCAGAATTTACAAAAAATTTTGAATTATCCATTGTATATGAAAGATGCATTCATTGGATTTATAATTTTAATAGGTCTATGGGAATTTATTGGTAGAAGTGGACATACGTTAGGAGTACCTGTAACATATTTAGAAATGAAAATAAGATATTTTTTGGATAATATTATGTATGTTCGCCCACGATTTAAGGAGGTTTTAATAGGACATCCAGCTTTTTTTATGATGATATATGCAATAAAAAGAAATTGGCGAAGGAAATTTAAATGTTTATTAGTTTTATTAGTTATGATAGGCCAATTATCTTTAGTGGAAACATTTTGCCACTTACGGTCCCCCATTTTTTTGTCACTTTTTAGAGCGATAAATGGATGGCTATTAAGTATACCGATAGGTATTATAGTTGTTTTATTATTTATTTTATTAGAAAAAATTTTCAAGATGAGTATGAGAATTGATGATGTATAAAATTTTAATATCAGGATATTATGGATTTAATAATACAGGAGATGAAGCTATGCTTAAAGTCATAGTTAGATCTTTACTAGATAGGGAACCTAACGTTAAAATAACAGTAATTTCAGGTAATCCTAAGGAAACATCAATAAAATATAAAGTACAGTCAATCTATGCTTTTAATTTTTGGAAAATATTTTTTTCTATATTGGAATGCGATTTATTAATATCAGGTGGAGGAAGCTTATTACAAACAGTTACTAGTAAGCGTAGTTTTTATTATTATCTTTTTATTATTTTCTTTGGAGTTTTAGTAAAAAGGCAGATAATGCTTTATGCACAAGGGATAGGTCCTATCAGTGGTAGACTCCCCGTTAAGTTAATGAAATTTATTTTAGGAAGAGTTGATTTAATAACGGTACGTGATTCAAACTCTTTTTTTGAGCTAGAAAAGATTGGAATTGCAAAAGAAAAAATTAAAATTACTGCGGACCCTGTTTTGTGCATGTATCCTATTTGTGTAAAAAAAGGAAAAAATTTATTATCATTATTAGGAGTTGATTTTAATCGTCCGATTGTTGCAATCGCACCAAGATTTTATGGTAAAGATACAAATGGTTTTAAAAATATTGCTCAAATTGCAGATTTATTAGTTAAAGAAAATAATGTACAAATAGTTTTTTTCCCGATGCATTTGCCTATAGATTTAGATGCTTGTTTAAAAATAGCAAACTTAATGAAAGCTAGTTCGATAATAAGTAGAGAAATGTATCAGGTTGAAGTATTTATGTCTATTTTAGGGAATATAGATATATTATTGGGAATAAGGCTCCATGCTCTAATATTTGCAGCAATTATGTCAACACCTATTAGCGCTTTTTCTTACGACCCCAAAGTCAAAGGATTTATGGAAAATGTAGCTTGTGATTATTCAGATATCGATAATATTAATGTATTAGATGTTAAAACAAGTGTGGCTAATTTATTAAAAAATGAAAATTATTTTCGTAAAAATTTGAGAAAAAGAATACAAATTTTAAGATTAAGAGCTATACAGAATACTGATTTAGCAATATCTTTACTACATAAGCGGAAAAAATGATAAAATTCGAGCGGAAAAATCTACCTTTATGAAGTTGATATTTAGAGAAAAATTTGCAAATGAAGTAAATATTTTTATACAGGGCAAAACAATAAACGATTTTATTAAAAAAGAAGTGCTTTATCTACGTAGAAAATTGGGAGTAGTATTTTCAGATATTCGATTATTGCCTAATAAGACAGTAATATACAGTAAATAAAACGTCGAGTTAAATAAGTAGTTTAAATGGTGGGTTTACAAGATAGAATTCAGGATTTACCCAAAGAATTATCAGGTGGAGAACAGCAAAAAATTTTAAACATAGCAGAATATAATCTAAATATAAATCAGCGATTATATAAAGAAGAGCTTGTTACTTCGTATAAATTGAAAAAATTAATTAGAAATATTCAGTTTTTTATAGTCATTGTTCAATCTTGAATGTCAAAAATGGCAAACAGGTAAGTAAAGGTGAAGTAGTAGCAAAAGTAGGAGATACAGGATATGCTATAGGTTCACATTACATTAAAAGCGAATAGATACATTAAATTAAAATAAATAACATATACAAAATGATTAAGGTGGCAAATCAATGAAAATGGTTAAGCATTTTTTTATTATAAGTTTAATAACTTTATTTATTTTAATGAGTAGTTTAGTGGGACTATTTGTTATAATGGGATGTTCCCTTAGCGAAATTCCAAATATTTTAAAGTTTATACGCGTTTTCTCATTGGTAAAACATCAATATGTTAAAAATGTTTCTGCAAAAACGTTATTTAACGGTTCAATAAAAGGAATGCTTGAAGAGTTGAAGGATGATCATTCAGTTTATCTTAATGAGAAAGATATGAATAATTTTATAATTTCTACTAAAGGAAATTATGGTGGAATAGGAATAATATTAGAACAAAAAGAAAAAAGAATGATGGTAATTTTACCAATAGAAAATACACCTGCAGCCAATGCAGGTGTGAAAAGTGGTGATATACTAGTAAAAATAAATGGAGAAAGAATCGATAATTTAGATCCCGATATTGTTGTAAATAAAATGCGTGGAACTCCTGGAAGTTTTGTTGTTATTACCACTTTACGAGGGGAAAAAATAAAAGAATCTAGACTTCGGCGCAAAATAATTGAATTGAAAACAATATATTCAAAAATGATTGGTAATAAAATAGGATATATTCGTATATCAATGTTTAACGAAAATACAGGGAATGAGTTCGATAAAATATGGAATCGGTTAGAAAACGAGAATATGCAAGCAGTAATATTAGATTTACGTAATAATCCTGGAGGGTTAATTGATGAATGTGTGAAAATAGGCAGATATTTTATCCCTAAAGGACCAATAGTTACAACAATTAACCGTAAAGGTGAAAAAAAAGTTTATTATTCGGAGCGTATAAATATTAGATATCCTTTGATTATTTTAGTAAATAAAGGAAGCGCAAGCGCTTCTGAAATTATTGCCGGTGCAGTTCAAGATACGAAATCAGGAACGCTTATAGGTGAACAAACTTATGGTAAGGGAACTATTCAAGAAATGAAATATTTAGGGGACGGTTCAGCGATTAAATTGACGATAGCAAAATATGTTACTCCAAATAATCACTTTATAGACAAAGTAGGGATTAAGCCTGATATAAACGTACAATTAGCTAGTAATTACAAAAAAGATATTCAGCTAGAAAAGGCTAAAGAAATTTTAAAAAGTAGAATTCATTAAAAGTAATACAAAATTGATAACATGCTAAAATAAAAGGTCTTTACTTATTAGCAAAATAAAATAGAATAATATTCGATAACTCAAGATAAAAGTAAGCAGCTTGTACTTATTTATGATAAACTTGTTATTTACCGTTCATTGAAAAATTGTTATTAATAGAAATAAATGATGTATTAATAATTAATATTCTTCATGAATAAAAGATATTTAAGTGTTTATTAGGAGACGACTCAATATGAGGAATACATATACATATACAAATACAAAGGAATATATAACATAACCTTGATGGGTTAGCTCAAGATTTTTTGATCAGAGAACTATTATAGAAAAGGAGGGTTATATTTTATTATTAAGAGCTAATATTAAGAGCTAATATTAAGAGCTAATATTAAGAGCTAATATTTTTTATTGCCATAATACAATAAAAAGTAGTAATCAATTATATAACCTTATCTTATCTTACAAACCAAGTAAGTAAAATAAATATAGTTAATCTCTTTTAAATACACACAAGGGATGATTCGTTGAATTTAATGAATATTACTTTTTTTATAAAAGAAAAAATAAAGCAAATTAATGTACTTGTTTTTTATACTATATTATCGATAATTGGAAAAAATATATTATTCTCGGCTATTACATTTAGTTCTAAATTAGAACTAAAATTTTATTTAAAGGCTATTTATATTTTTTTGCAATATTGGCAATTCTATGTAGCAGTACCTTTATTGTTTATTTCAATATCATATTTGTTTAACAATAAGTTTTGTATAATATATTTATTAATATTAAATACTTTATTATCAATATTGTTTTGCAGTGGCATATGGTATTTTCGCGCCTTTAAAACTTTACCTACTTTTTACGCTTTCCGACAAATAAGAGATATAAATAGCATATGGTTGTCGCTGTTGTCAATTATGAACACGTTTGATTTAATGTTTGTTGTAGATTTATTTCCATTGGGCTGGATTGCAACGAGATATTTTATTACTAAAAAATCTTTTTTTAGTAGTACCAAAAAATTTATTCTCATTTTTCTTTTATCGTTTTTTCTCATCAGTTGGCAATTTATAAGTAATTTTTTAGGTCTATATGGGAAAAATTATCTTATTTTTTCTCCATGGGATAATGTTGTAACTGCTCGTCATTTATCTCCTTTAGGGTATCATATTTATAGTTATAGTAAATTATTTTTTGATAAAGATTTTTTAGTTTTAAATAATGAAGAAAAAAATAAACTTAGTAAATGGATGAAAGAAAATTTTGAAAATTTCAAGTTAGATAAAAACTATGGAATTTTTAAAAATAAAAATCTTATTCTTATACAATTGGAATCTTTTGAAGGCTTTGTTTTAGAAAAGAAATATAAAGGTCAAGAAATAACGCCTATTTTAAATAGAATGATTAAAGATGGAATTTACTTTCCTAATTTCTATGAACAAGTCAATGAAGGAATGACCTCTGATGCTGAATTAATGGCTAATACCTCTATATACCCTTTACGGCAAGGAAGTACTTTTTTTCGTTTTCCTAACACTTTTTATAATACTCTTCCTTTAATCATGCAAAGTCAAGGATATAGCACAGCTGCATTTATGGGAGATGATGGAACAATATGGAATACCGCACCTGTAATAAAAGAAATGGGGTTTCAGAAGATTTTTACAGTAGCTGATTATATTGTTAATGAATCTTTTGGAATGGGTTTTGCAGACGGACCATTTTTAAAACAAACAGTAGCTAAATTACAAAATATAAAAATGCCATTTTATGCATTTATAATAACTATGTCAAGTCATGGCCCATTTGATATACCTATTAAATATAGAAAATTAAAGCTTTCTAATAAATTAGAGCATAATATTATGGGAGATTATTTACAGAGTGTTAATTATATAGATAGGATGGTTGGAGAATTTTTAAATGAACTTGATAGAGCAAATTTATTAAGTAATACGGTTGTAGTTGTTTATGGAGACCATGAAAGTATTCATAAGTATTATGATAATAGAATTGCCAACATTGAAAATAATGAAAATTGGTGGGCTGTTAATAGTAAAAAAGTACCATTTATTATTTACAATAAAAAAATACAAGGGAAAAGACAAGAAATAGTTGGTGGACAAATAGACATTTTACCAACTCTTGCTTATCTAATGGGTATAGAGTCTAAAAAATATAAATATACTTCAATGGGAAGAAGTCTAATAAACACTAGGCGGAATTTTGTAATACTATCAGATAGACAAATTATAGGTCAAAACTTAGATATAAATTTAAAACAAAAAGCTGAAGAAAGTTTATATGTTTCCGACGAAATAATAAGAAGTAACTTTTTTAATACTATAAGAAATTTAAAAAAATAGATTAACAACAAAATAAAGTATATAAAGAACTTTATAGTAAGATTATATTTAATTAATTAGAAGGAAGAGAATAGGATGACCATATTAGAAAAAATAAAAAAAAATAAAAAAATATTTTGGTGATAAAATTTTAATTTTAGGCCACTATTATCAAGATGAAACTGTTTTTTATTCTTCCGATATCACTGGAGATAGTTATAAATTAGCAGTAGCAGCATCACATTCTAGTGCTCAATATATAATTATATGTGGAGTGAGCTTTATGGGAGAAACAGTAAAATTATTAGCTCCTATGAGTAAAGTATTTATACCTGATAAATTTGCTAATTGTCCTATGGCGGCTATGATTAATGAAGACATGCTTATAAATATTTTAAATAAATTTACTGAATTAAAGCAAGCTGTAGTTCCTCTGTTATATGTGAATTCTACTTTAACCGTGAAATTTATAGTAGGTAAATTAGGAGGTTTATGCTGTACTTCAAGTAATGTAAAAAAAATAACTAGTCAACTTTTAAAAGAAAAGAAAAAGATATTTTTTTTACCTGATAAAAATTTAGCACTGAATTGCGTTTCCGAAATAGGTGTTAATAAAAATGAGGTATGTGTTGTAGATAAATATAGTCAAATTAAAGATATTAATGTTAACGCTAAAATATTTATTTGGAAAGGTTTTTGTATAGTTCACACACGAATAAAAGAGAAAGATATAAAAGCAGCACGAAATAGCTATCCGCAAGCAAAGATAATAGTTCATCCTGAATGTGATCCATCAGTAGTTCAGCATGCAGATTTTGTTGGTTCAACAACCCAATTATTACAATATTTTTTAAATGCGCCGTCACAAAGTATTATAATTGTTGGAACTGAATTGAGGTTTATTGAAAGACTGCCCAAACTTCGTTCTGATATAAAAGTTTATGCTTTAAAGAATTCTCCTTGCTTAAATATGGCAAAAATAACACCACATAAATTATTAAATTGTATTAGTAAAATTGTTGATGCTAATAAAATTGGAGATTGGAATCTAACTAAAGAGTACGAAATAACTATTCTAAATAATTATATTGAATATGCTCATTTAACATTAAAGAGAATGATTGAAGAAACAGAAAAATGAAAAGTAATTGTATTTTGAGGTATTAGAATGCGAAAAAAATTCGATGTTTTAATCATCGGAACAGGTATTTCCGCATTATCTGCCGCTATAGTAGCTGGTGAAGCAGGATTGAAAGTGGCTTTAATAAGTAAAGAAAAAGAAATTAATATATGTAATAGCGAACAAGCACAAGGTGGAATCGTTGCGCAAAGTGCTCAGGATAGTCCGGAAAAACTTATTTTTGATATATTAAGAGCAGGTGATTTTATTAATTATAAAGAAGCGGTAAAATTTCTAGCTTATAAAGGGGTTCCTATAATTAAACCTTTTTTAAGTGAAAAAATAGGAGTTCCCTTTTGCGTAAATTGTGAAGGTAAATTTGACTATACTTATGAAGGAGCACATAGTAAAAGAAGAATTTTACATATTAAAGATAAAAGTGGACAAGAAATAGAAAGAGCTTTAATAAAATATTTAAGTAATATTGCTAACATCTTAATTTTCAGTAATCATACAGTAATTGAATTAATAAGTAACACAAAACATTCTACAAATTACGAAGAAAAATATAAAGAAAAACAAGTAATAGGTGCTTATATATTGGATAATGAACAGCAAATAGTATCTGTTGTTTTTTCAAAAAACACTATTTTGGCAACTGGTGGAGTAGGAGATTTATTTACATTTACTAGTAATCTAGAAGGAGCTGTAGGAGATGGATTAACTATGGCAAAACGAATAGGTGCCGAAATTATAAATGCCGAATATGTGCAATTTCATCCTACAATAATATTTCATAAAGATATTAAACGATTTTTAATTTCCGAGGCATTAAGAGGAGAAGGAGCTCAGTTAGTAAATAGACGTGGTGAATACTTTATGAAAAGATATTCACCTGAATTAAAAGATTTAGCACCTAGAGATGAAGTATCAAGGGCAATTTATAGGGAAATAGAGGCAGATGCTATAGGTTATGTATGGTTAGATGCTCGTAATATTAAAAATATTGATGTTACTGAAAGATTCCCCCGAATTTTTAATGAATGTTTTAAAGTTGGTATAGATATTAGAAAAGATCTAATACCTGTTGTTCCAGCAGCACATTATTTTTGTGGAGGTATTAAAGTTGATTTAAATGGATATACAGGAATAAAAGGATTATGGGCAATAGGAGAATGTTCCTGTACTGGGGTTCATGGTGCAAATAGGTTAGCTTCAGTATCTTTACTAGAAGCAGTTGTATGGGCAATAAATTCAGCTTTAGATATCATAAAAAATAAAAATATGACGGATAAAACTAGAGAAAAATTATATGACACAATACCGGAATGGGAATTTTCCTCGCAAGAAAAAAAAGTTGACCCTATATTAATTTATCAAGATATTTCTATGATTCGTAAAATAATGTGGAATTATTGTGGTATTATTCGTACTAAAAAAAGATTATTAAGAGCGTTAGCAGATCTAAGTTATTTACGTCATCGAATTAAAAAATTTTATTATTCTGCAAAGTTAAATAGAAAAGTAATAGAATTAAACAATGCTGTAAGTAGCGCAATAATAATAGTTACTGCAGCCCTAGAAAACAAACAGTCATATGGATGTCATTATCTAAAACATGAATAGAAAACAGAAAACTATTATGGTAAGTTTTATTTAAAAAAATTAGTTGACATTTGTTTTACAAATTTGTTATACTGAGTAAGCTTATTTAATAAAATGATAAGAAGATTATTTGAGGAATGTAA
>CAVRJL010000004.1:0-4036 GCA_963721525.1 uncultured Negativicutes bacterium
TGACAAAGGGATATAGGTATTCAAAAGAAAATGCACTAAATTTACCATATTTATGAAATATCCCTCGTGGAGCAGTCAGGACTCCAAAACACCATATCGGGCTTGGGGGTCCAGTGGGTTGTGGAGTTTTGCGTGTTTTGACGTTTACCCCAAGGATTTTATTAATGCGACTGCAATTAGATAATATGCTCTTAATAACTCCAGCATCTCTATATGGAGCTTTCCTCAGTTTTATTAATACCACAGGGGGTGCGGCTTTATTTGGCGGAATAGTGGCAATAGCAGGTATTCTTATAGGATTTTTCTTGAATATACGTGTAGAAAAATACAGAATTGAGAATGAAAACAGGAAGGCACATTATAACGAAATAAAACATATTTGTTTGGAACCTCTGTATAAAACTGTAAAGTCTATTTATAGTAGCAACTTTGATTTTGGTCATTATGCGAGACATGGGATAATGCCAGAACTAATTGTAGCTAGACTCTCATACTATTATGATTATTTGCGATTGGGTGAGAAAGAAATTCCGTATGAAGACTGGTCTTACTTTTATAATTTCTATTTTGTAAAGAAGACTGAAGGATTAGATACCTCTTTGTATGAAGACTTAGATAAACATTTCCCATATTTAAAGGAGGAACTGGTCAAATGTGAACAGTTTATGGCAAAGAAGGGTCTTACTGCAAGACAGGATTTATTTGAAACATCTAAGTTCATTTACAAGAACATACGATATAAGAATTTTATTAAAACCGTAATAGAGAAAAATCCGAAAATACAAGAGGAAACAATAAGAAAAAACTATTTCATTTTTGCAGTAATCTTGTTACTTACTTCTAATGACACTCTAGCGAAGAAAATTGTGCCTGCCGTTCAGGATTATGGTGAAGTAGCCAAATGTTTGAATATAATAAATGTTTATCTTGGTGGAATTAAACCTTATTCATCACAATGGGATAAATGGAAACATGAAACCAAGAATAAAACAGTTGAAGAATTATGGGAAATAAATCTAGAAGCTGAAAAGCTGTTTGATGAAACTATTAGAGAGATTATGATACTAAGGCGCAAGTCTACACTTAGAGGAAATTGCGAATACCTAGAATAAAATTACTAGTAATGGGGGGGGGATTAGATAACCATACAAAGTATTCTAAAGAAAACAATCAGCAAAAACACACTCCTGTATCTTATACCATTTATTTTGATAGCAGTAACCATGATTATTGTAAGTAGCTATTATGCAACATACTACCATGGGTACAACAGTCTGCCATGCAACACAATTGGGCAATGCTTTTTATCATATGCAACTTCAATTTTTAATGGGTACACTGAAACAACATTATTACATTATGGAATTGGTGGAAATGTTTACCAGAATGTTACGTTTGCAGTCATAATGCTTTTTGCATTTTTTATATTTGCAGCATATTTTAGAGTAAAACGTTATATAAAACCTATTTTGGTAAGCATGTTTATATCCCAATACATCTTTGTTGTGATTTATCCATTATTTATATTACCAAGAATCTCCCAAAATCGTAACTTTGGCGGTGGCTTATCATTATTCGCCCTATTTTCACTAATTGCAATATTGTTTATTGTGATTAATGATCTTATGAAAAGAGATTATTCAAAAACGATATTCAAAACTAAAAAGGACTGCATTATTGGGATTATTCTTCCAGTAATATTCCTTTCCGCACCATTGTATATGTTTCTGGGATTTTCTAACTCTATTACCGAATATACACCACTTGCACTCTTTCTAGTTTTTTTACCTATGTTTCTCTTTGTTGCCTTTTTCATAGCATGGGCTCGTACATCATTAAAGGTAATAAATGGGATGTTTCCAAAGCAGAGCAACATCCTCAATAAGCAAATAGTCGGTTCTTATTTCTGTACACTTCATACTAATTTTTTCTATAATGGCAATGACTTTCTCCTTGTACATTTTACCATTCTTATTAACAACTAGTGGTTTTGAATTCATACCAGTTAATTCTCATAATTTTGGCTGGCCCATATTCATTGTGGTAACTTATATCTTTTGGGATAAGAATTGGTTAGATTTTCATGGACATTGAGAAATTTGCAATGTCTTTTGTAGTTTTTATAGCTATAATTACGATAGTTAGTGGAATTTCAAGTTTTGTTCTAATAAAAACAGAAATTAGTACTGCTACCTTAATTGTGGCCATAATCTTAGACATCTTAGCTACATTGATAGCTTTTCGTATATGCTTATTAGTATATAATGTAAAAACCATTAGAAAAATGCGATTTTTATTAGCCATGACATTCTTTGTAATGGTTAATTTGATTTTGACATACGGGTTGTATGATGTTATAAAGCCGTCAGCTTATGTATACCCTTCTTTACAGTGGACAGTATATCTTACCGTCTTAATACCTTTGAATATACTCATCTTTTATTTGTCCTTAAGAATCTATAATATAAGTGATATCAAATTTAAGAAGAATCTGTTCACCATAACTTACGACATAATTATCAAAAAACCGGTTCTATTTGTAGAACTTTTATTGTATCCACTTATTTTATGGGTATTAGCTGAACTTATTTTATATCCACTAATAAAATTTACGATTTATAATTTTTGGCCGTCAATTATACCTTTAAGTGCGACATTACCAATTCAGTTTATCTATATAACTTTCCACATATTTGTTTTAAATGAAGTCGTAAAATTAATGTTATTATTAACTATAATGATTGTAACCTTTTTTACAATATTAATCTGTTTAAAAATGTTTTCCAGATTCACTCGACATATTACTGGCAACAAATTAACTATTCTTGATAAGATATACAGCTATAAATTCTGGAAATGGATGTTATTATACGGTACGATTTTTGGAATATTCTATTTTGTAATCTATTCAAATAATATGCCGAATTCAACTATGTTCACATTAGCCATTTTATACCAATTCTATTTCCACTATCTGTAATACCAACATTTATAGACGATAAAAAAGAAAAAGTCGCCTTCTAAAAATTTTGAAACAATGGCCAATTTCGGAAATTTCGGCTCTATTAGTAGTATAGCAGTGATATTCGGTATTAACTTATCCATACCGTGACTTACTGTCGCATTCTTATGGATATTGGATAACTTTTACACTTGTATATGGCTCATTTCAGCTCCCTTTAACTATTGATACTACATCTATCATTTATACAATAATCTTTACGGTATACTGCATATACGAATTTGTTAAATACGCATATACAACTAATACTAATATGGCCCATACACTTAAAAGCGGGGTAGAAAATAAACTGTATGGGAAAAATAATAGTAATTCATAAAAACCCTAATCTTTTCAACGTCTTATTCCTCAGATGTAATAGCTTCTCTTTCTTTGCATCGCTAATCAGTTTATAGTATTCCCTTCTTGATATTCCTGCCTTATTTGCTTCTCTCTTTCGATAAAGAGAGAATTTTAGAGAGTATATCCTTTGGATTCCTATAAGTGTTATAATTTACTTTTCCCAAACCGCTAAGGTTAATCTCAATGGCATCACCTTCTTTACCGACATATACTACTTTGTCCACAACAACGTGCCTTCTTTTTAATATCCCAATATTACCATCCAATTTTGACTCGGGATGGTTGATATAATCCCACATCTCGTCATCTAATGTTTTAAAGTATTGTTGGCCTTGCATTATCTTGCCGTCTTTATAATTTATGAATGGCGAATACGGCATAGACTGAGGGTCTTTTGAAAGCGGTGCTATCGGCTTTACATCGTTTGAAGTGCCATAACCGATATTAAAGAATGAGAAGGGTTTGATGCTGTCATTGTAGGTCTTGCCCTTGTTTAGCACTTTAAATCGCTTCATCAACGAAGCAGTAGAAATTGTAAATTGTGATATAGCGTAATAACTTTTATAACGGCTGAGAAATTGGTCTAAAGTTATTTTACCGTAATGGAGTTTGAGTATGTCTGTCCAAACTTCACGTTCCCAACTTTTTACTTCTTTGCCAAATGGCGATAAG
>CAVRJL010000005.1:0-11314 GCA_963721525.1 uncultured Negativicutes bacterium
TTAACAAACAAAGTGTATTTTACAATCTTTCTAAAATCTTGTCAATACTTTTTATTGTAAAAACTTTTAAATACTTCTTCTTTAACTTTTTAACTTGATGTGTTTTTTATTCTTCTTTTAACTGGTTTAAATATTTTTTTACTGCTAATAAAATTAGAAGCTTTAGGCGTTTTTTATAAACTTCTTTTGTTTCACATTTGAAAATTATTTCTACTTTCATTATTAGTTTGCTCATCAGAGCATATTATGAAATAAAATAATATAATTTACCCTTATATATTGCATTTATTATATATTTATTTTTTTAATATTAGCTCCAACAGCACTTAATTTTTCTATTATCCCAGCATAACCTCTATTTATGTGATTAATGTTTCCTATTGTTGTTTCTCCTTTAGCTGCCAAACCCGCTAAAATCATTGCTGCACCTGCTCTTAAATCAGTTGCATTGACATAATTTCCATAAATAGTTTGAACACCTTTAACATACGCAGTATGTCCTTCAATAATAATTTTTGCAGCTAATTTATTGAATTCGTCAATATGCATAAATCTATTTTCAAACACTGTCTCAGTGATACTACTTATACCTTTTGAAATTAACATTAATGACATAAATTGCGCTTGCATATCTGTAGGGAAACCCGGATAAGGTAATGTTTTTATATCAACACTTTTATATTTTTCTCTGCCTTCAACAGTGATACTAAACGCATCTTCTTCTATTTTTACTCCTGCTTCGCGCAATTTTGCTATTACAGGTAACAAGTGCTCAGATAAAACATTTTTTAATTTTATTTTTCCTTTAGTTATAGCGGCAGCTATCATGTACGTTCCTGCTTCAAGTCTATCTGGAATGATTGTATGGTTTACGCCTTTCATGTATTTCACGCCTTGAATTTTTATTGTAGCCGTCCCAGCCCCTTTTACATTGGATCCCATACTATTTAAACAATTAGCTAAGTCGACTATTTCAGGTTCTTTAGCAGCATTTTCAATAATAGTTACTCCCTTTGCTAAACTTGCTGCCATCATAATATTTTCTGTAGCTCCAACACTTGGAAAATCAAGATAAATATAGTTTCCTTTTAATCCCTTTTTTGGAGCTATTGCTTCAATTGTCTCATTTTCTCGAATTATAGTAGCTCCTAACGCTTTGAACCCTTTAAAATGTAATTCCATTGATCGTGTCCCAATAGCGCATCCCCCCGGTAATGCTATTTTACAACGACCAAATTTACTTAACATAGGTCCTATAATTAAATTTGAAGCACGCATTTTATTTACTAATTCTCTTGGCGCTTCAAATTTATCAATATTTTTACTATCTATTTTTAAATTTTCTTTTGCAGAATCATATTCAATTCTAACTCCTAACGCGCGAAGAACTTCCGATATAGTTCTTACATCATAAAGATTTGCTACTTCATCTAAGTTACTTGGCGTTTCAGCTAATAACGTTGCTGGTATAATTGTCAAAACAGAATTTTTAGCTCCGCTCACTTTTATTGTTCCATTTAAAGGTTTACCACCTTGTATAACTATTTGTTCCAACTAATATCCTCCGTACCGAACTACTGAGTGTTTTTGATTAATCAATTTTTAGCAATATTAATCCTTATTTGTGCTCGTTTACGAGCATTATCCCAAACTAGTTTTTCTCTTGAATCTAGTTGTTCGTTCGTTAATTTTTCTTTTGCTCTATTTAATGAGTATTTTGCCCTTATAATATCAATATCTAATGCTTTTTCCGCGGTGGCTGTCATAATTATTATTTTATTATCGACTTTATGTAAAATACCACCACTAATCGCCATTTTTTCTTGGCCTTTTTCTGTAAATATTTTCAATATCCCAATATCTAAAGCTGCTATAATAGGGATATGCTTAGGTAATAAACCAATATCTCCATCTATTGCCCTAACTACAACCATTGTAACGTCTCCAGTATAAGCAATACGAGAAGAAGTAATAACTTCAAGGTTCATTGTATTTGCCATTTTACACCTCATTTAATAATCTAGCTTTTTCTACTACTTCCTCTATCTTTCCAACCATCATAAATGCTTGCTCAGGCAAATTATCATATTTGCCTTCTAATATCTCTTTAAATCCTCTTATTGTATCTTTTAAAGGTACATACTTACCTTTATATCCGGTAAAAATTTCTGCAACAGTAAAAGGTTGACTACAAAATCTTTGTACTTTACGCGCTCTAGACACGATTGCCTTATCTTCTTCGCTTAATTCTTCCATACCAAGGATTGCAATCATATCTTGTAATTCTTTATAACGTTGTAAAATTTCTTGTACATTGCGAGCAACTTCATAATGTTCTTGTCCAACTACATTATGGTCAAGCATTCTAGAAGTAGAATCAAGAGGGTCAACAGCAGGATAAATGCCCAACTCGGAAATTGCTCTGGACAAAACAGTCATAGCATCTAAATGCGTAAATGTAGATGCAGGAGCGGGGTCAGTTAAATCGTCAGCAGGAACATAAACAGCTTGAATGGAAGTTATTGATCCATTTTTCGTAGAAGTTATTCTTTCTTGCAATGATCCTATGTCAGTTCCTAAAGTTGGTTGGTAGCCTACTGCTGAAGGCATTCTACCAAGCAATGAGGATACTTCCTGTCCTGCTTGAATAAAACGAAAAATGTTATCTATAAATAATAATACATCTTTGTTTTCCTGGTCGCGAAAATATTCTGCCATTGTAAGGCCTGTTAATCCTACACGCATACGAGCACCAGGGGGTTCGTTCATTTGACCAAATACCATTGCTGTTTTTGCTATAACTCCAGATTCTTTCATTTCAGTCCATAAATCATTGCCTTCTCGAGTTCGTTCTCCAATACCTGTAAAAACAGAATATCCCCCATGTTTTGTAGCTATATTATTAATAAGCTCTTGTATTAAAACAGTCTTACCAACGCCTGCTCCGCCAAATAAGCCTATTTTCCCACCTTTTGGATATGGGGCAATTAAATCTATAACTTTTATTCCTGTCTCAAATACTTCAGATGTCGTAGACAAATTTTCAAAAATAGGCGCTTCTCTATGTATAGGCCAATAAGCGGCTGGATGTATTTCTTCTTCAACTTCATCTATGGGCTGACCTAGAATGTTAAATACACGTCCTAAACACTTTCTACCCACAGGGACTTTTATCGGCTCACTATTAGTAACAGCCTCCATTCCTCTTACTAAACCT
Organism: uncultured Negativicutes bacterium; assembly: GCA_963721525.1. Classification (GTDB taxonomy): domain Bacteria; phylum Bacillota; class Negativicutes; order JBAXTZ01; family JBAXTZ01; genus CAVRJL01. The sequence goes on from CAVRJL010000005.1 coordinate 3,218, forward strand.
TCGGTGGAAGACATCGCTACGCAACGAACTATATTATCTCCTAAATGTTGCTGAACTTCCATAACTAATTCTGTTTCTTTACTTATTGATGTATTTATGACTTTTACTGCACTAAGAATATTCGGTAAAAATCTAGATGAAAACTCAATGTCAACAACTGGTCCAATAACTTGTTTTATTCTTCCTTTCTCCACTATTGCCTCCTTACTGCAACGCTTCAGCTCCACCTACAATTTCTGATATTTCACGAGTAATTGCTGCTTGCCTTAATTTATTATAACTTAAAACTAATTTATCAATCATTTCTTTGGCATTTTCACTTGCGTTATCCATTGCAGTCATACGCGATCCTAACTCACTTGCAGCACTTTGTGTTAATGCGGTATAGATAAGCACTTCTACATAACGAGGAAGTAAATAATCCAACACTTCATTAACATTAGGAGTAAACAATAATTCATTGCACTTTATTTGCTCTCCTATAGGAACAATAGGTAATAATCTCATTGTAATAGGATATGTTTTTATAGGCGTAATAAATCTTGTAGTTATTAAATAAATTTCGTCATATAACAAATGCAAATATCCCTCTATAATATTATCAGTTATTTCTTGAGCATGTTTAAAATTTGGTTTTTCAGAAAAACCTGTATATTCTTTTAAAATGGGATATTTATATTTTTTAAAATATGAACTGGATTTTCTGCCGACTGTAAATAAATAAATATCAGCTAATCTTTGTGGATCACTAAATTGACTCTTTACCGCTGATAAGAACTCTCCTCCTCTAAGTTTTTTTATTCGTTGTTGTAAAATAGACTGCAATCTTAACGTTCTTCTTTTAAATTTAACTTTGCAGATTTGAAAATTAGCTTTAGCAATCATTTCTTCAGTATTGGAAATTTGTCGCCAAACTTCTTTAAATAAATTTGAATTATACGTACCTGCTAACCCTTTATCAGAACTTACAATAATAATCGCGACTTTATTTGGCTTTATACTTCCTAAAAAAGGATGCTCAAAAGAAGGATCTAAATTTGATACTATAGTTTGTATAGAATTATAAACAGAAACTCCGTAAGGATAACTTATCACGGTTTTTTCCTGCGCTCTTTTTAGACGCGCTGCTGCAATTGCTTCTATAGCTTTTGTGACCTTTTGTGTATTCTTAACACTATTCATCCGACGGCGCACATCTTTTAAACTAGTCATAACATACTCCACACTCTTAAACGGTAATTTTGCTTATATTGGTAATCATTTTATCTCATTTTTTATACCTTATTACTATTTATATATACTTATTTTATTTTTAAAAATTTCTTTAAATTCTTGTAACACTTCTTTTAATTTATTTTCACAACCCGAATCAATCACTTTTTTTCATTTATTTCCTTTAACATTTCTTTATAATTACTCTTTAAAAAAGAAAGCAATTCATTCTCGAAAATAAATACTTTTTCAATGTCAATATCATCAAGATATCCATTAATTCCAGCATATATACTTACTATTTGTTCTTCTACCTCCATAGGTGTATATTGGGATTGTTTTAATAATTCCATCATTATTTTACCACGTTTTAACATTGCCATAGTCGCTTTATCAAGTTCAGAGCCAAATTGAGCAAACGCCTCCATTTCGCGATATTGCGCTAAATCTAATCTTAATTTTCCTGCAACTTGTTTCATTGCCTGTATTTGAGCAGCACCTCCAACACGAGATACAGATATACCTACATTTATAGCAGGCCTAAATCCTGAGTAAAATAAGTCACTTTCTAAAAAAATTTGTCCATCTGTAATGGAAATAACATTAGTAGGTATGTAAGCAGCAATATCGCCTGCTTGAGTTTCAATAATTGGCAATGCGGTTAATGAACCAGAACCTAAATTATTAGAAAGTTTTGATGCTCTTTCTAATAAACGTGAATGTAAATAAAATACATCTCCAGGAAAAGCCTCACGACCAGGAGGACGTCTAAGTAATAATGACATCGCTCTGTAAGCTTGTGCATGCTTAGTTAAATCATCATATATGCATAAAGCATGTTGTCCTTTAAACATAAAATATTCGCCTATTGCACAACCTGCATAGGGTGCAATATATTGAAGTGTAGAACTATCAGATGCAGATGCTACAACTACGATTGAATATTCCATTGCTCCATATTTTTTTAAGATAGTTACCAGTTTAGCAACCGTTGAAGCTTTCTGCCCAATAGCAATATAAATGCAAATCATATCTTTGCTTTTTTGATTGATAATTGTATCAATTGCAATTGAAGTTTTCCCGGTTTGCCGATCACCTATTATTAATTCACGTTGGCCTCGCCCAATGGGAATCATAGAATCAATAGCCTTTATTCCTGTTTGCAATGGCTCCTTAACCGATTGACGCCCAGCAATTCCTGTCGCGACCATTTCTATAGGGCGATATTGAGCTGTGTTTATAGGTCCTTTACCGTCAATAGGTTCACCTAAAACATTTATTACTCTGCCAATCATTTCTTCGCCTACAGGGATAGACATAATACGTTTTGTACGGCGTACTGTATTTCCTTCATTAATTAATGATTCTCCCCCTAAAAGAACAGCTCCGACATGTTCTTCTTCTAGATTTAAAACTATACCATAAATATTATGTGGAAATTCCAATATTTCTCCAGCCATTACTTTCTTTAATCCATAAATTATGGCTACTCCATTACTAACAGAAATAACCAATCCTACTTCATCAATATTAATTTCAGCATTATAATTTTCTAGCTGATTTTTCAAAATTGATGTTATTTCTTCAGGTCTAATATCCATTTACCTTCACACACCTTTATGTTTTTTAAGTAAAAATGACTTGAGAACTTCTAATTTACGCTTAACTGTTCCATCATAGCATTCATCATTAATACGTATTGCTATACCAGCAATACTTTTTGAATCAATAATAACCTTTAACTTAATCGTTTTCCTAGTTAACACACGCAAACGGTCAATAATTTTTTCTTTCATAGCTTCGTTTAAAGGTTTAGCTAATATAATTGTAATCGTTATTATTTTGCGTTCAATATCTGAATATTCCTTAAAAAGTGTAAATATTGTAGGTAAAATGCTTATTCGTCTTTTGCCAAAAACAAATCTTAAAAACGATATAGTTAAAAAATTAAATTTATTTAAAAATAATTTTTCAATAACTTCGTTCTTTTTAGTTATAAAAATTAACGGATTATCTAGCATTTCTTTTAATTTTTTGTTTAAAGTTATCAAATCAAAAAATACTGTTAAATCTTTTTCTATATCATCTAATATATTATTTTCTGACGCAACTGCACATAATGCATGCGCATAATTAGAAGCCACTTTACTAACTAACATATTTTTCCCCAATATTTTCAATGGTTAATTGTTCTATATATTCATTTGCGAATCGTTCTTCATCTTTAGCGTTTATTTCACGATTTATAATTTTAGATGCACACTGAATTGCTATTTCAATTATTTCTTTGCGAGTATCCTCAAGCATTTTATCCTTTTGTCGAAGTAACTCGGCTTTTGTTATTTTAATCAATTTAAGATTTTCTTCTCTAGATTCATCCAAAAACCTTTCCTTAAGTTCTTTAGCTTGATTTTTAGCTTGATCTAGAATTTTTTGAGCCTGAATTTTTGTTTCCTGCAATTGCTTAAAATATTCTTCTTTTAAATTTTTAGCATTTTCATATTCATGTTCAGCATTACTAATTCTATTTATTATTTGACTTCACGTTCATGCATAATTTTTAAGATTGGTTTATAAGCCAAAAAACTTAAAACCGCAACCATAATTAAAAAATTTATTAATTGAATAATAACGGTAGCGTTAATATTTAACAAATTCAACCTCCTTCATTTAAATATAAATAATTAATTTCTATAATAAATTATTTCATTAAAGGATTGCCATAGATAAGTATAAAAGCGATGACAACGGCTATAATAGGGACTGCTTCAATTAAGCCTATAGACAATAACATGTTGGTTAAAATATTTTGCCTAGCTTCAGGTTGACGAGCCATACTTTCAATTGCTTTACTTGCAACAATCCCATCTCCTATTCCTGCCGCAATAGCTGCTAATCCTACAACAAGAGCCGCTGCAATTGCTGTTAATCCTGCGAAAACTGCATGTTCCATAAAACCCTCCAATTTACTAAATTATAATATTAAAAGTGTTTAAAAAACAACTCTGTAATATATTTATTATATTTCTTATATAAATTTGACAAGTTTATTCAAAGTTACTCTTTTTTTTGTAAAAAACCGAAATATAAGAAATAGTCAACAAAGTAAAAACAAAAGCTTGCACCACTGTTACAAATAATCCAAAAATCATCCAAATAATTGTTGGAAATGGAAACCATTTTGGTAAAATTAAATTTAAAACTATTAATAATACATCCCCAGCAACAATATTACCAAAAAGACGTAAAGACAATGTTATCGGTTTTGCCAATTCTTCGATAATATTTAAAGGGAAAAAAATAGGAAAAGGTTTAAAATAATGTCTAATATATGCGATTAATCCCTGTTTATATAATGCGATTATCTGAACAAATAAAAAGACGAATACGCCTAAACTAACAGTAGTATTGATATCTGCTGTAGGAGCTGCGATAAGAGGCAAATCTCCTATAAAATTACACATAAATATAAAAATAAATAAAGTAGAAATAAATGGTAAAATATGTTGATTATTTTTACCTATAGATTCATCTAATAAACTCTTAATATTACCTAAAAACATTTCAAATAAAAGTTGAGCTCCTTTAGGTTTTAAACTCAATTTTTTTACTGCAAAATAAGCAAATACTACTACTAATAACATAGCAAACCATGTCATAATAATAGTATCCAAATTAAAACTCACACCATATAAGCTTATTATATAATGGTGCCCAATTTCCGAAGGAGAATACAAATTTAATATCCCTTTTTCTTGCATTACGTTAAATTCCTCTTATTATAGCCTTGTAAAATAATATAGAATGAGTAAATCTTATTTCCAAATGATACTGTCATTAATCCTATAAATAAACCTAATGGTTCTATTCCAATTTTCAATACTAAAGCAATGGATACACACAAAAAAATTAATCTTAAAGCTAACCATTGCAATATAGATATTAAGGGTTTTCTGTTATTGCCAATCCCTCTTATTCTTTTAAAAAACATCAGAAAATAAATAAAACTTAATATTATTCCTATAACGCAAGCTAAAATTCCTTTAAACTCTAATATAGAAAAAACTACACATAAAGATAAAGGCATAGTATATAAAGAAAAAATAATAATTTTTTTACCAAAAATATTCAAGTCATCATTAAACATCAGTCAACCGTTTAAATGTATTATACAATCCACACACGAAAGCTACAAAAGTCATTATTACTAAGAAGAAAGGACTTGTTCTTAAGTAATAATCTATAAAGTAACCTATCAAAATTCCTAAAAAAATCCAAAAGACTAATCTCCAGGATAGAGAAACTAGAAAACTTAAACTTTTTATTATTTCTATTTCTTTTTTCATAAATATATTGAATTATAACACAATTTTCTACTAACATTACTTATATTTACATAATTATTTTGCTTTTAATAATTTACTTTTTGATATACTTTATTTTTTAAGAACTATAGCTATATTTTTATAAGTTATATTTTTTAATAATTATATTTGAAATTCTTTTTGACGCCAAACCGTCTCCATAGGGATTTTTAACATTAGCCATTTTTTCATAAAAATTCTTATCCTTTAATAATTTCTCAGCGGAAGAGCAAATTAATTTCTTATTAGAACCTACTAATAAAGCACTTCCAGCAGCTAAAAGTTCAGGACGCTCAGTATCTTCTCTAAGTATTAATAGAGGTTTACCCAACGATAGCTTTCTTCCTGTAAACCGCCTGAATCAGTTAATACCATTGTACATTTAGCCATTAAATTTACAAAATCTTCATTCCCCAAAGGTTCTATTAAATGTATGTGCTTTTTATTTTTCAATTCCTCATCAACTATTTTTCTTACAACAGGATTTTTATGCACTGGAAAAATTATCTCAATATTCAAAGTTTTATTTAAAAAATTTTTTACCGCACGAAATATGTTACGCATAGGATCACCAAAATTTTCTCGTCTATGTACAGTAAGTAATATTAATTTTTTAGAGAAATCTACATTAGGCAAAATTTGAGATAAGTTAAAATCTTGTTTAACAGACATTAGTAAAGCATCGACCACTGTATTACCCGTTACAAAAATATCTTTTGAACTTATTCCCTCTTTTAATAAATTATTATAAGCAGCATACGTAGGGGAAAAATGTATATCTACAAGTTTGCTTATTAAACTTCGATTCATTTCTTCGGGCCATGGAGAATATTTATTTCCTGTTCTTAACCCAGCTTCTACATGACCTATAGAAACTTTCTTATAAAAACCTGCTAATGACGCAGCAAAACTAGTAGTAGTATCGCCATGGACAAGGATTAAATTCGGTTTAATTTTTTCAAACTTTTCTTCTAATCCTCCAATAATTTTACAAGTAATGTCCGATAAAGATTGATTTTCCTCATAATATCTAAATTAAAATAAGGTTTTATCTAAATATTTCTAAAACTTGATCAAGCATTTCTCGATGTTGACCAGTGACAATTACTAAAGGCTCTATAATATTAGAATATTTATTTAACTCTTTAACAATAGGTGACATTTTAATAGCTTCAGGGCGTGTCCCAAAAACTATAACTATTTTAAATTTATTTTTTTTAAAGCCTAGCATTTTAACTACACATCCCTATTTGTCGAAATTATTTGTTTTTTTGAGTAAAAGTATTATCTTTACATTTAATACGATATTTATAGTTAACACAAATAGTATTATTAAATTAATATCATAAGTGTATTTTATGAATAAAATTGCAAATGTACATAATATAATACTTATACCATACATAACAAGTACTGCTTGTTTCATAGTAAGCCCTTTTTGAAGAAGTTTATGATGCAAATGTCCTTTATCCGGAGTAAAAATTGGTTTTCCGTTTTTAAAACGTCGTATAATAGTACAAGTAGTATCAAAAATAGGTACTCCAAGAGCTAAAATAGGGACCATTATTGTTATTGCAGTTAAGCTTTTAATCGAACCCGCCATAGAAACGCTAGCTAAACAATAACCTAAAAACATACTTCCTGTATCACCCATAAATATAGTTGCAGGATTAAAATTATATTGTAAAAAGCCTAAAGTCGCTCCTACTATAGCTAATGTCATAATACCAGTTATAATGAAATTTACTTTAACTGCCATTATCGAAATAGTAACAGCAGCAATTAAAGAAATACCTGCTGCTAAACCATCTAATCCATCAATAATATTTATAACATTAATAAATCCTATAACCCATAATATAGTTAATGGAACAGAAATAAATATAGGTAAATGAATTATTTCAGCCCAAAAGGATTAGAAATCCACTCTATACGCACATCAAAAAAAATCAAAATACAAGCAGCAATAATTTCAACTAACAATTTTTTCTTAGGTTTCACTCCAACTAAATCATCACAAATTCCTAAGATGAGAACTACAGTTCCGCCAGTAATAATAGAAATAATCTCATTTGTTAAATTTACCGTACATAAAATAGCACTAATAAAAGCTATATATATAGCAAGCCCACCTAAACGTGCTATTGGTTTTTGATGAACTTTTCGTAGTTCAGGGATATCTATAGCCCTATTTTAAATGCTAGTTTCTTTATTAATGGAGTTAAAAAATATGATACTGTTAATGAAATTAAAAAAGATTTTATATATACATTCATTATATTTTACCTTTAAATAATTTTATTTCCTTGTAATATCCTTTTTTAATCAATTTGCAGATATGTATTTTATTAGCTTGTTCCAAATTTATGTCAAAATCTTCTTTTAAGATATATAACATCGTAAAGCAACATTGAATCACATCACACAATTCACTAGCAATACAATTGATTTTTACTCTATAGATTAATACATTTTTTTCTCCTGAAGCACCCGAAAATTTACCTATATATTGTGTCAATTC
>CAVRJL010000006.1:0-93876 GCA_963721525.1 uncultured Negativicutes bacterium
AACTTTCTTATAAAAACCTGCTAATGACGCAGCAAAACTAGTAGTAGTATCGCCATGGACAAGGATTAAATTCGGTTTAATTTTTTCAAACTTTTCTTCTAATCCTCCAATAATTTTACAAGTAATGTCCGATAAAGATTGATTTTCCCTCATAATATCTAAATTAAAATAAGGTTTTATACTAAATATTTTCTAAAACTTGATCAAGCGTTTCTCGATGTTGACCAGTGACAATTACTAAAGGCTCTATAATATTAGAATATTTATTTAACTCTTTAACAATAGGTGACATTTTAATAGCTTAGGGCGTGTCCCAAAAACTATAACTATTTTAAATTTATTTTTTTTAAAGCCTAGCATTTTAACTACACATCCCTATTTGTCGAAATTATTTGTTTTTTTGAGTAAAAGTATTATCTTTACATTTAATACGATATTTATAGTTAACACAAATAGTATTATTAAATTAATATCATAAGTGTATTTTATGAATAAAATTGCAAATGTACATAATATAATACTTATACCATACATAACAAGTACTGCTTGTTTCATAGTAAGCCCTTTTTGAAGAAGTTTATGATGCAAATGTCCTTTATCCGGAGTAAAAATTGGTTTTCCGTTTTTAAAACGTCGTATAATAGTACAAGTAGTATCAAAAATAGGTACTCCAAGAGCTAAAATAGGGACCATTATTGTTATTGCAGTTAAGCTTTTAATCGAACCCGCCATAGAAACGCTAGCTAAACAATAACCTAAAAACATACTTCCTGTATCACCCATAAATATAGTTGCAGGATTAAAATTATATTGTAAAAAGCCTAAAGTCGCTCCTACTATAGCTAATGTCATAATACCAGTTATAATGAAATTTACTTTAATTGCCATTATCGAAATAGTAACAGCAGCAATTAAAGAAATACCTGCTGCTAAACCATCTAATCCATCAATAATATTTATAACATTAATAAATCCTATAACCCATAATATAGTTAATGGAACAGAAATAAATATAGGTAAATGAATTATTTCAGCCCCAAAAGGATTAGAAATCCACTCTATACGCACATCAAAAAAAATCAAAATACAAGCAGCAATAATTTCAACTAACAATTTTTTCTTAGGTTTCACTCCAACTAAATCATCACAAATTCCTAAGATGAGAACTACAGTTCCGCCAGTAATAATAGAAATAATCTCATTTGTTAAATTTACCGTACATAAAATAGCACTAATAAAAGCTATATATATAGCAAGCCCACCTAAACGTGCTATTGGTTTTTGATGAACTTTTCGTAGTTCAGGGATATCTATAGCCCCTATTTTAAATGCTAGTTTCTTTATTAATGGAGTTAAAAAATATGATACTGTTAATGAAATTAAAAAAGATTTTATATATACATTCATTATATTTTACCTTTAAATAATTTTATTTCCTTGTAATATCCTTTTTTAATCAATTTGCAGATATGTATTTTATTAGCTTGTTCCAAATTTATGTCAAAATCTTCTTTTAAGATATATAACATCGTAAAGCAACATTGAATCACATCACACAATTCACTAGCAATACAATTGATTTTTACTCTATAGATTAATACATTTTTTTCTCCTGAAGCACCCGAAAATTTACCTATATATTGTGTCAATTCGCCTAATTCTTCCTGTATCTTACAAAGGGTGTCTATTATATTTGCTTGTATATAAATTTTAGGTAATTTTAAATATTTATAATCATTTTTATTAATCACTTGATAGTTCTCTTTTATATTATAAAAATATTTTTTTTTAATGAGTTTTTCTAAATGTAAGGTAATAGTATTATTTATATTAAGATGATAATCTTCTTCTAATACAAACAACATTGTAACACATGTTTGAACAACATCTAATAACTCGCTTATAATTTCATTCAACCCATTAATATTTTCTTTATTTTTACAAAATTTTAAAATTATTCGAGATAACTCACCTGTTTCTTCAACTGCTTTTAAAACAGTCGAATTCAAATTTGGTTTCAATTTATTAAGTTTAGGTAATTTCAACATTTTTCTATATCCATTTTTATAATTTCAATTTCAGGCACAGCACAGAACCAATCAATATATGTTTTATAAAAACGTGCATACACTATTTTTATAATTCCTGAATTTATTATTAATTTTTGACATTCAGGACAAGGATAATCTGTACAATATAAGGTAGCTTCAACCCGATCTTGGGGAGAACATTCTAATAAAGCATTTACCTCTGCATGAATACAGCGTAAACAATGCTTATTGATAAGATTACAACCACCGTCTATGCAATGAGGTAATCTAATTGGACTCCCATTATAACCTGTACTTTTTATTCTTTTATTTTTTACAATAATAGCGCCTACAGAACGTCTTAAACAAGTACTGCGTTTGCTTACTATAAATGTAATACCTAAAAAATATTTATCCCAACTTATACGCACTTTAACCTCCAATTATACAATTGTAACAAATTTAGTTAGTTAAATGAAAAGGCTTTTATAATAAAAAACTCGCAGATATAAAAATATATCTGCGAGCTAAACTTACTTATCGAACACTAATAAGTTTTTTTTGTTTGAAAGCATGTGCTACAATATACAGGTCTCTCACTACGTGGCTTGAATGGAACCTGGCAAGTAGAACCACACTCTGCACATACCACCTCATACATTTCACGGTTCGATTGACGAGCCTGTTTTTTTGATACACGACATGTCTTACAGCGTTGGGGCTCGTTTTCCAAACCCTTCTCTTTATAAAATACCTGTTCTCCTACTGTGAAAATGAATTCTGTACCACAGTCCTTACATATTAAGTTTTTGTCTTGAAAATCCATTGTGTAACTCTACCTCTTTAGATAAAAATTTTCGCTTCTATTTGGTTGACCTGGTTTTTTACCCCACACTCGCCTGCTGGAAAATTCGCTACTCGTTAATAACTTTCACTACTACTTCTCTCGTATTGATTTACGGCAGGGCTTACCCCAAAGCCGCACCATGCTCACAGCTTCAACTGCTTACGTGGACTGTTTCGCCTGCGACTAGCATCAGCTTTCAACCACAAACCCAAATATCTGCTAGAAGACATTATATTATCTATTCCGAAGAAATGCAACATTTTTAAAAATTATAGTAGTTTTTCTTTTATTAATTTTATTAAAAAGTACCTATATCAAAACGATTTAACAATTCATCTAAATTTTTTTCATAAAGATAAACTAATGTAAAAATAAAACGCCATAATCAATTATATGGTATAAATAAGTTTTTATATTTTTTTATGCCAAAATTTTTGTAACAGCACCAGCACCAACTGTTTTTCCACCTTCACGTATTGCAAATCTTAGCCCTTCTTCTATTGCTATCGGTGTTATTAATTCTATTACCATTGCTATATGATCTCCAGGCATACACATCTCTACTCCCTCTGGCAATTTTACTATACCTGTTACATCTGTTGTTCTAAAATAAAATTGAGGCCTATATCCATTGAAAAAAGGAGTATGTCTTCCTCCTTCTTCTTTGCTTAATACATATACTTGAGCTTCAAATCGCATATGAGGATTGATTGAACCAGGCTTTGCCAATACTTGTCCTCTCTCTATGTCTTTTCTCTCTACTCCTCTTAATAAACATCCTACATTATCTCCCGCATATGCTTCATCTAGTAATTTCCTAAACATTTCTATCCCTGTTACTACTACGCTTCTTGCCTTTTCTGTAAATCCCACTATTTCTACTGTTTCTCCTACTTTTACTGCTCCCCTTTCTACTCTTCCTGTAGATACTGTTCCCCTTCCTGTTATTGTAAATACATCTTCTACTGGCATTAAAAATGGTTTATCTATCGCTCTTTGTGGTGCAGGCATATACCTATCTACCTCATCCATTAATTCATTTATCGCCTTAACACATTTTTTATCGCCTTCTAATGCTTTTAATGCTGATCCTTTTATTATTGGTATCTCATTCCCAGGAAATTCATAGCTTGTCAATAATTCTCTTATTTCCATCTCTACTAACTCTATTAATTCTGGATCATCCACCATATCTATTTTATTTAAAAATACTACTATGGCTGGCACACCTACTTGTCTTGCTAATAATATATGTTCTCTCGTTTGCGGCATTGGTCCATCTGCTGCCGATACTACCAATATCGCTCCGTCCATTTGTGCCGCTCCTGTTATCATATTTTTTACATAATCTGCATGCCCTGGACAATCCACATGCGCATAATGTCTTTTCTCTGTTTCATATTCCACATGTGCTGTATTTATCGTTATTCCTCTCTCTCTTTCTTCTGGTGCTTTATCTATTGCATCATATGCCATATATTCTGCTTTTCCCTGTTCTGCTAGCACTTTTGTAATTGCAGCCGTTAATGTTGTCTTCCCATGGTCTACGTGTCCTATTGTTCCTATATTTATATGCGGTTTTGTTCTCTCAAATTTCTTCTTACCCATTTATTAGGTAACCTCCTTACAATATAAATTTGTAAAAAAAAACCTTGTTAAGGTATATTTAACAAGATAAATTGAAAAAAATTTGAACTTTTATCGTCAGCTAATTTTGGTGGCGGCGCAGGGATTCGAACCCCGGACATATCGAGTATGAACCGATTGCTCTAGCCAACTGAGCTACGCCGCCATAGAGTTAATAACCGGAGTTGCACCGACGACCTTATTCTTCTCAAGGATATGCTCTGCCAACTGAACTACATCAACAGATGTATTTATATCAACAAAATAAATAAAAGAATTAGTAATAAAACTGGTTGCGGGGACAGGATTTGAACCTGTGACCTTCGGGTTATGAGCCCGACGAGCTACCAACTGCTCCACCCCGCGATATTAAATGGTGGAAGAGGCTGGATTCGAACCAGCGAAGGCAAAGCCGACAGATTTACAGTCTGCTCCCTTTAGCCGCTCGGGAACTCTTCCAACAAATAATGGAGCTGGCGAGAGGAATCGAACCCCCAACCCGCTGATTACAAGTCAGCCGCTCTACCTATTGAGCTACGCCAGCAACACCTTCCCTACATTGAATAAACGTATTATATGTTATAATAATATATCTTGTCAATATAATTTTTTTGTTTTCTGTTCATTATAAGTAAAAATCATGTTATATCCTATTTATTATTATTTTTTAAGTTTTTTAAAATAGGCATAAAAACTTGAAAAATGTTAAAATATAATAAATGAATTTCTTAGGAGCTTATATGTTTCCACCTAAATCGATTTATTGTAGTGAAAAAACAGAATATATGACACACCTTTATGAAAACCAATTAGTTTTAAAATCTCACCCTATAATAGCATTTCGTGGATATATGGATTTGTTGCAATGTGAGTTAATATTAATGCAAGCTGAATGCAATAATTTAAACTTTAAAAAAACGAGTTCCAATATAAAACAAATTGCTAGTTTATGTAGAACTATACTGACATGCGAAGTAAAGAAAATATCATTTGATTTTCCTTTATTGTTAGGCTTAACCTCTGAACAATTGCGCCTTCGCAGTCACTACCCTAAAAAATATTATGGGATAGATCATCATCCTCCTTCAGTACATTCTAGTTTAATTAGTCTTAAACTTCATAGGGTTCGTTCTTTATGTCGTCAAACTGAATTAGCAGCTATAAACGCTTTTTGTAAAAATAAAAATAAAATAACTCGTCTTGATATTATTCAAGCGCTTAATCGCATATCAAGCGCTCTATATATTTTAGCTCTTAAAAAAAGGTAAATAGATAATATTAAATATATTATAAGTGTTAAAGATAACTTTTTCCCTCATTCATGTAATAATCTAGAAAAAATGTCTTTGTTCACTTAATCGTTTATCTTACTCATATAGCAATAGAATTTTTACATCTAAAGGAACGCGGTGAAGGCGCACAATTTATCAAAAACTATTGGAATAAATGAGTTAGCAAAGTGTTTAAATTTAAATTTAAATTTCTTCAACCTAAAAAATATCGCCGTTTCAAAATTTAATGGACTGAAAACAAAATAAATATATTAAAAAAAGATTTAAAAAATTAGAATTATCGAAGATCCTTATTATAGGGAAAGGAAAATAACAATTAAATACATCTATCTCTATACTAAATAAACATAATATATTTAGGTTCATAACTATTAGTTTAGAGAAAATAGAAGAAAAAGTTTTCTTGCTAAATCAAAAAATCATATTATCTTATCACAATAAAGTATTGTTCCATATTTTATGCTTAAGATAAGAACAAAGTACAAAATAAAGTTACGAAAAAAATTTTAAGGCAATTAATATTGTGAAAAGCGCAACTTTAGAAGAACATTTAGCTATTTGCAAAATAAATGAAAAAATAAATAAAATAATTCTAAATTTTTTAAAAACAATTGATAGCTGAAATATTAATATCAGGTCTTAATTTTATTGCACCTTTCAGATAAATATGTTTAATTTCAGAAGCAGTTTTTTGTGTTTCTATTAATAATAATAATCGAATACATTTTTTTATACTTCTTTTACATTTTATTTCTTGAGTTCCAAATAAAGGTAAATTGTTAAATCCAAGCTTACGTATACCAGATACCGGAAACCCTGCTGTTAAATCATTTGTACTACTTGTTATAATAGCCCCGACCTTATCTATTTCCACTTTATTTCTTCTAATAATTTCCATAAATAAACTTGCAGTTTCTCGTTCAATTTCTTGTCGAGAATTTTTATTTACTGTAATTGCGCCACGTATTCCTCTCATCATATTGTCTTTTCCTTTTTGTGTAAAGATGCATAAATTTCTTCTAATTTTCTCAACCTATGATTTATTCCTGATTTTGAAATAGCACTATTTGCTAATTTTACAAGTTCGTTAATCGTGGCATCAGGATTATCCACCCTTGCTTTTGCAGTTATTCTAAGATTCAATGGTAACCAATCATACCCTTTTTTTTCAAAAATATAATTAATTTTTTCAATTTGTCTTGCTGCAGCATAAACTGTTTTTTTTAAATTAGCAGTTTCACAATTTACTGTTCTATTTATTCTATTTCGCATTTCTTTAAGTACGCGAACGTTCTCAAATTTAAACAAACCATTATTAGCCCCAATTATTCTCAAAAAACTTATTATTGATTCTGCATCTTTCATATAAACAATACCATTATCTTTTTTTTTAATAAATTTACTTTGTATAGAAAATTTTTTTAACAATTTAATAAATAAGAAAGCTACCTCCTTGTTCTTTAAAATAAATTCTATATGATAATCCCTAATAGGAGTGCTAACTGAACCACATCCTAAAAATATACCTCTTAAATAGGTTCTTTTACAACATATTTTTTTTAATATATTTTTTTCTTTAAAAAACCTCAATATTTTATCATAGTACAATATTCCCAGTTGTTGAAGTAGTTGCCCTATATTTTGTTCGGAAAATATTCTTAAAAAATATTTATTTTTTTTTTTTAATTTTTTAATAGGATATAATCCTAACTCTATTTTTAAATTATTGAATTTTTTTAATATTGTCAACGCTTTTCTCACAACCGCCGCATGATAAGAATAAAAAGCAAATCCTATTCTATTACTGCCAACAAGTACGTTGCCACCTGCCTGTAATAACCCTGCTATTTCCGCATTCTCACAACATATATCTGTGTTTTTTACGTGCGCCAATTCATTTTTCACTTCTTGAGTAAATGATATCATAATTTATTTCAAAAAATTATTTATTTTTTATATATAATTTTTTCATTAATTTTATTAAAATACTTAATAATTTATTTATATCATGCCTTACATAATTTGTTTGATTTACCAAATCAGCTAAAATATAATTTATGTTAGTTTTTTCTATTTCTGCGATATCTACAATAACCGGAAATGTATGTTTGGTAGCATAAATATGAAGCATATTATCAGCTATGAAATCGTCGTTTATAATTGCATAATCTATTATTTTTCCTACATGCTTTATTATTGCATTAAGATGGTCGCTTACGGTATACTTTTCTGTTTCACCATATTGGGTCATTATATTACAAATATATATTTTAGGAGCTTTAGATCTGGTAATAGCTTGTCTTATGCCTTCTATTAATAAATTAGGTATAATACTCGTATATAAGCTACCTGGTCCAATTATAATTATATTCGCCTCTAATATTGCATCTACCACCTTATCGAGTGGTTTTATATTTTCAGGTTTAAGGTAAAGTTGGTCTATTTTTTTTCTCGCTTTACTTATATTTTCTTCTCCTTCAATATATAGCCCATCCTTAGTTTTCGCTACTAATTTAATAATTGATTTGGTGGAAGGCAATACTTTACCATAAAGTTTAAATATTTTAGAAGCAGCATTCATTGCTAGTTCCACATCTCCTAACTCTTTTACTAAAGCCGCCAAAAGCAAATTTCCTAAATTATGTCCTTTTAAATTACTTTCATCTTTAAATCTATATTGCAATAATTTTTCAAATAAAGGCTCTGAATCTGATAAAGCTACTAAACAATTTCTCAAATCTCCAGGTGGAATTATTCCTAATTCCTTACGTAATTTTCCTGAAGATCCACCGGTATCACTTACTGTTACAACAGCCGTGATGTTACTACTTACAGTTTTCAATCCACGCAATAAAACTGATAAACCAGTTCCTCCGCCTATTGTAACTATTTTTGGACCTAAACTTAATTTATGTTTATTAAAAATAACATCTATTAGACTATAATCTCCTCTATAAGGATCAAATATTGTTATTATAGTATACAACATATGAGTAGCAGCCCAATAAACACCAATTGCTCCTACTATAATTAAATATAAACCCAACGCTTTTACAAGTATATAAGCATTAGTTCCTAATAAACAATATATTTGTTTAAAAAGTAAATTTTTAAAATAGAAAATGGAATTATAGTTTAGTATTAAATTAAACCCAAAACTTGCTACTGAAAGAAATAATAATATAAAAAAACACCATCTTTTAATTTTCATGCCTGGATACAAAAAACTTAAATATTTATTACTGTGCATAATATATCTTTTAATGCCTTAATCTTAATTCTTGTAGGTTTTTTTCTGCATCACGATGTTTTACATCTACATTATACCCTCTTCTATTTAAAAACTTATATAACTTTTCACTAATAAAAACTGATCTGTGCGTTCCTCCTGTGCAACCAATTCCTATTATTAGTTGGGCTTTGCCTTCTTGAATATAATTAGGCACTAAAAAATCTAATAAATCATAAAGTTTATAAATAAATCGTTGTGTTTTAGGCCATTTCCAAAGATAATCAGCTACACTTTTATCTATTCCTAATTTAAAACGTAAGTTATCTTTATAATAGGGATTTGCTAAAAAACGAACATCAAAAATCATATCTGCATCTAACAATATACCGTATATGAATCCAAAAGAAACTATTTTTATTGTTAAACCTTTATCAAAGCCATCCCCGTAACAATTCATAATTTTCTCTTTTAATTCAATTATTGATAAGTTAGAAGTATCTATAACAAAGTTACTATATTTTTTTATCTTTTCAAGTTTTTGTTTTTCTGTTTTTATTCCATCTTCTATATACCCGCTTAAGGCTAAAGGATGCTTTCGACGACTTTCTTTATATCTTCTTATTAATATATTTATGTCGGCTTGAAGATATAAAACTTCAAATAATAACTCGTTTTCAGTCATTTCTTGTAAAATCTTTTCAAAACCATTAAAAAAATCTCCTGTCCTACTATCTACGATGATTACTGTTTTCTTCAAGGATCTATAATTTTCACACAATTGCGCTATTTTAGGTATAAATAATAGAGGAATATTATCTATACAATAATAGCTCAAATCTTCTAATATCTTAGCAACAGAGCTTTTTCCAGCTCCAGACATTCCTGTTAAAATCAATATTCTATTTTTCTTACTTTTGTTATTTATTAACATTTTTATCACAACTATATTTCTCTTTTTACTTTCCTAAGAAGATGATTTTTCAACAATATTTCATTAAAATTTAGTATTTGTGTAGAAGGAACTTTATATTCTTTGATTAATTTCAGTACTTTGGGAAATTTACCTACCGATGAAGGAAAATGAGAATCAGATCCCAAAGATATTTTAGTTCCAAATTTTACACAATATTTAATTATTTTTCTACATATAACTTCACTGCCTACCCTTGTAATAGTTAAAGAAGACTCATTTAGTTCTAAAGCAACGTTATTTTCAAAAGCAGCTAAAGCTATCTTTTCAGGATTAATCAATAATTTAGGGTTATCAGGATGAACTATAATATCTACATAAGGATTTTTCATTGAATTTATTAATATTTGAGTATTTTCTTCAATACTGTACTGATTTTTTATAGCTACAGCATGTAATCCAGCCAGCACAATATCTAACTTTTTTAATATTTTTTTCTCTAAATCAAGTTTTCCTTTTTTATTTATAATATTACATTCTGCACCACGCAATACTTTTATCCCTTTAATAATAGGTGGTATTGATTGTAAATTGGTAAAATAATAAAAATGAGATGCTCCAGGCATTGCTATTCCATGGTCCGTAATTGCTATATATTTCAAACCGTTTTCTTTTGCATAATCTATATTTTCCAAAACAGTTCCATAAGCATGTCCGCAGGAAATTGTGTGCGTATGTAAATCTGCGATTATTTGCATATTATCCTTTCCATTTTTAATAAAATCTTTTTATATTGTATTCCCCAATTATATCCACCAATGTTACCGTCGGAACGAATCACTCTGTGGCATGGTATAAATAGAGGAGTAAAATTTTTACCTACCGCATTTCCGACAGCTCTACACGAATAAGGCCTATTTATTTTCACAGCAATTTCCCTATATGTCATGACTTCACCTCTAGGTATATTCATAACTTCGAACAAAACCTGCTTTTCAAATTCGCTATATTTAGACAGATCTATATCTATATCCGGTTTCTTATTTTCTTGTCCTTGACAAAAATCTATGATCCATTCTTGTATTGCAATATGCTTTTTATTTTTCTGTTTACAAAATTCAACATTTTTTTCATTATTGATAAGTTTAATAGCATATAAATTTTCATAATACCAATCTATATAAATTTTACCTAAATTTGTTTCAATTAAACACATTTCAACTCTTCTAAAATTTACAACCCTCCGATAAGGGAGGGTTGTAAATTAACTTTAAATTTGTTCAAAATTTGTTTTATCTACTCCACAAATTGGGCACACCCAATCATATGGAATATTTTCAAACTTTGTTCCAGGTTTTATACCTGATTCAATATACCCTTTTGTTTCATCATATTCAAACCCGCAAATCAAACATTTCCATACCATCTAACTACCTCCACATACCATTTTATTTTAACATAAAATAAAAATCCTTACAATTAAAAATATAAGTTACGGGTACCGAAGTTGATTTTAACTAATTCATTTTTTAATTTACTTAGCATTTGTTTATCTTTTATTTCACTGATATATTTTTCAATAAACTTTTCACCTGCTTTTTTTAATTCATCTGTCGCACAATCATTTAAAAATTCTTTTAAAGTTAATATTGCATTAGGTTGACAAACATTTTGTATTTCTCCACTTTTTGCTAACTCCATAAATCTATCCCCTGTTCTTCCTGCACGATAACAAGCAGTGCAAAAACTTGGTAGCCATCCTTGTTCTAATAATTCTAGAACAATTTCAACTAATGTCCTATGATCTTCTATATTAAATTGTGTTTTCCCGTTATATTTTTTGGTACTGTATCCTCCTACACCTGCGCAACTACCTGCTGAAATCTGAGATATACCCCTTTGTAATAATTTTGTTCTAAATACGGCTGTTTCTCTAGTAGATAAAATAATACCAGTGTATGGCACAGCCAGCCTTAATATGGCTATTATTTTTTCAAAATCAATATCATTTACCAAATAGGGATATTCATCTAAATTCATACCTTCAGCTTTTTTTAATCGAGGTACAGAAATAGTATGAGGGCCTACTCCAAATATTTTTTCTAAATATTGAATATGAAAAAACATTGCTGCTAATTCATAGCGCCAATCATATAAGCCAAATAATATTCCAAATCCCACATCATCAATTCCAGCAGTCATCGCTCTATTATGAGCTGCCGTATGCCAATTAAAATCAGATTTCGGTCCAGACTTATGAACTTTTTCATATGTGAGTTTATGATATGTTTCTTGGAATAAAATATAAGTACCTATTTGCGCCTTTTTTAATTTTTTATAATTTTCAACAGTAGTACCTGCTATATTAACATTACAACGTAAAATATCACCTTTTTGTCCGTTTGTAGAATAAATAGTATCAAGAGATTCTATGATATAATCTATGTCGCATCGTTCATAATCTTCTCCTGCTTCTAATGCAAGTCTTTTATGTCCCATGTTTTGTAAAACTTTAATTTCTTCTTGTATTTCCATTTGTGTCAATTTACATCGTTTTATATTATTTATCATAGAATATCCGCAATAAGAGCACCTATTTACACAAAAATCACTAATATATAAAGGGGCAAATAAAACAATTCTTTTCCCATATATACGTTGCTTGACAATATTAGCAGCATTGAACATTTTATCTAATAATTTTTTATTATCTACATAAAATAAACAAGCGATATTTTCTAAACTAATTCCTTTCCCTTGAATTGCTTTTTCAATCACTTCTTCTGTTTTTAATTTCGAAAATTTTTTCCCTTCTTCTAAAAATTTGAAAATTTTTTCTTCATTAATAAATTCCACTTTTTCCCATTCATTATGTTTACTCCAATAACTCATTTTTTTCTCCTATTTTTCAAATAAAGCAACTTTTTTCCCTGCTTTAATAATAATTTTTATAGCTAAATCATAGGTTTTTTTAGCATCAATATTCACACTGCTTTTATTCGGATAAATTTTATAATGAGAACGATATTTTTGTAAAGTTAAATTTGGCATAATTATGTTTGCTCCACAATTTAAAGCTTCAAAACGTCGGTCGTTTTCAAGGCTCCCTAAGGAAGTTGTAGCAGGTAAATTAATAGTTTTTATTAATAATCTTGTTGCTGCAATAGAATTTAAGGTCAAATTAGCAGATCCGCTGGCATAATAACTTAATGGTGTTTCATTATGAGCTATAAAGGGGCCCATTCCTGCCATTTCTACTTTTAACTCTTTTAGCAATAAAATATCATCGGTTAAATCATTTAAAGAAGTATAGGGTAAACCTATCATCATCCCTGAACCAACTTCAAAACCTATTTCTTTAAGTATTCTTAAATGTTCTATTCTTTCTTTCCAACTTGTAGAAGGCCGCAATTTTTCAAATATTTTTTTATTAGCAGTTTCATGTTTCATTAAATATCTATCTGCTCCGGCAAAGTATAATTTTTTATAATTTTCCTCGTTTAGCAATCCTAACGATAATGTTATAGCAACGTTGTCACTCTCTTTAATTTTTTTAATTAAATAACTTAACTTTTCTACATCAAAAATACTTTCTTCTCCGCTTTGCAATACAATTGTTCCATAGCCTAATTTAATACCGTATTTTGCCATACCAATAACTTCATCGTCAGTACAACGATATCTACACACCCTTTTATTGTCTCTTCTCAAACCACAATAAAAACAATTACTTTTACAATAGTTGGAGTACTCTATAATTCCTCGTAGTTTAATTTTATTATTATAAATAGATTCACATATTTGATTAGCTTCATTAAACAATAATGTTTGTTTATCGTTTTCGGCTAAAAGTAAAAGTTGTATATTTTCTTCATTTGGAATTCCTTGTTTTGTTTCTGCAATAGCTTTAACAAATTTATCCATTTCTCCCCCCTCTAGTTGAGTCTTTTTTGTAAATTAGGCCAAGGAGACAATACTCTTTTTAAAATTCCATTTAAATAGGCAAGCGCTATTCCATAATTTACAATGGAAACATTTTTCTTATTACAAACATTAATTCTATGCAATATATCTCTTCTGTTAGTCATACATCCACCACAATGTACCACTAAATCATAATCTTGCAAATCTGCTGGAAATTCTCTACCGGTACAAAAAGAAAAATTAACTTCTCCATACTTTTGTTTTATTAACTCGGGTATTTTTACTGAACCTATATCTCCTTCTACTCTATGATGTGTACAAGTTTCTGCAATTAAAACTTTACTACCTGTGTGCAACCTACTTATTTTCTTTACTCCATTTATAAATGTTTCTAAATTTCCTTTATATCTAGCAAACAAAATAGAAAAAGAAGTTAAAAGGATATCTTCAGGAGTATCTTTTTCTACTTGAGAAAAAACCTGAGAATCGGTTATTACTATTTTAGGAGATTGTTTCAAAGAATTAATACAAGTTTTCAATTGATTTTCTTTTATCACATATACTAAAGCGTTATTATCAATAATATCTCTTATGAGTTGCACTTGCGGTAATATAAGTCGATTTTTTGGAGCAGCTTTATCTATAGGTGTAACAAGAATACAAATTTCATTATCTGAAATTAAATCTCCGATAATAGTATCATTTTTCCAATTTTTAGGGACATTTTTAATCAGCATTTTTTTCAACTCTTCAATTCCTTGTTTCTCCTTAGCGCTAACCGCAAAGACATTATAATTTTTAAACTTGCTTTTATATTCACTTATTTTTTTTTCATTATCTATATTTAAATCGCTTTTATTTAAAACAAAAATCAAAGGAATATTCAAAGATTTACTATTCTCAACCAATTCCTTATCAAATTCCGTAAATTTACTTTCAATATCAATAACTAATAAAGCTATATCTGTTACATTTAAAATATCTATTGTTTTTTCTTTCCGTATTTTTCCTAAACTACTTTCATCATCTATTCCTGCTGTATCTATAAACATAACAGGGCCTATAGGTAAAATTTCCATGGCTTTGTATACAGGATCTGTCGTCGTTCCTGCTCTATTGGAAACAATAGCTAAATTTTGATTTACCAAAGCATTTATTAAGCTTGATTTACCAGCATTGCAACGACCAAAAACAGCTATATGCAACCGATCCCCTTTTGTTGTAAAAAACATGCTTACCTCGATTATAAAAATTTATATTAAAATTTCAAGAAAAATTAGAAAAAACTAAACGAGCAATTCAAAAGCATAAATTAAAAATTCTATGAAAAAATAACTATTATATCTCTCCTAAGCATAAAAGTTTAATTATAATAAAAAATTTCATCTATTAGTTTATATACTAACTTATTCTTTCTTTATGTTCTCTTATTATTAATTTAATTGGAGTTCCATCAAAACTAAAAGCTTCTCTAAGCTTATTTTCTAAATAACGTAAATAAGAAAAATGCATTATTGAAGGTGAATTGACAAAAACTATAAATGTCGGCGGTTGTATTGACGCTTGTGTTGCATAGAAAATTTTTAATCTTCGCCCTTTATCATTTGGCGGCGGATAAAGGGCTTGAGCTTCTACGAATATCTGATTTAAAATACTTGTTTGTATACGCATACTATGTTGTTGAGAAACATATTTGGCTAATTCTAATACTTTTGATATTCTTTTTTTGGTAAAAGCAGATAAAAATACTATAGGTGCGTATTTCATAAAAACCAATTTATTATATATTTCTTTTTGAAAAGTGGGTATAGTTTGATTATTTTTTTTTATTAAATCCCATTTATTTACTCCTATTATGCAACCTCTACCATTTTCGTGAACATACCCAGCAATTTTTTTATCTTGCTCTGTTAATCTATCTATAGCGTCAATTAAAATTACAACAATATCAGCACGCTCTATTGCTTTTAAACTCCTCATAATACTGTATCGTTCTATAGAAAAATCTATTTTAGACTTTCTACGCATTCCTGCGGTATCGATTAACAAATATTTCTGCCCATCCTTTTCTAAATAACTATCAATAGCATCTCTAGTAGTTCCAGGTGTACTACTTACTATTGCTCTTTGTGTTCCCAATAAAGAATTTAATAATGAAGATTTACCAACATTAGGACGTCCTACTAAAGCTAACTTTATTATGTCTTCACTTTCCTTTTCCTTAATTTTTATGTTTGGAATACTATTTATTATTTTATCAAGTAAATCTCCTAAATTTCTAGCATTTGTCGCAGAAATTCCTATGGGATATCCCAATCCAAGTTTATAAAATTCAAAAACTTCGTTATCTTGTTTTAAGCTATCTATTTTATTTACACATAATATTATAGGTTTACTATTTTTGCAATTTGATCTTAAAATTTTAGCAATTTCTTTATCATCTAAAGTAATTCCAAATTTGCCATCTACCATAAACAAAATAACTGCAGCTTCCTTAACTGCAAACATTGCTTGAGTATGCATCTGAGAAGTTACTGTATCTTTTGTTTTAAATTGTATTCCAGCTGTGTCTATCATTGTAAACTCTGTTCCACGCCATTCTCCGTCCATATACAAGCGATCTCTTGTTAATCCAGGAATAGTATCTACTATTGATAATCTTCGTTTACCAATGTAATTAAACAATGTTGATTTTCCTACATTAGGATGCCCTATAATAGCAACTATTGGTTTTACCATTTGTTCTCCTTGATATTTTTACTTATTTTCTCTTCCAAAAATATAACATTTTCTTTAACTGTGCGCCTCCGCATGCTACTTCAACAGTTACTTTAGTTTCATAAGCCAAGTCCTTTATCGTTATATTATCTAAAAATATATCCTCATCTCCTTTAACCGCTACAGATGGTATTATTATACCATCTGCAGATTGTTCTATTTTTTTTAATGTTTTTATAATATCTTGCCCTGTAAGCAGCCCATTTACTGTTATTGTTTTACCAAAAAATTCATTTTCTACTATTACAAGTCTTATATACAAATTTGCTATTTTTATCTTGCTAAGTAAAATTTTTAGTATTGGCTCTGCCAATTTGCCACAAATAACATCTATTAGTAAAGGAGATTTATACTTTTGTCGAAAAAATTTTGCCTCATTCCATTGTTCAATGAATAGACGAGATATTCCTATACCATTTTCTAATTGTAAATATTCATTATAATATCTTTTTGGAGGTAATTTGTATTTTGCCTGTAGAAAAAATTCATCTGCTAAATAAATAAAAAATTTTTCTTTCTCCATTTTTATTTTTTTTTGCCAACATTCTATTTGTTTTATTGTTTCTTGAGCAATTTTACTTGTTACGTTCTCAATCTTTACTAATTTTTCTCTATATTTTGTCATCCCTACAGGTACTATAGCTAATGATAAAACACTTTTTCTTATTTGATATAAATCAAATATAGTTTTATCTAAACACTGCTTATCATTCCAATTAGGACATAAAACTAACTGTAAATGAAATTTAATTTTATTCTTTGCTAATTTTTTTAAACTTTCCAGTATGTTTATTTTTCTTTTGCTTCTAACCATTTTTTTATATAAAATAGTATCTGTAGTATGAACTGAAATATATAATGGAGATATATTATATTGATAAATACGCTTAAAATCTCTTTGTGTAATATTAGTTAAAGTAATAAAGCTACTATTTATGAAAGACATACGATAATCATCATCTTTTACATATAGAGTTTGTCTCATATTTAATGGCAATTGCTCAACAAAACAAAATATACAATTATTGATACATCTTTTTATGTTATCAAAAACGGCGCTTTCTAATTCTACACCAAGCAAAGTATCATATTCTTTTTCAAACCTAATTATTTTTCTTTTATTATTTTTTTTTTTAATTTCTATTTCTACTAGTTCATCACAAAAAGTATAGTTAAATTCTATTAAATCATTACTTTTCTTACTATTAATCCCTATTATTTCATCACCAGGTTCTAATCCGTATTTTTGAGCTAGTGAGTCTGGGAACACTTTTGCAATTTTTGCACCTATTTTATTCATTTATTAATCTCCATTTAAAATAGTTTCAGCAAATAAAAACGGCTTGTCTACATTACAATAAACAAGCCGTTCAACTTTAACAGTTATATCAACAAAAATGTTTAATTCTATCCCTTTCTTCGCTTCTTTTGGCCAAATTAAAATTTTCTATTTCAGATAAATAACCTGTAATTCGTCTAAGCCTTTTAATATTTGGTATTGGTTTGGACACTACTTCTGCTTCTTCATCATTTTTCTTAATTATTTCTATAGAAATAATTTTTTGATTACGTTCTTTTTTCATTTTCTCAGTTTCAATAGTTAATAATTGTTTCAAATAATCCATTTTTAATGCAACGTCACTTCTTATATTAACTCCATTAATTACATATTCAAACATTTTATTTACCTCTTTAATTAATATACATAAATACTATATATTGGTGTATGGTATCATATACTTTATTAATTTACAAGTTTATAGATCTTATTTTTAAGTAAATATTGCTTAAAAAAAATATAAATACAGACACTAATACTATAGTAGCTCCTGGAGCAAATCCGTAAAAAAAAGATACGCTTAATCCTATTAATACAGATATTATGGCACTTAATTCACTTAGCATAATCGTTTGAATAAATCCTTTTTTATATTGCAAACTAGTAACCGTAGGTAAAATCAATAAAGCTCCTATAAGTAAGACTCCAATACTCATTATTCCAATCACGACTGTCAACGCCACTATTATGTTAAAAACTAAACCTAATTTTTTCGTTTCTATTCCTGATACATATGCAGAATCCTCATCAAAAGTTGCTAACAAAATTTTTTTAAAATTATAACTCATATATATTATTATAAATAAAAAAAATGAAAATATAAGTATTAAATCAGAGTTCGAAATTGTAATTACATTACCAAATAAATAACTTAACATATTAGAATTAGAAATTTTTGCTAAATTCGAAAAAAAAACACCTAAAGCCATGCCTGTATAAAATATTATTGCCAAAGCTACATCGGCATAATTTAAAAATTTCCTACGTAAATATTCTATTAAAATTGCTCCTAGGATAATTAATATTATTGCGGATAGCAAAGGAAAAAAGTTAACATAATAACCGATCATAATTCCAGCAAAAGCTAAATGACCTATTCCATCACCAATTAAAGCTTGACGTCTTGTTACAACAAATATCCCTATTATAGGGCATATTATTGCTGTCAATAAACTTGCCGTTAAAGCTTTCCAAATAAAATGATATTGTAATATCTCCATTTTTTCCTCTGTTTTAAACTATAGTATTATTTTAAGATTATTTTTTATTTCATCGTATGTATTATAAAAAAATATATTTTTATTTAAATAAATAATTTTTTTGGTAAACTTAAAAATATTTTCCATATCATGACTAACCATCAATATATTTATATGCATAACTTCTTTCAATTGTATCAGCAGCTTAAATATTTTTAAGCGAGCATCAATATCAACTCCACTTATAGGCTCATCTAAAAGTAATAAACGAGGATTCCCAGCTAAAGCTTTAGCCACCATTAACCTTTGTTGCAATCCTCCACTTAATTCATCCACACGTAAATTCATATATTCAATTAATCCTGTCATTTCAAGCATATGCTGAACTATATGCTTACGCTTATTAAAATCTAATCTCCACGCTCCTAATTCAACAATTTCTCTGGCTATTAAAGGAAACCCTTTTATATTATCTATGTAATTTTGAGGTACATAAGCAACTATACCTGCTTCTATTGCTTCTTCTACTGAAAGATTGAATAATTTTATTTCTCCATCTAAAGGTTTTATTAAACCACAAAGTAATTTTAAAAAAGTAGTTTTACCAGCTCCATTAGGCCCAATTATTGCTGTAAATTCTCCTGTAGAGATTTTTAAATTTATATTTTTTAGTAATAAGTGTCCATTATAGCTAAAACTTACATTATTCACTTTAATTATGTTCATTTTTGCTCCCACACTTAAATGAATCCCCCTTTAGAAAATCAATGATTCACCTGTTATATCAAAAAAAAAGAGGGTTCTTCACCCTCTTCTAAAATACTTCTATTTTATATTATTCTACGAGCACCTATATACCGTTGAATATAATAACTATTGGATAAAGAATCTATTTTTACTCCTGCTGAATAAGAAGCATGAATAAATTTTCCGTATCCCGTATATATACCTACATGCGAAGGCCCTTCAACATAAGTAGTAAAAAAGACTAAATCACCTGGTTCTAATGAAGACTTTTTTATTTTTCTACCTACTAAAAATTGACTATCAACTGTTCTTGGTAAGTGAAATCCTGCCTTGCCATAAACATATTTAACGAAACCCGAACAATCAAACCCTCTTGGAGACAATCCTCCACGCCAATAAGGTACTCCCGTATACCTATACGCAATTGAACACAAACCAAAAGATTTAGAAGAGTGCAAATTATTAACTGTTAAAGGAACAGGACTCTTACCGTGCAACTTTAATTGACATAAACTAGAAGATGTGAAAGAGTTCAAATTAGTTTTTAGCGAATGATGTTTTTGAGGTACAATATAATCGATCCCTTTAAAAGGATCCAACATCTCATCGATCGGACTACGAACCTTGCCATGTGATATTATATTTGGGTTCGGCGGTCTTTTCCTTTTTATAATAAGACAATAAGGAACAGGCTCATAAGGAACAGGACTCTTACCGTGCAACTTTAATTGACATAAACTAGAAGATGTGAAAGAGTTCAAATTAGTTTTTAGCGAATGATGTTTTTGAGGTACAATATAATCGATCCCTTTAAAAGGATCCAACATCTCATCGATCGGACTACGAACCTTGCCATGTGATATTATATTTGGGTTCGGCGGTCTTTTCCTTTTTATAATAAGACAATAAGGAACAGGCTCATAAGGAACAGGACTCTTACCGTGCAACTTTAATTGACATAAACTGAAAGATGTGAAAGAGTTCAAATTATTAACTGTTATTGGTAAATTTAAGTTGCATGACACTAACCCTCCAATTTTAAGATTAGAACTTAATGTTTGCGCATAGATTTCAGTTTTAATACAAATAAAACTGAAAAACAGTAAACTTAAAACTAATAAACGATTTTTTTTCAAAATTAACCACCTTCGTTAGCCTCCGAGGTTAGCTGACGGGTTAGGGCGGAAGGCGCCCCGACTATTTTATAGTCTTTACCCCTATCATTAAATAAATTTAATGACATTCTTATCCCCCGTACCTTGAATAGGATTAAGCTTTCTTTATAATTTAATATTTAAACTTATTTTACATTGTTTTTATATTAAATGCAAGAAAAATTTTAAATTAATTTTTTTAAATTTCTTTATAAAAAATACTAAAGTAATAAAACACCCATACTCACGAAACTTTATGAAACTTATATATAAAATTGGGACAACTTATTTATTAACTTATAATTAGAACTTATTTTTTTAAACTATTTTTTTTGGTAAACCACGATGAATTCGAACCATCTATATTATATAGTTTAAAAAAAATTAAAGTTTATATATTATCTAGAAACTTTAATTTTATTAAAATGAATTTCCTAATGAGAAATAAAATTGCCAACCTGCAATATTTTCTAAAAACCAATCTTTTTTAGAATATGGTCTACCTAAATCAAATTTTAATTGTCCGATAGGAGTGGTAACGCGTGCGCTTACTCCATAATCTGCTATCATTCCATTACTATGAGGACCAGGTACAGGTCCATATAAAGGATTATAAATTCGATTCTTTGCCCATATTTGTCCTATATCTGTAAACAAAGCAAAACTAAGTATATTTGAAACAATAGGAATTCTATATTCTATAGTAGAAAAGAATACAGATGACCCTGCAAACTGTCCAGTTTTATATCCCCGCAAAGTTTCAGAACCTCCTAAACAATAAGAACTAGTTTCTGGAATATCTTTCCCGAATAATCCATACATATGCCCCAATTTTAACCACATTGCAAGGGTTGTTTTTTTATAAATTGGGGAATAATATTTTATTTCACCAGTTATTTTTTGATAACCAAAATCTCCTCCCAATAACCCTGATGTTTCTAAATTAAGAGATTGATATATCCCTTTTATAGTATTTATTAACGGAAATCGGCTATCATAATATCTAGACAATATTACTGTATTATTAAGTCCAAAATTTTTATTTATATATCCATAATAAGGATTAGGACTACCTATATGGTTACCTTTTTCATCAATTAAATAAAAGTTCTCATAAGTTTTTTCTGCGCCACCTTTATATTGACAATTATTCAAATTTACACTTAAATTATACCTTTCATATTCTCCTATCATTTTTCCAAATCCAACGCTCATTCCTGTTTCTTTAATGTTATAAGTGGCTCTAATTACTTTATATCCATCAGGTTTTGTAGAGTCTCCCATGTCAGTTTTAGACGAATGTTTTTCGTATACGTTCCTAAAATAAGAAATCCCTATTGTTCCTTGTTTATCTAAATAAGGACTCATATAAGTAATAAATTTATTAGTATTCGCTAAATCAGATCCACCTATAGCAAAGCTAGTTTTTATCTGATCCCCTGTTCCGTATAAATTGTTTTCCTCAATAGATACATTAGCGAAAAAATTAAGCCAACTTTTCGTACCTCCTATGGATAGTCCTCCACCTATAGAAACTAAGCCTGTTGTCCCTTCTTGAACTTTTATATCAATTTCTACCTGATCAGGCAAACTACCTGGGAAGTAGGTAATAAATATAGATCCCGCTTTAAAAATCATTAAATTAGTTAATCGCTCATATGAACGAGCATATCTATCTTTATTAAAAGGTTCTCCCTCTTTAAACCGCAACTCGCGTTCTATAACATAATTTTTAGTTTTCGTATTACCTTTTATATTGATTTTTTCTATTATTCCTTCGGCAATTTTTATAGTTAATACGCCATCCTCATCAAATTTAACATTGCTTATTTTTGCTAATATATATCCCTCATCTTGATATTTTTTAATTAGATCTTTAATTCCTTCTTGTAACTCAGTAATATTTAAAATTTTCCCTAAAGGTAAGTTCAATAATTTAAATAAGGTTTGTTCATTATACACAGTATTTCCTATAAAAACTATTTTTTTAATAATATTATTAGTTTCGACTTCGTATTTTATATCTTTGCCTCTGTAATTTTTCTTAAATTGCATACCTAATTTAGAAAAATACCCGTTATTCATTAATGTTTTAGTATCTTTAGTTGTCATTTCAGCTGCAAATACTTTTCCTTTTTTCATTTGTATATTAGACGTTAACAATTTTGTGATCATTTCTCGCGTACCTTTAATTTTTACAGAAGTAATTATTTTATCTATATAATTTTGAGCATAAAGACTAGAAAAAAACATACTCCAAAGATAAAAAACAATATTTGCAAATAATACTGCGTTTATTCTTTTGTTTTTTAGCATTTAAAACCTCCATATTTTATTTAATAAAATTTCTTTGATTATTTGGTTATTTAAATTATTTACAGGAAACACTATATGCTACTTATTACAAAGTGTATATTATATTTGCACGTAACCATGATTATACTTGAATTATATAGAGGTTTTCAATAAAAATTTCTCAAAAATATTTGCTTACTATTTTATTATGAAATTTCTTTGATTATTTGGTTATTTAAATTATTTGGGCATATGTGTTTCTAAAATTATAGCGAAGATTCGTTCCTAAAAACACGTTACTGCCAAATACGCTATTGCGCGTACAATATATCCAAAAATTATACCCTGTTGAATTTAACGACAAAATAAATTTACTAGTTTCTACCTCTATATTTATTATCCTATTACGAAAAATTCTGTGTGCGAAAACAATTAACTAAATATTTACTTATGATATAATTGCTAATATAAATTCTTTCTTAAGCAACGAAACAGCTTTTAGACCAAATTTTGCAAGCGTAAATTATTAATAGTAGGAATTGGAAATTTTATACTATCAAACAATTAGATATTGAGATTATTTTGAATGTTATTTCAAAAATTAACGAATATAGTAATCTAACTAAAAATTTATTATAAATTGTAGATATAAGAGTTATTATTAATAAAATTAATTAGTAGAACTGCTTTTAAAAAATAATAAGATTTATATATTAATCTTATTATTTCTATAAACTTAATAAAAACAGAATAAATAGATGAATCCTTAGAAAAACCCAAACGTTTTTATGAATATATAAAATAATTGCAAAATGAAATAAATATAGAATAAGTGTTTTATCTGATTTTTTTATATATAAAATTTATGAGTTAAGGAGTTGAAATGAAAATAGCAGTGTGTCCTGGAAGTTTTGATCCCGTTACAAATGGGCATATGGATATATTTAAACGTACAATAAGAATATTTGATAAATTAATTATCGCTGTATTTAATAATCCTGTTAAAAATACATGGTTTTCAGTGAAAGAACGTGTTGAAATGCTAAAAGAAGTTACTTTAAATTTCAATAATAAGAATATTGAAATTATGCATTTTGACGGATTGTTATTGGATTTTTGCAACAATGTAAACGCATGTGCTATTGTAAGAGGATTGAGAGTTTTGAGCGACTTCGAATATGAATTTCAGCGCGCTCTATTGTTAAAAAAATTTGATGATAAAATCGACACAATTTTTCTAATGACAGCAAACGAGTATTCTTTTATTAGCTCAACTAATATTAAAGAATTAGCTTATTTTGGTGGAGAATTAAAGGAGTTTGTTCCTTTGCATGTTAAAAATAAAATAGAACATAAATGTAGGTGGAGATATAGAACTTGAACATTTGCTTGAAGATGAGTGTAAACGATTATTGGCAAAATGTAGTAGAATGCCTTTTACTTACAAATATTTAATTAACGACTACGAATTAGATTTGTCTATATGCAATATTAAACAATGTTTTCCAGAGAATATTAGAGAAGCTGAAAAGCTTTATTTAAAAAATAAAGGCTATTAAAACAGACAAAAGAAGACGCAGAAGATATTTTAACTAAAGCTAAGAAAGAAGCAAAAAGTATTATACATTATGCTTGGCGAGATGCTAAAAATATAATTGAGCACGCTAAAGATAAGTATAATAAAATTATAAATGAACATAATATTGTATTACAAGCTTAAGAAATAGCGAATGAGACAATTTATCAAGCTAAAGCTGATAGTGAACAATTTCTTAAAAATATTAATAGTTATTCATTAAATGTGTTTCATTATTTAGAAGAAAGCTTATCTAGGTTACAAGAGTCTACAAAAAAATCAGATACATTTTGAAAAATTAGATCAAAAAAAAGTTAATTAAAGATATTAAGATCAACTCTTGTAAATTTTCTTATCAAATAATTATGGGCTTGTATAAAAAATCTTCCAGGGGATTTATACCAGACTCAATGCTATATATTTTTGTAGCTTTAATTTCTAAATTCATAACTAGATAGCCAAAATTAGTAGTATCTAACTGTTTAATATATTTTGCTGTATTTACAATTAGAGGCAGAGACGCTTTCTTAGAAATAATTTTTAACAAGTTTTGACCTGTACTGTTCCAAGCAAGCGGTCTTATATATTGAGGTCCATAGTGTTCACACTCACTTAATATGTCTTTGTTTATATTTAATAATATATTAATTATTATTCTTTGCAAGCGCGTATATATATATCGTTTGCTTTTTATTTGACTTAATAATTCTCTAATTTTAATATTTTTATTTGATTCTTTTAAAAATTTGTATTCTAAACCTTCGTTTATACCAGCGATGTTTCCAAGTTGTCCTGGAGTAATTGAATAAAGTATATAGGATAAAATTTTGTTGAAATTGTCTAAAAAAACAGGCTTATATTTTTTTAAATATGTTGAATAGATAGAACATATATTTTCAGGAATTGTTTTATAAAGAAGTGTATATTTTTTTCTATCATTTAAAATATTATTTCTTATAGACATTGCTGAAGAAAATTTATTTGTTAAAATTTTAGAATTATAAGAATTATTTATACGTTTAATAAGAAAAAGCTCTATTTTACTATTATATTTTTTTAATGCTTGTAAGTATTCAATAGCTAATATATTATTAGACGAAAAGATATTTTTATTAATATTTGTAGTTAATATTTGAGCATAATTCATACTTTTATATTTCTTAAAATTATGTACATTGTCATTTTTTTGTATTAAATTTTTTACTTTTAATAAAAAGTATTTATCTGGTATTTCGGCACCACAAGATATAATATTTATAACATTTAAAGATTGTAATAATTTTATGGCATTGGAAGCGAAATATTGGGCACTTCTATTAGTAAAAATAACAGGAATCTCTAAAACAAGGTCTCACTCCCCCTAAAATAGCGGCATGTGCTCTTAAAAGTTTCTTAAAGCAAGCTGGTTCACCTCGTTGGACAAAATTTCCGCTCATAACAACAATAATTGGTTGTTTAATAAGTTTTCTCGTTTGTTCGATATGGTATTTATGGCCATTGTGAAACGGATTATATTCAGCAATTATTCCGGTAGCTTTCATTTACTATAATCAACTCATCATAATATATTTTTTTATATTATACAATATATGCATTGTTTCGAAAATATTAATATAAACATAAAAAGAAAAATATATCTTATTTTTTCTAATAGATAATTCAATATTGTAGAATTTGAGCAAATTGGTTACAATTAGTAGTAAAGATCAATTAATAATCAAAATGATAAATAAAAATATAAAATTGCTATTGTATTGTAAAAAAATATTTAGGTGTAATTTTTTTGAAGAATGAAAAAATTTATATGATTATTTTATTTTTGATTATAATATTGAGAAAAAATTTACTAGGGTGTTAGATACAACTGCAAATGATCCAGATGTTGTAATTTATGTACAAATGCCAAGATTTTTTACATAAATACATTTGTTATCAAGACAAAAGATAACTTATCAAAATCTAATTTTGACCATAAAAAGGATAATTGATGCGCATAATAATAGGTCTAGCTGGAAGTGGGAAAACTACTACTTGTTTAGAAGAAATAGCAACAGAAATTATGACTAACCAATTCTGGGGGCCTCTATATTTAATTGTTCCCGAACAGGCTACTTTCGAAGCACAAAAAAAACTTGCTGAAATTTGTGGTAAAGGTTTTATGCGAGCAGAAGTGTTAGGTTTTCAGTATTTTGCTTATCATATTTATTCAAAAATAGAAAATAAAAAATTTTATTTAAGCGAAGCCGGGAGAAAGCTTATTTTACGCTATCTAGCTTATAAAAATAAAAAAAAATTTAAAACTTATGGAAAAAATTTTAGTCAGCGAAATTTTATCAGTGAATTAGCTGAACAAATAAAAGATTTAAAAATTCATGGAATATTACCATATGATCTTTATAATAAATATTTTGGCTCTGCAAGTGCTAAAGTTAGCGATATTTCTTTGTTATATAAGAAATGTGAAGAGTATAAAAAGAAAAATAATTTTGTTGATTCAGATGATTATATGGTAAATTTACCTTTATTAATACCTAAATATAAAAAATTAAAAGAAGCAAAATTTTGGCTAGATGGATTTAACTTTTTTAATAAACCTCAGTTGAACATTATAAAAGCTCTGCATAATTTAAATGTTGATATTACAATTACCTTAACTATGGACGATATAAATAATGATTTTAGTAAACATAATAATCTATTTTTTCAACAATACAAAACATTTCAATTTTTTAAAAAAACATATCCTAAAACGAAAATTATAGTAAAGAAAGAACAGAAAAGGTTTATTAATAAAAGTATTAAACTAATAGGAAAAAGTATCATAGATGACAAAAGAATAGAAAATGAGAGCTGGAGAGGAATAAATTTTGCTAAAGCTTTAGATAAAAATGAAGAAGCTGATTGGATAGGTAGGAAAATTATCGAGCTTGTTCGTGATAAACATTTTCGCTGGCGAGATATTGCTGTTGTTGGACGTAATATCGAACACTATAAAAATACTTTAAAAAATACTTTTAAAACTCATAATATATCTTATAGTTTTGATGAACCTTATCCAGTAGCGCATAATTGTTTATCTGATTTTATTCGCGCAATAATTGAAATAAAGTTAAAAAATTGGGATTATCAAGCTGTTTTTTCTTCTATAAAAACAGGTATGTTTAACGAATTTTTTGATAATTATGAATATGATAAGCTAGAAAATTATGTATTAAAATATGGAATAAAAGGAAAAAACTGGCAAAAGGAATTTATTTACGGATTTCAAGGTGAAGAAAAAGAAAAAGAGAAAAGTAAATTAAATTGTGTTCGTGAATATTTAAAAAAAACAATAAATATATTTTGCAAAAATAGTTTAAAAGAGACAATAAAAAAATATGTGCAATCTTTAGAAGAACTGCTAAAGGTTATAAAAGCAGAACTATATTTAGAAAATTTGGCTATAAAAGCAGAAAAAGAGAATGATAAAGCAGCAAGTGCAGGATACAGACGAGTATGGCAAGTTATAAACGAGATATTCAAAGAATTAAAACTAATTTCTAATAATGAGAAAATATCTTTAAATGAGTTTGCCTCAATTATAAGTGAAGGACTTGATGCAGTACAAATAAAAATTACTCCTCCTGGTTTAGATTATCTAGGGGTTTATTCTATTGATAGCATGAGAATGCCAGAAAAACAAGCGATATTTATTTTAGGAATGAACGAAGGAATTTTACCGCAGTATGATATAAATGAGTCTAGTTTGTTAAATCAAAACGATTATGAACAGTTGAATAAAGTTGGAATTGAAACGCCTATAAGTGGTATAGATAAAATATTTGCCGATTATTTTATTTTTTATAGTGCTCTATCGCAAGCGCGTGAATATTTATTTTTTAGCTATTCATCAATTAACACGCGCGGTAAAATTCAATATCCTTCTTTTTTTTTGGAAAAAATAATAAAAATGATGGGAAAAGAATACGATGTTGCCTCCTCTTACAACCAAATTTGCTCTCAACATAATATCAAAACAACTGCTCTTGATTATTTTTCTAGTTTTAAAAGAGCTAAAAATGAATTTGCGAAACTTGTTAGAGAGGGAATAAAAAGAGAAAGCGAGCTTCCTTATTGGCGCGTTTTACATGAAAAAATAGTTCAGGACAAAAATTCAAATATTTATAAAGCTTTAGCTTATAATAATGACAGTGACAATCTTTCTCCAAATATAGCACAAAAATTGATAATGAATGACAATGCATTTGTTGGCAATGTAACAAAATTTGAAACATATTTTAGTTGTCCTTTTAAGTTTTTTGTCAATTATATGCTGAAGCTTAAAAAACGGGAAAAATTTAACTTAGAGATACTGGACGTAGGCAATATTTATCATGAAACGTTGTATTGTATTGGAAAAATTTTTACTGAAAACGGATTTTTAATGAACTTTAAAAACATTGAACAATCTAATTTTACGGTAATTTTAAAAAAAATTAGAGAAATATTTGAGACACAAGCGGATAAAATAAAAAATAATTTATTTTCAAGCAATAGTTTTGCTACCATTTTAAAAAAACGATTGTATAAACGTTTTAAAAAAACGTTTATACAAATTGTTTCCTTTAGTAAATATTCAAAATTTGACACTATTTATTTAGAAAAAACTTTTGGGAATAAAGATTGTACTTGGGAAGGATTAGAATTAAAAGAAAAAAAAGTTTTAATAAATGGTAAAATTGATAGAATTGATTTACTCAAATTTAATGGGAAAAAATATGGATTAATAATAGATTATAAAACAAACAAAAGCGAATTGAATTTTTGCGAATTATATTTTGGCTTAAAACTTCAGCTTCCAGTATATTTAGAAACGTTTTTGCAAAACTATGCTTATAAAACAGAACCAGCTGGAGTATTGTATATAGGCTTGGAAAACGACCGTATAAGCACTGGATACGAAGATGATATCAAGAAGAAAAAATTTAAAAAAACAGCTTTTTCTGGATTGCTTTCTTCAGATATTTATTCAGGTAACGAGTATATGTTCGATTATGTAAATATGAAATTTAAAAAAGATAAAAGTTCCGATTATTTAATCAATAAAAAATTTTTTAATTTATTAATAAAAAATGCAAAAAATAAAATCTTAACAGCATCTGAAAATATTTTAAACGGATTTATGCATATAAAGCCAGTAAAATGCAAAAATTTAGCGTGCGAATACTGCTCATTTATTGATATTTGTCGATTTGACCAATCTTTAGGGGACAAATATGAAATAAAAGCTATTGCAGATACCGAAGTATTTAAAAAATTAGAAACAGAGCTTGGATATAACAATGAGTAATTATTTATTTAAAGATGCCCAAAATAGGGAATACATAAGAAATCAATTTGGGAAAAATATTTTAGTATCTGCTTCTGCTGGTTCAGGTAAAACTTCGTCTCTTACTCAAAGGGCAATTAATGTACTAAAAAATAAGGACGAAAACGGTAATTATTATTCTATTGACCAAATATTACTTGTAACGTTTACTGATGCGGCAGCTACAGAAATAAAAGAAAGAATAGGTAGCATTTTAGCTAAAGAAGCGAAAGAGGCAGAGACAAACGCTGATTTTGATTTGGTAAAACATTTATATCGTCAACAATTATTGTTGGGGCAAGCATGGATATCAACAATTCATTCTTTATGTGCGCGCCTTATTCGCCGGTATTTTCATCTATTAGAAATTGACGCTAAATTTCGTTTAGCTGACGAAACAGAATCTCGTATGTTAATGCAAGATTGTGTAGAATATTTATTTGAGCGATATTATAATAAGAAAGATAATGATTTTATTTTATTGACAAAATGGTTTTGTTCAGATCTAAATGATAACGCATTATACAAAGCAATATTTGATATTTATAAATTTACCTGTAATAGAATAGATAAAGAAGAATGGCTAAATAATTGTTCAGATCAATTTTGGCCAAAAAATGCGCAAAAGATTACTGAGTGTGAATGGGGAAGAGAATTTTTAAACTATGTTTATACCAAATTGGAAAAAGCATTATGTTTATTGGAAAAAGGAATACAAACGGGAAGACACAGTGATGCAATGGAAACTATATTACAAATATGTTTTAATGAGCAAAATCAACTTAGGCGGATAAAAAATTATAAAAATTATTCTCAATTACGAGAAAATTTACGAAAAGTAAAATTTGAAAGTTGGAGAAAATGTATAAGAAATGAAAAAGTATTAAAGAATAATGTTGAAAAATTCGACAAAATAAAAAAATTTATAAATGAACAAAGAAAAATAATAAAAACTTTAACAAAAAATTTTTTTCAGACAGAAGAAGAAATAATAAAAAAAAATAATACTGTTCGTTTAATAATAGAAAAACTAATAGAAGTGACAAAAAATTTTATTACAGTTTATGCATTAAGAAAAAAGGAAAAATCAATTTTCGATTTTAATGATTTAGAAAGATATTGCCTGAAATTATTAACTGGCAATAATAACGAACCTTTAAAGGATTTACAAAATAAATTTGTACAGATTTTTATAGATGAATATCAAGATATAAATGAAGTACAGGAAGCTATATTACAAAAATTAAATGGAAATAATTTCAACAGATTTATGGTAGGTGATGTTAAACAAAGCATTTACAGATTTAGATATGCAGAACCAACAATTTTTTTAAAAAAATATAATATTTATCCTGAACATGATAATGCTAATTGTCGAAAAATTGATTTGTCATTAAACTTTCGAAGTTGCTCAAAAGTATTAAAAACAATTAATTTTATTTTCGAAAAAATAATGACAATAGAAACAGCATACATCAATTACAATGAGAGTGTGTCCTTAAAATTAGGCGCAAAAATGTACTGGAAAGAGAATATTCATCGTAATGCCTTGGATCATTCTACAGAACTTCATTTTGTCTGTAAAAAAAATAAAGAAAATCGAGAATTGAATATTGATGAAGAGGAAGGAGACAAAAACGACTTTATTTATGAAGGACAAGTTATAGCCGATAGAATTAATGAAATGGTTTCTCAAAGTAAATTAACTTACGATAAAATACTTGATATATGGCGTCCTATCCAATATAAAGATATAGCTGTTTTATTTCGTTCGAGTAGACATATATCTAACTTAGTCAATATTTTACGCAATAATGGAATACCCAGCCATACAAACCGCATTGAAGGATTTTTTCTTTCATTTGAAATAAAAATTATGATTTCTTTATTAAGCGTAATTGATAATCCATTACAAGATATTCATCTTGTTGGAGTATTAAGATCTCCATTATTTGAGTTTAATAATGATGAATTAGCACAAATTCGCTTATATGAACGTATTGGATATTTTTGGGATGGAATACAAAAAGCTACTGAATCCGAAATAGAAAATGAATTGAAAAATAAATGTTTAAATTTTATTAAGGAGATAAATTTTTGGCGAGAATTAAGTAGAAGAACATCGATATACGAACTTATTCAAGATATATATGAAACAAAAGATTTTTTGAATTATATAGCAGTATTACCTTTTGGGGATGTAAGGCAAGCTAACTTACGTTTGTTACAAGATAAAGCTTTACAGTACGAACAAACTGCTTATAAAGGACTATTTCGTTTTATAAAATATATTGAAGAATTGAAAGAAAGAAAAGTGAACTTAGCTCAAGGACAAATTTTAAGCGAAAGCGATAATATTGTACGTGTTTCAACTATACATAGCAGTAAGGGATTGGAATATCCAGTAGTAATAATAGGTGAATTAGGAAGAAAATTATTAACTGAAAAAGATATTGATAATAAATTATTTAATTTGCATAAACAACTAGGTATAGGGATGAAATTTGTCGATTTGAAAAGTAATATAGTTTTTGCTAGTGAAATTAATAATTTAATTAATTATAAGTTAGAACAAGAAATGATAGCTGAAGAAATAAGAATATTATATGTAGCTATGACTCGTGCTAGAGAAAAACTTATACTTGTTACAAACATCCAAAAAAAAAGTAGTTTGATTAATAGTGTAAAAACCAAATGGAAGCCGGCAATTTCTATAATGGAAAATGAAAAAATCAATAGCATAGATATAGCATCTCATAAATCTTGGCTTGATTGGATAATGATGGCATTATTAACAGATGAAGAAGCTTTAAAAATTATAGAAAACGAATATTCGCAAGGAATAGCTTATAACGGATGGAAAATATTCATTACGGATACCGAACAAATAAAAATTAAAGAACCTACTTTAGATCATAATTATATCTTTTTAAAAAAAATTGCTTCAGTATCTATTACAAAAAATATATTGCATATTGTAAATAAAATGATTGATTGGAAATATCCTTATCCTCAAAATAATAATTCCCCTAAAATAACTGTAAGTCAGTCAAAAATGTTAAATGAGCAACTAATAGAACTTGAACCTGAACAGGTACCTTCTTCATTTTTTAAGAAAAAAGAATTTCTTAAAAAATGTTCTAATACAAAAATAGTTGCAGATATGGAAGTAGGCCTAGCTTATCATGAAATTTTTCAAAGGTTAGATTTCAATATACATAATAATTTAGAAAAAATAAATAATTTAATTGAGAATTTAGAAAAAAATACTATTATAAATAATAAACAAGCAAAAAGTATTAACATTTTAAAAATATTAGGTTTTACAAAAAGCGCACTTGCAAATAGAATAAAAAAATCAACCATAGTAAAAAGAGAACAGTCTTTTTTACTACGTAAAAAGGTTAATGGAAATAATATGCTATTACAAGGTGTAATTGATTTATTTTTTGTAGAAGATAATAAAATTGTTATTATTGATTTTAAGGCTAATAATTTAACTGCTCAACAAATCGAAAAAAAATGTTTGGTACGATTAAATTGTTATGCTGAAGCTATAAAAGAAATAACAGGTCTAAAAGTAATGCAAAAAATCATTTGGCTTATATTAAAAGAGCAAGAAGTAATATTATAAAAACTTAAACAAATATTAATAGTAAAATTATTTGAAATTAAGTATCGATATGGATAAAAGACTTGTTGAATGGACACGTCTTATTTTTGGCGGAAATGTTGTGGTAACAATTATTTGTCCGCATCATCGTCCGCAAATGGGAATAATTCGCCCTAAAGTATTTAAAAAGCCTCAAGAAGATTTTACAAAAGTAGGTAAAATTATAAAATTTAAAACAACCGTAGAAGAAAAAGATTTAAAAACAAAAATTATAAAAACTATAAAAAACAATGAAGTAAATTGCAATCTAGAAGAAGCTAAAATAATTGTGGCAGGTGGCAGAGGATTGCAATTGCAAGAAAATTTTATTTTATTAAAAGAGTTAGCCAGTGTACTAGGTGGAGTTGTAGGAGCAAGTCGTGCTGTCGTAGATGTTGGTTTGATACCTTTAATATGAAATATGTTACTAT
Source organism: uncultured Negativicutes bacterium (assembly GCA_963721525.1). Taxonomy (GTDB): domain Bacteria; phylum Bacillota; class Negativicutes; order JBAXTZ01; family JBAXTZ01; genus CAVRJL01. The sequence continues at coordinate 34,380 of CAVRJL010000006.1, forward strand.
TGTCAAGATATCGCTTCCATTTCTCGTAATTTTAAATAATCTTTTTCCAATAAATTTTTATCTAAATTGTATAAAAGTACGAGTCCTTCTATTTCAGTGGAAGGACTCGTAGCCTTTGTTAGCGAATTATTATCAAAAACCCATTTATGAGCAATATTAGAAGATATAGATTTTAGATTATCATCATAAAAATTTCGTATATCTTGCAGAAGAACAACCTTTCCATTACCCACGAATTTTTGAGGAAATTCGAAATATTCATAAAGTTTATTTTTGATACCTGCTACTATCAACATAGCTTGATTGTAACCAAAAATTTTTGTTTCTAATTCACTTATTAATCCCTCAAGACCTACTATCCTGCAATTTATTTCCAATAAGAATAACTCAGTATTAACCTTGATCAGATCTGCATTAACCATACCATTTTTTACACCGAGTGCAGTTAACACTTTCCTTACGTATTCAATAATATTTTGATTGTGTATGGGATTAATTGCATTCACTGAATGATATTGAGATATACCCTTTACCAGAATTTTATCACAAGAATAAATTCCGCTTATGTAATGTTCCCCGTTAAAACTAAAACTATTAACCAGGTATTCTTCTCCATTAATAGATTCTTGCACAATGATCTCCTCTGACAAACTGGTATTTATTATCGAATTTCTGATTATAGTTACAAGCATTTGAATTTTTTTAAGAAATTCAATATGTGTTTCACATTTTATTGCACTTATACCAGAAACGGATCCGTTAGGTTTAATAAATATTGGAAAAACGAAGTCTTTTATCTGCTTCTTAAGTTTTTTTTCATTAATATCGTTAATGGAGAATTTGAATTGTTTTATTGCTTTTATTCCAGCCGAACGCAACGCTTCTTGCATATCAAATTTATTTTTTCGTATCTTACTTGTAGAAATATCATTTGCATATTTAGGTGTAACCATTGATGTAATGTATTCTACTAGTTCAAGATTATCTTCATTTCCAGCTACTACAAATGTTACGTTATATTTATTAGAAATGTCCTGCGCTGTAACTAACTCTATTCCTTTTGTACTATAAAAAATCGCTTCAAAACATTTTTTTTCTTCAGAATATTTGTTCAACCATACAGGATCATCTATATTTAATAATAGAGATCCAATGTTGTTTTTATGTAATTCATCGAGTAAAGTAAGTATTGATGCGCGAGGATTTATTATCATACAATATTCGGAATATCTATTGCTCATATTTTTCTCCTATTTTATATAATTTTATTTTTGAAATAATGTTATTAAAAAATACGTATTATTTAAAGCCCAAAGCCAACAGTGTTTTTAGTATAAGTGAGAAATATTTTTTTGGTTATGTTCTAATAACAATTAACTTTTCCCATTCTTCATCACTTATCTTTAGATGTGTTAATTTAGACATTAATATGACGTAAAAAAACAAAGCAGTTAGTACTCCAATAATCCAACCAAAAAGATATAAAAAACTCAATGACTCAAATAAACGACCCATTAAAGCTGGTATAATAGCAACTATCCAAACAACGAAGGCTTTTTTGTTAAATCCAGATGAATACCAATAACGATTATTTGTTTTTTCACTGTAAAGTTCGATTAAGTTAATTCGACGTTTTTTTATAATATAATAATCTGCAATAAAAATACCTGCTAATGGAGCTAACAAGACTCCATATAATCCCAACCAATCAAAAATATATGCATTTGCAGAACTAAGTAATTTCCATGGCATAATAATAATCCCAGATATAGCAGTAAAAGTTACAGCCATTTTATAAGAAATATGTTTTGGCCATATACTAGAAATATCATTAGCAGTAGCTAACATATTTGCGGCAACATTAAGCACAACTGTGGAAATAAGGATAGCTACCGAGCCTAAAATAATTACCCAACCATTTTTTGTTATTGATAAAACAGATACAGGATCCCAAATATACGCACCATAAAGAATTTTTGTTGCACCTGTAACAAAAATTCCTACAAATGAACAAATCATCATAGTTCCTGGAAGACTAAATAAAATACTTACATTATGCTCTTTTTGACTTCTAACAAAGCGACTTAAATCAGGAATATTCAATGATAAAGTTGACCAAAAAGCTATGTTGGCTATCAATCCAGCAAGATATATTGACCAAAACTTAGTACCTATTAAGATATCACTTTTAAAATAAAAAGAAGAGAAAAAAGAATATCCTTTTTCTCTTAATTTTATTAAAAACAAAACAAATAGAGAAATAAAAAAAACTGCTAAAATTGGAGCTGCTATAGCTTTAGCTTTTTTTATTAAATTTATTCCTGAATAGCATAAATATGTGCATAAAACAAGTGTAAGAAAAAAACAAACAAAATCGACTATAATATTATTTTTTAGATTTGGAAAAAAATATATCGGAATACAACTAAGAGCTTGTCCTCCAATCCAACAATTTATTCCAAACCATCCAGCGCCAACTATTCTTCGTGCTAAAGCTGCAACCATAGCACCACGCATTCCAAAGCATAAGCGTGCAAATACTGGATAAGGGATTCCATACTTTATTCCTACATTTGAATTCAATATTATTATAAACATTATAATAATATTGCCAATTAATACATTGGAAATCGTTTCCCAAAAACTTAATCCCATTGACATTAATCCTGATGCTAACATATAGATTGGCACATTAAAACACATAGATACCCAAAGAGCAACAATATTATATACTCCCCATGAACGATCTTGTAGTTTAGTAGGTGCTAAATCATGGTTATACTAAACACTGTTTTTGCTCAACTTTTTTTCTGTTTTTTCTTCTAAATAAAACTTATTTTTAAATTGAACTTGTTTCATTAATTAATCTCCCATTCATATTCTATTATAACCACAGAGCACCTATTCATTTTGAACTTGTTTCATTAATTAATCTCCCATTCATATTCTATTATAACCACAGAGCACCTATTCATTACAACAGTTAAATGTATAAGCATATTAAATCATTGATTTATAAATAACATTTAAGGTACTAAATATTATTTATTTTAGTATGAGATTTTTGTAATTTTAGTACTCCATACGGACAAACATGAATACATAATGAGCATCCATCACAGATTTCATTATTAATAGATATTTCTCCATCTATGAATTGTATAGCCGCTTGGCCGCTTTCCGAGCACGAAATAAGGCATTTAGCGCATTTTGTACATTTATCTGGATTAATAACAGCAGCGCGCACAGGCCACAACATATTTAATTTTTCACGAGCTATAATTTTAGGGACAGCTTTACCAGTTATGTCTAGTAAATTAATTATATTTTTCTTCTCTACATATTCTTCTAATCCTTTTAAAAGAGAGGTAATAATTTGATAACCACTAAGCATAACTTCTGTACATATTTGTACAGAACTTGAGCCAACTGCGTAGTGTTCTATAATATCTTGCCATTTAGATATACCGCCGATTCCAATAATCGGTACATTAACTGCTTGAGCTATTTGTGCAACGCAACGTAGGGCTATCGGCTTAATTGCTCTCCCGGAATATCCCCCTAATGTTGAATGTCCATCAACTGTAGGTAAAGGTTCAAATGTATCAATATTTATTCCAATTAGTCCTTGTGTTGTATTTATTGCAGCAATTGCATCTGTACCAGCCTCCACTACAGCTTTAGCCATATTTTGGATATAACTAATATTTGGAGTAAGTTTGGCAATTATCGGAATTCTTACTACTTTTTTTACCCAAGAAATAATCTGTGCTGAATTTTCTACATCTTTACCAACAGCTGCTCCCATAGCATTATCTAAACGAAAATGTGGGCAAGATAAATTTATTTCTAAAGCATCTGCTCCAGCTTTTTCCATCCGCATTGCTAAATTTTGCCATGGTTCACGATTAACCTCAGCAATAATACTTGCAATAACAACTTTATTTGGAAATTCACTTTTAAGCTCACGTATAGTTTTTTCCCAGTATTCACTAGGTTTTCTTGTTATACCTTCGAAATTAGCGAACCCTAAAATATCTTCATCTGTTCCTCGAATAACTCCAAATCTGTTAGGAGATTCATTTGTTAATAAATAATTTGACGCACAGGTTTTAGTAGAAACACCTGCCCATCCTAATTTAAAAGCTTTTGCTATCCCTTCTTTGCTTTGAGTTGGAGATGCAGATGCCAAAATACAAGGATTTTCTAGTTCAATATTACAGAATCGTACTCCTAATCTTGTACTCATATCTTATTCCCTTCTATCTTAATTAGTTTTATAGCGGATATAGCTATTATTCTTCATAATATTAAAAATTAAGTTCTTTTTTTATTTCATATATTTGAATTATAAATGTTGCTGTTAAGATGGCAACTCCTCCAATAATCTGCAATCTTTCCATTAGTTCTCCTAGTGTTATAAAAGCAATAATAGCTGCAATTACAGGTTCAATTGCAGCTGTTATTGCTACATTCGTAGGCGGTAAATAATGTACTCCTACATAAAATAGGCTATAGGGTAATAACGTATAACAAATTATTACATAAACATACATCCATAAAGGTACGATGGTAATATTTTGCCAATTTATTGATACAGGTACAAATAAATAAATTAAAGATGCAAATAAGAAAGAATAAAAAATAATTGTAAATGGCTTGTATTTTTTACTAAGAGATTTACTTTTTAAAATATTGAAAGAATATAAAATTGCGCTCATTATACCAATTGCTATCCCAAAATTATTTAATGTGCTAAAAGAATATGATGAAATCATCAGTAATCCGCCAAATCCTATAATTCCTAAAAATACAAAATGAATACCATCTTTATAATATATTTTAAAACATTTCGGAACAAAAATCCCAAGTATAAAAAATAATATAATAGTTGTTCCTATTAAACGAATTTTTAACAAAACTAAAGGATTTATTCCACATTTGTAAATATATTTTGTAACAGATCCGCCTCCACCTAACATTATAGTAGCTACTACTATTGCTACATACCCTATTATAGAGTTATTTTTAATAAAGCTAATTTTCTTATCATCTTGTATAACTATTCCCTAAACCATAGCTTATAATTTTATCAACTAATCTCATAAAAGCTCGAACTGCTGTTTCTATATTATCATCTGAAGTATTTTCCTCTTTGCAATGGGATAACCCTCGTTCAGACATTACGAACATCATAACTGTGGGCAGTATCTTAGACATTTCAGCTGCGTCATGTAATGGACCAGAATAAATTGTTGTTCTTTCACCAGTTTCTTCCACTACTGCTTCTTTACAATATTCAACTAATTTCGAATCAAATATAGTAGGATCAATAGTCCAAATTTTTTCCCATACGGCTTTGACTGAATATTCTTTAGCAGCTATTTCTACAGCTTTTCTAGCTTCTTCATTCATTAATAACAATTTACTTTTATCAATAGAACGCTGGTCAAGAGAAATAATACAACTTTCCGGGACAATAGTTACTATATCTGGTCTTATAGCTACTTTGCCCACAGTACATACTCCCTCGTACTTTAAAGCTATTTCTCTGAAAGCTAGAGCCGACTGTGCTGCTGCCAAAAATGCATCTTGTCTTAATAAGGTTGGAAATGATCCGGCATGCGCAGCTTGTCCTTCAAATTTAATATAATATCTTTCCACTCCAGTTATTCCATAAACACAGGCAATAGTTTTTTTATTGCTTTCTAATATAGGTCCTTGCTCAATATGTAATTCCGCAAAACCCAATCCTTTTCTTTTCTTAAATTGAGTATGTGCGTTCTCTATAGTATTTAAGTTGACACCATATTCAGCTAAAACCTCTCCAATCTTATATCCGTTATTGTCAATTCTATGGATAATTTCACGTATATCTAATGTACCGCTTGCTGCCGATGACCCCATTAAACTACGACCAAAACGTGCTCCTTCTTCATCAGCCCAATTTACTGCATAAATAGTTTTTTTCGGACGAATTCTACTATATCTCTTAATGACTTCAAGCGCAGTGACTGCCCCTAAAGAACCATCTAGCCAACCGCCATTAGGAACACAATCAATATGGCTTCCGATTATAATAGATTCTACTGTTTCTCCAGTTAATTTTGCCCATGTATTTCCCGCTGCATCAATTGTTACCTTAGCTCCATATGATGTAGCTTTATTTGCAAACCAATTACGTGCTTTTTGCCAAACGGGAGTCCAAGCTACTCGTTGAGCTCCATATTCGTTCGAAGTTAACTCAGCTAGTTCACGTAAGTTAATAATTACATTTTTGCCTGCATTGATTAAAGAATCTTTTTTCATTATTTCCTCTCATTCTTAATTTTATGATATTTTCGAACGATAAATAAACTTACCTTCTGGTTGCGTCAAAACTAACTTACCTTTTTCTACTATATGTTTTCCGCCTAAAAAAACATGTTCAATCGATCCTTTTTGTATAAAACCTTCATACGGTGTATAATCTACCGTTTGATGTAAATCTTTTACAGAAATTATCCTCGTTCCTTGAGGGTTATATATGATAATATCAGCGTCTGTGCCGATAGCAATTGTTCCTTTTTTTGGAGCAAGTCCAAAGGTAACTGCAGAATTATATGAAGTTAGTTTCACAAATTGATTTAAAGAAAGTTTTCCAGTACATACTCCTTCTGTATACATTAAAGCAAATCGAGTTTCAATTCCAGGTATACCATTAGGTATAGTACGAAAGTCCGTATAGTCAGCTATTTTTTGATCAACAAAATTGAATGAACAATGATCTGTAGCAATAATATCGATTAAATCATTTTGTAATGCCTTCCATAAAATTTTATTATCTCTTCTTTTACGTAAGGGTGGAGACATAACAAATTTTGCCCCTTCTATTCCAGGTGCAATGTAACGTGAATCATCTAATAATAAATATTGCGGACAAGTTTCTAAGTATACTTTTTGCCCATTTTGCCTTGCTTTAAGGGCTATATTTAAACCTTTAGCTGAACTAAGATGTACTATATATAGTGGGGCTTTTGCTATACAAGCAATTGTTATTGCTCTTGATATTGACTCTGCTTCGAGATCATCTGGTCTAGTTAAGGCGTGGTAAATAGGATCATTTTGTCCTTTAGAAATTGCTTCTTTTATTAAGGCATTGATAATATCTCCATTTTCGCAATGTACTCCTACTAATATTCCGGATTGGCGAGCTGTTTTAAATATTTTATACATTGTTTCGTCTTCGATTTGAAATAAATTTTTGTATGCTAAAAATAATTTTATCGTAGATACCCCTGTTGTTTTAGGCAAAGTTTTAATTTCTTCCACAACCTCATTATTACAATCAGTTATTGCTACATGGAACGCATAATCGGTAAAACATTTACCTGCAGCGCGCATATGCCAACTATCTATTGCTTGTTGTAAACTTTGTCCCTTTTTTTGTAAAGAAAAGTCAATAATAGTAGTTACACCGCCCATAATTGCAGCTTTCGTACCGGTAAAAAAATCATCACTTGTTGTTACATTTTCAAAAGGCATATCCAAATGAGTATGAGGATCAATTGTTCCAGGAAATAAATAATTGCCCAAAGCATTTATTGTCCTCGCATTATCATCTAACAAATCAATGCCTATTTGGCTTATTTTTTCGTTTTCAATTAATACGTCCGCTTTTACAACATCGCTGGCTGTAACTATTGTCCCATTTTTGATTAAAAATCTCATCACTAGCTCCTTTTTTTGATTATAGTTTACTTTATATTAATCGAAGTAGAAAAGTAACTAAAAAAAATAAACTAAAAAAATAAGTTTAATGAATTAAAATATCTAATATTATCGATGAAACTCTAGCTATATCTCTTTACACATAAAATATCATAAAGAATGTTATGAGATTTTATTTTAAATTAAAGAACTGCAATTATAAAAATATACTTCATTATATTACAGTATCTGTAAGAAGCAACATTTTTTATGAGATCTTTTAAAACTAAAATAAATTATATCTTTTAAGTAAATTTATATTCGTTTAATGCAGAAAATAGATATACAAAAAATTAACTATACTTTTAATACGTTAATTACGATTGACTTTAAAGTGTAGTTTTCGAAATAACACTTTAGTGAAACTAAAGTGTTATTTCTCCCATCTACATTGGCATTTATAATAATAATTATTTATATACATAATCCATTAATAATTATTAGAATTACTATTTACAATTTTCGTTATAAAATCTGTAGTGCGTTCAACTTTGCAATATTCGGCTTTTATTATAGAATAAAATTTTTCAACAGCATCATCTAATACGTCATTTATAATTATATAGTTATAGTTGTGAGCCATTGCTAATTCTCTTTTCGCATATCCTAATCTTTGTCTTATTATTTTACTCCCATCTGTCCCACGTTTATTTATTCGCATTATTAATTCTTCAAATGATGGAGGCGCTACAAATATCAATACGGCATGAGGGAACTTAGCTCTGACTTGTAATGCTCCATGTATATCAATCTCTAAAATAAAATCTTCACCTTTTTTAATACATTCTAATAAAATTTTTATAGGAGTTCCGTAAAAATTACCATATACTTCTGCCCATTCTAATAACTCGTCATGATGAATCATTGTTTTAAAAGCTTCTTTTGTAATAAACCAATAATTTTTACCGCTAGTTTCTCCTGTACGTGGTTGTCTTGTTGTTGTCGATATAGATAAATTAATTTTAAGTTTTGAATATTGTTCAAGCAATGTTTTTATTAACGTGCCTTTACCTGCACCTGATGGTCCTGAAACTACAAACAAGATGCCTTCACGCATTTTTAGCTCCTTATTTTTGTTTACTTATTTATAAATTTTTACCTAGATATTTTTATTAGGCAATAATATGATAAAATTAAAGTATTTCCCCGTAAAATACTTCTTGTGCGTCTCCAATTTTTAAAATATGATTATTTTCCCCCCACATTAAGTCCAGTGTACCTCCTTCCATTTTAACTTTTACTTCTTTTTTAGTTTTACCCAAAAGGTTTCCCACAACTACACTTGCAGCTGCTCCTGTTCCGCAAGCAAGAGTACTTCCAACTCCTCTTTCCCAAATACGTATATAAATTTCAGAAGGGTTCATTATCTGAACAAATTCAACATTTGTACCCCGGGGGAAAATAGGATATTTTTCTATTTTTTGGGCCAAGTTTTCTAAACTAATTTTACTTATATCTTCAACAAAACTAACGCAATGAGGCTCTCCTATATGTATAGCATGCACAATGAGTTTTTTATTGTCAATAATAATTTCTTTGTTTAACGACGATTCATCTTCCCTTCCCAACATAGGGATTGAAGACTTTGTCCAATTAGGTTTGCCTAAATCGATACATATTTTATCGTTGTCAAATATTTGGGCTACTACTAATCCAGACAGTGTTTCAAAAGAAATATTCGATTTATATTTTATATATTTATATTTATACAAATGTTTTACAAAGCAACGCGCAGCATTTCCACACATTCTAGCTTGGGAACCATTGTTATTAAATATTTGCATGTTGTACTCAGTAGTTATTCCCTTTTTAATGAAAACTAATCCGTCTGCTCCGATACCAAAATGTCTATCGCAAATCCTTTTAACAAGAAAATTAGTTTGTTTATATTCATCTTCTAAATTATCTATTATTATAAAATCGTTACCAAGTCCATGCCATTTATGAAATTTCATATTTTCCTCTTCCTCAACAAAAAAATAGATTTTAAAAATCAAATTTATAAAAAAATATCGATTGAAATACTACCTTTAAATTATACAAACTTTAAATTATACAAATTTTATATATTTTGTTTCTTTTTAAAATACTAAGATATAAATAGCACAGATTATTATTTAGTGTATATATATATAATTTTTATAATAGAAACCTTGAAAATCTAAAATTATATAAAAATTAATACCAAAATGATGAAAACAATTATTGGTTTGAAAAATTTAATATTGATATAAAAACTTATATATTATTATGATAAAATTTCGATTTTTAGAAATTTGTAATGTATGCAAATGAAAAAATTATCTTCATAAAGTTAAAAAAAATTTAATTTGTAGCAATTATAGTTAGAAGCAATTTTACTCTTCTTTTATAAACCAACTAAATAAAAACGCCATCAAAGGTAGCCACATTAAAAAAATAAAAACAGTAGTTACATCATAACAGTCTGCAATTTTACCTAGTAATATTGTTGCTCCAGCTCCCATTCCCATAGAAAGACCCATAGTAAGAGCTGAAGCAGTGGCAATTTTATTGGGCATAAGTTTTTGCGATATTACAATTAAGCTTGTCCATGCAGCAGCCATTAAACTATTATTTAAAATTATCAAAAAACAGGATAAATATAATGACGAATTTAAAAATAAAAATATTAGTAATGTTGAAGGCAAAGTTGTCCAAAGAATCACTTTTCTACTGCTAAATTTATCTGTGAACACTCCACCAAGATAGGTACCTATCATTCCAGAAAGTTGAGATAGCGCTAGTATTAACCCACCAAATGATTCATTTTGTCCTCTATAAGCTATAAGATACATTGGTAAAAAAGCTAACACTCCTGAAATTATAAACGAACGTAAAAATAACACCATTAGAACCATTAATAAAGAGATAACTATTTTACGACCTATAATAGCTTTAGGATATTGTAAATTTATTTTTGACATTGATTTCGCTGCTTTTAATAATGGTAAAAATAATAACAAAGAAGGTAAACAAAAAATAAATTCCAAATTTATTTTTTTACTTAGAAATATGCCCATTATTAACGAACCTAATGCTGAACCAACAAACCCACCTAATGTAAATAATCCTATACCTTTGCCAGTATTTTTACCACTGAAATAGTTAGCGCAGCGCGCTCCTTCTGGATGAAAAACTGAGCTTCCTATTCCGGAAAAAATAATCCATAAAAAAACCGCATAATAATTTTTAACATATATGCACATTAGAAAACCTATTACAGATATTAAACAACCTAACGGCATATATATAGACTGATGTTTTCTATCGCTTAAAACCCCAAATATTGGTTGACTGATAGAACCTGTTATCCAAAATACCATAGGCAAAAAAGACATTTGCGCAAAATTCAAGCCAAATTTATTTTTAAAATAAGGTAAAGCTATTAACAGAGCTCCACTTGGAATATCAACCACTAAATGGCCTAAAGCCAGTATCCAAACTTTATAAGATATTTTATTCATATTTTCTCACATATTAAATTTTTATTTATATTCCATAGCAAATAATTTAATTCAACCAAAAAAAGAAAACCGGCGTTCGCCGGCTTTAATTCTTATATCCGCACAGTAAATCATCCTCCCCACTTTCGTCCTTCGCCAACAGACGACACTCCCAATGCTTTACTGTTTCAAGTTTATTATAATAGTTTTGATAAAATTATTCAAGTAATGCAAAAAAACTTCATAAATTTTTTTGTAGTTTAAAAGCCTTAATTAACTCAGGTATAACCTCAAACAAATTTCCTACTATTCCATAGTTAGCTACTTTAAATATTGGAGCATCAGAATCTTTATTTATAGCTACAATAATGTCTGAACTTCTCATACCTGCGATATGTTGTATTGCTCCGCTAATTCCGCAAGCAAAGTATATTTTTGGACTTACAGTTTTTCCAGTTTGCCCTATCTGTTGAAATGAAGGTATCCAACCAGCATCTACGACAGCACGACTTGCTCCTACAACTCCACCTAGTACACTGGCTAACTCTTTTAATAAAATAAAATTTTCTTGCAATTGCAATCCTCTGCCACCTGCCACAATTATTTTAGCTTCTTCTAGATTACAATTTACTTCATTGTTTTTTATAGTTTTTATAATTTTTGTTTTTAAATCTTTTTCTTCTACGGTTGTTTTAAATTTTATAATTTTACCTACTTTTGTAAAATCTTCTTGAGGCTTTTTAAATACTTTAGGGCGAATTGTTCCCATTTGCGGACGATGATGCGGACAAATAATTGTTGCCATAACATTTCCGCCAAAAGCAGGACGTGTCCATTCAACAAGTCTTTTGTCCATATCGATACTTAAATTAGTACAATCTGCAGTAAGACCGGTGCTTACTCTACAAGCAATACGAGGGCCTAAATCACGGCCATCAGGTGTTGCTCCCAATAATATAACCGAAGGGTTATTTTCTTTAATAAGGTCTACAAACGCTTTAGTATAAGTATCTGTTGAATATTGTGTAAAAATTTTATCTTCAATTAAATATACTTTATCTGCACCATTGGCAAAAATATTTGTACAAAGGTTTGCGACATCATTCCCTATCAATACTCCACATAATCCTGTTTTTAAATAGCTAGCAAGTTTACTCCCTTCTCCAAGCAATTCTAATGATACATCTTTTATTTTATTCTCAAAATGTTCTATATAAATCCATATATCTTTATAGTTATTTATATTTACCGCACCAAATATTTCTTCTTCTTCTCGTAAAATTGCTTTTTGAGGACATACATTAATGCAAAGACCGCATACTGTACAACTTTCTCCTATTATAGGCTTGCAATCTACCATGTGTATCGCGGAAAAAGGACATTGATTTACACACAAACCACATCCTACACATTTCTCTTCAATCACCTTTACTGCCATATTTCCTCCTCTATCCGCAAGCTTTGCAAAGCATTTCAACTAACATTTTTGCTGCTGTTTCTGCAGTTTCACCGCTAATTATTTTACCCTGTCCTCTTTGTTCGGGAGTAAAAATATTTCTAACTTGCGTAGGGCTTCCTATTAAACCTAATCGTTTAAAATTGACATCTAACCCCTTTGCAGTAATAACTTCAATGCTTTCTTTCTTAAGTGCTTTTAGGCAACCCCAAACATTTCCTGTGCGTGGTTCATTTAAAGATTTCACTGCCGTTAGTAAAACAGGAATTTTTACTTCAACTACTTCAAAATAGTCATCTTGTTCTCTATAAACATGTAATAATTTTGTATCTTTTATTTCAATTTTTGCTACATAAGTAACCTGGGGAATACCAAGATATTCTGCTATTTCTGGCCCTACTTGTGCGGTATCTCCATCAATAGCCTGTTTACCGCAAAATACTATATCAAAAGAACCTAACTTCTCTATAGCTTTAGATAAAATATAACTTGTAGCTAATGTATCCGATCCGCTAAATTTTCTATCCGAAACTAAGACTGCTCTATCCGCCCCCATAACAATACATTCTTTTAACGCTTCTGCTGCTTGGGGTGGTCCCATTGTTATAACTGTTACATTTCCTCCACATTGCTCTTTTATTTTCAATGCTCCTTCTAAAGCATGTTTATCAAAAGGGTTTACAATACTTGGTACACCCTGTCTTATAAGAGTATTTGTTGTAGAATCAATGCGTACCTCTGTAGTATCAGGTACTTGTTTTATACATACAATCATATTCATAACATAAATCCCTCTCAATCATTTCAACATAGCGTTTGCTACTATTATACGCTGAATTTGGTTTGTGCCTTCATATATTTGCGTGATTTTCGCATTACGCATTAATCTCTCCACTGGATATTCACGACTATATCCATAGCCACCTAATATTTGTATCGCATTACTTGTAATTTCCATTGCTACATCTGAGGCATACATTTTTGCCATAGCACTTTCTTTAGAAAATGGCAATCCATTATCTTTAAGCCATGCCGCCCTATATACCATTATTCGTGCTGCATCTGTTTTTGTTTGCATATCAGCTAACATGAAAGATATTGCTTGATTAGAAGCTATAGGCTTACCAAATTGACAACGAGTTTTAGCATAACTCACAGCATGATCAACTGCAGCTTGAGCTATACCTACAGCTTGAGATGCAATCCCAATCCTGCCCCCATCCAAAGACGCCATAGCTATTTTAAACCCTTGACCTTCTTTGCCAAGTAAATTTTTTTTAGAAATACAACAATTTTGAAATACTAATTCCATAGTAATAGATGTATTTATTCCCATTTTATGTTCACGTTTCCCGAAAGTAAAACCTGGCGTCCCTTTTTCTACAACAAAAGCAGAAATTCCTCTAATTCCTTTTGCTTTATTAGTCATAGCAATTACTATATAAGTTTCTGCCTCACCACCGTTTGTTATGAAAATTTTATTTCCATTTAAAACATATTCATCACCAACTAAAATAGCAGTTGTTTCTTGAGCACTAGCATCGCTACCTGCATTGGCTTCAGTCAACCCAAAGGCTCCTAAATTTTTTCCTTCGCAAATAGGTATTAAATACTTTTGTTTTTGATTTTCAGTTCCATAAATAAATATTGGCCATGCACATAATGAGGTAGCCCCTATAGCTAAACATGTGCCATCATCATATTTACTTAATTCTTCATTAGCTATTATATAACTTAGATAATTTGCGTTAGCACCACCATATTCTTTTGGAAACGGCAAAGCTTGAACTCCTAATTTTAGCATTTCATTAACAAGATGACGATTAAATTCTTGTTTTTCATCACGCTCGACAATAGTAGGAGCTAATTTTTTTTCTGCAAACTCTTTGCAAAGTTTTTTAATTAATATTTGCTCTTCTGTAAATCTAAAATCCATAAATAAGTCTCCTGAAATTTAAATGTAGTTAATTTTAACAACAAATGATAATAATAACAATTTTAAAAATTTATAGGTTAAATTAATTTAATTTTATTCTCATATTATTATTATTTAAAATTATATTATAAAAAATAAAAATAGAGTTTACTTTTAATTATCCATATATTGAACCGAGGATAAGAGCATTAGGTTAGTATTGTATAAATTGTATAAATTGATACTTTCTCAAAGCATCTGTTATAGCTATAAAATATTCATTGAAAGAAAGCGTAGTTTAAAGATAAAATGAACTATAAGATATAAAGAAAAACCAAATATTAACGAATATTATTTTTATTGTTTTAATTTTTTTTGTTTGTTATCATGCCATTGTTAATAATAATGTATAAAATTAAAACTAGGAGTTATTATAATCATTATGAAAAAGAAAATTCCAGTAAGCGTATCAGCAAGACATGTACATCTTAAACAGGGAGATGTAGAGAAATTATTCGGAAAAGGAGCTGAGTTAACTGTTTTTAAATCTTTATTTCAACCCGGTTCCTATGCTTGCAATGAAAAAGTAGACATTGTTACAGATAAAGGAATGATTAAAGGGGTGCGGATATTGGGTCCAATGAATAAACAAACGCAAGTAGAAATATCTATGACAGATGCTTTAAAACTTAAAGTAAATATACCTATACGTGCTAGCGGTAATTTAAAAAATTCAGCTGCTTGTAAGTTAGTTGGTCCTGCTGGTGAATTAGTTTTAAAAGAAGGACTTATTGGAGCCCAGCGTCATATACATGCTAGTAAAAAAGATGCAGAAGAATTGGGTATCTGTGATAAACAGATTGTAAGTGTTTGTTGTATCGGAGTAAGGGGATTGAAATTTGATAATGTATTAGTTCGCATTAATAACGAATTCAAATTAGAAATGCATATTGATACTGACGAAGCAAATGCATGTTTTATAGGGGAATGCAATAATGAAGCACAAATTGTGAATTAAACTTAGAATATTAAAAAAGGAAATACGGAGGACAGAATGGAAGAAGTAATTATTAGAGTGCGAATGAGTCAATCAGATGCTCGTTATGGTGGAAATCTTATTGCTGGGGCAAAAATGTTGGAAATAATTGGAGATGTAGCAACAGAAATATTAATTAGAAACGACGGAGATGAAGGTTTATGTTGCGCTTATGATAACATCCAATTTTTAGCTCCTGTTTATCCGGGAGATTATGTTGAGGCAACAGGAAAAATAACAAATATTGGAAATACATCGCGTAAAATAATTTTTGAAGTATGTAAGGTAGTTAGTCCCTGTTTAGATGTATCCTCCTCAGCTGCTGATTTTTTATTAGAACCTATTATTGTATGTAAAGCCAGTGGAATTTTTGTAGTCCCTAAAAAATGCCAACGTAAATAATTATATAAATTAAATTATAAAATTTAATATTAGTATTATATACTGAGGTTAATGCTAATGATTTAACAGAATAAAGATAAATCAACATTGTTAGAATACGAACGTCATAAAGTATAAGCTTATTAATCTTTTTTTTAAAATAAAAATAAATATATAAAAATATTATAATTAAAAATTTGCAAGGAATGTATAATGATACAAAATAATGAATTATTAAAAAAAGCAGGGGAGAGCAAATATACTTTAGTTATTATGGCAGCGAAAAGAGCCCGTGAAATAGTTGATGAAAATAAAATGAATTGCGAAAAACAACATAAACCAGTTATATGTGCTTTAAAAGAAATTTTAGAAGAAAAAATTACTTTTGAACGACGACGTACAGGTTTAAAATAAATAAAAATTAAGCTAAATACAGTTGCCTCATCAAGAATTCAGTGAAGTAATAAAGCTTTGTGAAGTTATAGTAACCGGTCGGTGCTAATTCTTACTGAAATACGTAAGACGGGGAATTAATAGAGCTTCCCAAATTCATTAATAATTTTATGTTAATAAATAATTGGGAGACATAAATGCTAAAAAATAGGAAATTGTTTACCTCGGAATCAGTAACAGAAGGACATCCTGATAAAATTTGCGACCAAATATCTGATGCGATTTTAGATGCTGTACTTACTAAAGACCCATATGCGCGTGTAGCTTGTGAAACGATGGTGACTACAGGTCAAGTACATATTGTTGGAGAAATAAGTTGTAATTGTTATATTGACATTACGAAAATAGCTCGAGATACTATAAAGAAAATTGGATATACAGGCAATTATGGGTTTGACGGAGATACTGTGGGAGTATTGATTTCTATTGATGAACAATCGCCTGATATAGCTTTAGGAGTAGATAAATTTCAAGGAGCTAAAAAAGATTATAATGGGACATACGAATTACTTGGCGCAGGAGATCAAGGAATTATGTTCGGATATGCAACAAATGAAACAGAAGAATATATGCCCATGCCTATAGCCTTTGCACATAAATTATCACGTCGACTAGCTCTTGTTAGAAAAAAGAGAATATTGGATTATTTGCGGCCTGATGGAAAAACGCAAGTAACTATCGAATATATAGATGATAAGCCTCAAAGAATTGATACAATAGTGATATCTACCCAACATGCTGAAAACGTAAAATTAGACATTATTTGTAAGGATATAATAGAATATGTTATTAAGCCTGTGATCCCAAAAAAATATATTGATAAATCTACTAATTATTATATAAATCCTACTGGAAGATTTGTAATAGGGGGTCCGCAAGGAGACGCAGGTTTAACTGGACGAAAAATAATTGTAGATACCTATGGAGGGATGGCAAGACACGGCGGGGGATCTTTTTCAGGAAAAGATCCCACAAAAGTTGATCGTTCAGCTTCATATGCTGCACGATATGTAGCAAAAAATATAGTAGCGGCAGGTTTAGCAAACAAATGCGAAGTGCAATTGGCTTATGTTATAGGAATTCCTAATCCAGTATCAATAAGAGTAGATACTTTTAACACAGGTAAAATAGATGATGTTTGTATAATAAAATTAATTAATAAACATTTTAACCTTACTCCTGGAGGAATTATAGATTCTCTTAACCTAAGAACTCCTGTTTATAAACAAGTTGCTGCATATGGTCATTTTGGTAGAATAGATTTAGATCTTAGCTGGGAAAAAATTGATAAAGTTGATATTCTTTGTGCAGAATCACAAAAGTTAATAAAAAATAATCATTTCTTAAATTTACATGTTAAGCATGACTCTTAGAAATTTTTAGTTAAGATAGGGAGAAAAAATATTATTGCTGATATAGTCATAAATATACCAGGGAAAAATATATTAAAAGAATATAGTTATATTGTTCCAGTAGAATTAAACGTTAAGATAGGGGCAAGAGTTATTATTCCTTTTGGGAGAAAAATAGTTGAAGGAATAGTTACAAATTTAAGAGAAGATGAAACTAATGGGTTAAAAAAAATTATCACAACAACTAAAGTTGATACATGGTTTGATAGCAAATTATTAAATTTAGCAAAAAAAATATCTGAATATTATTATTGTTCTTATACTGAAGCTTTAAGACTATTTATACCAGGTAAAAGCATTGTAAAAAAAAATAAACATTTTACTCAAGAAAAAAACCTGATAGTTATTGAAATAGCAAACAATGAGCAAGACGAAAATAGCTTTAAAAACAGACCTGTTCAATATAAACTTTTTAATTATATGACTAAAAAGAAAAGTGAATTATTATCTCATATTTTATCAATAGGATTTTCAAGGCAGGTTATAAATAGTGGACTAAATAGCGGGTGGCTTAAAAAAAATAAAAAAAGATGTTTTCGCGATAGTTATTCTACGATTACCGAAGTTAGTAATTTAAATAAAAAGATAACCTTAAATAACGAACAAAAAAAAGTTTATAACGAAATTTGTAAATCTTTAGAAAAAAATGAAAACAGAGTATTTTTATTACACGGAATAACCGGTAGCGGCAAGACAGAAGTCTATATGCAATTAGCTATGGAAGTTAAAAACAATAGTAAACAAACCATTGTATTAGTTCCAGAAATATCATTGACAGGACAAATGGTAGAAAGGTTTAAAAGTCGATTTTTTAATAGAGTAGGAGTTATTCATAGTAAAATAAGCGCTTCAGAAAGAGCTGATGTATTCGAACAATCAAAAAATCAAAGCATAGATATAATTATTGGTGCTCGCTCAGCTATTTTTACTCCTACTTGCCAGCTAGGTTTAATAATTATTGATGAAGAACAAGAATTTAGCTATAAACAAGAAGAACGTCCTTATTATAATGCAAAACAAATAGCTCAATGGCGAGCATCTAGTAGTAATATTCCTTTAATATTTGGAACTGCTACGCCAAGTATTGAAATATATTATAAAGCCTTAACAGATAATATAAGATTGTTACCATTGAAAAAACGACCTGACCAAGCCACTCTGCCTGAAGTTCAAATAGTTGATTTATGTAAAGAATTTAATAAAAAAAATCGAACTGTTATTTCCGAAAAATTAAAGATATTAATTCAATCTACATTATTAAAAAAAGAACAAACAATTGTTTTATTAAATAGAAGAGGCTATTCAACGTTTGTTATTTGTCGAGAATGTGGACATGTTATGACTTGTATTTATTGTGATGTGTCATTAACGTATCATAATAATACGAATATTTTAAAATGTCATTATTGTGGTTATTTTGGGGAAAATCCTCTTTCTTGTCCTAATTGTAAAGGTAAATATATACGTTACTTTGGAACTGGAACACAAAAAGTTGAAGAACAATTAAAAAAGTTATTTCCCACTGCAAGAATTTTACGAATGGATCAAGATACTACTAAAGGTAAATTCGGGCATGAAAAAAAAATAAATGACTTTAAAAGTGCTAAATTTGATATACTTGTGGGTACACAAATGGTAGCAAAAGGGCATGACATTTCAAATGTATCTCTAGTAGGAATTATAAGCGCGGACACTTGTCTAAATTTCCCTGATTTTCGAGCAAGTGAAAAAACTTTTGCGTTATTAGCACAAGCATCTGGTAGAGCAGGTAGAGGACAGATTAAAGGAAATGTATTAATACAAACGTATAATCCTAATCATTATTCTATATTAGCAGCAGCAAACCATGATTATGAAACTTTCTTTTATCAAGAAATACAAGAAAGAAAAGAATTAGGATATCCTCCTTTAGAAAAGATTTTTAAAATTAGTTTACAATCCAATAATCAAGAAAAAGGTAGAAATCAAGCTAAAGACATAGTAGACAAAATAAAGAGAACTAATAGAGATATAAAAATAGTTGGACCTATTCAACCCTTAATAACAAAAATAAAGAGTTATTATCGTTATTTAATTTTAATTAAAAGTAAAGATGAAAAAATTTTGCGTATTTGTATAAAAAATACCGCTATAGACAAAATGAAAAATATTGATATTGATGTAAGTCCTATAAGTATTATGTGACATTTTTTCTAAACACTTTTATTGTGTTGGAAAGTAGCTCGTTTAACAGTTTTTAAATAAATTTTTTAAATTTCAACGATCCTGTTAAGTTTATCTAAGAGTGATAAATTTAACATTTTGACATCATTATTTATTAATGCTATTATATATTCTGCGTAAGCATGAAAGATAATCGCAGATAAATCTGAGGAAAGTCCGAACTCCAAAGGGCAGAATGCCGGATAACATCCGGCGAGAGTAATCTCAGGGAAAGTGCCACAGAAATGTGTACCGCCTTCGTTAAAGAAGGTAAGGGTGAAACGGTGCGGTAAGGGCGCACCAGCGACAAAGTAATTTGTTGGCTAGGTAAACCCCATTCGGAGCAAGACTAAATAGGGAAGAAAAGACGTTGCCCGCAGATCTTCCGGGTTAGTCGCTGGAACTGTATGGTAACATATAGTCAAGATAAATGATTATCGCCACTTATTTAAGTGGAACAGAACTCGGCTTAATGATTGCTTACGTATAAGTGACCTTATTATTAATTTTAAAGCTGTTATTAGATTTTTATGTTATCTAATAACAGCTTATTTATGTTATTGTTTTTATTTATATAAACAATAATATATAAACAAACTATATTATTGCTGATAAATATAGTAATCACTTATAAAGTTTAAGTATTATAAAATGATTTTTAAAAAAAATAAAAACTATCTCAAAAAAATAAATGAGTATAATTTATTAAGCCAGCTATTATTAAAAAAATATATTATATTCATCATAAAATTTATGATAATAGCTGGCTTTGCTATACAATTAACTTTTGTATTAATAAATTTACCAGTAAATTTTATAGACAAAAATTTATATTACTATAATGTAAATTATGGAGCTACAACTGATAAAGTGGCAAATGATTTATATAAATTAAAATTAATTCGTTCAAAAACAGCATTCAAAATTTTAGCTCATTTTAAATATTTAAATAGTAAAATAAAAAAAGGAACATATGGGTTAAGCCCTAATATGACTCTTAATGAAATAATATCCTTACTTTCCGAGGGTAAATTTGTTGAACAAAAAGTAACAATTCCTGAAGGATTTACAGTTGAACAAATTGCAGAGTTGTTATCCAAAAAACAAATTATTATTAATAAAAATAAATTTCTTGAATTAGCAAAAACGTATGTTCCATATGATTATATAAAAAAATCAGCTAAAGTAAAATATCAATGTGAAGGGTTTTTATTCCCAGATACATATTATTTTTTAGAAAAAAGTGATCCGAAAATTATATTGACAACTTTAACTTATCAGTTTAATAAAAAATTTGTACCAGAAATGAAGGCAAAAGCTCAAAAGCAGAATATGTCTATATATGATATTATAGTTTTAGCTTCAATAATCGAACGAGAAGCAAAGTTAAAAGACGAACGTGCAAAGATTGCAGGAGTTTTTATAAATAGAATAAATAAAAAAATGCTTTTACAATCTTGCGCTACAGTAGAATATATATTGCAAAAGCATAAAAATGCATTGTCAATCAAAGATATAGAAATTGATTCTCCATATAATACTTATATAAACTATGGTTTACCACCAGGGCCTATTTCAAATCCTGGACTGGAATCTATAAAATCAGTTTTATATCCAGAAAAAACTGATTTTTTATATTATGTAATTAATGGGAAATGCGGTCATTATTTTGCTAAAACGTATGCGGAACATGAAAAAAATATAACTAAATTAAACTTATAAAAATAGTTAAAGGTGTAAAATATGAATAAAAATTTAGTATCCTGTGATAAATTAAATAGAGGTTTGAAAGAGAGACATATACAATTGATAGCTTTTGGTGGAACAATAGGAGTAGGATTATTTTATGGCTCATCTGCAGCTATAAAATCTGCAGGGCCGTCATTGATAATTATGTATTTATTAATAGCTACTTTTATTTTTTTTGTTATGCGTGCCTTAGGAGAATTAGCTGTGTCTAAACCTGTAGCAGGTTCTTTTGCTACCTATGCTTATGAAGAAATAGGACCTTTAGCTGGGTTTCTTACGGGTTGGTCTTATTGGATTATGTGGATAGTTGCCTGTATGGCTGAAATTACCGCAGCTGGTGTATATATGCAGTATTGGTTTCCAAACATTGCTCAATGGATATTTGCTTTATTTAGCTTAATATCTATGACGATTGTTAATATGATTACTGTTCGCTTATATGGAGAATTTGAATTTTGGTTTGCTTTAATTAAAATAGTTACCATTATTTTAATGTTAATAATGGGTACGGTATTAATAATTTTTGGTATAGGTAATAATGGAGTTCCTATAGGAATAAGTAATTTATGGAGTTTTGGCGGATTTTTTCCTAATGGGATTGATGGAATGATTCATTCTTTAAACATAGTAGTTTTTGCTTATTTAGGAGTAGAGCTTATTGGAGTTACCGCCGGAGAAGCACAAAATCCTAAAAAAACTATACCTTCAGCGATAAACAAAGTTTTTTGGCGTGTACTAATATTTTATATTGCTTCATTATTTGTAATAATGTCACTGTATCCTTGGAGTAAAATATGCGAAATGGGAAGTCCATTTGTTATTACTTTTGCAAAATTAGGAATAAAACAAGCAGCAGGTATAATAAATTTTGTTGTATTAACAGCTGCTTTATCTGCTTGTAACGGTGGTGTTTTTTCTACAGGTAGAATGTTATACGGATTATCAGAAAAAAAGGAAGCTCCTTCTATTTTTTACAAGTTAAACAAGAACCATGTTCCGGTAACAGCTCTGTTATTTAGTGCAATTTTAATGTTAATTGGAGTATTTTTAAATTATATTATGCCAGCAAAAGCATTTCATATTATAATATCTTTAGCCACAACTTATGTTTTATTTACTTGGGGTATAATACTCGTATCTCATCTAAATAAACGAAAAAAATTCGTAAAAAATCATCCTGGTAAAAAACCTACTTTTGCTATGCCTTTTTATCCTATCTCCAATTATGGGTGCTTGTTGATTATAGCTTTTGTTTTAGGGGCAATGTTATATTATCCTGATACAAGGTTATCAGGACTTTTAGCGCCAATATGGTTTATTATTTTGTATATAGTTTATAAAGTAAAGTACGAGAAAAATAGAACTAATGGATATTAGAAAAAAAGCTGAATTATTAATTCCAGCAGGTAGTTTAGAAAAACTAAAATTTGCTTTGTTATACGGTGCTGATAGCGTATATGTTGGCGGAAAAGAGTTTGGGCTAAGATCATATAGCGATAATTTTAATTTAGATGAACTAAGAATAGGTGTAAAGTTGACGCATAATTTAGGGAAGCGTATCTATGTAACAGTAAACGCTTATTTACATGATAAAGAATTTCCTGCTTTAAATGACTACTTACACAATCTTATTGAACTTAATGTAGATGCCGTCATTGTGTCTGATATTGGAGTTTTTCATACAATAAGAAATTTTTCTCCGCACTTAAAAATACATATAAGTACTCAAGCAAATACTGTTAATAGTGCTAGTATAAATTTTTGGAAAATATTGGGAGCAAGTAGAATAATTTTAGCTCGTGAGCTTACTATGGATGAAATTAAGACTATTGCTCTATCGACAAATATAGAGCTTGAATCCTTTATTCACGGAGCAATGTGTATTTCTTATTCAGGACGCTGCTTGTTGAGCAATTATTTAACCGGAAGAGATTCTAATTTAGGACAGTGTACTCAACCTTGTCGGTGGAAATATTTTTTACAAGTAGAGAGCAGAGAAGGAAGACTTTTTCCTATATTTGAAGATAAACGTGGTTCATATGTGTTCAATTCTAAAGATTTATGTATGTTAGAACATTTGGATAAATTGATTACTATAGGCCTAGATTCATTTAAAATAGAGGGAAGAATGAAAAGCGTTC
This sequence comes from uncultured Negativicutes bacterium, assembly GCA_963721525.1. Lineage (GTDB taxonomy): Bacteria > Bacillota > Negativicutes > JBAXTZ01 > JBAXTZ01 > CAVRJL01. Next base: position 58,338 of record CAVRJL010000006.1, read on the forward strand.
ATTATGTAGCAACTGTAACAAGTTGTTATCGCAAAGCAATTGATGCTTTATGTAGAAATATTGATGAGTATCGCGCAATTTTGCCTGGATTATTAAAAGAAATAAAAAAAATATCCAATAGAAATTATTGTAGTGGGTTTTATTTTGGACGTCCTGACGCAACTAGTCAAAATTACTTAAACTCTTCTAATCTTTCAACCTATGATTTTGTCGCTATAGTTTTATATTATGATAAAGAAAATAAAATTGCCGTTCTAGAAGAGCGCAATAATATAAAAAAAGGGGAAATAGTGGAATTTTTTCAACCAACATTATCTTTATTTGAACAAAAAATTAATATACTTTATGATGAAAATAACAATGAAATAGATTTTGTTTGTCATCCTAAACAAATTTTTAAATTACGTATAACTAAATTAGTAGAACCATATACATGTGTAAGACGCAAAAAATGAACAGTACATTATATATTCATGTTTCGGTAAATAAAATTAATTTTTTAAATCAAATAATAGAAGGATACGAATACCTAGGTTTATTAACAACTATTAATAAATGGGAAGGTATTGTGGCTATTTATTGCACATCAGACACAAGAAAAGAAGCAGAAAAAATTTTAAATACTTTACCTTTTTATGTTGAAATAATTAATCATAAGGAATAATTAGTTCGTCTATTTTGAATAAAATTTTAGATAAAAAATTGCTGCGTATGCAAATTATATGTTAGGGAAGATATAATTTATTTTATTATTACTAAATGGTTGCGTTTTTATAGCTCATGACATAAAATGCTGATTTGTCTTCATTATAAGTTTTGTAATTTAATTATCATTATTTTATATTTTCGGTCGAAAACATGATCTTCGTTCTAAATATAGGAAAATATTGAAATTAGTATGAAGCTTATCAGTAAAACTATCCTTATTAACTATCCCTACTACTGTAAATAACAGATTAGAGTGTAATTTGTTTATACAGTTAAGTAATTATTAAGATTTACGGCTCATTAATGCCCACTTTTTTAAAATTACAAGTTATAAATCTACTAATTATAGATCTACTAATTTTACATGAAGAACATTTTATTTGGCTAGTTGAATGAAAATATGGAGAATCATTACTCATAAAATAAGGATTAGACATATAAGCATTAAATAAAGTCGGCTAGAAAAAAAGTAGAAGCAACTTAATGTAAACGATATATAGTATACGATGGTTTAGTTTAATCAACTATTGAGTATGTTAAAAAAATATAAATATCTCTAAGTAGGTATATAGTAGATTAAATAATAATTGTAGTTTTTTATTTACTTTGTCGTCGAGAAATACATAGGGATACACTTGAAAAGAAAGATAGGTGTAAATAATTTGATAAATAATTTTCATTTTTCGCAAAAATTAAATAAACTACATAGACAAGCAATAAAAATAAGTAATGAAAAGACACAAGAATTTTTTCATAATTCTACAATAAATACTGGCAAGGTTTTACAAGCTTTTCGCAACCAACGCGTAAGTGAAAGTGATTTTAAAACTACTACTGGGTATGGATATAATGATTATGGGCGTGATAAACTTGACAAAATATGGGCTGAAATTTGTAAAGCAGAAGCTGCAATTTATAGAACACAATTTGTCTCAGGTACGCATGCCTTATCAACAGTATTATACGGCATATTAAGACCAGGAGATGAGTTAGTATCCCTTACTGGTACTCCTTATGATACTATTTTAAAGGTAATAGGAGTAGACTCAACAATTGGGTCTTTATTAGAATTTAGTATTAAATATAATGAAGTGAATTGTATTTTAGAAAAAAGTTTAGATCTGAATATAATAAAAAAAGAATTAAAAAATAGAAAAATTAAAATGGTATTCGTTCAACGTTCAAGAGGATATTCATCTAGAAGAAGTTTATCTATTTCTGAAATTGAAAAAATTTGTCTTACAGTAAAAAAAATATCACCTGATACCATAATATTTGTTGATAATTGTTATGGCGAATTTACTGAAGAGAAGGAGCCTATAGAGATAGGAGCAGATATTATCGCTGGTTCTTTATTAAAAAATCCTGGAGGTGGTCTTGTAAATTGCGGTGGATATATTTCAGGGAAAAAACATTTAGTAGATCTGGCTGCAAATCGTTTAACCGCCCCAGGATTAGGCTCACATGTAGGAGCATCTCTATTCGACAATAAATATATGTATCAAGGATTATTTATGGCTCCACATAGTGTTTTTCAAGCTTTAAGAAGCATATGCTATGCAGCAGCTCTATTTAATCTAGCTGAATTTCATACTAACCCTTGGTATAATGAACGCCGTTGCGACATCATTCAATCAATAGCACTAAAAACAGCTAAAAATGTTAAGGCATTTTGTAAAGGTTTGCAAAAATATTCTCCTGTAGATTCTTTTGTTATTCCTGAACCATGGGATATTCCTGGATATTGTGATAAGATAATTATGGCAGCAGGTACTTTTGTACAAGGATCTTCAATTGAAATAAGTGCAGATGCACCTATGAAAAGTCCGTATATACTATTTTTACAAGGAGGAATAATCTTTGAACATAGCATTATTGCTATTTTGGGAGCATTAGAAGAAATTATCAACTTGAATAGGTAAAATATAATATAATAAATTTTCTTAAAATCTCTTAGAAAAACTTTCTAAAAGTATAATTAATATTTTCTATAGAGTTTTTATTTTAATGTTATAATGCTCAAAGAAAGCGGGTATTTAATAAATTATGTTATTAAATAACAAAATATGGCAATTTAATAAGGCTAATACAAAACAAATTGAAAGCTTAAAAAAAATAACAGGATTTAGATATGAAATTTGTCAAATTTTATTTAATAGAGGGTATAAAGATATTTCAGCAGTAAATAAATTTATAAAATGTTCTTTAAAGGATTTACACGATCCTTTCGAGTTATATGATATGCATAAAGTAGTAACACGTATTATTAAAGCGATTAATAATACAGAAAAAATAGTTATTTATGGGGATTATGATGCGGATGGTATAACAGCCACAGTTTTATTAGTTAAAATATTACGCTTTTTTGATGCACAAGTTGACTTCTATATTCCGGATAGACAAAGTGAAGGATATGGATTAAACATTTATGCTTTAAATTTTGTTGAAGATGTAATGAAAGCAAAACTTATAATAACTGTAGATTGTGGAATAAGTGCTTCAGAAGAGTTAAAAAAGTGGAAGAAAAATATTGATGTAATTATAACTGATCATCATAAACCTCCTGAAATTTTACCAAAAAGCTTTGCAATTATTAATCCAAAAATTATTAGTTGTACTTCTAAATTTAAACATTTGTCAGGTGTAGGAATAGCATTAAAGTTAGCTCAAGGTATTTGCTCGTATTATAATTCGCATCAATGGAAAAAATTTTTGGACATAACCGCAATTGGAACAGTAGCAGATATGGCTCCGTTAGTAGATGAGAATAGAATAATTGTAAAATATGGCTTAAAGCAAATGAAAAAAACTAGTAATCTTGGAATAAAAGCATTGTTGAAAGTATGTTCATTATCTAATAAAAAAGAATATGATACAAAAGATATTGGATATTATCTAGCTCCAAGAATAAATGTAGCAGGAAGATTAAAACATGCAAAATTAGCAATGGAGTTGCTTTTATCGGATAATTATAAACAAGCTCTATTAATAGCAAAAGATTTAAATGATATTAATAAGGAAAGAAAAAATTATGAACAAAATATTTTTGAAAATGCTATAGAAAAAATAGAAAAAAGTGATATAAAAAACGATAAAGTAATTGTTTTAGCTAGTAATTGGCATCAAGGAATATTGGGAATAGTAGCATCGAGGCTTGTTGAAAAATATAATAAAACTGTAATATTAATTAGTATAAATAATAATATCGGTAAAGGTTCTTGTAGAAGTATAAAAAATTTTAATATTTTTACTGCGCTCACTCGTTGTAAAAATATAATTTTGAAATATGGAGGACATGAATATGCTGCAGGATTAACTATAGATTGTGCTAAAATAGATGAATTACGTGTTAAATTAAATAAAATTGCTTCATTGGAATTATCTGATGTTGATTATATTCCGACATATAATATTGATTGTATTTTAGAAGCTGGTAATATAGATTGCGATTTTTTAAAAGAATTAAAGATGCTCGAACCTTTTGGCGAAAAAAATTCTAAACCTATTTTTGTAACTAGAAATTTAGATTTGAAAAATAAGGAAACATTGAAATACGTAGGTAAAAATAAAGCACATTTACAGATAAATTTTAAAATAAAAAATAATAATTTTTATTGTATTTATTGGAATGTACAAAAAAAATATTTATTAAAATATACCTCATCTATTTCGTGTGCTTATATATTAGAATACTTAGAGTGGAATAATATAAAGCGACCTAAATTGATAATTTATGACTTAATAATAGAAGAGCAACTTCTGGCACGTAATGAGCTTATTTTAATATATTCTATGTTAAGAAATATTGCTGGAGGAAAGAAGGAAATCTCTTTTAATAAAAACGAACTTATAAAAATCGGTAGTAGTGAAAATATAAATCTAAGTTATCTTGGCATAATGATAGGATTAACAATTTTTGAGCAAATAGGATTAATAAAAATCAATAAAATAGAAAGGGAATGTCAAATAATATTTTCTAATACAAATACAAATAAAAAATTTAATCTTTCAAATTCAATCTTATACAAAATTATAAAAAAACAAAAAGAATTATTCACTTGTGTAGATAATATATTTTAAATAATATGTTTAATAAAATTTTTGGAGCTTAAAAATTTTCATGAACCTTAAAAATAAAATACGAAAAATCCCTAATTTCCCTAGAAAAGGTATTGAATTTTTAGATATTACAACACTGTTGAAAAATTCACAAGCTTTTAAATTTTCTATAAATTCGATCAAAAAAAAATATAGAAGACAAAAAATAGATATTATAGCTGCTCCCGAAGCAAGAGGTTTTATGGTAGGAGCTCCTATAGCTTACGCGCTAAATGCCGGATTTGTTCCTGTCCGCAAAAGAGGGAAATTGCCTTTTGAAGTATTTTTTGAAGTATATCAGTTAGAATATGGTCTAGATAGCTTAGAAATTCATAAAGATGCTATTTTGCCTGGGCAACGTGTTTTAATTATAGATGATTTATTAGCTACAGGCGGAACAATCAAAGCAGTTGCCAATTTGATAAAAAAGTTGGGAGCAGAAGTAGTAGGAGCAGCTTTTTTAATTGAGCTTAAATATTTAAATGGACGAGAAACACTAAAAAAATTTGAAATTTTTTCCTTGCTAAAATATTAAAAAACTTAATTGGCGGATATTATGTGTACTCCACAAATTACATTTAATGATATTGAAAAACAAATTTCTACTTATCAAGCTAACGCAGATATATCAAAGTTAAAAAAATCATATATATTAGCTTTAAATGTTCACGACGGACAATTTCGTCAATCAGGTGAACCTTATATTATTCATCCTCTTAATGTAGCAAAAATATTGTCTGCTATGCAATTGGATTTGGATTGCATAATTGCAGGTTTTTTACATGACATAGTCGAAGATGGCAATTATAGCCTAAGTTCTATAGAGATAGAATTTGGTAGCAATATTGCAAAAATTGTTGATGGTGTTACAAAACTTGGAAAAATAACTTACAAGTCAAAAGAAGAGTTAAAATTAGAAAACTATGTAAAAATGTTTCTAGCAATGGCTAAAGATATTCGTGTGATTTTTGTAAAATTAGCAGATAGATTGCATAATATGAGAACCTTAAAAAATTGTTCGCGAGAAAAACAAATAAGAATAGCACAAGAAACGATAGATATATTTTCTCCATTAGCCCACAGATTAGGTATTTTTATGTTGAAATGGGAATTAGAAGATTTGTCTTTTCGTTATCTTGAACCAGAAAAATTTTATAATCTTGTAAAGCAAGTAAAAGTAAAACGTAGCTATAGAGTACAAGATCTTAGAGAGGCAGCAAAAATATTACAAAAAACGTTGAGCGAAAATAATATAAAAGCCGAAATCCAATGGAGACCAAAGCACTTATGGAGCATTTATAAAAAAATGTTGAGAGATAAAAAAGATATTGAAGAAATATTTGATTTATCTGCTATCCGTGTGTTAGTTAAAAGTATTAAGGATTGTTACGCTACACTGGGAGTGGTACATACTATTTGGAAACCATTACCAGGACGATTTAAAGATTATATATCTATGCCTAAATCTAACGGATACCAGAGTCTGCATACAATAGTTATAGGAGCAGGGTTAGCTCCTTTAGAAATTCAAATCAGAACTCCTAAAATGCATCATATGTCAGAATATGGAGTTGCTGCTCATTGGCGTTATAAAGAAGGAAAAGGGAGTACAAGTTTTAAAAAAAATGATGAGAAATTTTCGTGGTTGAGACAGCTTTTAGAATGGAGAAGTGAAATTAAAGATCCTCGTGAATTTGTTGAATCAGTTAAATTAGATATTTTTTCTGATGAAATTTTTGTATTTACTCCGCAAGGAGATGTTATTACTTTACCTGCTGGATCAACTACGCTTGATTTCGCTTATCGTATTCATACGGATATAGGGCATAAATGCGTAGGAGCGAAAATTAATGAAAAAATAGTTCCTCTAGAAACAAAGGTATCTACAGGTAATATTGTTGAAGCCATTACAAGCAAAAATAGTATAGGCCCTAGTCTTGATTGGCTAAAAATTGTAGCCTGTACGATTACTAAACATAAAATAAAACAATGGTTTAAAAAAGAAAAGCGTGAGGAAAATATTGAGAGAGGGCGAAACTTAATAGAAAAAGAATTGAAAAAACTAAAATATGATCTAAAAGAAATGTTAAAAAACGATTGGTTATTAGAAATTGGTTCACGCTTTAATTATACAATTATAGAAGATTTATTTGCTGCAATAGGCTTTGGTGATGTTAACTTAAGCTATGTGTTATCAAAATTAATTGCTTATTATAAAAAAGAAAAGAAAATTAAAGAATGTATCAATGTAGAAAAAATTATACAAAATTTACAACCCATTAAAAAAAAGAAAAATTTAAGCGAAATATTAGTTAAAGGCGAAACTGGAATAATGATAACATTAGCTAAATGTTGTGACCCTTTACCAGGGGATGATATTATAGGTTATATTACGAGAGGAAAAGGGATATCTACGCATAGGATAAATTGTACTAATATTGGACCTAATAATATAGACCTAAGTAGACTAATAGAAGTTACTTGGGGAACTTCATTTGGTAATAATTATATAGTAAATATTAAAATAAGCGCTAATGATCGTGATGGATTGGTTATAGATATTATGAGTATTGCTAATGATAATAAAGTCAAAATTTTTGCCGTTAATACGCGAATAAACGAAGATAAATCAATAAGTATATATATGAAAATAGAAGTAAATAATTTAACTAAACTAGAAACCATTATGGCAAAATTCAGAAAGATTGAAAATATTTACAATGTAAAAAGAATAGAAATAAATACGAGGAGTCATTCCAACAAAAACACCTATAGAAATAGAAATAGTTAAAGATAATAGACTAAACTTATCGCTAAGGAACATAATTTGTCTTTCGCGGAAATAATTTAGTTAATTAGATATTTATTATTAATCTAAATAATTATTAATTATATAAAATCATATTCTTTTTATCACGTATTGTTTAGCAGGTCGTTGAATAGATTATGTATTTCATTGTATAGAAAGCCAAAATATTTTTCCTTCTGGTCTATAAGCTTTAAAATATACTAAGCTCACTTCAAGCTATGAAAGGAGAAAAGAAGGATTTAATGGCTAATAATTTAATAGCAACTAATAAAAATAAATACAATAGTAAAGTCAAAAGATTTATGTTGCTTGTCGCTTTGGTGGCAGCTACTGGTGGTTTTTTATTTGGTTTTGATACTGGAGTAATTTCAGGAGCATTAATTTTTATTGATCATATGTTTCATCCTACTGTGTTACAAAAAAGTCTAATTGTTAGCTCTACAGTTTTAGGAGCATTTTTTGGTTCGATTTTTAGTGGCGGATTTGTTAACAAGTTAGGCCGAAAATTGACATTATTGTATTGTTCTATAACATTTATTATCGGTACACTACTTTGCGCATTCGCTACTAGTGTAAATATAATGATTATTGGTCGTTTTATTTTGGGAATAGCGATAGGTATTGCATCATATACTGTTCCTTTGTATATTGCCGAAATATCAACTCCAAATAAACGTGGTAAAATGATTATGTTCAATGGTGTTGCCATTACCGGAGCTCAAGCAGTGTCATTTTTATCAGATTATTATTTTTCCCACACTTATAACTGGAGGATGATGCTTGGTGTAGCAGTTGTTCCGGCTATCATTTTGCTTATCGGAACGTTATTTTTACCAGAGTCACCGCGGTGGTTAATATTGCGTAAACAAAAAAATCATGCACTTATCATCTTGAATAAAATCCGTAATATTGATTATATTGAACAAGAAGTAAATGAAATTGAAGAAAGTTTTAAAATTAAGCAAGGCGGATTTAAAGAATTGCTTTCAAAAAAAATGAGGCCTATTCTAATAATAGGAATTGTGCTTGGCATAATGCAGCAATTTACTGGTATTAATACAATAATGTATTATGGACCTTATATTTTTGAAAAAATAGGATTTACCGGAGATAGTGCTCGGATATTTGCGACATTTGGAATGGGGGTAGTGAATTGTATTGCATCTATTTTTGTTATGTTTACTGTCGATCGTTTGGGACGTAAAAAATTGATGATAATTGGTATGATTATTGCTATGCTCAGCTTGTTTATTTTGAGTATAATAGTGCCTGCAATAAAATTTTTTAATAAAATCCTATCCATATTTTTGTTAGGTTCTTATATTACTGGTTTTGCTATTAGTATTGGTTCGCTGTTTTGGGTAATTATATCAGAAATATATCCGCTTAAAATACGCAGCATAGGTATGAGCTTTGTAGGTGGGATACAATGGTTTGCTAATTTTTTTATTTCGATGACATTTTTGCCAGTACTTGAGTTATTTGGTATTGGTATCAATTTCAGAATATATGCTTTGATGTGCTTATTTGTCATAATATTCACTAAATATTATGTCCCGGAAACTAAAGGAGTATCTTTGGAAACAATTGCAAAAATTTTAGAAAAGAACAACGTAAGATTGGAGACGAGTAACACACTAATGGAGGCAGAATAGATGGGAGAAAAACTATTTAAACTTAAAAAAATATTATTGTAATGGAAGTGTTGTTTAAAATAATAATGATAAATAACTATATTATATCCTCAATTGGAAGTGAGGATGTTAGAAGTATGTGCAATTGATGGGAAGAAGAGATTAAATATATAGCAGAAAAATAAACTAAGAATATTTTTTGATTATAATAATAAAGTAAATTCATCATTATAAATTATGTAAGATATAAATAGATAGTTGCTTGTTATTTTATAGTTTACGATCTATAGTGTTTGTCATTAGGAACGAAGACCAAATTTTATAGATGCTAATTATCCTGAAAGCGTTTTATATTTATATAACAAATTTATTATTTATTACTAAAACAAAAAAATCAAAATAATTTGTAGACAATATAATTTGTAGACAATTTTAAGCAGATATGAAAGTAGGGTTAGATGATGATGGGCTATTAATTTTGTGTCAATTTGTGCTAAAGAGTAATATTAAATATTATTGAAAGAGGTAAATATGATGTATAATTTAAACATAATTACTGTTGGTTCTTTGCAAGTAAATTGCTGTTTGTTATATTGCGTTCAAACAAAAGAAGCACTGATAATTGATCCTGGCGACGAATCTAGAAAAATAATAGATAAAATTGATAATTTAAAACTAGTTCCTAAATTAATAGTGAACACTCACGGACATTATGATCATATAGGCGCCAATGATATTATTTCTGAAAAATACAAAATTCCTATAGCTATTCATAGTGAAGATTCTATAATGTTAACTTCAGATTTAAATCAATCTTTATTATTTGGAATTAACTTTAAATGTAAAAAAGCAAATACCTTATTAAAAAATAATGATGAGATTGTAATAGGGAAAGCAAAAATAAGAGTGATACATACACCTGGACATACTCCAGGAGGGATATGTATATTGGCTGAAAATATGCTATTTAGCGGGGATACTTTATTTAATAAGTCCGTAGGAAGAACCGATTTCCCCAGAGGCTCTTCCAAACAATTAATTAAAAACATTAAAGAAAAATTATTTTTATTACCTAATAAAACTGTGGTCTATCCTGGACACGGGGAAAATACAACAATAGGTTACGAGAAAGAATATAATCCTTTCATTATATAAATTATATACAATGAGGAGAAAATATGAAAAATTCTTCCATTATAGATTTATTAAAAATATTAACTATCTTAGCTTTTTTTCTACTATTGAGTTTTACAACAAAAATCTGGCTACCTTTACTTGTATCGATATTGTTTACTTTTCTTTTTTTACCAGTAGTAAATTGGCTTGATGGGGAAGAAATATATAAAAAGAGATATAATGTGCCTAGAGTAGTTGCAATTAGTCTAACCTTTAGCTTAGGATTTATTATTTTTAGCTTATTAGTAATCTACACTATAAATCCGCTTGTCAAACAGACTATATTATTAATTGAAAATATTCCGATTTATATAGAAAAAGTTAAACAAAATTTAGACTTTGTTTTTGCTAAGTATAGTGGATTGCATTTACACCCTATGATACAAGAAAAAATTTCTACAATGGGGAATTATATTGGAGCTACATTGTTTGATATTTTAGGAAAATTAATAAATCTATTTTTTTCTCTTACAACTAGTATAATTTCTTTATTATTAGTTCCGTTTTTGACATTTTATTTTTTAAAAGACGGCAAAAAAATAATTACTTTTATTGTTGAACTTTTTCCTAAAAAGATGCATTTTCAAATTAAAAATATTATTTCCCAGCTTGGTATTGTGATAAAAAATTACATCCAAGGGCAAGCTCTAATAAGTATAATTATAGGTTTACTAGTATATGTAGGCACATGGTTTTTAGGGTTGCAATATCCTCTTGTCTTAGGAATAATATCCACTTTATTTGAAACAATTCCTTATATAGGCCCTATATGCAGCGCTGTTCCTGCTCTATTTCTTGGATATATGGTAAATTCTTTGTTAATGATAAAAGTTTTAATTTTCTATATTATTATTCATCAAATTGAATCAAATATAATTGTTCCACATGTCATGGGGAACACAATAAAAGTACATCCAGGGGTATTAATGGTAGCGTTTCTAATTGGTGGAGAATTATATGGCATAATTGGAATGATGGCTGCTATGCCTACCGTAGCTTTAGTTCGAGTTCTATTTAAAGAAGTTTGGTATGGTAAAGATAAAGTAAACCACGATTGAGTCCATATAATTAGAAGAAGTTTTTCGAAAAGACCAATATTAAATGATTGTGTAACATAGTAAAATCATTGTTAGCGTATGGTTTATATAAAATTTTTAATGGATTATAATAAAATTATTATTAGTGTTAAGAATGATTTTTTCAATGATTATCAAAAAAAGCTGTCTTTTAGGAGAGAATAAATTATGGTAATTTCTGCGCCTCGCGGAACAAAAGACATTCTTAATAAAGAAATTAAAATTTGGCAAAAAGTTGAACAAATTGCGCGTAAAAGTTGTTTATTATTCAGTTATAATGAAGTTAGAACCCCAATATTTGAGCAAAGTACGTTGTTTACAAAAGGAATAGGTGATTCCAGTGATATTGTTCAAAAAGAAATGTATATTTTTGAGGATAGAAAAAAAAGAAGACTAGCACTACGTCCGGAATTAACTGCTGGAACAGTTAGGGCTTACCTTGAGAACAAATTATATTCATTGCGGCAACCAGTAAAATTATTTTATATTGGGCCAGTTTTTCGTTATGAGCGACCTCAGACAGGAAGGCAAAGACAATTTCATCAGTTTGGGGTAGAAGCATTTGGTTCTCCAAGTCCTTTGCTTGATGCCGAAGTAATAAGTTTGTCTATTTTCTTTTTAAAAAAGATTAAAATTGGGGATTTAAAGGTTGAAATAAATTCAATAGGGTGTCTTAAGTGTCGTCCAATTTTTAAAAAAAAATTAAAAGAATATTTTAAAAATTATTTACAAAATTTATGTTCAGATTGTCAAAATCGTTTTGAAAAAAATCCATTAAGAATTTTAGACTGTAAAAATCCAGTATGCGAAAAAACATTATACAATTCTCCAAGCTACATTAGAACTTTATGTTTTGAATGCCGAGAACATTTTGATCAATTACAAGCTATTTTACGAGAAGCAGATATAAGCTTTTCAATAAATCCTTTTCTGGTAAGAGGATTGGATTACTATACGAAGACTGTATTTGAGATAAAAAACGATTTTTTAGGATCACAAAATTCTTTATGTGGAGGAGGACGATATGATGACTTGGTTAGTGAATTCGATAAATCAAAAAATGTTCCAGCAATTGGTGTTGCCTTTGGTATGGAACGCATCATTTTATTGTTGCAGAAAATTAATGAAATTCAAGAAAAAAATGATAATATAAAATGTTATATTGCGCCCTTGATAAATAAAGCAAATCTTATTGCTTTTAAATTACTTACAATATTAAGAAAAAATAACATAAAATGTGAAATAGATTTTTTTAAAAAAGGAATAAAAGCAATATTAAAACAAGCTGATAAAAATAAAGCTAAATATATAGCAATAATTGGTGAAGAAGAACTAGAAAAAAATTTTATTTCTTTGAAAAATATGTTAAACAACACTCAGAAAAAAGATAGCTATACGAATATTGTTAAGATTATTTTGGAGGATAAATAATGCTCGAACTTTCAGAATTTAAAAAAAGAAGCTGTTATTGTGCACAAGTAATAGAAAAAAAACACGGTAATGAAATAGTATTATATGGATGGGTAAGTAAACGAAGAGATCATGGAGGACTAATTTTTATTGATTTAAGAGATAGAACAGGGATAGTACAAGTAGTATTTTCTTCAGAGATATCCTTAGATGCTTTTAGAAAAGCAGAACATATTAGAAATGAATATGTTCTTTACGTAAAAGGCAAAGTGCAACTAAGAAATGAAAATAAAATTAACGAAAATATACCCACAGGGAAAGTTGAAATAATTGGGAAAAAGTTAGAAATTTTAAATACAGCAAAAACACCTCCATTTTATATTCAAGATAATATTGAATGTGATGAACAATTACGGTTAAAATATCGTTATTTGGATTTACGTCGCCCACAAATGCAACACAATTTTCGTATTCGTCACAAAGTTACTATAGCAATAAGAAAATTTTTAGATGAGAAAGATTTTTTTGAAATAGAAACTCCTATTCTTTGTAAAAGCACCCCAGAAGGAGCGCGTGATTATTTAGTTCCAAGTAGAGTTCACAATGGAAAATTTTTTGCTCTTCCGCAATCACCGCAATTATTTAAACAACTATTTATGGTAGCAGGTATGGATAAGTATTATCAAATTGCACGTTGTTTTCGAGATGAAGATTTAAGAGCTGACCGTCAACCGGAGTTTACGCAACTTGATATGGAAATGTCATTTGTAAATAGAGAACAAGTTATGAAAATTACGGAAAATCTTATAACTTATATATTTAAAGAGATTTTACATATAGATATACCTTTGCCAATACCACGTATAAATTATACAGAAGCTATAAATGTTTATGGGACTGATAAACCAGATTTACGGTTTGAAATGCCTCTCATAAATATAAGTTATTGTATTCATGGTTCAAAATTTAAAGTATATAATCAAATAATTGAGGCAGGCGGAGTAGTAAAATGCATAAATGTTAAAGATTATGCCAACGTTTCCAGAAAAGAACTAGACGGACTGGTAACATATGTTCAAAGCTATGGAGTTAAAGGTATGACTTGGATATGTTACATAAATTATGAGATGAAATCACCAATAAGTAAATTTTTTAATGAAAAAATTATCAAAGAAATTTTTAAAGTTGCCAAAGTAGAGCTAAATGATTTATTATTAATAATTGCCGGAGATTTAAATACTGTAAATACTGCATTAGGGGCTTTAAGAATAAAAATAGCTCGTCGAAGAAAACTTATAAAAAAAGAAGATGAGTTTAAGTTTGCTTGGATAATCAACTTTCCCTTATTTGAGTATAATGCTGAGAATAAAAAAATTATTGCAGTTCATCATCCTTTTACTTCTCCTAATGAAGAAGATTTAAAATATATAGAAACTAATCCTTTACAAGTTCGTGCAAATGCTTATGATTTAGTGTTAAATGGCACAGAATTAGGGGGAGGAAGTATAAGAGTATTTCAAAGAGATTTACAAAGTAAAATTTTTAATATAATCGGGATTAATACTAAAGAGGCAAATGAAAAATTTGGATTTTTACTGGACGCTTTTGAATATGGAGCTCCACCTCATGGAGGAATAGCTTTAGGATTAGATAGATTAATTATGCTAATGGCAAAGTGTTTAAATATTCGAGATGTCATAGCATTTCCAAAAACTCAATCCGCACAAGACTTAATGATGAATTGCCCCTCCAAACTAAATGATAAACAATTAAAGGAAGTTAACATTAAAATTTAAAATGTATACAGCAGTTTTATATTATTGTATTATTTCACTATTTTTGGTATAATATCTTAGCTAAATTACACGCATCAAAGTCCACTGTGCCATATGGTAAAATGATGCGGAAGCGTAACGGAGGAGGAACTTAAATGTCACTTATTTCAATGAAATCTTTGTTAGAAGCAGGTGTTCATTTTGGACATCAAACTCGTCGCTGGAATCCAAAAATGGCGTATTATATTTTTACAGAGCGTAACGGTATACATATTATTGATTTACAAAAAACAGTAAAAAAAGTAGAAACAGCTTATCATTTTATACGCGAAATTGCTACAAAAGGTGAATTTATATTATTTGTTGGAACAAAAAAACAAGCTCAAGATGCAATATTCCAAGAAGCTGTTCGTTGTGGTATGTTTTATGTTAATCAACGTTGGCTTGGAGGTATGCTTACCAATTTTCAAACAATTAAAAAACGTATTGAAAGATTACTTGAATTAGAAAAATTGGAAAAAGAAGGCAATTTTGAAGTTTTACCAAAAAAAGAGGTTATTATTTTAGGGCATGAAATGGAAAGATTAAAAAAATATCTTAACGGAATAAAAAAAATGAAAAGTCTTCCAAGTGCGCTTTTTGTTATTGATCCCCGTAAAGAACATATAGCAATTGTTGAGGCAAGAAAGCTGGGTATTCCCATTGTAGGTATTGTTGATACAAATTGTGATCCTGATGAGATTGACTATGTAATACCTGCTAATGATGATGCAATAAGGGCAATTAAGTTAATGTGCGGAAAAATAGCAGATGCTATTATTGAAGGACGTCAAGGTGAATTAAAAGAAAATGAACAATGTGTTGTGGGAAATAAGCAAGTAGAAGAAGTTATTGAAGAGAATAAATAATTAAAGAAGAGTAATAAAAATAAGGAAAAATTTTACCTTTATTAATAATGATGGAGAATAAAAGATGCAAATTAATGCTGAAATAGTAAAAAATCTTCGTGTAAAAACAGGAGCAGGAATGATGGATTGTAAAAAAGCTCTGGTTGAAACTAATGGAGATATTGAAAGAGCAATTAAAAAATTACGTGAAAAAGGATTAGTAACGGCGGCAAAAAAAGCTGGAAGAATTGCCACCGAAGGAACAGTAGGAAGTTATATTCATGGAGGAGGTAGAATTGGAGTTCTTATTGAGGTTAATTGTGAAACAGATTTTGTTGCTAAAACAGAAAGATTTCAAGGGCTAATAAAAGATATCTCTATGCAAATAGCAGCATCTAATCCCCTGTATATAAAAAAAGAAGACGTTCCAATAAATATTATAGAACAAGAAAAAAATATATTAAAAGCGCAAGTACTTAGCGAAGGAAAGTCTAAAGATATTTTGGAACAAATAGTTTTAGGACGTATGGATAAATTTTTTAAAGAAGTATGTTTATTAGAACAGCCTTTTATAAAAAATCCTGAGAATACAATACAACAGTTAATTGTTGAAAACATTGCGAAATTAGGTGAAAATATTAATGTTCGACGTTTTATTCGTTATCAATTAGGAGAAGGATTAGAGAAAAAACTCGAAAATTTTGTTGATGAAGTGATGGATATAACAAAAAACTAAATTATCTAATTATAATAGTTATTGTAGAACACGAATCTTGTGTTCTTTTATTTTACTTAAGGAGAGCCTGATGGAAGAAAAAAAATATAAACGTATTATATTGAAATTAAGTGGCGAATCTTTGGCAGGCGAAAAAGAAGTTGGAATTGATTATGATACTTTAGATTCCTTAGCCCGTGAAATTATTGAAGTGCAAAAATCAGGGATACAAATTGCGATAGTAGTCGGTGGAGGTAATTTTTGGCGTGGTATTATAGCAAGTGCTGTAGGAATGGAAAGAGCTACCGCTGATTATATTGGTATGTTGGCAACTGTAATGAATAGTTTAGCTCTTCAAGATGCTATAGAAAGTAAGGGAGTTCCTACTCGAGTAATGTCAGCAATTACAATGGAACAAATTGCCGAACCCTATATAAGAAGAAGGGCCACTCATCATTTAGATAAAGGTAGAATAGTAATTTTTTCCGCAGGTACAGGTAATCCTTATTTTTCTACTGATACAACAGCAGCTTTACGAGCAGCTGAAATTGAAGCAGAAATAATTCTTATGGCAAAGAAAAACACGGAAGGTGTATATAACAGTGATCCAAAATTAAACCCTCAGGCAAAAATGTTTAAAAAGCTTGAACATATTGAAATAATTAAAAACGGTTTAGAAGTTATGGATTCAACAGCAGCAAGTTTATGTATGGATAACGGCATACCTATTATAGTTTTCAATATGAATACACCAGGGAATATTTTAAGTGTTATTCAAGGAAATCGAATTGGTACTTATATAGGAGAAGAAAATGATAATTGTTCAGGATATACTAAATATAAGTGGACAAAAGATGGAAAAATTACTTAATTTATTTAAACAAGAGTTATCTTCTATACGTGCTGGTAGAGCAAATATTAACTTACTTGATAAAATCACTATTGATTATTACGGCGTTGAGACTTCTATAAAGCAAGTAGCAAATATTGCTGTACCTGAAGCTCACATGATAGTAATACAACCTTGGGGAAAAGATATGTTAGTTAATATTGAAAAAGCAATTCAAAAATCTGATATAGGAATTAATCCCACAAACGATGGCATTGTAATTCGTTTAGCATTTCCTCAATTAACAATGGAACGACGTAAGAAATTAGTGAAAATAGTGTATAAAACCGCAGAAAATAATAAGATTATAATTCGTAATATACGGCGTGAGGGTAACGAACAAGTAAGAAAAATACAAAAAGATAGTATTATTTCTGAAGATAAGGCATTAAAATCTCAAGAAGAAATACAAAAATTAACTGATTTATATATAAAAAAAATTGAGATCCTAACTACTGAAAAAGAAAAGGAAATTTTAGAAATATAAAATGGACATTTATATAGGAGAAAATTGATCAACAGAAATCAAATACTTGCAAGATAATTAAATTCAATATAAAATAGTAGTTACTCAACCTAAAACCATTAAATTTAGACTGATAGGTAGAAAAATTTGTAATAATAAGTTCAACCCCATTGCAAAAAATAGTGTGGTAGAGTTCTTATTATAAATAAAACTAAAAATGAAAGGTGGTATAAGTTTATGGCTTATAAAATTAATACTGATTGTGTTTGTTGTGGTTCTTGTATTAGCGTTTGTCCAGTATCAGCAATATCTGAAGGAATACCTACATATAATATTTCGGATGAGTGTGTTGAATGTGGAGCTTGTGCTTCGGTTTGTCCAGTAGGAGCTATTAAAATGAATAAAATATAATAAAAAAATAGCTTTCTGTATTAAACAGAGAGCTATTTTTCATATATGAGGTATTAGTGAAAAAAAAAATAATATATATAATCAAGGAATGGGTAATAAGCATAATAATAGCTGTATGCTTTGCATTGCTTATACGTACTTTTGTGGTTGCATTATATATTGTCGATGGTTCTTCGATGAAACCAACCTTGTTAGATGGAGAACGTCTTGTAGTAAATAAATTTTTATATAGATTTAAAGAACCTCAAAAAGGAGATATTATAGTTTTCGAGTATCCGAGTGATAGAGAAAAAGATTTTGTTAAAAGAGTAATAGCCACTCCAGGAGACGATATAGAAATTATTAATGGAATAGTCTTTTTAAAAGGGCAACCTATAAAAGAAAAATATATATTTGAACCTATGATATTAGCAAAAGATTATCCTAAAATACATATACCACCAGGATACATATTTGTTATGGGAGATAACCGAAATAATTCTGAAGATAGTCGTTTTCGTGACGTAGGTTTAGTTAGTTTTGAAAACATAAAAGGAAAAGCAATGCTCTTATTTTGGCCTTTAAATAAGTTTAAAGTTCTACCGTAAGTGATAGTAGATACTAAAATAAATATAAATTGGTATCCTGGACATATGGCTAAAGCGTTTCGAATGATTGAAAAAAGCAGTAATTTGGTTGATGTTTTTATAGAATTGCGAGACGCTAGAATTCCCTTAAGTAGTGCAAATCCTAAAATCAATAAATTAATAAAAAATAAAAAAAGAGTTATTTTCCTAAATAAATCAGATTTAGTAGAAAAGAAAAAAATAAAAGAATGGATTAATTATTTTAAATCATTAGGTTATGAATCATTAGAAGTAGAAGCCATCAATAGCACAAAAGTTCAAGATATTATGAAAATACTACGAAAATTTCATAGAGAAAAATTAAAATTTTCATTATCAAAAAAAATAAAATCTTGTTTTTTAAGGGTAATGATATTAGGTATACCAAATGTAGGAAAATCAACATTAATAAATACATTATTTAAATCAAAAGCAGCGATAACGGGGAACAAACCAGGAATTACGCGTGGTAAACAAATAATAAAAGTATCATCTAACATAGAACTTATTGATGTACCCGGTTTGCTTTGGGAAAAAATTCAACCTATAGAAACAGCTTATAAATTAGCTTATATTGGTTCACTAAAGGATGAAACGTATGATAACAACAAACTTATTTTAAGTTTACTTAGTTTATTGTGTGAAAAATTTCCTTCCAAGTTAAAAGAGCGTTATAATATAGAAAATTTTGATTTTGAACAAAGACAATTAGAAAATTTATTAGATCTAATTGGCAGAAAAAAAGGCCTATTTTTATTAAAAGGGAAAACAGATATTAATAGAACAATTGATTTATTAAAAAATGATTTTCGTTCTGGTAAATTAGGACGATTAATACTGGACGAGATCCCTGAAAAATAAATTATGTAAAACAAGGTTGATTTTTTTATTTAATGATAATTATTAAAAATATGTAAAATACCCATAAATTTACCTAAAATTTGCCTTAATCGCGATGATGTAATTGGATTAAAAGGTTGTATTTTTTGAGAAAACTTAATATTATCTTTTAAAGAAGAACGCATAGGATGTGCAATTATATTTATGCGGTACCTTTTTCCTAGTAAGAGTTGTTGGGGAAATTATTGTAAAATAGAAGAAAGAAAGAAAATAAAAAGTAGATTTAGGATTTAGTCTTTAATTTAAAACTCTAAATCTTGTGAGCACAACCTAATACATTAATAATTTTATGTTTAACAAGAGTTTTAATAGCTTCTCTAGCTGATGAAAGATATTGACGCGGATCAAAATGGTTTGGATGGTGTGCTAAATACTCTCTGATTGTACCTGTCATGGCTAACCTCAAATCAGAATCTATATTTATTTTACATATTCCTAAATTGGCTGCTCTACGTAACATATTTTCTGGCACTCCCTGTGCTCCTGGTATTTTTCCACCATAATTATTTATTTTTTCCACGAATTCTGGAATAACGCTCGATGCTCCATGTAATACAAGAGGGAAATCAGGTAGTAAATTGGATATTTTTTCCAAACGATTAAAATCTAAATTAGCTTCTCCTTTAAATTTATAGGCTCCATGACTTGTACCTATAGCTATTGCTAAGCTATCTACTTTTGTTTTTTTGACAAATTGTACGGCTTGTTCGGGATCAGTATAGGTAGCACTAGCTGAATTCACTTGGACCAAATCTTCGATCCCTGCTAAACGTCCTAGTTCAGCTTCGACAACTACTCCATGAGCATGAGCATATTCTACAACTTCTTTTGTAATAGCTATATTTTTTTCGAAAGAATAATGGGAAGCATCTATCATTACAGATGTAAAACCATTATCTATACATGATTTACATAGTTCGAAAGAATCACCGTGGTCAAGATGAATAGCGATAGGTAAGTCACTATCTTGAATTGCTGCTTCAATTAATTTCATTAAATAAATATGTCTTGCATATTTACGAGCACCTGCGCTTACTTGTAAAATTAAAGGAGCTTTAACTTCTTTTGCTGCATCTACAATTCCTTGAATAGTTTCCATATTATTTAAATTAAAAGCACCTATAGCATACTTTTCTTTATAAGCTCGCGTAAACATTTTTTTTGTAGAAACTAAAGCCATTTATAATAACCTCCTAATAAAATTAATTTTATTATAGCACTCTAAAAGAATAAAAGTAATAATGTAAATTAATTTCTTCTAGAACCATCTAAAATATTAAATTATTTCCTTGCTTTTGAAAAAAGTTAAATATTAAGGAAAACTTGACTTTTTTATAGCATATAGTAAAATTTTATTAAATCTTTATTAGCGTAAGATATTTGTAATTTCATTTGCTGAAAAAACTATAATTCGTCCTGAATTTTTTTCAGGACGAATTTTTTAGGAGTTTTATGTTAATCACATTAAAAAACGGGGAAAATATAAGTGTTGAAATAGGAATAACTTTATTTGATCTAGCAAGAAAACTTAGCAATAATTTGGCACAAGAAGCGCTAGTGGCAAAAGTTAATGGAAATTTAAAAGATTTAACAACTACTTTAATTCAAGAGTGTACAGTAGAATTTTTTACCTTTGATGACGAAGAAGGGAAAAAAGCTTTAAGACATACAGCTGCTCATATTTTAGCTCAAGCGATAAAACGTCTTTACCTTAATGTTAGGTTAGCTATAGGTTCAGCGATAGAAAATGGTTTTTATTATGATTTTGATATTGAAACAATTAGCAATGAAGATTTACTGAAAATTGAAACAGAAATGCAATACATAGTTGAGGAAAATTTTCCTATTAAGCGCCTTGTTTTGTCTAAAATTGAAGCATTGAAACTGTTAGAAAAGAAACAAGAAACCTATAAACTTGAATTGCTTTCAGAATTAGAAGAAAATATTGAAATAAGTTTTTATAAGCAAGGAGAATTTATTGATTTGTGCACTGGTCCACATATTATTTCTACGGGACAAGCTAGAGCCTTTAAACTTCTTAATGTGGCGGGTGCCTATTGGCGAGGTAATGAAAAAAATAAAATGCTGCAAAGAATTTATGGAACAGCTTTTATAAAAAAACAAGACTTGGATGAATATGTTATAAGGTTGAAAGAAGTTAAATTACGCGACCATAATAGGTTGGGACGAGAATTAGAATTATTTACTACAGTGGCGCCCATAGGTCAAGGACTGCCTTTATTAATGCCAAAGGGGGCAAAAATTATTCAGATATTACAGCGTTTGGTAGAAGATGAAGAAGAAAAACGAGGCTATTTATTAACTAAAACGCCACTTATGGCAAAAAGCGATTTATATAAAATTTCAGGTCATTGGACCAATTATAGTGAAGGGATGTTTATAATAGGCAATGAAAAAAGACCGGAAGAAGTATTAGCATTAAGACCAATGACTTGTCCTTTTCAATTTATGATTTTTAAATCTAAAACTCGTAGTTATAAAGATTTACCTATGAAATACAATGAAACTTCAACTTTATTTCGAAATGAAGCAAGCGGAGAAATGCATGGATTAGCTCGTATTCGTCAGTTTACATTATCGGAGGGACATGTAATATGTACCCCTGAACAACTTGAAGATGAGTTTCGAGCAGTTTTGAATTTAATTGATTATTTTATGGTAGTTTTAGATTTAAAAAAAGATTTAACTTATCGTTTTTCAAAATGGGATCCTAACCTTAAAAAAAAATATATAGGCGAAACTCACCAGTGGGAAGATGTTGAAAATAAAATGAGAGAGATTTTAGAACATGTTGATCTACCTTATGTTGAAGCTATAGGAGAAGCAGCTTTTTATGGGCCAAAATTAGATGTACAAATAAAAAATGTTTATGGTAAGGAAGATACTTTGATTACAGTTCAAATAGATTTTGCTTTAGCTAAACGCTTCGATATGACTTACGTTGATAAAAATGGGAGTAAACAATATCCTTATGTAGTTCATCGTACATCAATTGGATGTTATGAGAGAACATTGGCTTTATTAATAGAAAAATATGCGGGAGCTTTTCCTGTTTGGCTTGCTCCTGTACAAATAAAAGTCATGCCAATAACTGATAGAAGTTTAGAATATGCTAAAAAAATCATAAAGGAATTAAAAATATGTGGAATAAGAGTTGAACTAGATGATAGAGAAGTCAAAATTAGTTATAAAATTCGTCAAGCAGAAGTGGAGAGAATTCCTTATATAATAATACTTGGAGATAAGGAAATCAAAAAAAACACATTAGCTATTAGACAGCGTAATAAAGGTGACATTGGAGCTATGGGAATTAATGATTTTATTTCTAAAATACAAGCTGATATTAATGGAAAGGTTAATTTTTAATTTCATAAAATATATAAAACGTATTTTGCAACGAAATATTGTAGTGTTTTTAAAATGTCGAGGTATGTTAATGGATAAAAAAAAAGACATCTCCTATAACCCTGTTGAGATTGAGGATAAATGGTATAAAGTTTGGGAAAAAAATAAAATATTTCACGCTATAGTTAATGAAAATAAAGAACCATATACTATAGTAATCCCGCCTCCAAATATTACTGGGCAATTACATATGGGACATGCTCTAAATAATACTTTACAAGATGTATTAGTTCGCTATAAAAGAATGCAAGGCTATAGTGTACTTTGGCTTCCAGGTACAGACCATGCTGGCATAGCTACACAAGCTAAAGTAGAAGAAGTGCTCGCAAAAAACGAAAACTTGACTCGTTATGATTTAGGCCGAGAAAATTTTCTTAAAACAATATGGGAATGGAAAAAAAAATATGGGAATTGCATTGTTGAACAATTAAAAGCATTGGGGTGCTCATGTGATTGGGATAGAGAACGTTTTACAATGGATGAAGGTTGTTCAAAAGCAGTGCGTGAAGTTTTCAGTAGGCTCTTTGAAAAAGGCCTGATTTATCGCAGTAAATGTATTACAAATTGGTGTCCTCGCTGTATGACAGCTCTATCTGATATTGAAGTTAAACATGTAGAAATCAAAGGTAATTTGTATTTCATCAAATATCCTTTTGTTGATAAAACAAATCAATTTATTGTTATTGCAACAACACGTCCAGAAACAATACCTGGAGACGTAGCAGTAGCAGTAAATCCTGATGATAAAAGATATAATAATTTAATAGATTGTAAATTGAAAGTTCCTATTATTGAACGAGAAATTAAAATAATTGCGGATGAATATGTTGACCCTTTGTTTGGAACAGGAGCAGTAAAAATAACACCTGCGCATGATGTTAATGATTATGAAATTGGTCAGCGCCATAATTTGAACCAGATAACTATCATTAATAAAAACGGAAGGATGACTAACAATTGTGGAAAATATTTAGGTTTAGATCGTTATATATGCAGAAAATTAATTGTTGAAGATTTAACAAAAGCAGATCTTTTATTAAAAGTGGATAATTACAGTTACTTTGTAGGTCATTGTAGTCGATGTGAAACAATTGTTGAACCTATTATTTCTAAACAGTGGTATGTTAAAATGAAATTTTTAGCGAAACCTGCTATTGATGTTGTAAAAGAGGGTAGAATTTCTTTTACACCTGCACGTTTTGCAAAAGTGTATTTAAATTGGCTAGAAAATATAAAAGATTGGTGCATTTCAAGACAACTTTGGTGGGGACATCAAATACCTGTATGGTATTGTAGGTGTGGTAATATAGTTGTTTCAAAAGACAATAATGTTGATAAATGTCCTAAATGCGGTAATTTTATCCAACAAGACACTGATGTTTTAGATACATGGTTTAGTAGTGCTTTGTGGCCTTTTTCGGCTTTAGGATGGCCTGAAAAAACAAAAGATTTTGATTATTTTTATCCTACTAATGTATTAATCACTGCGTATGATATCATTTTTTTTTGGGTAGCAAGAATGATATTTAGTGGTATAGAATTTACTAAAGACATACCTTTTTGTAATGTATTTATTACTGGTTTAGTTAAAGATGAATTAGGTCGTAAAATGTCTAAATCATTGGGAAATGGGATTGATCCCTTAGAAATAATTAAGCATTATGGTGCTGATGCTCTTCGATTTTCTTTAATAACAGGCAATACTCCAGGTAATGATATAAGGTTCTCGTATAGTAAATTGGAAAGTTGTCGAAAATTTGCAAATAAACTTTGGAACGCTGGACGTTTTATTCTACTAAATTTACAAAGTAGAAACAATGAAGTAAAAATACCAAATAAGTTAACTCTTGCGGACAAGTGGATATTATCTCGCTTACAAAAAGTAATTCAGGAAATAAATAAAAATCTTAATAAGTACGAGTTAGGAGAAGCAGGGCGACAAATTTACGAGTTTGTTTGGAATGATTTTTGTGATTGGTATATAGAAATTTCTAAAATAACTTTATATAGTGAAGAAAAGCTTGTAGTAAATAAAACTTATATTGTATTATTTTATATATTTGATAATATATTAAAGTTACTTCATCCTTTTATTCCTTTTATTAGTGAAGAAATTTGGCAAAAAATATTTAATAAAAAAGATGAATATGCGTCTCAAAGGTTTTTAGCTGTTGCTTCTTGGCCAAAAGCAAACAACGAGTATATAAATCTTGTTGCTGAATCAGAAATGAATTTATTAATAGCAGTAATTAAAAGCATACGAAATATTAGAGCAGAAATAGATATTTTGCCAGCTAAAATAATTGAAGCCTACTTTTTTACGGATGAAGAAGACAAAATTATTTTAGAAAATAATGCTAAAATAATTTCCGTTTTGGCACATATAGCATTTCCTTTAAAAATTTTATCTAATTCAACTGAAAAACCAAAAAATTCAATAACTTCAATTGTTGAAAATATAGAGATCTATATTCCTTTAAAAGATATTATCGATACAAAAAAAGAAGCAACTCGTTTACAAAAAGAAAAAAATATATTGATTCAAAAAATAGAAAAAATAAATCATAAATTGGCAAATTCATTATTTATAAGCAAAGCTCCAAAAAAAATTGTAGAAGGAGCAAAAGAACAATTAAAAAAATATAAGCAACAATTAAAAAAAACTGATGAGCGGATTAAACAAATTAATGCCATATAAATTTAGTAAAAAGATAAAAAATAAGATTATCTCAGAATATGCTTTATTAAGCTTTTTTATTACACTTTCATTTTCTGAAACAATAGCTGAGTTTTTTCTTGTTATTTGTTTTATTTTTTTTATTAAAGAATATAAGAGAAAAAAAATTAATCCTTTAAATAAAAAACATTATTTTTCAGTATTAGTTTTTTTATTTTTTTGCTTACTTTCGACATGGAAATCTCCTACTATAATATATAGTTTAAAAATTTATGTTGAAACTATAATAAAATATTTTGTAGCATACTTATGCGCAGCTTTTGTTGCTAAAGAAAACGGCATAGAAAAATCTTTATTAACAATATCGGGTATGGGAGTAATTACATCTTTTATTGGTTTTAGTCAAGCTTTATTTACGAGGCAGATAGCTAATAAACTTTGGACAGATGTAAGTATTTTTTCTTTAATAAGGTTTCGTTTGTGCAGCACATGGGGAAATCCTAATATTTTTGCTGGATTTTTATTATTATGTATTTCAATTATTTTAGGCTTAATAAATTTTGAAAAAAATAGAAGTAAAAAATTTATTTTTTACTTATTTTTAGCAATAATGGCGATAGCTTTAATATTTACTTTTTCTAGAGGAGCCTGGTTAGCGTTTATAATTTTAATATGTATAATTCTTTTAATAACAAAAAAAAAAAAATTCTTCTTTTTTTAATCCTTCAATTTATACTTTTTTTCTTTTTTCAGTCTTTAAGGTATAGACTTTTATCAGTACTTAATCCTATAGATTCCTCTTCTATTATGAGATTAGCAATATGGACAAGTACTATGAATATGATTTTTAATAATTTATTTTTCGGAGTGGGTTGGGGGTTTTATTGGTTTTATTATCCTAGATATGATTATTTATTACGAAGCGCTAGCTTACAGGTTTTTCATGCGCATAATACTTATCTTCATTATGCAGCGGAAATAGGAATTTTTGGTGCGTTAGCTTATGTATTTTTAATTATTTTACATTGTTCCCAAGTTTTCTTTTATAGAGAAGATTTAAAAGAAAAGATTTTATATTTAAGTGTTTCTTGCGGAATATTTTCTTTCTCTATTTTGAATTTAACAGATCATTTATTATTTAACGGAAAATTATCGATGCTTTTTTGGGTATTGCTTGGTTTTCTAGGCGCAAAATTAACTAATACAAGAATTAAAAAGAGTAGAAGATGTGTAAGGCAAATAATATAGTAGTATTATTGATATTGCTTGCAAATTAGATTTAACGAGTAACATAATTAACTGGGCTTTACATGTGGAGTAACAAGCAATTTTAATATTGTTAGTCTAGTTTTAAGCATTCTAACAAAAAACTACAAGGAAACTAATAATAATGGACGATGTTGTTAAACGAACTATAGCTGAAGTATAGAAAAACGAAATAAATGTATTAATTCATTTCTGGTCTGGTAATTTCCAATATAAATTTAGTTATTATGAAAGTTTTTCAACCGGCAACGATTATATTTGAAAAAGGTATTTGTTGCCAATGTAGAATTATTTAATATACGGAGTGGTTTAAATAAATTTGAAATAAAATTTGATAGTGTGAATGAAATATATACCATAATTATAATAATATCATTAATATTTTAAAGGTATAATATGAAAGTTATGTAAGCTATATAAAACGGCATCCGACTAAATTTGCCGGGATTTACTTGTATCAGGAATAGGAAAGTAAAATTATTGACAATCGTTATTAGGAATGTATCTACATTAAGTAAAGTTTACTATTATGAAGTTTTAATTAATATAATAATTAGTACAAAAAATAGCAAAATATGCCGAGAAGATAATTTTCTATATAAAAAAATTATTGGGGGAAAATATAAAAAAAGACATAATAGAAAAAATACATGTTTATATTAATTTAAAGGTAAAATTAAATATTATTAAATATATTAAATGTAAAGTTTAAAAAGATATACCGATAATTTTAAGCGATGCTCATATAATTGGAAATTAGGATATATATGTAGATTGAAAAATTTGTTTTATTAATACATAAAGTATATAATATAAACTGCATTGCCTGAATAATTTTTACATATTATATTGTTTATTGTGGTAAAAAATATAAGGAGAAAGATATGTCTTATGAAAATCAAAAAGATAAATTTTGTTGTGGTGGATGCGCTATAACAACTTCTATATCTAAAGTTGACAATATATTAGCTAAATACGTTGATATAGAAGAATCATTAATTTCCATTTTACAAGAAATACAAAATAAATATAGATACTTACCTAAGAATGTTTTACAATATATTTCACAAAAAACTGGAATCCCAATTAGTAAAATATACGGAGTAGTGACTTTTTATTCTCAATTTCATCTTAAACCTCGAGGTAAACACGTAATACGCGTTTGTCAAGGTACTGCTTGCCATATACGAGGTGGAAAAATAATATTAAAAAAATTAGAAGAGTTATTAAATATTAAAGCTGGCCAAACAACGCAAGATTTAAAATTTACACTTGAAACAGTAGCTTGCATTGGAGCATGCGGATTAGCACCTGTAATGATGATTAACGATGATACCTATGGTAGATTAGAATTGGAAAAACTTTTTGAAATTATACAAAAATATTAATGAAAATGGACGAATTATCTTTACATATCCGGAATTAAGTAAACAATAATAATATTGTTACAAAAGCTAAAAAAAGAGTTTTAATTTTAGAAAAAATTTATCAAAAGACAAACTGCGATACTTGTAAAATTGGAGCGGGATTTACTCTTATTATAGATATATAAATATTTACGAAGGGATTTTTAATGAAAAATATAGATATATAAATATTTACGAAGGGATTTTTAATGAAAAATATTAAAGAATTAGAAGAATTGCGTAAAAAGTTAAAAACTGAATATTCAGTACATAAAGAAACTGTAATAAAAATTATTATAGGTATGGGAACGTGTGGAATAGCGGCAGGAGCTAAAAAAATAATGAACTACATATTAGAGGAAATTAATAAACGAAATATTTCTGGAATTGAAGTAACACAAACAGGATGTATTGGAATGTGTATGCATGAGCCATTGGTGGATATTATAAATAAAGGGGGCCCACGAGTCACGTACGGACGTGTTACGCAGGATATCGCTTACAGAATTATTTCCGAATATATTATTAATAGCCGAATAATTGAAGATGCAGTTATAGGTAAAATTGAAGAATAATTTTAGAGGTTAAAATTTAAAATGCAACAAATAAACGCTTATATATTAATGTGTGCAGGAACAAGTTGTGTATCTTCGGGTTCTAAAAAAGTTTTTATTGCTTTTCAAAATGAATTGATTACAAGAGGTTTAGACAAAAAAATCAAACTTGCGCAAATAGGATGTCATGGTTTTTGTGAAATGGGGCCAATTGTAGGAATTTATCCTGAAGGAACATTCTATGTTCATGTAAATGAAAGCGACGTTTCTCAGATTATAGAACGATATTTATGTGAAGGAAGAATAGTTAAAAAATTATTTTATAAAGAACCGTTAACTCTTGAGAAAATTCCTAAATATAGCGAGATTGGATTTTATAAAAAACAAGTGCGAATAATACTTAATAATTGTGGGAAAATAAATCCAGAATCAGTTGATCAATATATAGCTAATGATGGATATGCAGCTTTAGAAAAAGTGTTAACAAAGATGCAACCTCAAGAAGTTATAGATGAGATAATTAAATCAGAGTTACGTGGACGAGGTGGCGGAGGTTTCCCTACCGGTATAAAATGGAGTTTTACTAAAAATGCTCCTGGAGATAAAAAATATGTTATTTGCAATGCTGATGAAGGAGATCCAGGAGCATTTATGGATAGGGCAGTAGCAGAAGGAGATCCACATAATATTATTGAAGGTATGGCTATATGTGGATATTCAATAGGCGCTGATGAAGGTTATATTTATTGCCGTGCAGAATATCCGTTAGCTATCAAAAGATTAAAAACAGCAATAGCTAGTGCTGAGAAAATGAGATTATTAGGAAATAATATACTTGGTACCGGTTTTAATTTTAAAATAACAATCAAAGAAGGCGCAGGGGCTTTTATATGCGGTGAAGAAACTGCGTTAATAGCTTCTATTGATGGAAAACGTGGAATGCCCATTCCACGACCGCCTTTTCCATCAATACAGGGATTATGGAATAAACCTACAAATATAAATAATGTCGAAACATTTGCAAATATTTCTCATATTATTATAAAAAGCGCTAATTATTATTCTTCAATAGGTACTAAAAAATCTAAAGGAACAAAGCTATTCGCTTTGACCGGAAAAATTCATAACACTGGCTTAATTGAAGTTCCTATGGGTATATCAATGCGCGAAGTAATCTATGATATAGGTGGCGGAATAGCAGATGGTAAAAATTTTAAGGCAGTTCAAATAGGTGGTCCTTCAGGTGGATGCTTACCAGAAAGTTTACTTGATTTAACCATTGACTATGATTCATTAACTAACGCTGGTGCTATGATGGGATCAGGTGGTTTAGTTGTTATGGATGAATCCACTTGCATGGTAGATTTAGCTAAATTTTTTTTAACTTTTACACAAACTGAATCGTGTGGAAAATGCACTCCTTGTCGAGAGGGTACAAAAAGAATGTTGGAAATTCTAATAAATATTACTGAAGGGAAAAGTAATAAAGGAGACATTGAATTATTGGAAACTCTTGCTAAAAATATAAAAAATACTTCTTTGTGTGGGCTTGGACAAACCGCTCCTAATCCAGTATTATCTACATTAAAATATTTTCGATTAGAATATGCAGAACATATTGAACAAAAATCTTGTCCTGCCGGAGTTTGTAGTAATTTATTAAAAATAAAGATAACTGAAAAATGTAAAGGTTGCGGGTTATGTAAAAAAATTTGTTCGTTAAATGCTATAAGTGGAGAAACTAAAGAACAACATACAATTGATCAAAGTAAATGTATCAAATGTGGTACTTGTATTGCTAAATGTCCATTTAAAGCAATTATCAAAGGTTAAAGGAGTCAAGTAAAAATGGATATGATAAGGTTAAGTATTGATAATCGCAAAATAATCATGCCTAAAGATTTAATGATTATTGAAGCGGCTGAAGCAGTTGGTATAAAAATACCGTCGCTATGTTATCATCCAGAATTAATATCTGAAGGGACATGTAGAGTTTGTATGGTTAGTGTAAAAGGAGTACGTTCATTAGTAGCATCTTGTGTATATCCAATAGCAGAGGGAATGGAAGTGCGTACGAACACAGGCGATGTTTTAGAAGCTCGAAAAACAGTAGTAGAATTATTATTGGCAAATCACCCTAGAGATTGTTTTACTTGCCAGCGAAATACTGATTGTGAGTTGCAAACAATTGCAGCTAATTTAGGTATACGAAAAATTAGATTTCAGGGAGAAAAGAAAAATTATTCTCTTGATTGGAATAATCCGGCACTTATACGCGATCAAAATAAATGTATAATTTGCAGACGTTGTGTTCGTGTATGCAGTGATATACAAGAAATGCATGTGTATAGTTCGATAAATCGGGGGTTTACGACTAAAATTGCTCCTGCATTTGATGAAGGACTTGATAAAGTTGCTTGTACATATTGTGGGCAATGCGCAAGTGTATGCCCTACAGCGGCGATAGTAGAACGTTCTTTTATCGGAAAAGTGTTCGATGCTTTGACCAATTCAAACAAACATGTTGTTGTACAAACTGCTCCTGCGGTAAGAGTGGCATTAGGGGAGGAGTTTGGTATTGACGCAGGTGAAATAAGTACAGGCAAAATGGTAGCTTCATTAAGGAGATTAGGATTTGATAAAGTATTTGATACAACTTTTGCTGCAGATTTAACAATTGTTGAGGAAGCAGCAGAATTTTTAGAGCGATTAGAACGTGGTGGTAAGTTTCCTATGATAACTTCATGTCCATGGCTTGCAGAATTTGACGGTTTTTCAGGTTGGCCTCGGGAACCTTGAAAAAGGACGGGAATATGCAATCCGGCTGTTTGACCTTGCGAAGGATGCAGATCAGGAATCGCTGGCGAACGATCTCGCCGTGATCGCACTCGCTGTTGTTGAAGACAACGAGCGCCTCTGGGAATTGGCGCAACGCTACTTGCATTGGCGCGTGAATGCGCTGGATTCAACCTGCTGGCATTGTCTGGCTGTAGCAGCCTGCAGGCTGGGAAAATTCAAGGAAGCGGGAAAACTCTTGAAACGGGCTGAGAGCAGGAATGAAAATGTCGAGATCGAGGATCTGCGGGATGATATTGCTGCCGTCGTAAAAAATGGGAAAGAGGAATTATCCTGGCTGCCCATATACCCGGTACACAATCTGTTTTTTCCAAAACATTTGATGGAGGATCGGCTTGAAATTATCAAAAACTGAAGGTGACAAACCTTCGCCCGGCCAGCAGCGCCAGATCGATGCCATCTTCTTCAGGCATCCTTATATTCTGCAGGCTTTCAAACGCTTCTTATGGACCAAAGAGGGTTGTCAGGCGGGTGCAAGTGCATTGGTCATGGCCAACAGGCCCGATATGGATGCAGAGGTTTTGCGTTTTGCTTTGAGCAATTATGGTGATAACCACAGCCGCATGGATGCGATCATGATGTTATCCAAGGCCGGCAGGTATTCCCCGGATGGCCCGGTTCGTTTCTGGGATGCAGATAAAAACGAATGGCATGATGTGCTGCTGTTTTCCCAGCAGGTCGGGGAGGTGGATACCAGGTCAAGCCTGATACTGCGGGACCTGATCGCTCGCAGCCGGAAAACAAAAAGCCCGGAAAAGGCCATCGCCCTGCTGCGGCGCGCCGTTGAGAATGATCCTGCATGCGCCATGGCGCTGCATAACCTTGGCACGCTTCTTCTCCAGAATGGTGAAGCAGAGGAGGGGGAGAAATGGGTGCGACAGGCTGTTGAAGTCGACCCGACATACACCTTTGGGTTCGCCAATCTTGCTTTCCTGGAAGCGCAGCGTGAAAATGAAGAGGCTGCCTTGGATTTTTTATTATGCAGGTTAAATAAGGCCAGAGTGATCTCCCCTGCCACCTCCGTGATCGCCAACTTTGCGTATATGTTGCTCGCTGTTCAGAAACGGGATATTGAACAGGCCCGCCGCCATTTCGACCTGGCCAGGGAGATTGATCCGGGACACCCCTTGCTTAAAGAGTACGAGGACTGGCTGGATGAAGTGGAAATGTTCTCAGACAGCTTCGGTTCCCTGGCCGATTACCAAAAGCAAAGCGCCGAGCGTTTTCACCGTAAGATGCTTAATACGCAATTGGCAATCGATACCACCCTGGAGACCTGTCTTGCAGCGCAGACCACCGATGCTCTGGGAGCCATGTGCCAGTTCTGGAAAACCATTGGGTATGGCAAAAAGCAGGAGAAAGTATCCCGGCTGGCAGGGCGTATCATGGATGCCGACATTTTCAAGGGCATGGTTAGCGATCTGGGAGATGAAGAACGCTCTGCGCTGCGCTGGGTATTGGATGGCGGTGGTTTTCGCCCCTGGGGGGAATTCACGCAGAGATTTGGCGATGATATGGATGAGTCACCTTACTGGCAATGGCGTGAGCCTGAAAGCATCCCAGGCCGGCTAAAGCGAACGGGACTGCTGCATGTCGGAACGCTAAATGGATCACCAGTGGCTTTTATCCCTGCAGATATACGCGAGCAGGTTTCAGGGATTTTGTCTGGGTAAGGGACGCTCAACTTCTCCAGTGCCACATAACCGGCCTTCTAACCGTAGGAAATAACTCAGGGCGATCTTGCAAACGTCATCCATGCGCCCCATCAACGTATCAATGATCTGATCAACGGACGGGAAGGTGTTACACCAAGGTACGCCCTGCCTGGCGAGTTTTTTGGTAACTCGCCTGGGTTCTTTATGAATATTGCAATAATTTGCCATTTATGGCATAATAATCGTATGAAATTTGATAAGCTGCTGGCTACTGTGTCCAAACAGCCAGTTTTTGAGACCGGCTTGCTCTTGGCCGGCGCAGTTGATCCCACCGATGTGCGCCGCCAGCTCTCGCGTTGGGTACAGGCCGGGCGGGTGATCCAGTTGCGACGTGGGCTGTATACTCTGGCTGAACCATACCGGCAGACACAACCTCACCCTTTCCTGGTTGCCAATTCCATGATATCAGGCTCCTACATCAGCCTGCAGTCTGCACTAGCCTACTATGGATTGATCCCTGAGTATGTGACACAAACGCTCAGCGTGACCACCCAACGTCCGGCCCATTGGCGCAACGCGCTGGGCGATTTTCGTTTCCAGCATCTCGCCACCCATCTAGTATTTGGATACCAGCAGATAAACTTTATGCCTGGCCAGGATGCATTCATTGCCTTTCCGGAAAAGGCTCTCCTGGATTTGATCCACCTGACCCCAAACGGGGATGCCCCGGCCTTCCTGGCCGAGCTGCGCCTGCAGAACCTGGAACAGCTTGACCCGCAGCGGCTGCAAGCACTGGCAGATCGTGCTGGGAAACCCAAGTGGCTGCGCGCCGCAGCCCGCATTTTGGTGCTGATCGAAAATGAGGCGTCAACCTACACAACCGGTTGAATCTCGATTGACCGATTGAAACCCGCCGCAAGCCACGCCGTTTCAACGGCGGTGGATAAGGCGGGTTTCTCGAACAGCTTCAGCTGAGAATTGATAA
Organism: uncultured Negativicutes bacterium; assembly: GCA_963721525.1. Classification (GTDB taxonomy): domain Bacteria; phylum Bacillota; class Negativicutes; order JBAXTZ01; family JBAXTZ01; genus CAVRJL01. Next base: position 92,722 of record CAVRJL010000006.1, read on the forward strand.
TTATGTTGATTAGGTGTATATTGTATACATGCCGAACGACTATCAACGTGATGAGCATCGAGTACACCTGATCGTGTACCATCTTGTTTGGACCCCAAAACGGCGAAAGCCTGTTCTCACGGGGCCAATTGCCAAAGATTGCCAGGCGCTGATCGAAAAGAAATGTGATGAACAGGGCTGGGCCATCCTGGAGTTGGCGGTACAGCCCGATCACGTCCACTTGTTCGTGAGAGTTTGGCCAACCACGTCCGCAGCGGAGGTGGTCAAAGAATGTAAGGGGATCACCTCGCACGAGTTACGCAAGAATTATCCGATCTTGAAACGGCTGCCCTCGTTGTGGACCCGCGCCTATTTTTCGGCAACGGCGGGGAATGTATCTGCAGAAGTTATCCAGCAATACATTGCGGCCCAGAAGGGTTTGTGATCATGCTGCTTAAGACCTTCAAGTACAGGTTGTATCCAACCAGGTCCCAGCAAGCAGGGTTGGACCAAACGCTGGAGACGTGCCGAGGTTGGTATAACACCTGTCTGGAAGAACGTAAATTTGCCTGGGAGAAAGAGCGGCGGCGAGTAGGCAAGTACGAGCAGCTTGCGAAGGTGAAAGAGTTTTGCAAAGAAAGCCCGTATGCGGCGATGGTTCACAGCCATGTCTTGCAGGTAGTTGTACAGGATTTGGACAAGGCCTATCAGGCGTTCTTCCGACGGGTAAAGGCAGGCGAAACCCCAGGTTATCCTCGGTTCAAGGGTCGCAATCGCTTTGACAGCTTTGGGTTGAAGGAGTACGGGAACGGGTTCAAGGTGGATGGTCGCCGTCTACGGCTCACAGGCATTGGGCGAGTTCGGGTGCGCTGGCACCGGGCTTTGGAAGGCAAGGTCAAGACCGTTCGTATCCGCAAACAGACGGGGCAGTGGTATGCCTGTTTCGCCTGCGAGGTGGAAGAACAACCCCTTCCGCCAACAGGGAAAGATGTCGGCGTGGACGTGGGTATCCACCATCTGCTGGCAACCAGCGATAATGAGATTGTGGAAAATCCCCGCTGGTATCGAGAAGGAGAGCAAAGGTTGCGGGTCTTGCAGCGGCGGGTCTCACGACGGAAACTGGGTGGGACAAACCGGCGAAAGGCAGTGTTGGCCTTACAACGCCAGCATGAGCAC
>CAVRJL010000007.1:0-48902 GCA_963721525.1 uncultured Negativicutes bacterium
TCAATAGTCTTGTTGAAATATCCGCAAGACGAATAAGAAAGAGAACAGATTCCCAGACGATTTAGAGTGAGGAAGCATGAGAAAAAAGAAGATCTAATACTTATAATTAACCAATATAATGTTTGTTGGTGCGGTTTAAATTTTTTATATTTAACAATTATAAATATAGCTAAAGGAGTTAGGATTAATCAGATGTAGCCTATCAAAGATCCTAATTGTCCTTTGGAGCCTTGAAAAGAAATCCAAGTCTCCAAGTAGTAAAAAATAAAATCTATTCGTTGTTACAAACCAAACATCGAACCTACTTAAATTCTGTAGATACCTCATATAAGATATATAAGGAATTAGGATATACAAAGATAAGATTAAACCAAAAGAAAGTGCAAAAAATGAATGTAGCAATAGTCTTTTGGTAAATGTTTTACTCATAAATATGAATAAAATATAAGAGAATAGCGATGACATTAAAAAAATGCCATCACTTAATGTGAAACAATAACTAAGAATACACTAAGAGATACCAAAAAAACTCTGGTTAAAGTTTGCTTGTTCACTAGTAACTGGTATGTATATAAAGAAGAGGCAATGTCATAAATAGTTACTACTTTTCCTACATTCACTATAAAATGAGAATAAAATCCAGTGATTCTCGGAGCAAATAAAATAGAATATTGCTGCAGCAAATGCAGGGAAAGATCTTAAAAACAAGTTTTGCAAATAAATACATAAAGATTCCCCAAAAGAGATGTAAGAAAAACTCAGAAATAATTTCATACCCATAACAAAAGAGATGTCTAAGAAATGAGGGAAAACTGTGGTGTAATAGGGTAAAGGGTTCTATAAAAAAGAAAAAGTGGATACCCATAGTGAGCATTCAATTCCCCTGCCCATGAAGGCATAGAATTCCTTCTTTCAGTGAATTATAAAAATCAATTGCTCTATATATGTGAAGGTAAATCTCCGCTTTCATATACGCCTTTTCTAAAAATGCTAATAACAGGTAAAGAGAGAAATGATAATAAGAAGAAAGGACAATTTTATTTTTTGTTTAGGATAGACAAATGTATATAAATCCACCCCAACCAGAACGCAAATGGCAAGAATACCGTTTATAAAAACCAAGTGGTAGGGGTCAATCATAGGGATATTATATATCTAAATATTCAAATTATCTATATATGATTCATGTCTTTACATTTTTACCTTTCTTTAGGTATGCTAGATTTAAAGTGGAAAATGAAGATATAACATTGCCTGGTCAAAAAAGTGTAAAAGATTTTTTAAGTAAACGTTTAATCGTTATTTGTATCATTTTATTCGTTTTCTTAGTTATGGCGGCAGATTTAGTCTATGTAAACATTTCATTATTGACTAGGCGAAGTGCAGAAGATGTCATAGTGCCTAGGATATCTACTAGTAATTATTATTTTCTCCTACTCCTTCGATGGTACCGAATTTCGTAATGAGTCCAATCAGTATTACTCCGACCCCTATATTAACATTTACTCCCACAGTGACTCCCTCTCCGACATTAATACCTTTGCCGACTCTTACACCAACGCCAATTGTGATGGTAAAGGATTATTTTATTCCTCTTGGTACGGGCGAAAGTCAGGCAGCAAGTTGGGAGGATGTACCAGGTTCTCAAGTAAATGTTGATTTTGGACAATATCCTCACATAAAGGAGATATTATTTGAAGCTTCAGTTAATATCCCTACGGCAAGTGAGTGGGTATCCATACGTTTATTTAATGAAACCGATATGCATCCGGTATGGAATTCAACTGTTACAAGTAATGATGGTGTAACGTTTGCGGTTTTGACTTCTACGCCTATAACCTATGACACTGGATTAAAGACATATCAGGTACAAATGCAAACACAGCTTCAAGCCCCTACGGATCTTGTACAAGCGAGGATTCACATAATACTACAATGATTAATTTTGAATTAGTGTGGTATAATTTAAAATATGAATAAGAAGATACTTGTTACAGGTGCATATGGATTAGTAGGAACAGATTTAGTTTTAAGTCTACTTAAGAAATACACAAAGGAGAAAATTGTGGTTGTTCAGACATCAAACTAAAAGAGATCAATTTGATGTTTTAGTCGAGAAGGGGGATGTTACTGATTCTACTTTATCGAAGGCTTGATCAAAAAACATAATATCGGGGAAATATATCATTTGACAGTTACTTTTATCAGTAGGTAGTGAAAAAGATCCTCAGTTGGCTTGGAAAGTAAATTTAGGAGGACTCAAAACAATTCTTGATTTGGCAGTGAGATATAAAATAAAAGTTTTTTGGCCAAGTTCTATTGCTGTATTTGGTCCAACTACACCTAAAAGATACACCGCAACACACCTGTTAAGAACCTACAACCATGTACGGAACTAACAAGGTATCGGGAGAGCTTCTATGTCAATATTATTTTTTACACTATGGATTGGACATTAGAAAGTTTGCGATATCCTGGCTTAATTGCCCATAAAGCTCCACCCGGGGACGGAACAACGGAGTATTAGGTACACATTTTTTATGGAGCATTAAATGAAAAAAAATATACATGCTTTCTTAAAAAAGATTCACGTTTACCCATGATGTATATCAGTACGCTATCAAAGGAACTCTACTTCTTATGGAGGCTCTGGCAGATAAAGTCAGTATAAGAACAAGTTATAATTTCACTGCAATTGATATCACTCCTGAAGAATTAGTAAAAGAAATTCAGAAAATTATGCCTGAATTTACTTGTACTTATAAACCTGATGATAGGCAGAAGATTGCCGATTCCTGGCCGGATTCAATCAATGATTCTCAGGCAAGAAAAGATTGGGGATGGTATCCTGATTATGATTTGGCTAAAATGACAAAAGTAATGCTTGAGGAAGTAGGAAAAAAACTAAAAAAATAATTATGGCTAATGCAAAATTTTGCAAAATATTGTCAGATGAACTGAAAAGAATCGATACGGCTGGAAGTACAAAACGCTTTGAAGTCGTGATCGAAGGATTTACTAAAGAAGCATCACCTAAAGCTGTTATTAAAAATAAACATTATATCGTCTTTAATTCGAATGATTATTTAGGGCTTAGATTTAACAAGGAAATTATTAAATCTGAGCATGTTGCAGCAGATAAATTTGGTACGGGCCCTGGAGCTGTACGTTTTATCTCAGGAACTTTACAAATATATAAAGACTTAGAAGCTGAAATTGCTAAGTTCCATAATCGTGAAGCAGGCATGGTATTCTCATCGGCTTTTGCCGCAAATATTGCAGTTCTGTCTTGTCTTCTCAAGGGACAAAGTAAGGATTCTTTGCTATCTAACGAAGTTTGTGTAATTTCAGATACCCTTAATCACCGCAGTATTATTGATGGGATACGTACTGCAAGTATTGATAAAGAGCAGAAATTTACCTATAAGCATCTGGATTTCACTGATTTGGAAAGAGTACTTGAGGAGAATCAACAAAAATTTAGGCGAGCAGTTGTGGTATCCGACGGAATTTTCAGTATGATAGGTGAATATACAGATATTAAAAAATTAAAAGCGATCTGTGACAAATTTGATACTAAATACGAGCAAGGAGTATTTCTGGTAATTGATGACAGTCATGGGGTCGGTGCGTATGGTGAGACAGGTAGAGGGTGTGAAGAGGTAAGTCATGGTAAAGCTGATGTCTTGATTGGTACATTTGGAAAAGCCTTTGGTAGCGATGGAGGATATGCGGTTGGAGATAAATTATTTATTGATTATCTCCGTGAATCTGCAGCTACTTATATTTATTCTAATTCTGTTTCCCCTTCAGTTGCAGGTGCGGCTCTAAAATCCGTTAAAACAATAGGATCAGTGAAAGGTAAGGCATTGTTTAAAAAACTTAAAGACAACATGAAATATTTGAAACAAAAAATTCAAGCAGCAGGCTTTGAATTTTCAGCGCAGTCAGATCATCCAATACAACCTCTTTTGGTTGGAGATACATTAAAAGCTAAACAACTTAAAGATAAACTATATAAAAGAGGCATTCTGGTTACTAATATTACGTATCCGGTAGTACCAAAAGGAAAAGATGAAATAAGAATTCAAATTAACGCTTCTCATACTAAAAAAGATATTGATTCATTTGTAAAAGCCACAACAATATCTGCAAAAGAACTTGGAATTATTAATTGATGCTAATATAATCCTCAAAAGCAATAGTATATAATAAAGTAGTGAATATTTTTACTTTTTCGACTCTTGATACCATTGAGGACTTCATTGTTTCTTTTCTCAGCCATCAAATTTATTTAGCACCTATTGTTCTTTTAATCATCGAAGAATCAGGAATACCTATTCCAGTTCCTGGGGATATTATCATTGCCTATATCGGATATGAAGTTGCGAAAGGAGTGATACCTTACTTTACTGCGTTTGCTATTATTTTATGTTCGGTTCTTATCGGAGCATCTATTTTATTCCATTTGTCTATCAAGTATGGGCAGCATATTCTTAATAGATTTGGTAAGAATATTCATTTAGATGAAAGTAAGATTATTACTGTTGAGAAGTATTTCAAAAAATATGGTCCGCTCGTTATTATTTTTGGAAGGCATATACCCGGTTTTCGTGTTCCTATTACAGTTTTTTCCGGAATTTCAAAAGTTACATACAGAACTTTTATTCTAAGTACATTCATTTCAGTAATATTTTGGATTGCTTTCTATCTTGAGGTTGGAAAACAGCTAGGTCCACGCACTGTTAGTTTGCTTAAAGCCCACCATATACTATATGTTTTTGTATTTATTATATTTTTATTAATCGTTGGTTATATATGGTATGTAAATAAAGTGAATAATTCAACTAATAAAAAAAGTTTATAGAATATGAGTAAGCGTCTGGTTATTGAATGTTTTATTTATTTTATATTCGCAGTTTTTGGTATTCTTTTATTATTTTACCTGATTAACGGAACAGGATATTATGTGCAAAAAAAATATCATGCAGAATCTTTAAAAACAAGTCAGTGAACTATACAAATTTTGATTATGGATTTTGTTAACATAAGAGATTTCTTTTTAAATTCAGATAAGTTCTTGTATCTTCCGTCTTTAAAACACAGAAAGGACTTAAAAAGAAGTGAAAGCATCATATTTGTTTTATTTTGTTTATTTTCGATTGTTGGATTGTTTAAAAATGCATACTCTATAAGTTTTTTTCTTGACGACTTTTTTTTCTTAGATATTGGACATGCTAATAATCTTTGGCAGTTCTTAAATTTTTTCTCACCATTTAAAAATTATTTTTATCGTCCTATTCCGACCGAGACTTTCTACTTTATTATTAATTATTTTGGACAAGATCTTATTATTGCCCATACAATCGTCTTTGTTGTATACATCATTGGAGTATTTTATCTTTTAAAGATTACATTTTTTATTACACAGAAAAGACTTTTCTCTTACTTACTCGTATTCTTTTATGCAATTAATACAGTACATATTTTCCAACTATATCAATTGGCAACATTTATCGAGATTGCTCTATTTACCTTCTTGATTGTATCATTTTATTATTTTATTACACAAAAAATATTTATTAGTCTATTATTTTTTATAATTGCTTTGATGTCAAAAGAAACAGCACTACTTTACCCGATTTTTCTTTTTGCATACACTTATTTTACAGAAAAAGTGACAAATAATTTTATCAAGTTGTTAGGATTAATGTTTTTTATCAGTATCATTTTTCTTCTGATATACCATCAAAGTAGTCAAACAGCTATTACAACAACTGACACATATACGATACAACTTAATCCTCATCTTCTACTTAATAACACAGTTTGGTATCTCTTATGGAGCCTTGGTTTGCCTAATTTTGTGCCGGACTATATAAAAAGCATTTTTTTTAATCCACTACCATCCTTTTGGAATCTTATGACAGATTCTACAATTAGACACTACTTTTATTTACTAATTGCGTATTTTGCATTATTCGTGCCAACATATATTGTAGTACTTTTAAGAGCAAATAATATTCAACAAAAAAAGATTTTAATACTAACAGGTTTTGGACTTTTTTTCTTTCTCGTTTTTATATCTCCAAACTCTTTTGGTAATTAACCGTTGGATGGTAAGACTTACTATCCCGCTAATTTTTATCCTTGCTATTGAAGTCTATACAATTTATCTTGCTTATCAACATAAAGGCTATCTTCGTATTATAAGTATTTCTCTTATTCTAATATATAGTTTACTTCAAGTAGTAGGAGTTCCTATGCAGGAATCGGATAGTTTGTATCCTTTAAATACTAGAGTAGTCAATTCTGCCCGAAAATACTTTATCAAGAATAAAGCGAAATTTAATAAATTTAGTAGTATATATATTTATGATAAAAAAATAGCTCCATTAAATGGAAGTATAGAATTTAAAAATATTTTGGATGACCAGAATGCTATACCTGTAATTTTCCCCAAAAACAGCACTATTAAACATATTTACTACGGCTTTGAAACAAAAATAAGACCTATTAATAGCTATGCAGTTAGCTCAATAACGATTTTAAGAACCCAATGATTTAAAGAATATATATGTTGACAAAATAAATTGAATAGGTAGAATAATATATATGAATAAAAATCTCTTAGTTGGCATTAGTATAATATTAGGTATTACTTTGTTTATTGTCTCAATTGTTTATTTTATAGAACCGGCTAAATCATTACCTTCGTTTATGCCTGGATATGATGTAAATTTAACTAAGCATCATTATACGCATGCTGGTGGTACGTTTATTTTAAGTCTACTTTGTTTTGCATTTTCCTGGTTTAAATCAGGAAAGAAATCAACGACTGAAAAGAAATAAAGATACTACAAATCCTAGAATGATGCAGTAAAGAGCAAATGGTTTTAAGTTCTTAGTTTCAAAATATTTTGTTAAAAATTTCACTGAAAAATATGCTGCAATTCCTGCCATAAATGCTCCAACAAGTGTTGGGCCAAGGACTGGCAGTCCCTCTGGGGCAAACACATCAGGCAATTTCAACAAAGATGCAGCTGCAATTATAGGCGTTGCTAGCAAGAAAGCGAATCTAGCAGAATCTTCATGAGAAAGTCCTACTAGTAACCCACCTGTAATTGTAGCACCTGTTCGTGAAAAACCTGGAATAAGTGCAAAACATTGTAATAAGCCTATTTTAATTGCTTGACTCCATGAGATTTTTGTAATTCTTTCATTGCTTTTTATATCAGACTCTCGAAATTTAAGATTCTTCTTCTTTAATTGTTCTGCGCCTAATAAAAGAAACCCATTTAGAATAAGTACAAATGCTACTAATTGTGGAGAAGCGAAAAGGTTTTGTAAGAAAGCCTGAAATACGAGACCTATAATACCTGCGGGTATCGTAGCAACAACAAGTAGCCACGCTAGTTTGGCATCTTTATCCGAATCTTTTATTTCACGTATTTTTAGAGAATATAAAAAACCTGTAATAATTCTTTTCCAGTCTTTCCAAAAAAAAAGGAAAAGTACCAATGCAGTAGCCGTATGCGTAGCAACTAGGAAGGTGAGAAAAAATGAATTATTTTGATCAATATGCCATTCTAAAATTGACGGTAAAAGAACACTGTGTCCTAGGCTAGAAATGGGAAAAAGTTCAGTTACTCCTTGAATTATACCAAAAATGATTGCTTGGTAATAAGTAAGCATAAATATAGTATAAAGGAAAAAGTATAAAGTATAAAGAGTATTGACAAGAAACGAAGTAAACATATAATGGTCAAATAATGAACATGTATGATCTAGCAATGAATGCTTTATTATTTAAGCATCCTAGTTTGAAATTGGAAATAAAAATTGCTTATAATAAGTTAAAGGATAAGCCAGTACCAAGAAAGTTGGAAGATGCGATTAAAGAATTTTATATAGAGATGAAAATAAAGGAATAGATTCGTCTTTGCTTTATTGAACATTTAAGTTTATTCCGCTACAATTGAAGCTATGTCTGCATTTTCACCCGTTGACTTAAAAGTTGATTTTCCTTCACTTGAACGTAGGTTGTTAAAAGAGTGGTATGAAAAAGGAATTGTTGATAAATACCTTCATAGAAATGATGCTTCAGAAAAGAGATTTTCATTTTTAGACGGTCCGATCACTGCAAATAACCCAATGGGGGTTCATCATGCATGGGGAAGAACATATAAAGATCTTTGGCAACGGTTTTATAATATGAGAGGATACAGAGAGCGCTTTCAAAACGGTTTTGATTGTCAAGGATTATGGGTTGAAGTTGAGGTGGAGAGAGAACTTGGTACAAGAAATAAAAAGGATATTGAGAATATTGTTAGTGGTGATCCTAAGGCAAGCATTGCTAAGTTTGTTGAACTTTGCAAAGAACGAGTTCTTAAATTCAGTAAAATTCAAACAGAACAAAGTAAGAGACTAGGTTATTTCATGGATTGGGATCATTCCTATTACACAATGTCGGATGAGAATAATTATATGATCTGGCATTTTCTTAAAAAATGTTACGAGAAAGGATGGATTTATAAAGGATTGGACAGTGTACCTTGGTGTCCTCGTTGTGAGACGGCAATTTCGCAGCATGAAATGCTAACAGAGGATTATAAGGAATTGACACACGAAACGGTTTTTGTAAAATTACCACTTATTGGTAAAGGATGGGAGGATACAAGTTTGCTTATCTGGACGACAACGCCTTGGACTGTCCCTGCAAATATTGCGGTGGGAATAAATACTAAATTTATGTATGGTATTTGGGAAAATAATAAGACAAAGAATCGAATCATATTTATCTCAAAAGATGAAATTGGCAATATTCCACTTCGCCATCATAAAAACAAAGAAATACAAATCAGTGAGTATTTATTTCATGGATTAGATCAGGATAAAGATGGGGAGTATAGATTAATTAAAGAAGTTTCGGGGAAAGAGTTGCTTACTTTGCAATATTCTGCTCCTTTTGATCATTTACCTCTTGTACAAAATGCAGAAAAAGAAAAACCTGAAAAGTTTCATACTGTTGTCGATGGATCAGATATCGTGGTGTCTACAGAGGGTACAGGATTACTTCATGTTGCAACAGGTGCAGGAAAAGAAGACTTCGATCTGGGGAAAAAAGAGGGATTACCGATAATTTCTCCAATTGATGATACTGCAACTTATGTAAATGGTATGAATGAATTTAGCGGAAAAAACGCTAAAAAACATCCTGAATTGATCATTGACTATTTAAGACATACTGACAGTAGTAAATATTTATTAAAATCCTTAAATTATACCCATAGATACCCTGCCTGTTGGCGGTGTAAAAGCGAATTGGTTTGGAAAGTAACTAACGAGTGGTATATTGCTATGGACAAAGCTGAGATCTCAGATCTTAAAGATGAAAGCTCAAAATCAGAAGGGAAAACTCTTAGAGAGCAAATGATAGAGACTGCAAAAATGATTGAATGGCATCCTACATTCGGACTGGAAAGAGAATTAGATTGGTTGGAGCATATGCATGACTGGCTTATTAGTAAGAAGAATAGATATTGGGGGCTGGCTTTACCTATTTATGAATGTTTAAAGTGTGGTAATTTCGAAGTTATAGGGAGTAAAGAAGAATTACAAGCCCGAGCTGTTTCAGGATGGGTGGAATTTGAAGGGCACACTCCGCATAAACCATATATAGATGAAGTAAAAATAAAATGTAACAAGTGTTCTGAAATAGTTTCACGAACAAACGATGTTGGTAATGTTTGGCTTGATGCAGGAATTGTTCCATTCTCGACTTTAGTAGATCCAGTAAGTCAGAAATTAAGCTATACAACAGATAAAAAATATTGGAAAGAATGGTTTCCGATAGATTTAATTACAGAGTCTTTTCCTGGGCAGTTTAAAAATTGGTTTTACTCAATGATTGCTATGTCTACTGTTCTTGAAAAACGCAATCCTTTTGAAAGTGTTTTAGGATTTGCAACTATGGTAGATGAGAAGGGTTTACCGTTTCATAAATCGGCGGGTAACTCAATTGAATTTACAGAAGCTGCAGATAAAGCTGGAGCAGATGTTATTCGTTGGACAGTTGCCAATGCAAATCCTGAACAAAATATATTATTCGGATTCAATGTTGCAAATGAAACACGTAGGCGTTTCCATCTCATGTTATGGAATATTTATAATTTTTTCATAACATATGCAAATATAGATAAAATGGATGGTGAAATGTGTAAAACGCAAAACGTAACCAAAACTATTCTTGATGTATGGATTGAGAGTAGATTACAGGATACTATCGCTCTTGTCACAGATTCTCTTGAAAAATATGAACCGCAAAAAGCTACTTTAAGCATAGAAAATTTCGTTAATGATATGTCTCTTTGGTATATCCGAAGAAGTCGTGATCGCGTTGGTTTTGCTGCAGCGGATCAATCCAGCAAGCAGGCTTTTTATGTAACGACATACGGAGTACTTGAAACCCTTTGTAGACTACTAGCTCCCTTTTACACCTTTCATGGCAGAAGAAATTTATCAGAATTTAACAAACGAAGAATCCGTTAATTTAAGTGATTGGCCAATTGCTAAGAGTGAATTGATTAACGAAGACCTTGAAGAGAATATGAGATTAGCCCGCGAACTAGCCTCGGTTATCCTCATGTAGAAGAAAAATGGCGAATGTGAAAGTAAGAATACCGATTAGAGAATTGACATATTCCGGACCCATAGAGTTAGAAAAAAATATTTTGAAAATTGTAACGGATGAAGTTAACGTACAAAAAATAAAATATGTTGGTAAATCTGATTATGTTACCTCTATGGGAGAAACAAGTGATATAACCAATTCTTCAAATCAAGACGAAGCTATGGGACAGGCAGAGAGAAATTATAAGGTCTATTCAAGAAGAGAGAAAAAAATTAGCTACAAGATTGGATGAATTAGTTAATGTTTCGTTAACTTCATGGCCAAAAGAATATGAAGAGTATATTAAACGTGAAGCGCTTATTGCCCAATTATCAAAGGGAGAAACACTACATGTTAGCAAGATATGAGAAGACAATTGATTACGATAGACTGGTGGCTAATTGTCCCGGTTATCATCTTATTGATTCTTAGTTTAACTATATTATTCTCGCTTGATCCAGAGCTTTTTAAATCACAAATAATTTCCTTAGTTATTGCAACTATATTTTTTTTTATTTGTTCTAATATTCGATACGAAGTATTTAAACCTTTTTCATTGATTATTTATATAAGCTCATTGGTGGCATTTGGTACTGTGTTGTTATTGGGATTAGAAAGCCATGGTGCTGTTCGCTGGTTACAGGTTTTCGGGGGAACAATACAATTTTCTGAGGTATGTAAACCTCTTTTAGCACTTGTATTGGCAGGATTTTTATCGGATAAAGAAAATACCAAAGCTAAAAATTTATTTATTGTTCTCCTTTTTTTAGCACCTATTATAATTAGTATTTATCTCCAGCCTGACTTAGGAAATGCAATTATTTATCTAGTTGTTGTAATATTTGTTCTTGCAGTTTTTGGATTTCGTTTACGATGGTTTGCTATGTGTATGGCTGCTGTCCTTATATTCCTACCTGTTCTTTGGACTAAGCTGCATAGTTATCAACGCCAACGTATTTTAACTTTTTTACATCCTACGAATGATCAAAGTGGGGCTTCGTTACAACGCGATACAGGCATTGATAGCAGTAGGTTCAGGCATGTTTTTTGGGAGAGGATTAAGCGAAGGAACACAGTCAGGGTTACGTTTTTTACCTGAACGACACACGGATTTTATTTTCGCTTCTCTTACTGAAGAATTAGGATTTGTGGAGGAATTCTTGTTTTAGTGGCATTTGCAGTATTACTTTATCGAATATATAATATATTCCGTCAGTGCGAAGATCCATATGCGAAAGTTTTTTCTGCGTGCGCATTCGCAATAATCTTAACACATGTATTTCTAAATATTGGTATGAATATTGGTTTGATTCCTATCGTTGGTGTCACTTTACCGTTTGTTTCTTTTGGCGGGAGCTCACTTTTGGCAAATGCCATCATCCTAGGTATTTTGTCTTCAATTAGTAGTACACTTACGCGTAGACATGTGCTGGAAATTAGGTGAAAAACTTGCTATAATAGCAAAATATGAAATATGCGGTCATTCAAACAGGTGGAAAACAATATAAGGTGGCTGAAGGTGATGTCATAACAGTTGAGAGATTGCCTTTGTTGGAAAAAGAAGACTTTGTTTGCCAAGATGTTTTATTGTATAACAATGATGATGAAGTACTTATTGGCACTCCACATCTTCCTGAAGTAATTGTTCGTGGGAGTGTTTGGAACACATAAAAGGCACAAAAATTCGTGTTGGAAAATATAAGGCAAAAGTTCGCTATCGTAAGGTAACAGGTCATCGCCAGAGTCTTTCAAAATTACAAATAACCGTGATTGACAGTAAGGCAAGAAAAAGTTAAAGAAAAAGGTGAATCATTACCATTGACATCTGTGAAAAGTTTGTCTACAATAAACTCACTTTTCACAAATATATTTTGTTTTAAAATTTTGACATATGGCACATACAAAAGCACAAGGTTCAGTTAGGGGAAATAGAGATTCTATAGCAAAGCGCTTAGGCGTTAAACTATATGGTGGAGCTAAGGCAAATCCTTGGGAATATTATTGTCCGTCGAAAAGGAACTAAATTCTTTCCAGGTGATGGTGTAGAAATGGGGAAAGACTATACCTTGTTTGCTATAAGATCTGGGGTTGTTAATTTTAAGCAGCTTAGAGGAAAACAAATTATAGAGGTTTTGCATGGATAATACAGATAAATTAATTGAATTGGATATTAATCAGTTACAATCTAACCCTCTTCAGCCCTCGTGGAGTCATCACTCAGGAATCTTTGGCTGACTTAGTAGAATCTTTACGAGAACAAGGAATTCTTGAACCGATTGTAGTCGCGCAAACTCCTGCTGGTTATCAAATTATTGCGGGTGAACGTCGTTGGAGAGCAGCTAAATTAGCAGGGATGATAAAACTATTCCTGTGGTTGTTAAAATAACTACACCTCAGGGTATGCTAGAAATGGCAATTGTAGAAAATGTACAGCGTGAAGATTTAAATCCAATCGAGCGAGCATTAGCATATAAAAGACTGATTGATGAATTTGGTCTGGGAACCAATCAGGTAGCAAAAAATAGGAAAGAGTGCTCCAGCTGTTTCCAATACTATTCGATTGCTTTCTCTTCCGGATGATTAAAGATGCTCTAGTTGCTGGTGTGATTACTGAAGGTCATGTACGTCCTCTTATATCTCTTGGTGATCCGAAACTCATGCTGGAAGTGTTTAAAAAGATTCTTAGGGAAAATGCTACTGTTAGACAAACAGAAGAAATTGCTAGAAAATTAAAGGAGAAGTGCAACAACAAAGAGCCTAGAGAAGCAAAAAATAAGTTATGGATTCCTGAGCAGGATGCTATGGCAAAAGAAATTCAAGAACATTTTGAATTTAGTAAGGTAAAAATTGAACAATCAAGTAAAATGGCACGAATTCTTATTGAAGTTAAAGGCGATGTTGACATGACTAGTGGAAAAATAAAACAAATCCACGATATTCTCACGCAATCCTCATAGACTCTTTTTTATTTTAATTAGTAAACGGATTTCTGATTATTCGCATTGCGTTGATATGCTAATAGACGAAAAATGATTTACCGATTATACTGTCAATACGAATTGGACCGAATTCACGTGAGTCCGAACTTTCTGGCCTATTATCTCCCATTACAAAATAATATCCCTGGGGAACTATTATCGGGTCGTCTTCTTTTAAATACGCACCAGCATATGAACGTATATCACTGGAAACATATGCACTCTCATCAAGCTTTTTATCGTTAATATAAATAAAGCCATCGTGAATATATAGCTTTTCACCTGGAAGACCAATAATACGTTTAATAAAGTCTTTGGTGGAATCTGTAGGTGCTATAAAAACGATAACATCTCCTCTTTTTAAGTGGACTAAGTCGTAAAGTGATGAGATTCGTTAAAATATATTCACCGTTTTTAAAAGTAGGGAACATCGAAATACCATTTACCTGAAATGGTCGGAAGAGGGAAAATGTAGATGATTAGGAATATTGAAGCAGCTGAGGAGTAGTGTCTGTAAGCTATCGGCTAAAAAACCCCATAACTTTTTGAAAAATTCCATTTCTCTATTATTCTTGATTTAGCTTGTTTTGTCAATTAGATTGTCAATTATAAAAGATTTTGTTAAGATGGAGCAACGGATCTGTAGCTCAGTTGGTTAGAGCGTTTCATTCACATTGAAAAGGTAGAGGTTCGAATCCTCTCAGGTCCACCGGTTTGAATGTGTTTATATGTTGAAAAAACTCTTATCTAAAAAAGTATTGCCATTTCTTTACTTCTTTATATTTTTATTCTTTTTTATACTTAAGCTTAATGACGTCGGGCTTGCTATGCGTAGTAGAATAGCTATTACATCAACTTTGGACTTTTCTTGGTTTTCAGATGCAATTGAAAGAAATTTACATGGATATGTTTTAGGAAAAGATTTCGTTTTTACTTATGGTCCGCTATTTCAGTTCATTTACTCACTTTTCCTTCACAGTTTCTTCATGTTCCTTCGTATATCGCAGTTGCTCTTTCTCCACTTATTTCGTTTATTATTATATTCATCCTTATTTTGATTCTTACTTTCTATATTACTGCAAACACTTACGAACGGATAACGTTAATATGTTTTCTTTTGGTAGTTGGTGGATTGCTAGTCTCCGATGGTAGCGATACAGTTAGATTGCTTATACCCATGGTTTATGCTCTGATACTTTATACAACGATTACAAAAAAATTATCGTGGATTAAAATACTTTTGCTTTCATTTTTACCCACGCTTTTTGGGTTATATTCCTACAATTTATTTATAACTACATTTTTATTTACTATTATTTTTTTACTAATACTTTTTTGTATAAATAGAAAGACATTTTTACTGAATAAAAAATATTATATTCTTTTATTTATATTTATAATTTTATTTCAGTTTATCTGTAGTTTATATCTTACACATAACATGAACTACATAGAAAATTCGCTGGACTCTGTTGGAAATTATAGATATATTTTAAACCTAACATGGACAACTGATAGAAGTAATGTTTTAGTTGTTTTCCCGTTTATCTTAGTTTTTCTCGGGGGGTTACATGTTTAAAAAACAAATATTTTCTACCAATCTTAGGAATATATTTCTTACGCTTATTTTAATATCATTTATTAGTCTGGATGAAACAGTAAGTAGATCAGATGCAGGACATCTTTTAATTGCTGTTTATCCCAGTATTATTACTTTAGTCCTTTATTATAATGTTTTTTCTTATTCAAAAAAAACGTGAATTTGCAATTTTAGCTATACTTTTTTTCTTACTTATACCTTTTAAACCAACTTATTACAACACACTTGCTCCAAAGAATATTGTCAAAGTTATACAAGT
The DNA here is from genome assembly GCA_963721525.1 of uncultured Negativicutes bacterium. Taxonomy (GTDB): domain Bacteria; phylum Bacillota; class Negativicutes; order JBAXTZ01; family JBAXTZ01; genus CAVRJL01. The sequence continues at coordinate 15,510 of CAVRJL010000007.1, forward strand.
GATTAGACACAAATCATCATTTTTTTCAATATATCAATTACCTGTTGGATCTTATTTAACAGAAACCGATGTTAACCAAATAACAAAGATAATCCAAAAACAAAAAAAGAGTGTCTATATCTATCCGTACGATAGTTATATTCTTAATATTGTAGGTAAAACATATAATTCTTTTACATTAGGAACTTATCTTTCCTCAAATTCACTTATAGAACAAGAAACAATACGAGGATTGCAAGCAAGTCCACCGTCTATAGTTATTATAGCTGTAGATAATAAAGGTGCAATTGCATTAGATAATATTCCGAATTTTACTAGAAATCCTTTGATCGCAAAATGGCTAATTAAAAGCTATTCTCTATTACAAACTGATCCTAAATATATTGTATTGAGGGTTGATCCCTATAAGAAACAAATAAAGATTAATCGTTGTCAAGGATATCAATTAACAATCAAATTGTCTCAAGGAGAATCTTTATTGCAAAAAATAGTGGATATCTTTAAGCAACCACTTTATTATATGGGAGCGACACGATTGCCTTATGCACCATGGTCTGACACCTATTTAATATTCCCAAATATTGCTAGCGAGAATGGATTAAAAAATTTATTTACAATCGAAAAAAATATAAACTGCTCTAATTATTATAAACAAAATAGCCAAGATATAGTGATAAACAGAATTGACCCAATTTTCAGAAGAAATCAGACCTTTGTATTTAATAAAAAAGAATTTATAAAAAAATCTATAGATTTGTAAAAAAAATGGATGTATACTATCAATATCTTATTTGTATGAAAAAAAAAATCTTGTAACAGGGGGAGCAGGGATTTATTGGTAAGTCGTTAGTACAGTACTGGTAAAAAACTGAACTTGGAACGATCTGCAAGAAATAATTCCGTGGACTATTTCTTAATTAGGAAATTTAACAAAAAATGTTTCCTTAAAAAAGGAGAAATCAGAGATAAAAAAGCAGTTCAAAAAGGTGTGTAGAGACATAGACTGTGTTGTTCATCTTGAAATATGTTAACGGGGGAGAAAATTTTTATAAAAGACCTGATGTTGTTTTAGATGTTGCAATAAGAGGAATCGACAAATATTATTTGATGTTTGTATAACGGAAGGAGTGCAGGTACTTTTTCTTGCTTCTAGCTCAGAAGTGTATAACGATACGAGATTGATTCCAACAAAAGAAGATGTTCAATTAGTTATTCCATATCCGTTTAACCCCAACTGATGGTACTCATATTCAGGTGGTAAAATTATAAGTGAATTATTAGTAATTAATAATAGTAAACATTTCAAAAAAACAGTTATATTTAGACTGCATAATGTCCATGTCCTGTATGGAATATGAGCATGTTATTCCACAGTTATATTGGAAGGATAGAGAGTTAACGAAAAAAAATGAAAAAGATTTTTCAAATTCAGGGAAATTGGAGAAGAATCTCGTACTTTTATATACATAGATGATTTCATTTAATGCTCTAATGCTTTTGCTAAAAGAGCTGAAAATTTACAAATATATAACATTGTAAAACAAAATGAGATAACAGCTGGAGAAATAGCTTGATGCTCGCTAAACTGTATAATACAGAAATAATTTAATTAAAGGTCCCTGAGCTTCAGGGAGTCCCAAAAGACGATGCCCGGATATAACGAATTAACAAAAGTTTGCATTTTGCAGCAAAAGTTAAGCTTGAACTATGGCTTTCACAAAACCAAAAGACTGGGTACGAAAAGAACGCATGAAACCAATTAATAAAAAATGTCCAATGGAAAGAAAAGAGAGAGTTGTCATATTGTGGTTTAAGCAATTGATAAAATTTCTTTCTTCTAGAAATAACTTCCTTCAAACAGTTTTATACCACCAGATAAAATTCCATTTGAAAAATGTTATCCACTTGATACTATTTTTGCGAAAAGCTGTCATCCTGGTACAAACTCACCTAATGCTTGAGTTGCAGAGATCATCTTTGATGAATATCTTATATCTATTCTTCAAGCTTAAAGCTTTAGAATAAAATATTATACACATCTTGTAACAAGTCGTATCTTCACGTTTTAATCTAAAAAATAAGGATGTAGTCGTTGATATTGGTTGCAACGATTGTATTTACTAATAGGTATTTATTTCCCGGTTTAACTATAATTGGCGTCAGCCATTACAAGTTGGAGATATAGCAATTAAAGCAGGCTTTGAAGTTATAAAAGCATTTTTTTTTAGTTCAAAAATTAGTGAAAAGATTGTAAAAAAACATGGACAAGCTAAAGTGGGTAATGAACGAATATTTTGCAAATATGTTGATGATATAGCAAGTTTTGGGGAAGGATTACCTCTTCTTCTTGGAGATGAGGGAGTCTTTATTATTGAAGCACCCTATTTGCTCGATTTAATCGATAAGTACTTTTTGATAAATTTATCATGAGCACTTGTGTTACTTGAGTTTAATTTCTATGCAAAGATTTTAGAAAAGTTCGAATTGGAAGTGTTCGAGATCGAACCAATACCCTTTGGCGCATCTGGGCCTGCTATACGTGTGTTGATTCAAACAGAAAAAGCTAGAGGGCCAATTGAAGATTCAGTCAATCTTCGTCTTCTTGAATGAAAAGAAATGGGAATCGGAAAAAAGAAAAATATCTACACTATTCTCAAAAAATTAAAAAAATAAAAAATAGAGTGCATAAAATGATGAAAAGATATATGCATCAAAAGCTTCATTTGGAGGATACGGTGCACCAGCTAAGGGGAATACATTACTTAACTACTTCGCAATTACTCCTGAGGAGATGGATATGTATTGCCGAGAGAAATACAGTGAAACAAGGGCTAGTGACTCTAGGTATTCATATTCCAATTGTCAGTGAAGAAGAATTTTTACAACGCATGCCGGAACACGAATTATGGATTATCATGGGAATTATCTGGACTGTTTTCTAAAAAAAAAGTCCTTATATTCAAAAAGGAGGTAAATTTTTAGTTCCATTTCTGAAAACTGCGATTGTTTGAAAAAAACAATTAGAGAGAGAAGAGAACTGCCCCCCAATTATCGATCGTTATTCCTGGTATATAACGAACGGGAAAATATTCTTAAAACACTTGAAGAAATAAAGCGATGCAATGACGGTACCACATGAAATTATTATTGTTTATGTATTTTGACGAGGACACAACTCTTCTGTTAACAAACAGTAAAGATGAAAAAAAGAAATTTGTTTATTATAAAAAAAATATTGTGGGGACTTCCAGGTGCAATTAGAACAGGTATAACCATATCTCGGCTTGATGTATTCTGGTGACAATGGCAGACCTTTATGACTCGCCAAGTGGAAAAATATTTATGAAACTAGTACCGAATAAATATGCTATCGTTGTCCCTAAGGTATTGTAAGTGGGAGTAGAGCAGCTTGAAGGAATCGGTTAAAGGCATGGGCGCCTAATTGGCAGGTTGGCTGCTGGGATGTGTTGGGAGGTATTCCGGACCGTAGATCCGACAAATAGTTTTTAAAAATGTATGGTCTAAAATTTTAAACAAATATTCGCTGAAGAGTACTGAAGCTTTAGTGTTACGTTAGAAATCCGAGTGAAAGCATATACGCCAAAGGATATGAAATTATTGAAATTCTGATGGTTCGGGTGTGACCGATAGTATGGTAAGACTAATTTTAAACTGTGGTTATCTCTAATAATTATTTCCCATGGTTCTGTTACGGATCCATCAATTGCCGGAAGAATATCGTAAATAGTCGCCTCTATTAGTCTTGCATATTCGCACATTCATAGATTGTTTTTATAGTTTGTTATATTGTGAATAAGAGCGGTATATTGGACTGAATGAGGAAAATTAGGATGAGTTATTTTATAAAGAAAGTAAAATAAAAAAAAATCATAACTTATAATAAATTTTAAACTTATGTTTTTATTGTTAAAATAATAACTAAATATGTAATATACTGAGTAGTTAATGCGTTGACATTTGGATGTGGGGTTGGAAGAATAGACTTTTATTTATCTAATAAGGTAAAATCTATCCTTGGCATAACATATCTTCAAAATAATTGCAAACAGCTAATAATACCTAAAATTTTGATATTAAAAATTTAAAATTGAAAGAAATGACTTTCCCTGACATAACTCCACAAGGGAAGTTTGATTTAATAATATGTTTAGAAGTTATTGAAATCTAGAGATGACGATTTAACTTTTCATAACATTTACAAACTGTTGAAAAAAGGAGGTATTGCTATAATATCAACTCCTTCAAGAACCAACCGCCACATAACTGGATTAGCTGAAATTTTGATAAAAGGGTTGGTGCATTAAGAATATATATATTAAGTCGATTTAATAAATCTTTCAACAAAAAACGGTTTAAAAGTTAAAGAGATATGATTTTTCCGAAGGAATAATTAGAAATTTTCTCTTTTTAAACCCAGTTGCTGGTAAATTTGTAAGATTTATTAAATATTATCTTGTAAACATAGTGTCGTATATTGACGATATTTCATTAAAACTATTTGGAGAATCTAACATAATTTTAGTGTGACAGAAAACTTCCTGATTAAAATAATTTGTCTCTCCAGCCTCATAGTGTTGAATAAGACTGATGGTTACAGTATCTTTTATATTGGAAAAAAATCAAGGATTGTTTATAGCTATTCTTTGTGAGCTTTAAAATTAACAAGGCTGTTGCATAAGTAATATAATATATGACAATCCTTTTTATCTCGTTTATTTTTTCCTCATATAGGCGGGGTAGAAAAACATGTGTATAAAATAAGCAAGCAGCTTATAAAAAGGGTCGATAAAGTTATCATTATACTGATAACCATGAATGGAAGGAAAAAGAAATTATTGATGGTATACAGGTTTATCGCATAAATGTCGTGGGAAGACGGAAGAAATAAAAAATTTATAATATGGAATGAACTTTGGAAATTGAAAAGTGTTATTTCGTCGGCAGACATCGTTCATTGTCATGATGTTTTTTTCGGGTATCTTCCTTTTCGCTACCTATATTCGAATAAACTCAATATTTACGACGTTTCACGGATATGAAGGTAGTAGTTTACCAAGCAAAAAAGTAATATTCACGCATAAGATTGCTGAAAAGTTATCTAATGGTAACATTTGCGTAGGAGATTTTCTAAGTAAGTGGTATGGGACTAAACCAAATTATGTTATTTACGGAGCAATTGATAATGTTTTGTTTATACAAAAAACGAAACATCTCTACCACATAAAGACATTATTTTTATTGGAAGATTGGAAGATGAGACGGGGAATAATGGAATATCTAAAAGCGCTTGCCTTACTGAAAGAAAGGAAAACAATTTTAACAATGGACGTTTATGGAAATGGGTCGCTCGAGAAAAAAAGCAAAAGAATTTGTCAAACTCAACAAGTTAAAAGTGAAATTTCATGGCTTCGATAAAAAAGTAGATGAATATTTACAAAATTATCGTTATGTTTTCACTTCAAGAATATTTGGGATCTTAGAAGCAATGGTTATGAGAAAAACCTATTCGGCTGAATATAATAACGAAATAAAAAAAGATTATTTAATAATGGTCTTTTTGCTTCCTGTATATCGATTTCTAAGGATTTAATATACAAATTTGTGAGAATATAGAAGGATTCATTGCTGGAGAGAACGCAGTTTAAATGTTAAAAAGGGCTTATGACTGGGTAAAGAGAAAACTTGGGAGAAATGACCACATTTATTTGCGATTATGGCACATATAAAAACTTTTATTTATAGTACAGTACTTAATGAACAAAAAAATTAATCGTTTTCTAGAATTGATTAAGAATCAAACGGTTAAATCCTGATGAAATAATTATTACTAGATGGAGGTTTAACAGATAAAATGTTGAAAGTATACAATATTTTTCTAAGAAATATTAAATTGAATGTAATTTTATTACGAAAAAGGAGAGGTCCATTGGGTAGAAATACTGCAATTAACAGTAGCAAAAGTGACATTATTTATGTGTAGATGTAGGATGAACCATCGACAGTGATTGGGTAAAAAACATTAAAAAACCTTTTGAGAAACTGAAAATGTAGACGTGGTTGCTGATTATGTATGAAGGAGTAGCATATATAGTTTTCCTCAAAAATGTATGATCCTTATGCACTTGTAATGCCAGATAGAAGTTAATTCCGATAAATTTCCCACAGCAACCCGTTCAATGGCATTTCGAAAAAGTAATATACGGGGTGAAATTGAATGTTTCCCGAACAATTTTACATAATGAGGATTATGTTTTTGCTAAAAAATTGAAAAAAATAATAAAAAAATTGCGTTTGCAAAAAAATGAGCAATTGTCGACTGGTTTCTTCCAAGCAACTGGCATAAAGCTTTCATCATGTTTTTTATCGTTTTGGCAAAAGGATACTAAAAAGTCGAATCGTGCGTCCAAAAGTTGTTTTTATCTTTTTACTATATATAGTCTTTATTCTCATGACTATATTGTTATATTTAGCTATTTCATAATCCCTTGTTTCTTTTATATTTTGCTTTTTATTTTTCTATGCTATATTTTGTGGTCCAATTGAAAAAAAACTAAGAATATATAGAAACCCCCAAAGATCAAATAAATTCCTGTCCTTTCTTGCAATTTATTTTGGACTTTGCAAAGTTATAGAAAAGGTAACCGATTGAAGGATTATTTTATAGGAACATTAGCTTACTTATTCCTCTTTTTTGTTTCGTTTCATTTTATTTTTAAACAATAGCTCATTTTTCCCCAGGATATCCCAAATGTCTCTAAAATAATGTTTTTTTAATAATGAAGAAAGTATAGCTTCTTCTATTAGCGAAATATTCTTTACTGATTTATGGAAGAATAAGATACATCAATATTTCGGATCGCTCTCTTGTAAATGAGGGTTCTATTTTTTGATTTGAATACGTCTTAACAAAAGGAATCATGTAAAATAACTTTTGCATGTTGACTGATAAAGTGCTTTTTTAAGATTAAAACTAAGTGATTTTTGTATATCGTCAACTTCCGGGTTTGAAAGCTAATCCTAGAATCGCTACTCTTTTATTTTAATTTAATTTGTTCTTTTAATTTTTTAACAAGATAATAATGGAACAGCCCCGTTAATTTCCATAAGCGGAATAAGATCTAAAAATGGATTTCCTGAATTAAAAAGTATCCGTCTTTCGGATAAGTAGTTCCCCTAGTTAACCCAGGGGAAACGCTTGTAGACCACCACGTTTGGAACCAGTGTTTACCAGAATTGACGATTTCAATTTAATGTTTCGATCATAATCTTTGCAATGTACATAAGTCATTAGCAGTAGCGGAAGGAAATGTATCGATAACATATTGGCAAACAATTGGGTAAGTCTAGACTAAATTGTCACTAATAATGCATGTCACCTCTAAGCTTTCAAAAAAAAGTTTCGCTTGCAGGCTTGAACTCCTCATTAATACCACCTATAATTTGGGGGAATTCTCGTATTTTCTTTTATAGCACCTTGAGCTATTTTTTCGAGGATATAAAGCTAGATACAGTGATCTCCCCGACTTAAAGGCGTAAGGTTCTCTATTTTTTCTTTTTACAATATACTTAGTTTGTCCCGAAGGTGATACCGTGCTCCTAAAATCTATAAGTTGTTTCTCGTGTACATAAGGTATTATTGCATCGAGGAAGATCAATTTGTTCCAGAATTGGATTCGATATTTTGTTAATTGGTGTTCTGAAGTTAGAATAACAATATCGAGAATCTTGTATGACTTTATAATAGGTTGTGGGGAAAATGTTTTATTGACTAATTTCTTTAGTTTTATAGCCCCTTTTCTATAAAGGGCATAATCCTTTTTCAGAAGCTTATTTTTTATTTCATTCCTTCCAATGCCGTATACTTTATATTTCTCCTCAGCGATTACCAAACGAAGGGGGAGACCAACTCTGCCTATATCAATAACTGCAACTGTTTTTCTTACCATAGTAATTTTTACTATTGTAGACAAGGTTGTGCTATAAATCAATCTCGAGTATTAAAAAGTATTCAGTTATAATGGTAAGTTATAGAGAAACTTTATAAATATTGGGGATATAAAGAGAATATTATCAAAAGGTATTTTTTCTGGATGACAGTAATGTAGAGTAGTTACACGAGGGCTTGAGTTTTGTGAAGATAGTTGTCCTGGCAAAGAGTAATTAGTCCGCTGCAGTTCCAAATATTTGGCATTGCGGCTTTGGTAATTGTCTTTCTTGAAACGTTGACAGAGACAGGAATCAATATTGTTTTGATTCAATCCAAGAGCGAATTGTCACAATATATTAATTCCGCCTGGGTTGTCTCTATTCTAAGGGGAATAATAATATCTTCCCTTATTATTATCTCCTCGTCCTATATTGCTTCTTTTTTTCATACTCCTAATGCCTTGGGAATTTTATATTTCATTAGTTTAGTTCCTTTCGTTCGGGGATTTATAAATCCTGCGGAAGTAAAATTTAAAAAGAACTAAAATTTCATTTACAATTTTGGTTCCAATCGGGAATTCTTCTAATAGATGCAATTACTGCCATAATGTTTGTAATTATCACCCATTCTGTCTATAGTTTGGTATGGGGAATGCTTGTAAGCTCGCTGTTTGAAGTTATATTATCACTTGTCTTTATTAAACCATTACCCAAAATCGCTATAGACAAAGGATATTTTAAAGAAATATTTCATAAGGGAAGCTGGGTTACAGCATACACGATTTTTAACTATATTGCAGAGAACGCAGATAATGCCGTTGTCGGAAGAGTGATGGGTGCATCATCTCTAGGATTTTATCAAATGGCATATAAGATTTCGATTTTACCTATTACAGAAATTTCAGATGTAATAAGTAGTGTAGTATTTCCTGTTTATACAAAAATTACAGGTGAAGTCGAGAGGCTTAGAGCGGCTTTTTTAAAGACCATAATATCAGTATTTGTTCTCTCTTTTTTGGTGGGAAGTATTATTTTTCTTTTCCCGGAAAAAATTGTTGATATTCTACTTGGTAGTAAATGGATATCTATAATACCGGTTTTGAAAGTGCTTCTTATATACGGTGTTTTAAGGACAATAGCTGGACCGGCGTCAGCTTTGTTCCTTTCCTTAGGAAAACAGAAATATGTTTCTGCTATGATATTTGTCAGATTTATAGTGCTTGTTATAGCCATTTATCCACTTGTTAAAATGTTCGGCTTAATTGGAGCTGGATATGCTCAAGTAATTGCTGTTACTATTGAGGCGCCTTTTCTTTTATATTTTTCATATTACTTATTGAGTAAAAAAACACACTATGATTAAATACCAGGGAATTTCAACACTTGAAGTATTAGAAGAAGCTAAGAATTATAATAGGTGGATTGCTGATGAAATCGAATCCTATGTCTCATCACCTGTGTTAGAAGTAGGAGCTGGTACTGGAAATCTTACAAAGTACTTTCTTAAGAATAAGCTGATGTATATAACTGATATTGATAAAGGACTTGTGACTCACTTAAAGAAAATTTTCTTTAGAGAAAAAAACATTATTGTAAAACAATTTGATGTAACCAAACCACCGGCCAAAGAGCTCAATGCATTTTTTTGACAGTCTACGCTATTAATGTTCTAGAACATATCAAAGATGATGAGCAGGCATTAAGCAATATTTCTAAAGTGCTTAAAGAATAATGGTAAACTTCTTTTATTAGTGCCTGCTAAAAAATTTGCATTTACCAAATTAGATAAGGAATTGGGACATTTTAGAAGATATGAAAAGAAAGAGTTAGTCAGTAGGTTAAACAAAAATGGTTTTATAATTGAAAAAATATATTTTTTCAATATTGTTGGTTTGCTAAGTTGGACAGTCAGAGATAAAGTAAAAAGAAAAAATATTCATCTAAAAACTTATCATATGAAGATCTTTGATAGTATTGTCCCTATTTTGAGATTTGTGGAATCGATTATGACAATACCCATGGGGATTTCACTTATAGTCGTTGCAAGGAAAAAATAAATCTTATGAAATTTTTTAATAAAAATAAATCTTTTATTCTATTAATTACACTTGTAATCATTATTTATACCTTTATTGTACTTTTGTACTTGCCTTATGGAACTCCAAATAATAGTCATCCATTCAATTATAATATGGACGAATGGCATCAACTGATGGCAATAAAAGCGATAGTAAAAAAAAGGGACGACAACTATTCCGGGGGCTGCACAGATACCTTTTGTTTACCCAGTGTTAAGTAGCATCTATGCGACTCCTTTCGTGCTTTTCCATATTATTAATCCTTTTTCAATCAAGACACCATTTGATGACTTACCTATGCAACAACGCCTTTTTGAGATTCTACGATCTGTGAACATACTATTTGGTGTAGGAAGCATTATAGTCATAGGAATAATAGCAAAGAAGTATTTGAAAACTAATTATTTTATTGCCATATTTTTCTTTACTTTTTCACCTATTTTACTTGTTTTGACAGATTATTTTAAATATGATGTAGCTTTATTATTTTTTATCACATTAAGCTTATTGATGATGTTTAGATTTGGAGAAAAAACGACGCTTAAAAACTATGTTCTCGCTGCATTTGTTTCGGAATCGCACTCGGAACAAAATTTAGCTCGATTCCTCTTCTAGTACTTTTTATTTTTGCCTTTTTTTGGTTTATTAAGAAAGAAAAAAGAAATTACAAATGGATTCCTTTGGGGAATATTTGTGTATGCGACAACATTTCTTCTGGTTGGTTCACCAAATATTTTGTACGGAAAAGCAAACTATAGTGACTTGCTATATTCAAATCTCGTTTCAGCACCACTTGGAACTAGCAATTACATTTTGCCATATCCATGGTGGCTATATCTACCCATAAAACAGTATCCAATTCTCTTCGGAAACCCGTTATATATATTATCAATAATTGGATTTATTTTCCTAATTATTTATCTATTGCATAAAAAAAATTGGAAAAAATTGGCTAATAAATATTATATTTTTTTACTCACTGGTTTTATTCTCTTTATAGTCAGCCTGATTCCATTAGCAATTGGTGCAGCAGCTAATAGATTACTAGTATTATTGCCGTTTTTATCTTTAATAAGTAGTATTTTTATAACGATCCTTTATAGACTTTATCGTGGATTTTTGAAAAATTGTCTGATTGTTGTTTTACTTATTCTATTAATTGTTCAATTTGTTGAGTCAGCTACTTGGATGTATATAAAGATCAAGTCAAATCCACAAATCGTTGCGTCAAATTGGATAGAAAAGAATATAAAGAAAGGATCGATCATTGATATTGAAAACATACCCATCTATCAGTTTCTTCCGGATATCGTTTTAAAGGAGTTTTATGAACAACAATACAACTTAAAGCTTGTATATAGATATAAATATAATGTGGTTGACAGTAAAACCAAAAGTTTGGATTCCATAGTCATAATAACAAATGATACGGTTAATCAGAAACTTTTTAAAGAGTCAGCAAAGAATGATTTGGTCAAACGTCTAAGTCATGAAGGATACAAAAAAGTCATTGTTTTTTATTCAGACCAACTTTATAAAAGTCTATTTGTCACTGATGTAGATTTGTATCAGGCGGGAATTATTTCTACTCCACTTACAATTTCAGTATATAAAAAATAAGTATGTAGTTGAGTATATTTTATGAATATTACTAACTTATTTTTATAAAACATAATTATGAAAATTGCTTTTTTTCACGAACTACCATATGGTGGAGCACGAAGAGCAGTTCTTGAATTTGGAAAACAATTAAAAAATAATAATACAATAGACCTTTATTATCTTGATGACAAACCTGAAAAATACATAAATGAAATTTTTAATATAACACGATTTATTCATTTCACTCCTAAAACATGGGCAGGTCATAATTGGAAGATTAAGCTTTATAAGGACTTCATCGAATTATTTAAAATTTATATAATACATAAAAAATTAGCGAGAGAAATTGATAAAAAGGGTTATGACTTTGTTTTTGTTCACGGTTCTAAATATACGCAGGCTCCTTTTCTTCTTCGTTTTCTGAAAACAAAATCTGTATATTATTGTCAGGAACCATTACGTATGGTATATGAAGAACTTTTTGATATTACCCATACATTGTCATTCGAAAGAAGAACATATGAACGTTTAACTAGGAAAATAAGAAAGATTATAGATAGTCAGAATGTTCATAATGCAAGTATACTTCTGGCAAATTCACAATTTACAAGAAAAAACATTAAAAAAGCATATAATCTTGATGCAATTGTCTGTTATATGGGTGTTGATATCTCTCGTTTTCATCCTGAAAAATGTAATAAAAAATATGATATTCTTTTTATTGGTTCGATGGAAGAAATAGACGGGTATGAGTTATTACAAAAAGCAATTACATTCATGAAGAAAGCACCCAGGGTGAGATATGTGTTACGGGAAAAAGAGTGGATAAGTGATGACGCGGTTATGAGAAGACTGTATTCTTCGTCTAGGCTTTTGACATGTTTAGGATATAAAGAACCATTTGGTTTGTTGCCAATTGAAGCACAAGCATGTGGTATACCAGTAATTGCAGTAAATGAGGGTGGATATAAAGACACAGTAATTAATAATGTGACAGGACTATTAATACAAAGAGATCCAAGGGTTCTGTCTAAAACAATTGATCAGATATTATCTGATCAAAAAAAGATTAATAACCTTGGAGATAATGCATTTAAGAACGTACAAAAGAATTGGACATGGGAGAAAAGTTCTGAAAATTTATTAAAAATCATTTATCCTAAATAGACAACGGTATAGCTTTATTTATTGTATAATCATTTTATGAGTGTTGATCAGAAAATATTTGATAAAGATTACTATTACAATATTTGTTTAGGATTTGATAAGTTTAAAATAAGCGGAGGAAAACTACTTGACTCGAAACTAGAGGAACGAATTAGTCAAATACATTTAACCAAAACAATGGATGTTCTTGAAATTGGGTGTGGAAGAGGTGATATAGCTCTACATATAGCAAAAAGAGTAAATTCCGTTCATGCAATAGACTACTCAGTAGCAGGTATAAGAATTGCTCAAAATATTCGCAAAGGATATCCCAAAACTATTCAAAATAAAACATACTTTCATGTAATGAAAGCTACCCAGATAAAATTTAATGACAATCAATTCGATTTAGTTATTTTAATTGATGTAATTGATCATCTTAATATCAAAGAGCAAGAAAAAACACTGGGTGAAATATCACGTGTATTAAAAAAAGACGGAATATTGTTTGTTCGTACATGCACAAATAGAATTTTATTATCTTATATCTATAAATATTACATACATCCTATTAATATATTTTTAACATGGCTTGACAAAAAAATAAAGAACGTTAATTACGACGCCTTACCACAAGACCCAAGGACAAAAGAACAGAAGACGCAACATATTAATGAGTCAGATTACTTTAAAATAAATAAACTATTTAAAAAGCATTATTTTGAGGGTTCAATTATGTCAGAAGTGGGCTTCTTAAAAGAGGGGAAAGGAATAAGAACATACTTGTATAATTTTGTCACTGTTTTATATCCCTTTTCTAAATTCTATCCATTAAATATTTTATTTACTAATTCTTTTATTTGTACATTACGAAATCGAAAGCATAATAATTCACAAACTAGCCTTTATAACTCTTAAAGAAATGTCGTACCTTACAAAAAATCGTGAATTTAGTATAATAACACAGCTATGAAAAGAAAAATATTAATTACAGGTGGCGCTGGATTTATAGGTACAAATACAGCAATGTTTTATCTTGACAAAGGAGATTATGTCTCAATTTTTGACAACTTCTCTCGTAAAGGAAGTAAGTCAAATGTACAATATATACAATCAAAATACAGAAAAAATCTTACTATAATAAATGGAGATATCACGAACAGCAAAACGGTGATCAATAAACTTGTAAAAGATATAGATATAATTTTTCATCTTGCCGGCCAAGTGGCTGTTACAACTTCTGTTATAAATCCTCGAAGAGATTTTGAGATTAACGCTATGGGAACGTTAAACATGTTGGAAGCAGTAAGAAAATATGGGAATAATCCTATATTTGTTTATAGTTCTACAAATAAAGTATACGGAAGTCTTGATTATTTGAAAGTTTCTGAAGAGAAAACAAGATATATATTAAAAAATAATCCTCACGGAATTTCTGAAGATTTCAAGCTTGAATTTTACTCTCCTTATGGATGTAGTAAAGGAGCGGGCGATCAATATGTGCATGATTATCATAGAATTTATGGACTTCGTACCATTGTTTTCCGACAATCATGTATCTATGGACCACATCAATTTGGAATAGAGGATCAGGGATGGCTAGCCTGGTTTTTTATAAGAATGATGCAAAAGAAAAAAATTACCATCTTCGGAAATGGTAAGCAGGTTCGGGATATTCTTTATGTAGATGATTTAATCAAAGCTTATGATCTTGCAATAAGCAAGATTGAGGTTACAAAAGGCGAAATATATAACATAGGAGGTGGATTGAAGAACACAATTTCAATTTGGCTAGAGCTAAAAGGAGTACTAGAAAAGTTATTCGAGCAATCCATTTCAGCGGAATTTCAAGCACTAAGGCCAGGTGATCAAAAAATCTATGTGTCCGATATTAGAAAAAGTAAAAGGACTTTGGATGGGAGCCAAAGGTAAGAATGGAAGAGGGAATGCAAAATCTACTTACTTGGTTGCAAAAAAACAATAAATTGCTTTAATTAATGTCAAGTATTTCCACATGAAGAAAATTATTGTCTCTATTATCATAGTTCATTATAAAGCAAGTGATATTTTGCTATCGTGCTTAAACTCTCTATACTTGATAAAAAATAGGACACCATATGAAGTCATTGTAGTCGATAACGACATAGAAAATCCAATTGAAGACATATTACATAAAAAATATCCATCCGTGCGGTATATTAAAGCTCCATGGAATGTGGGATTTGGTAGAGGGAATAATATTGGAGCAAAGGTTGCAAAAGGTAAATATTTGTTTTTCTTAAATTCAGATACAATTATTAATGATTCTATAGTCGATAATCTTTGTAGTTTCCTTGACGTACATCAGAACACCGCAGTTGTAGCTCCTCTTCTCTTGGATAGAAATGAAAAAATATTTCCCTTGCAGGGAACAATGAAATTAACGCCCTTTGTTGCTTTGTTTTCGCTTTCAATTGTTAATAAAATATTTCCTAAAAATCCAGTGACTAAGAAATATTGGTTATCTAAATGGGATAAATCAAAAGATAAAGAGGTTGATGTAGTTCCGGGTACAGCAATTATGATAAGAAAAAATATATTTGAGAAACTTAATGGTTTTGACGAGCATATTTTTTTGTATTTCGAAGAGTTTGATTTATGTTTACGTTCAAAAGAACTTGGCTATTCAATTTTCATAACACCCAAATCAAAACTTATTCATTTATGGGGAGAGAGCACCAAACATAGGAATGACCTGCAGAAAATATTTAATCACAGTAGATTTTATTATTTTAGGAAACATTTTGGTATAATACAAGCATTAATTATAGAAATGTTTTTACGTTTTGATAAAAACATAATGCTACTATTTATTATATTACTCACTGCAACTTTCCTTAGATTTTATGATATACAAACGCTTATTCCGTTTATCTCGGATCAGGGATGGTTCTATCTCTCCGCAAAAGACATGTTGCAAAATGGACAAATTCCTCTTGTTGGTATAACTGCAAGTCATGTGTGGCTTCATCAAGGAGCTTATTGGACTTACTTACTGGCAATTTGTCTTTTCTTTTTTCATTTCAACCCTATTTCAGGAGCTTATTTAACTGCAAGTATTGATGTACTAACAGTTTATTTCGTGTATCTTACAGGTAAAATGCTTTTTTCAAAATTAGTGGGATTTATCTCAGCTTGTCTCTATGCAACATCTCCTTTAATTATTGTCTATTCAAGAACTGCATACCATACTTCACTAATACCTTTTTTTACTATCTTATTCATTCTTGCAATGACTTATTGGATTCGAGGAAATACACGTATAATTCCATTTATTATTAGCCTTCTTTGTATTCTCTATAATTTTGAAATTGCGACTATTTCATTATCGTTTGTATTCGGAGCAGTTTTGATATATGGGTTTTGGCAAAAACGTTCCTGGGTACATATATTTACAAAAAGAAACATTATTTTTTCTATTGTGGCATATTTTGTTACGATGTTTCCGATGATTTTATATGATACGTCGCATCAGTTTCCACAAACAATCAAAATTCTTTTTTGGATACCTTATAAATTACTCTCAAGTTCGGGTATCTATAGGATTCATGCACAAAGCTACGTTGATTGGATTGGATTATTTAATTTTCTCTCATTGGAAAATCAGAGACTTATATTTATGCAAAACAGCTTGCTTGCTGTTATGATATTTTTATGTAGTTTTATTTTTTTAATTTCTCTTTTATATACTCAGTGGGTGAAAGGGAACTAAATGATTCTTATGTCATACTTTTTTTGTTAGTATTTATACCATTAGGTATCCTTTTAGCCAATGGGGTTATTTCAGATGCATATCTCCCTGTCCTTCTTCCTACAATTTTTATTTTAATTGCGATTTTTTTAAGTTCATTGTTTCAAAAACGAAAATTGAAATATATAACGATTGCAGTCATTATTATAATAAGTGTAACAAATATTTATAGCTTGATTTCAACCGAATACTTTACTTCAACTTCTTTAATAGATCTAAAATCCTCGATATTTCCAATAAAGAATGAAGAAGAAATTATTCTAAGGATTGAACGGTACTCAGGTAATAAACCGTTTGCTTTAACTTCTAAAGGATTTTACCCTCAATCGACAGATAATTATATCTATTTGGCAGAATGGATGGGAGCAAAGTACTTAAGTACTGCAAAAAATATCTATGTGATACAACCAACTAAGTACGATACGGCGAAAAGTACTATTATTTATAGATCAGATTCTATATCCGTTATATATAGGTTTGAAAAGACTCATAGTATATAAAATTTGTAAGTTTATAGTTCTAGATCAGTATATGTTACAATAAAATAATGAGTGGAATGATAAGTGCTGTTGTTTTAACTAAAAATGAAGCAAATAACATTGAACGCTGTCTTCGCTCTCTTCTGTGGTGTGATGAAATTGTTATTGTAGATGATTATTCTACTGACTCAACTCTTTTAAAAGCAAAGAAATTCAAAAATATATTTATTCATGAATTGTCAGGTGATTTTGCTCAACAAAGAAATTTCGGTCTCAAGAAAGCCAAAAATGACTGGATATTCTTCGTTGATGCAGATGAAGAAGTCTCATTATCTTTACAATACGAAATAACAAATATTGTAGGAAATCAATTCAACGACACTATTGGGTTTTATATTAAACGGGTTGACGAGCTATGGAACAAAAAAATTCTTCATGGAGAATCAGGTAATTATTTTCCTTCGTTTCGCCAAAAAAGATATGGGAATATGGGAAGGTAGAGTGCATGAAGTGTGGAAAGGGAAGGGAAGAATAGGAGAGTTACAAAATGTTCTATATCATTATCCACATCCTAATATTTCTAACTTTTTGCAGGAAATTAATCTTTACTCAGATCTGCGTGCTCATGAGCTTTATGATAAAAAAACCAAAATACATACATGGCAAGTAGTTCTTTATCCAAAAGCAAAATTTTTTCACAATTACATTCTGAAATTAGGATTTCTAGACGGTATCGAAGGGTTAATTATAGCAGTTATGATGAGTTTTCATTCTTTTCTCGTTCGCGGTAAGTTATGGTACCTTTACCAACATGAATAAATGGCTGCTTATTGGTTGTGTGGTTTTTTTTGCTTTTGCTTTGCGTTTATGGAATTTAAATGCTGCAGGACAAACATGGGACGAATTTTCACAACTTGATACAGGTTATAAGTATATCGAATTTATTCTTCATGGAGATTTCTCTGATCCTTTTTGGACCGATTTCCCCGACCAGCCGCCACTAGCTAGGTATTTTTATGGCCTAGCTGCTAATTTCGATATTGCTAATATATCTCCAAACGGACAGATTACTTATCAATACGATTGGACAAATAGTCGTCTTATTTCCATACTATTTTCAACTGCGACCATTTTTTTAACAATCATTATCGGATGGGAATATATTTCATTCTTCACCGGGACTGTGGCTGGGCTTATTTTGAGTATTTTGCCAATTTTTCTGGGACTTTCTCAGCTGGTAACACTTGAATCCGTTTTCACCTTCTTTTTTACTGCGGGAATATATGTATTTCTTAAATATCTTAAGAATAGAACCACAAGGGCAATGATTTTTACTGGTATAATTTCAGGCTTGGCAGTTAGTACTAAATTGACAGATATTTTGCTTTTACCTATTTATGCGACAATTATATTTATTTTTAAGTTTTATAATAAGAATATCTCGTTGAAGAAGTATATAATGCCGATGCTTCTTATAACAGCAATAACATTTGTTGTGTTTTTTATTTCGTGGCCGGCTCTTTGGTTTAATACTATCTTGGTATGGCAAAAAACTGTATCTTTTCGTTTCGGACCAGCTGATTCTACTGAATTATTTTTTGGTAGAAATATCACTTCACCTCTTTGGTATTTCTTTTTTTATTTTTTAGTTACTACACCATTACTTGTCGTTATATTGTTTTTAATAGGGTTAGTACAAGGATATAGAAAAAGAAATTTTTTTCTTTCTACGTTGTTTGTTTGGTTTCTATTTCCATTTATCCAATCATTTTACCACGATCGAACCAATGGTATTCGCTACATAGTTGAAGTATATGTACCGATGTCATTGTTTGTTGCATTTGGCATAGAAAGTTTAACAAAAAAATTAAATAAAAAAATAGAGATTAGAGCATCAATTGTAACAATACTTGTAATATATTTACTAGTCGTTGATGCATCAATTACTCCATATTATTTAAGTTATTTTAATCAATTGGTTGGGGGAACTGAAAATGTCTATCAGCATAAATGGTTCCCGCTTGGGTGGTGGGGAGAGGGACAGCGTGAAGCCTCATATTATCTGGCTGAGAACGGATTTCCTGGGATGACAATTGGGTTACAGCTTATTCCTAAATATGTCATACCTATTATTCAAGGAGCACAGTATGAATACTATAATCCTAAACATAAATATGATTATATTATAGTTAATTACCTTTCAGATATTCGTGATAATTTTAACGAAGACTCCCTAAAAAATAATTATAAATTGGTTTATCAAACCCTAGCCGCGGGAGCACCGATTGTGGATGTATATAAACATAAATAAATTTTGTGAATAAGATTTTCTATTTTCTATTTTTACTTTGGACTATCATAATTTTATTTCTTTATTTTTCTCATCTTCTATGCCGCACACAATTTTGTTTAAAAATATAATAAAATCAAAATCTACTAGACACATCTTTTCATTTATAATTTTCTTTTTTTGTGCTGTCTACATTACGTATCCTCTTATATTCCATATGGGAGATATGGTAACAGGTTTTGGTGATGAAATGCTTATTGCATGGATACAGAGTTGGGTGCAGCATCAATTATTAACTAACCCTTTTCATCTCTTTCAAGCTAATATATTTTATCCTTTTATTGACTCACTGGCATATTCTGACGCATTTATTACTTCAAGCTTAATTTCTTGGATTCCAGTACTTCTCATAAGACAGCCGATCGTTTCAGTTAATTTTACCTTAATTAGTAGTATAGAATTACTTGGCTTTAGCATATATCTTTTATCTTACTATCTAACGAAAGATTGGATCTTATCTTTGGTTTCAGGATTTATAGTTGTATTTTCTCCAGCAGTATTGAGTAACTATATTCCTTTACAAACTCTTAGCGTTTATTGGGTTCCGCTTGCTATATTATTCTTTCTAATTTATCTTAAAAATCGAGAGTTTAAAAATCTCATTTTTTGCTTGATATGTTTTGACTTACAAGCTTTAAATCGTTTCATAGAAAGATCTATTTTTATAAGTCTTGTTGTTGTTAGCATCTTTTACTATGTATACGACAAGAGAAAAGTTATTAATCTTTGTACTAAGAAGCATATGTTTGCACTACTTATTTCATGTTTTATTCTTCTTCCAATTATTATTCCTTACTATCAAGTCTCACAAACATATCATTATGTAAGAGACATTCGCGACACTATTCACTTTGCTTTACAACCTGAAGACTTACTGGTTACCAATAATTTCTCACGATTGCAGCCAATATTTAATCAAAATCTTTTTCATGAACATATTGCTCAAAATGCAGAGATAAAACAGGGATTTCTAGGGGGTGTATTTACATTATTAGTAGTTATTACATTTTGGTATTTTTTAAAAAAATGGAAAAAAACAACAATTATAGAAAAATCATTTATCACGATTTCTCTTCTAGGTTTCAGCCTAAGCTTTTGGACCTTTTCTACATATTGATAGGCTTACAATTCATCATCCATTCCCTATACCCTTACCATATATTCTCTTTTTTTACTATCTAGCTCCGGGTTTTGAGGGATTTAGAAATTCTTCACGTTTTGAGATGCTATTTGTTCTTTTTGCTGCAGTGCTTATATCAGTTTGTCTAAAACAGATACTTGCAAAAAAATCTGAAAATCTAAAAAACCTTTTGGTTATGGTCATAGGTATATTGGTAATTTTAGAGTTTAATTTTCCAATGACATTCGTTCATATGCCGCAAAAAAGTGAATTTCCCAAAGTCTATTCGTATGTAAACGAGCTTCCTAAAGGGTCCCCAATTGTTGAGATGCCGATTTATAACTGGAATATGTTTCCTTATGCTACACAGGAACTAATAGAGACTATTATTCTATCGAAAATTTTCATCCGTTAGTAAATGGAGCGAGTGGGTATTCACCACTTCCGTGGCAGGATATGGTAAATAAATTAGCCTATCAATTTCCAATGGATGCATCAATACAAACCCTACGTTTAATCGGCGTAAAATACATTATTGTTCATAAAAAAGAATTTGATATGTTGCATAAAAATGGCTTTATGTTACAAAAGAAAAAAATTGCTGATGGAACGGTTATTATTGAAGAGCTAAGAAAAAATAAGTCAATTAAATTTATAAAAAAGCTTCAGGATGATTACGTTTTCAAGATGCTATAAAATATGTCTATTTTAGGAATATTTATTGGTCTCTATGCATACGGAATATTGTTTTTAGGACTATTTAGCCTATTATATAAAAATATTATTATTATTTACACGGTTACTTTTTTTGTACTTACATATATTATTTTAAAAAATAAATTAGAGTATAAAAAATATATTGCTTGTACTAAAGAATTTACTCGATATTTAAAAAGGGAGATAGATTCCACAAATTGTTTTTTAATTATTGTTTTACAAGTAGCTGTTAATCTTATTGGTGCTCTTGCCCCTGAGTTGGCATTTGGACGCTCTTTGGTACCATTTAACGCTTCCTAAGCTTTATCTTTTGTCTCACGCAATTATTCATATTCCTGGTAATCTATAAACTTACAGTGATATGCCCAAATTTGGGGAGCTATTGTATACAGCTGCCCTTGCCATTTTAATGAGGAATTGGCAAAACTTATTCAATTTGGGGCGGGGTTACTATGTTGTATAATGACTTATTTAATAGCACGAAGATATGTTTCACAAAAGTACGCACTTATTGCAGCTGCTATTTTTTATAGCAATATTGCAGTCGCATGGGAATCAACAACTGCATATATCGATCTTATCAGAGCAGTATTTGAAGTTCTAGCAGTATGGAGTTTTCTTAAATGGTTTCACTCTAAGAGTAAAAAATCTTACTATCTTTCAGCTGTTTTTACTGGGTTGGCTATAACTACTAAACTACTAGGAATAGGAACATTAGCAATCTTGTTAATATTAATATATTTTTCAGAAAGAAATGTGTTTATATACTCTAGTGCTTTTCTAAATCTCTTTTTTTCTATACTGCGATTACTCTTCTTATACCCTCCCCGTGGTTTATATTTTCTTTTTTCCACACGGGAAATCCAGTATATCCATTTTTTACATCTATCTATCCAACTCACTTTAATTCAAATGTTATTAACCCTGTTTTCTTCTTACAATCTCTAATACAACTCTTTACTTCATCATCTGATCCTGTTGCACCTATTTACATTATCGTTTTACCTCTTATTTTTTGGAAGTATAAGACATTTACACCTGAATTGAAAGTTATTATTTGGTACTCTATATTGGCACTACTTGTTTGGTATATCACCCCGCAAACAGGAGGGGGGAGATCTTATCATTCCTTATTTACCTTTTTTTTTCAATAATCGTGGCCTATTTATTTTTTACGTTTGACAAGTTGATAACTACATGGGATATCAAATACAGGAATATAATACTAATTACTATCATAATTATTTCATTAACTAGTATTTTATATCGCGGTATTGTCAATATTAGATATATTCCAGTTGTTTTCGGTTTTGAGACTAAAGCTCAGTTTTTAACAAAAAACTTAAATTTTTCCTTCGGAGATTTTTATGACACTGATGGATATTTTAAAAAAAAAATATTAAATCTTATGATATGGTCTTACTTTATGGATTTCATAACTTATACTATGTCAATTTTCCTTTTTTAGATTCTTCATGGGTAAAAAAAGGAGATAGGTTTAATTACATTGCAGTACAGGAAAGCTCACTACCAATCCGGTTCAACTCTTGGAAGAAAATATATACTAACCCAAAAACTCATGTTGTACTATATTCTGATGGGGGATTGATATGGGAATATTAAAACCAGCATTGTATGCTTTATCAATCATTTCGATACTTTGGTTGCTTAAGGTATTTTATTTAATAACCTTATCCAGATTTTTCTGTCTATTATTTGTCTGCTAAGACATTTGCATTGTCTGGAAATCCTTATTATCACATATTTGATACAAAAGACTTATTTTTGTATGAGCCTCTTGTTCTTTATTTATTTCTTAAACTATTCACATACTTATCTATTTATTTAGCAAGTCAAACTTTTACATTTTTATCTTTATGCTGTTTCTTTGTGTCTCTTTATTATTTATGTAAAACTGTAAAGATTAATATTACTTCATGGCAAGGAGCATTATTTATAATTGCTACTTAGGGTCAATTTATTTTCCGACGAAATTTACTCTTGGAATGGGACAAATTAATATGATAACTCTTTTATTAACCAGTTTTATTTTTTATTTTTACTCTAAGAAAAAACGAAACTGCTACGGGCATTATATTAGGATTATCAATCGTCATTAAATTTTTTCCGGTACTTCTTTTAGTATATTTGTTGTTTCGTAAAAAGATAAAGATTTTCTTAATAACAATAGCGACGGTCTTATCTCTTTTTCTGATCAGTTCTATAATTCAGTCAAATCTAACAAACATTTATATATTTAATATCCTTCCAGGCCTATTTAAACGCTCATCCGACTGCTTATTATAATCAAGCTCTTTCGGGTTTAATTTGGGATCATTACCAAACTTTCCCTTTGCGACCTTGTTACGAACTCTAATAACAATATTATTTCTTATTGTTACATTAATATTTATATATACAAAACGATCTAAAACTCAACAAAATCTTCTTTTTAGTTTACTTATCACTTTTAGTATTATTTTTAATAGTTTTTCCTGGCTAGGGCATCATTTTGTATTGTTACTTCCTGCATATTTTTTCGTCTTTATATATCTACAAAAGCATAAATTTGAAAATTTATCTTTATATGGCATTTTATTTATAAGTTATCTTCTAACTGGAATTAATTTATCAAATCCCACTCTCTATCCTTCTTTTATACAATCACATGTGTTCTATGGAGGATTATTATTGTATACTGAAATACTCGTATATATTATACCGATATGATAGCTAAGATACTGTTTATCTTTATTTGTTTTGGATTATTTATAAATCAAGCAGGTAGGATTGATTTAGGTAACAATATTGCATTCACCGTACTGGATATAAGCGTTAGTGTTTTCTTATTGTATACTTTACTTGTAATTAAAAAAAACAATCAAGTAAAATCTAAAGATTTATTTAGGAGACCTTTTCTTATTTTTATCTTATTGGCACTTATTTCACTTCTTGCAAATATTTTTCGTTATACATGGCAACAAGATCTAATATCAGGATTATATTTAATTCGATTTGTTATATATTGTCTTATGTATAAAGCAATACAGATACAGTTTGTTAAATCAAAACAATTTGTTGTTATTAGTTTAGTTACGACATCAATTGCTTTGTTGATAGCTGGATTGATGCAGTATTTTTTTTATTCCAACTTAAGAAATCTTTACTACCTAGGTTGGGATGATCATTTGTATCGTTTGTTTAGCACATTTTTTGACCCTAATTTCGCTGGTTCGTTCATGGTTTTAATGTTTTTATTTATTTGTATGCTTTTTAGTCGATCCTTAAAAAAACATAATAAAATCTCTATATTGCTAGTTTTCCTATTACTTACTGGATTACTAGAAATATTTCTTTTTCTCAAGAAGTGCACTGATAATGTTATTTGTCTGTTCATTCGTTTATCTTTTCTTCTTAAGAAAACGAAGTATGTTTTATTAATAATTCTAACTATTATTTTTATCTATTTTATAGTTGCTCCTAGCTCAACGGTCGAGAATACTAATTTTCTGAGAAGTGCATCAAGTCTAGCAAGACTTAAATCTGAGCAAACAGTGATACAAGTTATTATAAAAAACCCGGTTTTAGGTGTGGGATTTGATGCATACCGCTATGCTCAAGTACAGTATGGTTACAGAACACTTTTGGGAGCTCAAACAAGTCATGCGGATTCGGGAACAGATAGTAGTCTCTTATTTGTATTCGCAACAACTGGTGTTTTCGGTTTTATCGCATATATTTTTTTACAATATAGAATACTTAAAATACTATATTCTGAATTTAAACAAAAAAAGTCTGTCTTCTCAATATTATTGATTGCGTCACTTTGCGGATTATATATTGACAGTTTTTTTATTAATAGTCTGTTTTATCCGAGTATTTTGTTGTGGATGATGATATTACTTGGTGTCAGGGATTATACGTAACACTTTTTTGAACAGTTGTCGTATTTCCTGCTGTATCAGTAGCCACAATATTAACTTGATTATCTCCATTTTGTAAAGGAAGTGTATAACTGAAATTCCCTTGATCATCTACAATAGCCCAAAACCCATTAACTGTAACTTTAGCGTCTGTATCTGTTGTTCCTTGTACTACAGTCGTTTTATTACCTCCTGAGAATGTTTGATTATCGGTGGGCGAATTAACTGTTAAATTAGGTCCTTTATTAATATAATTAATAGAGAATGTTTGAATAAGAGCTTTCTTTGTTGTTATTATCAATAGCCATAGCCTTAATATCATTATCTCCCGGCATAAGTTGAACATTATCAAAACTAAATGAACCATTTTGATCAGCAATTTTATCTGTTACATAATTTCCGTCTACATATAGCTTAATATCTTGATTTTGAATAGCACTTCCTGTGATACTAACTGTTGCGCTATTGGTTGCAGTAAAAGTCTCATTTAAAACCGGTGCAGCAACATAACTGACAACGGAACTACCACTATTAGAAGTATTTTTTACTGTTTTTCCTTGACTAATGAACACTGCAAATTTTGTTAGTAGAGGTAAGCCGTATATAGACAAAAAGATAATAACCAAAAGAGAACCTAAAAGACTTAAATACATGGTTCGTTTGCTTTGTCTTCCAGATGACGTCGAAAATGTGATGACATAATTTAACTAATAACAATCATAGTATACATTTTTTTATTTTAATTTACATCTTTATGTCATTGAGCCGAAGGTGGGATTTGAACCCACGACTTGCTCTTTACGAAAGAGCTACTCTACCCCTGAGTTACTTCGGCATACAGACACATTTTAACATGTATGCAGGTGGGTAAGTTGAAGAGGTGACTGTTAATAGTTAATTGTGTCGGTATTTTCTAATAACCCTAATTTGCATAATAGCTTTTTGCAGTTCAGCCGAAGCTAGTATATATTCTTCATTAGTTAGTTTTTCCTGCATTAATTTTTCTGCGCGTTCCTTGGCTTCTTCAACTTTTGCTAATTCTAGATCTTCAACTCGTGCTGCGTAGTCGGCAAGAACTGATACCATGTTATTCTGAACAGTAACAAAACCTCCATATACTGCAAGTGGTGTTGTATTCCCACCTTTTTTTATCAATACGGCTCCTGGAGCGATCTGACAAACAATAGGGGCATGGTGAGGGAGTACGCCAATAACACCGTCTGTTGTTGGTAAAATCACTTCTTCAACATTATCATTAAATATTTCCTTTTCTGGGTGAAGAATTTGTAGCTGCAATGTCATATATTTGTAAAAGATTTATTAATGTTAATCTAGTAATTAAAAAAACAAAATAAGATCTTAATTTCTTTATAAATTAATTATTTGTTAAATACTGAGAAGTTTAATAGTTACAAAAAAATTACTTTTCCTTCTTATAATTCTTCAAAACATCTTTAATATCGCCTCGCATATAGAAGGCCTGTTCTGGCAAATCATCATGTTTTCCTTCCAAAATTTCTTTAAAACTTGTAACCGTGTCCTCAATTTTTACATATTGACCGGGTTACCGGTAAAAGTTTCGGCAACATGAAAAGGTTGACTTAAGAATCTTTGGATTTTACGTGCACGAGTTACAGATCTATTTATCTTCATCTGATAATTCATCCATACCAAGAATAGCAATAATATCCTGGAGCTCTCGATAGCTTTGTAAGACTTTTTGTACTCCTCGGGCAACATCATAATGTTCTTGTCCTACAACATTTGGGTCAAGAATGCGACGGTTGAAGATAAGTGGGTCAACAGCTGGATAGATACCTATTTCTACTAAATTGCGTTCCAGTGCCAATGTTGCGTCTAAATGACCAAAGATAGTAGCAGGTGCGGGATCTGTGTAATCATCAGCCGGAACATAAACAGCTTGAACTGAAGTGATAGATCCTTTTTTGGTACTAGGTAATTCTTTCCTGAAGGTCACCCATTTCATTGGCAAGTGTTGGTTGATATCCCACTGCCGAAGGCATTCTGCCAAGAAGAGCTGATACTTCTGCCCCTGCCTGTGCAAAACGGAAAACATTATCAATAAAGAGCAATACATCTTCATGTTTTTCATCACGGAAATATTCAGCCATAGTTAGGGCTGTTAAGGCAACTCGCATACGGTTTGCCGGTGGTTCATTCATTTGACCAAAAACCATAACAGTTTTATCTATGACACCAGACGATTTCATATCAAGGTATAAATCTGTTCCTTCACGTGTGCGTTCACCAACTCCTGCAAAAACCGAATGACCCTTATGCTCTTGGGCAATGTTGCGAATAAGTTCTTGGATAATAACCGTTTTACCAACTCCTGCTCCTCCGAAAATACCTGTTTTCCCTCCTTTAGTAAACGGTGCTATTAAATCGATAACTTTAATTCCGGTCTCCAGAACTTGTGGTTTAGTTTCTTGTTCAGAGAGAAGAGGAGCTGGACGATGAATAGATTCATATGCGATATCCTTACTTAATGCTTTTCCTCCATCGATCGGTTTTCCTAACACATTAAAAATGCGTCCTAATGTTTCTTCCCCAACAGGAACTAAAATCGGTTTCCCAGTCCTTTCAACTTCCATACCACGAACTAAACCATCAGTTGAACCTAGAGCTAATGCTTTTACTTGATTATCACTAATTAAAAATGCAACTTCCAATGTCAATGTTTGGTCATTTTCTAGAGAAATAGTTAAAGCCTCATTGACGAACGGTAGTTCATTTGGAAAATATACGTCAACAACCGGTCCTTGAACACGGACAATAGCGCCGATATTATTTTTTAATTTTGAATTATTTACATCTGCCATATTTTATTGTATTAATTATCCTGCGAATGCCGATCCTGATATATCAAGTAATTCACTGGTAATCCGTTCCTGACGTGTCTTATTATACAATAATTTAAGATCCTCTATAATCTCATTTGCATTGTCAGTCGCATTTTTCATCGCTGTCATCTGAGCTGCTTGGAATGAAGCATAACTTTCAAGCATTGAATGATAAATTGTCATTTCAATGTATCTTGTTAATAGTTCAGGTAAGATTTCTTCGGCACTAGGTTCGAAAGAAACAATAGCGCTTCCTTTAGTCATTACCACTTCCTCCGGCATTTTTATGGGTAAAAGTTGCATGACTTCAGGAGTTTGGGTAAAAACACTCTTAAATTGTGTTGTTAATATATAAACTCTACTCACGTCTCCTTTTAAAAAGTATTCGTCAATTACTGAAAGAATAGGATAGACAGCTGAGAAACTTGGAATAATATTGCCAAATGGAAATGATGCAAGTATTGTTTTTTTACTGCGGGCTGCATAGGGTTCAATTTTTTTCCCAACAGTAATAAGAGAACACTCTGCATTTTTTATTTGTTTATGAAATTCCCTTACTAAACTTGGAATCATACTTCCACATAGTCCTTTATCCGGTGAAATAACTATATATAGATCAACTTTGCCGCTATTTTCTTTTAAATAAGATATTCTTTCCCCAGGTTCAATATTATTTACAATTGAGCGCATGACTTCAATTAATTTATCTGTGTATGGGCGAGATGAAACCGTTGTGTCTTGGGCTCGTTTTAATTTAGATGTAGCAATCATGTTTAACGCTCTGGTTGTTTTAGAAATATTTTGCGCAGTTTTGATTCTTCTTTTAAGTTGTATAATTGCTGCCATATAAAAAAAGGTTATATACTAAAGTTTTTTTTAAATGCTTCTACCGATTTTTTCATTTCATCTAATGTTTCTTTATCTGGTTTTTTACCACTAGTCAGTGTTTCTAAAAGTTTTTTTCCATGTTTACTCAAATATTCATGGAATTCTTTCTCAAATCGTTGAACATTTTCTGAGGGAATATCATCTAAGTAACCATTTGTTACTGCCCAAATCCCCATAATTTCTAATGGTTCGGAAAGTGGTTG
Source organism: uncultured Negativicutes bacterium (assembly GCA_963721525.1). Classification (GTDB taxonomy): domain Bacteria; phylum Bacillota; class Negativicutes; order JBAXTZ01; family JBAXTZ01; genus CAVRJL01. The sequence continues at coordinate 44,617 of CAVRJL010000007.1, forward strand.
ATATTGTGCTTGCTTAAGAATTTCTGTAGTTCTTTTCCCTCGTTCCAACTGAGATTTAGTTACAGAATCTAATTCACTACCAAATTGTGCAAAAACTGCAAGTTCGCGGTATTGAGCCATTGCTAGTCGAAGCATGCCTGCTACTGATTTCATAGCACCTGTTTGAGCGGCACCCCCAACCCGTGATACTGAATTGCCTGAATTAATTGCGGGGCGTATCCCACTATTAAATAGATCTGCTTCTAAAAAGATTTGACCATCAGTAATTGAAATTACATTTGTCGGAATATATGCAGACAAATCTCCGGCTTGTGTTTCAATAATCGGCAAAGCAGTAATTGATCCACCACCTAATGTCTTATTTAGTTTTACTGCACGTTCAAGTAATCTGCTATGAAGATAGAAAATATCTCCTGGGTATGCTTCGCGTCCTGCAGGACGACGAAGAACAAGAGATAGTTGTCGATATGCCCATGCATGCTTAGTTAAATCGTCATAAATAATTAAAACATCTCTACCTTTTTCCATAAAATATTCAGCTATTGCACATCCTGCATACGGAGCAAGATATTGCAAAGTAGCTTGATCAGATGCACTTGAGGCCACTACAATAGAGTAGGAGAGTGCATCGTTTTCTTTAAGCGATTGTATAACTCGTGCAACTGTTGATTGTTTTTGACCGATTGCGACATAGACACAAATAAGACGATCCTTTTCTGACCCAATACTCTTTTGATTAATGATTGTATCAATTGCAATTGCAGTTTTACCAAGTCCTCTATCCCCAATAATAAGTTCACGTTGTCCTCGACCAATTGGTACCATTGCGTCGATTGCCTTAATTCCTGTTTTCATGGCCACACTCACAGTTTCTTGTCCATAACGCCAGCTGCAATTTTTTCAAGAGGCATTGTTTTACCTTTTTTAATTTCTACTTTTCCATCAAGAGGCAGTCCAATTGGATTAACTACACGACCTAAGATACTATCATCAACATTAATACTTAAGATTCTACCTGTGCGTTTGGCTGTATCTCCTTCTCTTATTTTTTCTCCATTTCCCATGAGAATAACTGATGCATAATCTTCATCTAAACCTAAGACAACGCCCAATGTTCCATCAGAAAATAAAACTTGTTCACCAACACCTACTTGAGAAAGTCCTGTAACAGTGACTACACCGTCTGTATTTTTAGCAACTGTTCCAACATTTTGTATTTGTGGGTCTGAGGAAAAGTCCATTAAATTTTTTTCTAATTGTTTTAAAATCTCACTATCATTAATAATCATAATTATATTATTAGATTAAATAAATTAATCATTGAAATCATAAGAACGTTTTATGAGTTTGTATATTTTTGTTTCTAGACTTAAGTCGTATAAAAGATCATTATCAAAAATTTTCATTCCGGCAAGCATATCTTTATTAATAGTATAAACTAATTTTTTATTTGGAAACTTTATTTTTAACTGATTTTGCACAATTTCATCGATTGCGACAGGTGAATGCACATAGACTGTATTTTGTTGTACGACTTGTTTAAGAGCTTGAATATACGAACGAGCGTCAGTTTTCTTCTTTAGTTTTGCAGTAATAATAAAACCCTTTTTTCGTCTAAGTTGTTTTTATCGAAACTGTCTTTTGCTAATTGTTTAATTATTTTTTTAGTCATAAACTATGTTTTTTTGGACATACGATCAATAGTCTTATCAATAATTTCTTTCTGCTCATTTGCAGAGAGATATTCACTGAGCGACTCACGTAATATCTTTTCAATTAAAGAACCAATCCTACTTTGGATTCTATCTTCAGCTATTCGGGCTTCACGCTCAATTTCTTCTTGCGCATCTTTCAAAGTGATTAAGGTTTGAATTTTTGCTTTTTCTTGTGATCTACTCAATGTTTCACGAGCTGTTGCTTTGGCTTCATCCAGAATAAGTTTAGCCTCATCTTTTGCTTTTTTTATAATTAACTTTCTTTCCTTTTCAGCGTTTTCACGTTCTTCTTTCGTATTTGGCGTCCTCTATACTTTTTTTAATAATTTCCTCACGCTTTTTAAGCATAGTAAAAACCGGTTTATAGACAAATCTTTTAAATAAGTACAAAATGATCAAAAAATTGACTATTTGCGCAACTACTAAATACCAATTAATTCCAAATGTTTCAAAAAGGTTTGCATAGTTTATGTTAAATCTGCGAATTTTTACGATTTAAATAGCATTTAGGCGAATTAAAATTCTTTTTAGAATTTCGAACTTCATTACTTCAGGAAAGCGAAAACTAAACCGTAGATAGCAATAGCCTCTGCAAACCCCATGGCAACAAACATGATCGGGATAATTCGTCCAGTTGCCTCAGGATTACTTCCGATTGCCTCAACGGCTTTTGCTCCAATAAGTCCAACACCAACTCCTGGACCCATACCTCCGACTGCTGCGATAATACCTCCAGTAATTGTAATCGTCATAATTGAGTAATCACCTCCTCAGTATGTTAACTGTATAAAAACAATTGAATACTAAATATTTATTTATGTTTTTCTGCTGGTCCGTGTGTGGCGTTGTCATAATTGCCATAAAAGCCATTGTTAACATCGCAAACACAACAGCTTGAATTGTACCAACAAGTAGTTCATAGAACAACACTGGAATTGGAACGACAAAAGCAAGAAAACCTGTAATGGAAAATAAGTACACCTCCGACAAAAATATTTCCATATAAACGGAATGAAAAAGATATAATTTTAGTAAATTCAGAAACAAGCTCAAATAATCCTGTATAAAATTAAGCAAATTGAGTGAAAAAAACCTGCTTAAATAATTTTAAATCCCAGATAATAATACTCATGGAATGAGTAGCAATTAAAGAAACTAATGCCAATGCAAATGTAGTATTTAAATCGGTGGACGTACTTCTGAAAAGCGGTATAAATTCTTTTCCACTTGTACTCCTAATGCCCGTAAAACAGGAACAAATTCACTCCAATTAGCGATAAGTATAAAAATGAAAAAAGACATCACGAACGGAAAAATTTGTTTGTATGTGTTTCCGAAACTGTTTCAGTTAATTCATAAAAGCATTTAATGGTCATTTCGACTATATTTTGAAAAATCCCAGGAATAAGTTTATATATTGAGAACAAAATAACAAAGTATAATGACCATGAGTCAACTAGAACTGTATTTGTCAATGTATTGGTAAAATGAAATGTCCAACCGAAAAAATTATTCTGGTGCAAGTGAGACTTTCATATATATACAAATGTAATTATAAGAATTGAGAACTCAAAAGTTACCTTATGGATCTTTACTCGTTCAGGATGACAAGATTAGATAAAAAATATAATAGCATGTTAATTTTAATTTTTTTCTTTTCTAAGTCAAGTATTGTTTCAATTGAAAATATTTGTCAATAATCAAAGCAAGTTTATCATCACGGCTATTGAATTTACCTTCAACGACAACAACGTTATCAACAATAATATTCTTACACATTTCATATATTTTAGGAAATACAACACACTCAATACCAATGCCTTTTTCGTTAAGCGTCAGAAAAGCCATCTCGGCATTAGTTTTTTTTGTGAATATTTTTTTTACATATTCGATAATTCCTCCTATTTTGACGATAGTTCCTTTCTCTTTCCTTCAAGTAATTCAATTTCGTGTGTTGCATGTGTAATATAATCTTGTAAATTTCCCATTTGAGGGTGGGCGGTTAAGTAAAAACCAAGAAACTCTTTTTCAAAAGCAAGTTTTTCTATAGGCGTAAAATCTTCGATGTCATCATTATTAGAGTTTTCTTTTGATTTAAAGCTGCATCTAAGATAGGTTTCATCAATCACGTCAAACAGAGAGCCCTGTCCTTCAGAAGTTTGTTTTTTTTCCTCAGTTGCCTTACAGACGATATCCGGCATGGAAACCAGTAGAGATGCCCGGTTACCAAATTTGTCAAAAGCCCCTGCTTTAATAAGGCTTTCTATAGTTTTTTTATTCACAGTACTTAAAGTGACACGAGTACAAAAATCTTGTAAGCTAATGAAGGCTCCGTCTTTCTTACAGATAAGATTGACTCTATCGCTGCAGTGCCAACATTTTTTACAGCCGATAAGCCAAATCGTACATTATTGTGATTTTCAATGGAAAAATCCTGCAGTGATGCATTAATGTCAGGAGGCAGTACTGGTACGTTGAGCCGTTTGCACTCAGCAATTGCCTGAGCGATTTTTTAGTTTTAGCCGGGTCTGGTAGTACCTCTGATCTGCAGTTAATAGCGCAGTCATAAAT
>CAVRJL010000008.1:0-83287 GCA_963721525.1 uncultured Negativicutes bacterium
GCGTTTATGAGCTTACCCTTGGTTAAATAGTCATGAGGGCTATGAAGAGTTCTATTTACTCCTATTTGAACGCTCTCGTTGGTGAGTTTTTGTGGCACAGAAACAGTGTCACTTGCTCTTGAACGACTGAAATCCCAGAACAATTTTCCGGTATTGGAGAATATGCTTTTATCGAGACCGCAACCATCGTTGAAGATGGTCGTCCATATTCCTCCCTTCTTGAATTTTATTGGGACGATTTCATTTTTGCTTGTTTTCTCATTTGCTGTGGAAGCAAACGAATTATCTTCGGTTATCTTGCGAATTTCGTTTATGTCAAGAAAATCGGTAGGATAGAAACGAACTACTTTCTTTTCATTCTTTCTTGAAAGCAGAACCCAAGAACGGCTTATTACGCTATCGACTTCTATTCCGTGCCAGTTCTTTCTTTTTCCGTTCGTAACGTAAAGAAAGGCTCGGTTTCTGTCTCCGATTAGTTCCATTATACCAGTCCAATATGCTCCGCCATCAAGGCAAAGGCAGGATTGCCAATCTTCTGCCGTGGAGCAAAGGAACCAATCTGCGAAATTACAGGAAAGAACAAGTTCCAATTCTGAATTAGGAACTTTCTTGGTTCCTATTAATTCGAAAGCTTTTACAATGTATTTGTCGATTAGCAATGTATTCTTTTTGCTGGTTATGTCGTCGACATCGTAATTGGCAAGAATACCAATTTCTGGTTTCAAGTCGCGAAGGAATGAACTGAAATTATTGATATACCAATCAGCCATTACCTTCTTAATTTTCATGCCATTTTTACCTACCAATTTCTTATTGGTTTTGTATTCTTCATATCCTATATCCATGCTCTCGTAGTGAGCGAAATATTTCTTGAAATAGCTCCATCCTGCATCGTTGACGGTTTGGTTTTTGCCGGTTATCTTCCATCGCTTTCGCAAATCATCACCGAGGAGCTTTTTATACTCATTATCGATTAAAGGATTTCGAAGAGCTGATATTGCGAACTTTTCATCTTCTTCTTCAAACCCATACACTTTGATATATTTTTCCAATAAATCAAAGTTCTTTAAGTCAGTAGAACTGAAATCCATTTTACTCCCCCTGAAAGAATGTTAGTTTTTTTGAGAAAAAAGTCACCGGCGTGAGTTGAACACGCTATCTCTTTCGAGAACCCTAAATTTTGCAGATTTGGGACTTACCGATTGTCTACGGCGACTATGTTATTACATTTATTATGCTATTTTTTTTATAATTTGTCAAGTGTTTTTGTTTCATCTTTCTACGAGATAAAATCTACACTTATTTGGTTGGAAATGATAACATTTATTGAAGATAAATGTTGTATATACAGGGAGCTTATCTGGTGAATAACTCTCTTCTTTTTCTATTTTTATACCGCGAGCGTCTGCTGGAATAAAGGGTTCCATTACATTATGGAGTATACAAATTTCTTTTACTCGCTCCATTATTGTCATGATAACCTCCTTATATCATAATTATCTTTTCAAAAAGAAATTATCTCAATTCCTCCTCTCTTGGTGTTATAAGAATAGAAAGTAATTTACCATCAACTAAAATCTTTTCGGTTTCAAAATACTCTGGTGTATTTATTGGTATCATTTTTTCTTTTACAAGCTTTTCTTTATCGCTATAAGTAGCCCCAGCTTCTATTGGCTTTTCTAGTTTGAAATATACTCTTTGAGTATAAGTTATAGAAAAAGTGTCACTTCCAGTGGTGTCATTGGCATAAATCTTTGGTTTGTCAATCTTGATTACGCGAGCCATACTGTCCTCCTATTTTTTGTCGTGACAGTTCTTACACACACCTCCATCATAAATTAATCTATTTTCCGGCCATAATTCATGGCATTGCGGGCAATATTTGTGAATGGGCCATTCTGCTTCGGCGCACTCTTTGCATCTATGCTTTCTCTTGCTAGCATCTATATCATGAACTATGACCATATTGCCAGTAAATTGCTTAGCAGCGCATCTCCTACAATGAGGAAGATTGGCATAGCAAGTAACACAAATTTTTACTCCTTTATATAGAGTTCCTTCTATTTTATTTGCTCCACAAATAGGGCAAGTAAAAGGAATAGGAGCACATTTTTCGCAATAACATCTTCCTTCAATACTTATTTTCTTTTCCAGTAAGTATATTGCGGCACAACGTGAGCATCTAAAAAGTTGCTTGTCAAAGCAAGTTCTACAATACATTTTGCCTTCAAACCCAGCAACTAAATTATTGGTATTTCCGCAGCTACACCTAGGGAGAGGCTTCATATAACTATCATAAGTTCTTCCATTTTTTTCTAATGTAGAGAAAAATGTTGAATTATTATAACCGCTATATGGAATTACTTTTTTCATTTCTTTATCTATAAACTGTATTCCGCCCATTGATCCAAAAGTCCAACGACCAAATCCATTCTTATCTATTTTCTCAATAGAACTGACATCATTTGAGGTAGTGCTTGCTATTTTTGCTTTATCAAAGAAAAGAAAATGAATGTCATTCTTCCCTTTATGACTTTTATCGTCATTGCCTTCCATATCAAAATAACTATTGTCTTTGGTTACTTCTTTGATGTTATTAACATTATAGAAAGTGCTAGGATAAAACTTGACAATTGCTTTTTTGTTTTTTGAAGTAATGAAAACCCAACTTCTGGAAATCATGTTATCTACTTCTATTCCCATGAAGTTCTTTTTTCTTCCATCAGTTATATACATGATAGCCCTATCTTTATCTCCGATAAGACCAGGAACTCCATACCAATAACCGCCCTTCTCCAAATCATAACATGAAGTCCAACTTTGTTTTGTTGAAGACATCATATAATCTGCGAAATTACAAGAAAAAACAAGTTCAAAATTCTTATCAGTTGGTTTTTTTATAGTTCCTATTTCTTCAAAAGCTTTCACTATATATTTATCTATTTCCTCTTCTGTATGAGGAAGAGTAACCGCTAATTTTGTCTTTACATCATATTCCCAAGCTTCTCTGCTTTTCAAGTAATTAGCAGACATGTATTTCTTTATTTTTATTTCGTTCTTATCGATAAGGATAGTGTTATCCATAACATTTTTATCATTGATATATTTGAAGCCATATTTATCAGAACATCCTACACATCTAAAACTATGAAAGTAATTAGCAAATATACTAACTGCTTCATCTTTTACACTCTTTTTGAAATCTTCTGTAATAGTTATAGGCCATCGAGCTCTTCTGTCTGCTCCGATGACCTTGGAAAATTCTTCATCTATAAATGGCTCATAGAGTTCTTTTTTGAAATAGGTGAGACTTTCTTCGTCATATCCCATATACCTTTCAACGATAGTTTTGATTATATCAAAATTTCTCAAATCTTGTGGCGTCAAAATAAACTCCTGATATAATAAATTGTTTTAGACGACTAACTAATTCTTCCCATTGACTTGAATTGCTGGAACGTGATTTCTTTTGCCATATATCTCTTCCAAGCATTGGAGGAAATGTCGGCTTGGAATGTATGAACTCTCTCTACGGTGACGTGAGGAGTGATACCCCATTTTGGGGATTTCATCTTGCTGGTGTGAACTTCATGAATACCGAGAGCTTTGGTGCGAGTTTTCCCTTGCTCGATACCAATACGTTGAAGAGCGAGTTCATCATTCTCATGCAAGGCCCGCTCAACTTGATGAACTAGTTTGTTACCCTTCTTTTTCTTGCCCATGGTACACTCCTTTGTTTCTATAATAATTATATCATTTTATAATTATTTTGTCAAGAAATTTTAGTGAGTGTAATTCTTTATGTTAATTTTTTTATTTTCTATAATGAGTAGCAAAATGAAGTAGTGACTTTTATTCATAAAGCCTATACAAAACTTATATAAGTTTGCGTCTTTGTATTTTCTTTTGAAAAAATAGTCCATTGGTTACTCCTCAAAAATCAAATTCTAATTGACCCGTTTCTGCGGTTTCAAAAAACCACCAAGGCCAATTGTATCCATCTCTATAAATATTTACAGAACGACCATCTGGATGGATAAAGCTGGTTAATTTGATTTTTGTTCCAGCTTTTTTTAAAATATACTCAACATCAATTCCATAATTACCATTTTCTCCTATTGCCTCTTCTAATTTTCTTTTATTCAGAAATTTTATTTCTTTTCCTAATCTTGTGAGTAAGTATTTACATGTTTTTTCTTTTTGTGTTATCATGATAATATATAGGGACAGTTATTAACTGTCCCTATTTTATGCTCCTTTATTGGCAGTATTTGCATCGAGCAACTATCTATAAGAAAGAACCCCGCTGGCTTCGAGAGTATTGAAAAGGTTATTTATAATGCTATCTTCGAAATATCTGGTGAGTATTGCGGGATGAACCGGAAACTTTTCATGGAGAGTGTCGAGGATTGCTACCGCATAATTATATGCGTTCTCCATATGTTGCCATACTACGAATTCCTTATAGGAATGTGCTCCGTAGTAACCCGAGCTCAGATTGGCACAGGACATTACGTTCCTGATGAAATCAGCATCAGAACACATTCCCGTAGAAGGGAAATAACCAAATTGTTTTCCAACATTATGAAGTGCCGCTTCGAAATCAGGATGCCCGTATCTGTTGTTAGCGCAGATTATGTCTGTGTTTCCCTTCCTGTCGAGAATTATGCCGAATGGCAATACAGAAAGTTCCTTCTTGAACTCTCTTACGAAAGTCTTGGCGCTGGCGGCTATTACTGTCTCTTCCCCGTCCGAGAAGATGAAGTTGAAGCGTTTTCCTGCTCGAAGCATTTCGAGGATGATGAATACTCCGCACATATCATCGCCACCGAGAACTGCTTTTCTGTTACGAAATATAGTGAATACTTCACCTGTTTCTGTTGGCTCGCTGTCGAACATTTCGACGTTGAACTCAGCCCTACCGTCGCACCCTTTGGAGCGAACCGTATCTGTATGGGCCGAAAATAGAGGAAGCGTTGGGTCATCTATGTTATAGATGGTGGTACCTTCGTATATAGAATACGTGATACCGAGTTCTTCCAGATTTCTCTTGATGAACTCATGAATTGGCTGGTTGAAATTCTCTCTTGAAGGGAGCTTCAATAGCTCCAAAAATCGCTGTCGTTCCATTCGAAAGCCCCCTTGTAAAAAATTAAAAATCGAATTGTATTTGAGAAGAAGCTGGTTCTATCCAGTTTTCATGAACTAATGAAATATAATCTCCGTTCTCTTTATCATTTTCTGTTTTGGATATTTTATAAATTTTAAACCACGAATCTGTTTCATTTATATAAAACGTATCTGGAATGTATTCTTTTTCATTTATCCAAGCATCTACTGATAGCCTTGCTGTTTCTATACATCCTCCTATAAAGGGTCTCCCACTTATATCTTCATCTTTTATAAGAGATTTGTTTTTCAGTTTATATTTGATGGATAAATCCATATTATCTCCTATCAGTTAATAGAACACGTTCAGCTCTTGCTAGCATCTTAAACTCGTCTTCATGACCGTTAGTTTCTAGGAGTTTATCCATTTCTTTCTCTTTCATATTGTAAATTTTCTTTGCTTCTTTGTCAAGGTTCCAGTAATTGAATTTGACATCAAGATGTTCTTTCTGGTCTTTTTCAAACCGATTATGAATGAGTCCATTTGCCTCTCGTAAAGCATTAGTCCATCGAACAAATTTATAGAACTCTTTCAAAGAAGAGAATACAAAGTATTCAAAGACACGAGTATTTCTTTTTTTTGCGCCTACTTGCGTTCTTGTTCCGTCTTTATTCACCCACCAAATAGGTTCCCCTAAATCAAGAGGGTCTTCTCGTTTTCTATCGATAGTTATTTTTATTCTCAAATTTTCAGCGAAATCTATTTCTGTTCCTTCTTCGGTTTTTACTGTAAAAGGAAAGCATGCTATTTTTCCAGATTGATAAGGATGATTCTCTATTTTCAAATCAAAACCTTTTTTTGCTCTGAACGATTGAAGAACTTGGAAAAATTGCTCAAACGTGCCATAATGATTTTCAGGGTGGTCTTTTGCGTTATAAGAATATAACTTTATGAGGTTTTCATTTCTGTTGATAAAGAAATTATTCAGCATATTCACCCCACGCCTTTGCATGAATATAATAGAGCCAGTAAATCCTAAAAGAATAAGAATAGTAGATAGCATCATACCATCACCACGGAATATATTCGTGTATTAGTTCTATATCATTATCGATGGCTAAATAAAAACCACCAAAACGATATACCGTAAAACCTATAACGTTCCGACCATGCTCTCTTGGATCTAATTCGGGTTCTCCAACCATATTTTCATTTTTTACTATTATTGGTTTCCACCAGTTAGTAATGGAGTTAAGCATATATATTTTAGTATTTGGTGGAATAAAATTGAGCATCATTTTCTTTTCTCAAATGGTCTAAATGCTGGTAATTTTTCTTTTCCACTTCCTCCGCATTTTGCGCAAGGATGCTTTGTATCTATGAGTTTAGGAATGCCACCTTTTGTTATGAGTAGAAATAAAGTTTTTCCACTTCCATTACAACATTTACATTTCATAACTCACTCCTAAAAATCAAATTTCATTTGTCGGTTATATGGTATCAAATCGTCTTCTAAAAAGAAATCTCCACTTAACACGTAACTTTCATGAACTTTATAATCAGTTATTGTTAAAAATCCTTGTTTTTTAAACAAAATAGCAGGAGTTCTTCTGCTTTCTATATATTCTTTTTGAGTTTTATATCTATCTCCTGCACTTTTTTTTATTGGAATAACTTTGTCACCGACTGAATACTTCATATTTCTTTTTCCTGTAATAAGGTTTTTTCAACGGCACAAATCCAGTTATGAAATCTAAATGTGGTATAACCTTCCACTGGAAATGCTATTCCATATTTATCTATTATTTGTTTATCACAGAAGGAAGTTTCTTTGGTAGCAGTAAACGATTTCCATACTCCTTCATTTATTTTTTTTATAAATAAAGGAGTATCTGGTTGTATTATCATGAATAGAAATTTCATTTTATATAATAAGCCGTAGGAGGGTCGATGGCAAAACCAGTTCTACCATCAAACCTCTGCCCGTTTACGTGGAGAACGTTATACGGCTTACCAGTATCTTCGTCATATTTTGTGGTTATTTCTGACACTTTCTGATATGAAGAATAACAGAAACCGCTATCGCCCGTAACGTAGACAGTACCTCCTTCTTTTGCTTCTTTGAAGGAGACAGTAATTTCTTTACTGCTATGAGACTCAACTACTTTTTCGTCTTCTATTGTTCGTTTTAACCAATTATAGTCGAGCATTTCTGTCCTCCTACTTGCTAAAGAAATTGTAGAGCCTCACTTTCAAGTAAATGAAAGTATTGTAGAGCTGAGGAATGAAGTTCACATCGGCAGAAATAGCCATTACAATAGCATTGAAGTCCATATTCTTTCCTCCTAGAATAATCATAAACTTTTTTTAGAAAATTGTCAAGTAATTTTATATTATTAGAAATAAAACTCTAATTGTTCGCCTTTTGCTAAAACAAAATACTCATTGAACCAATAAGTTTTAGGAATTCCTTCTACTTCTATATGCTGTAATTTTAATTTTGATACTACATATACATTTCTTTGTATCATTTCTGGACAAGGTGAAAGTGCTATTCTTTTTACTTTATCTCCAACTTTGAAAGTCATTTTATTTCCTTAAAACTCAAATTCTATTTGCTCGCCAACAGATAAACTTTTTAAGATTAAATTGGCTTGCTTATGTCTTTCTTCTATATTGTCAAGAATACAAACAATATGTCCTTTTATGTCGAGCGGGCATCTGTTTTCATGGCAATAAGTTCCAATGCAATGACATATTCCATCTTTATTATTTATAAAGTTATAAACAATGGATGCTTGAATTTTTTTAGTTATTTTTTCTTCTTTTATATCATTTATTTCTTCGGTAGTATAATACTTCATATTAACTTCCTATAAAGACTGAACATTGTTTTCAACCAAGTATCGTTCCAGATTATCATCTAGATTTTTTTTAAGTTTATCTGAAAAATCAACTATGGCAAGCACTACAGTTTCTAAGCCATCATCTCTATCTTTGGCATAGGTTTCAGTTTCAGGAATTTTTCTACCCATAACTTCAAGATAACAGAGAGCATATTCTTGGTCCGGCTTATCTATACACTGAAATACTTCAACTACTCCTATTACTACACCGCAATTTACAGTTGTTTTTCCTATTTTACTATCATATTCACAATTGAAAAAATTATGTGCTTCCATTATATTGCTCCTCAAAAGTCGTTCATTCCATAAGTTTTAGAAATCAAATTCTATTTGCTCACCAACAAATAAAGATTTCAGTATTTTATTTATAACGTCAACACTTATTTTTCTATAATCAATTATAGGGCACGTATTATTAAATTTTTCTTTACATATGCTTTCACATATGAGATAATTTGTAACGCAACAATTAAGGGGGTATTTTTTAGTAAAAACATCTTTATATAGATGATGAAAAAACACATTACTTATTTCTTTTTTATTTTTTAAGACATAACTTACATTTTCTTCAGTAATTCTTTCAAAACCAAAATTATTTTCAATATCTTTTACAGTTATCATAGCTGCATCTCCTCAAAAATCAAAAGATAATTGCTCGCCAATTTTTCTATATAAAATGAATCTTCTTTCTTCATAAAAACTACTTTTTCCTTTCAAGTTTACTAATGGCTGCCCTGTTTCAAAATGCTTGCCGACTACTTTGCTGATGATATATTTTTCGCCTTTTTTTATTGTTTTTAGTTTTTGAATATATCCATTATAGGTAGATGTGTCACTTACACATATTACTACATCATTGACTTTAAGCATCATTTATTCCTAATAAAAAAAAGCATGGGCAAGCAGCATAGCAGGTTTAGTGGATGTTTTTCATTACCCACTATGCCATTTGTTTGCCCATTTGATTTTATCGCTTCTCAAAGAAATGAGGGCACATAACCAGTATGCCATAGCGATACCGCGTGTGTTTCAGGAAGATATAAATAGCATGGTGACTACTCTTCCGTTTTAACACTATTTATATTTTAGAAATCAAACTCTATTTGCTCGCCTATATAATAATATGGTTTTATTGAAACCATATATCTCATATAAACATTATAGGAACATTTATCAACAATAAATCTTACTAACGGATAAAAATCTCCATCTGCTCTAATTATTTTCCCTATCATTCCTTTTTTAAAATTTGAACTAATATCTTCTATTGTTATTACTTTGAGGCCATTTTTATATAATGATTTTTCTTTCTCTGTCATGATTTATTAAACTCCTCAAAAGAAGCTGCTTTAAGCAATCTATTATATATTCCTTCATTGCATTTTATAGCATCTTTCAAGGTTCCACGAGGATAAATAAATCCATATTTATATGCTTTATCCTTTATACCTGCGATTTTATTTCTTATTTCTTGTGAAATAGTTACATTAGAGCAATTCCACAATTTACACATAAGGGAATGAACGGAGCAACCTTTACTAATAATATAATGCTGGCAATGGTCACTATTCTTGGGACATTCTCCTCCTAATCCGCAACAGCAATAGGGGTCTCCTTCCTGCTCGTTTGAATAACATATTGCTTCCTTAACAATTTGCCTGTTGCATAATCCATTGTTTTTCTTAAACCCGCAGATGTCATTGTCATCGAATATCTTTTTAGCTTCTGCATAAAGTTCTTCATATTTGGCTTCGATAACTTCTGCCTTCATAAAAAAAACTCCTTAAAAATCAAATTCTATTTGCGGCTTTGAATACCTTTTATACAATTCTAATGCTTTTTTATTTCTTATATATTTGAAATTAACATTACGAGGAGAACAAAGTTCTTGAACAGGGCAACACTCTCCATGACAGCCACCAATTATATAACTAGAGCTATCACATCCCTGATTGCCTTTTATGTCTAAACTTTTTTCACCGATAGATTTCAAAAATAACATTTGATTTTTTGTATATTTCATATTAACTCCTTAAAAATCAAATTCTAATTGTTCTGGCTTGAAGGTTAGTTTTTTGTAAAGTTCATATGCTATTTTATTTCTCTTTATGCCTTTAATCGGACAATAATCTGTTACAAGACAATCCCTACATGTTATTATTCTGCTATCTGGACCATAGCATAATCCTACTTCATGTCCATGTAGATAATTATCAGAAAGTTTTTTGAGTATTTTTAGTTGTTCTTTCTCTATCTGCTGCTGTTGTTTTGTTGCCATTATATTTTTAATTAGGAGGGTATTTCTACCCTCCATACTTCACTTCTTCTTGGAGCTTATGGACTTATTCTTCGGATCGGCGGCGATAGAGCGAGCTATTACGCGAGCCTTGCGTTGATCGTGAGAAATCTTGGTGGAAGCGGTAGTTCTCGAACCGTTATGCTTTCCTTTCCACGGCTCTACCCTCGCCTGTATCCTGCTGTCCTCGTGCTTTCTTACCATGACAGCTATTTGAGCTCGGGTGGGAACGGGACCAGTGAAGACGGTGATAGCCATAACTTGCCTCCTGTGTATTTGATTGCTGTTTTCCTTGTGAGATAATTATAACTTTTTTACAGAACTTTGGCAAGGATTTATTTTTTTGTGAAAAGCAAACTTACTTCCCATAGAAATATACCTATGTAAAAGTTTATCCATTCACTACCTTCAATGGAAGATTTAGTAATTTGGAAGGAGAAAGGTAACGAAAAAACAGGTGATTTGTAGATACTTTTAGTTAGTTTTGTGTTTTTCATTACCCTTTCCTTCTAAAAATTATTCCATCCTGATGGGGAGGATGAGCGCGACCTTGTTCTCCAGAGAGAACATCACGGGTTTCTCGGGAGAGTACCATGCCACGGAATACTTATCCTCCGAAGCGCCGAGCTCTTGAACGAAATCATAAGAAATAGTCGTGGGCTTTGGGAAGTTTCTGATGAGCTTGGCGTATTCGAGCGCCTGCGTCACCTTGTTGTTCGAGCAGATGAACTCTACTCTTTGTGCCGGGTCACCGTTTTCGAACTTGGAGTCGAAATTGGGAATCTTTTCTTTGAGCTCGGCTTCGGGGATGGCGAGGCAGATGCGGTCCGAAGAACAGACGATAATGGCATAGTTGCCATTGATGAAAATGTCCTTATCGAGTCCGGTGACCCGATGGATGCGATTTTTGTCGGTGACGGTGAGGACGCCATTCTTGATGTTGGCGTAGGAAATGAACTTGGTGGGGTCATCGTTCTTCACTATCTTGGTCGCCCAAAATAGGTCGGCGGCGAGTTTGGGGTCATCGACCTCAACCATAAACTTGAACTTATTCACGAGTTTCTCCTTGGAGGTAAGTTTTATACTAAGCCCTATGGCATAGCTTCTTTGTTATATAACTATACATTTTTTTCAGGAAATTGTCAAGTTATTTTATTATTCCTTCTCTTAATTTATACTGTTCATACCATACATAGTTGGCTACTATGAATTTGGCATCATCTCCAAACCACTGAACGGGAAATTCCTCTACCTTATCAACCTGCCTATCCAGCCAATCGATGTGCCTAATGCCATAAACCTTACTTAGGATATCTTGTAATTCTTGCCCGTCAGCCATGACAGCTTCTATTGCATTTATATCTTCTATGGGAATAGGAGTTTCCAATCCCTTATACCAGTCGAAATTTCCTTCGCTTGAAATTATTCGTAGCATACTTAGCTCCTTGTTCTAAGACGTTCAACAAAATCTATGTTTTGCTCGTCTTTTATTCTCTTTATTTCTTTTTCCGCTTTATATTGTTCAAGAACTTGTTGCCTCATATGAGCATCTTTCTTCAATTCATTGAAGCGGTTTCTTTCATATATTTTTTCTTTTTTATTTTCGAGTATTTCTTTATATTCTTCTTCTTGCTTTTGTATAACAGAAATCTCATAGTTAGTCATATCTTACTCCTTCATAAGAATTAATTTCAAATGGGTATTGTCTTTTAGTTCAATACCGAAATCTTTTTCTACTCTTGTTTTCAAGAACGGTAATATGAAGTGTTCGTGAAAAGTTATTTCATAATTTTCAGGTAAAGAGGAAAGCAATTCCTCTCTATTTATAGGGATATAATTCTCTTTTACTTCTCGTTTCCAATTTTGCGTATATCTGTATTTTAGTAAGTAATGAATTAGATTTTTATTATTTTCTATTGAACCGAAAGCGGTTTCAAAATCATAAAGAGTTTGCTTATCCGCTCTTCTGTATATTTTAGTTATATCGTTTATGTTGGAGCTTCTCTCTATGGTTTTTGAAGGAACCATATCTCGAATTATGATATAATCCCAACCATAACCAAATACTCTTTTCCAAAACTCTGAAACATCAGAAGTAGTTCCATAAGAATATACTTCATGTATTACCGATGAGAGAATAATTGCCCTCTTTTTTTCGGGATTTATTCTTTTATTCAGCTCTTCCCAATTAGAGAAGAAACAGTTGTTCATTCCATCATTCTTTTTGCGAGCTTCTTCCAGCATTTCTTCTGAAATGTCATAGCCATAATACTCAAACTCAGGAAAAAGTGTTCGAGCAAAATGAATAAGAGAACCATCAGCGCAACCGTAATCTATGAAAACAGTGGCATCTATCTTATCCATGAAGAAAATTTTATCAAGGAGAGTTTTTCTCATGCTTGAGGTATAAGCTGAAAAATCCTTTATTTCAGCAGACATGATTTACTCCTTTGAAAAAGATAAAAAAAATGAGAAGAGTTTATCATAGACGAAAGACAGTTTTTCAACTATCTTCTGGTTAGGCAATTTCCAGTTTGTTTTCCATATTTCGGCGGCAATGCTTACTTTGAAAAACAGTCTTATTTTCCTCGCGTCGACCTCACTGTTGGAGTTCGATTAGGATAGCCACTCTCCTCATTCTACCCTTTTACATGATTTCGAGTCTAACAGTAAACTCAATTTCTGCTACTTGGGATTTGCCTCATATTCCTCTCACGAGGAAAACAAGTTTGACGATGTTAGTATTGAAACCAGTTACGGGATTACTCCCTAAACCATCGTGCTACACATGCCGTTTCTTTAACTTCAGCCCGGCCAACATATCCTATGACCCAAGGGTGGGCAACCGTTTCTCCTATGAACGGAAGTGAATGTCAGTATAACGCCCTGATGACGCAACTACTTTTATCTAAAAGCAGGAGTAGAAAATGTGTTTGTCAGCACAAGTAAGAACCGAAGTCCTATTCATCTGCCTTAGCACCTATTTTATTACTTATACAATAATTATAGCAAAACTAAAACATTTTGTCAAGAAAAAAATGGTAATGTCTAAGGTAGTAAAGCTACTGCTTCGATACCGGTATCTAAGCTGTTGTGACTTATCATTGCCTGAGAATAGTGGCACTTATGCCTGTTCTCTAAGAAAAATAAAGCGGTGCAGGCGCTGCCCCTGCTGACTGGAAACTGCAATAGTTCCAACTACCATACCACCGCAAGGATGGGATTAGCGTCTCTACTTCCGCCTTTGGCCAATGTTTAGCGAGGCGTCAAAGACCTCCCTCTATGGTTTCCCATAGGTTGACAACTATTTTGCGACTACGTTGTCAAAGTACGTTGTCAAAGTCGTTTGAGCTACTTCGCACCGGACTTCAAGCAAGGGGTTGCGGTCCCTCATTGTGATAGAACGATGCTGATACCTCATTTACAAAATTATCCCAGCTTGGATTTGAACCACAAGGCTAATTTTTTACAATTAGCAGATTTCTCGATTGAAGTCGAGCGTCCTTGGCATTAGACGACTGGGACATGCGTTGTGACTGTAGCTGACAGTAAGCAGGTTGAAAACCTACCATCACCTTGTTTGGGCACTCACATCAACATAGCGCCAGACTTGTTACAATCACTATTTATTTACATGAAAAAAGCAATAGCAGATGACGATACCTTCATCCCCTTCTTATCTCCTCGAGGGAGAACTTTGGCATGCGTGTTTAAACGCACACTGCTCCGGTTGCTATTGCTACTTTATTACATAAAATGAGGATTGCTTCAGAAGGTGCTCTCTGTCACCCCTCAATGGGGATGGTAATCTCTCTTTTGTATGGCTACTGCACCGTCTAAATTGTTTAGGGTATGAGATATAGTAGGCGCTAACCTACTTCTATCTACTTCCACCCCGACACCATACTCAACCTACCCTAGAAATAGGATTTTTATTTATTTACATGAAAAAAATAATGGCAGATGGCGAGTTCTCCATCCCATACAGGGGCATTTTTACCTCCACCAAGGAGAAACCCTACTTCACGTTTTTAGACGCGCGTTTTCTTTGGTATGTTGCCATTACTTTTTATAAGACGTTTGGTATTGAAACCAGTCCCGATTACTCATTAGTTTCCTAACTTTCACCAAACACGTCTTTATCCAACCCGCCCTACACGGGTCTTGTAGGGATTTTTCTCTTGTATGGCCTACGGTTTTACCGTATCAACTACAAGAAGGTTATCCGCAGGCTTCCTGCTTTTCTTGGTATGTAGTAACCAGCAAGAAGATAACCTGTACGGAGTTTCACCGTTGCCACGCGAAGTGTGGGTGGCAGTAGGACTTTCTTCAAGGAATTACTTCCGAGAAGTGCCTTTACCTTCTAACATCATTGGCGGAGTGCGAGCGAGGAACGTCCTGCCCCGCACTCAGGCCATGTTAGTTGGTTATGCGGGCCATTCCACTAGGGAAGTGGCCGGCTCGGCTACGCTACACGCTCCTCGGAACCCTCGGCATCTTCTGCCTGGGTCTTAGGAGCCTCGATTCCGCCCACCACGTTGGTGATGAAACGGAACTGGATGTAGCGGGTGCCCTCGTCAAGCTTGACAGTGGCGGTCTTCTCGTTGACCTTGAGAACGACGGATTCGCGGGTGGCGCCCTTCATGGTGAAGGTTATCTTCGCGCCTGGCGCGAGCTTAGCCTTGGCATCTTCGATGCGCTTGGCCTCGATTTCGGCCTTGGATGCCTTAGCGGCTTCCTTGACCTCATCCTTGCGGGACCTCAGAAGCTCAGTGGCCTTGGCCTTGACGGCTTCCAGATCTTCGACGGAAAGTCCGTCTAGGATAGTGAGATCGAACATGGTTCAACCTCCTTTATCTGAAATAACCGTAGGGAAGGCCCGCGACGCGAGCTTCTTTATTCCCTCGGTAACATAAACATAACATTTTCCAAAGTTTTTGTCAAGGAAAATGTTTGCCCATTGTTCCTAAAAGAAGGGCAAGCTGAGTCGAACTTACGTCCGCGCTCCTCCTATCAGAGTGCTTGCCCCAGAGCATTTCTGCCCGTATAGCGCTTATGCGTTTAGATAACCTTTTCAGGTTAGCCATTCGCAAGTGCCGGAAACCCGGCGAGCGGCCAGTATGCAATGGGAATTACTTCCCGGGTTGCCTAAAAAATAGGCGGTGCTTTGACGGATGGGTTGGGCTGGCTCACTGAGAGCTCTGGCCGAATTGGTTGTCGTCCGTGTTACTGGCTACCGCCCTATACAAATGGAGTTACCTCCAAATTGCCTAAAATAAGAAGCAGTAAAACTTTCGTTCTCGTAAAGGGCACCTCCCCTTTACTACTGCTCCAAGCTGGTGTTTTCTGCCCTCCGTAGGGAGCAACGATAGCCAGCAAAACGTATTCGGTGGCTTTATGCTTTTTGCATAGGTGAACCGCCGAAAGAGCCCTTGACGTTCGCACGCAATTTGCGGGCCAGCCGTTAGGCAAAGCCGATTGCGGAACTACTTGTCTGAACGCCGCGTTTGGCACCCGAAGGGCCTAACAGGATGATGGCGTTCTCGGACTTAACAGGTCATTACATCCTGCATTGTAGATTGCCGTTCGTTGACGGTCAGGGGGTGCTTTCATCCCTGCTTTTACCCACATAGTCCATTTATTGGAAAGCTCAGTAGCCCATTAGAGGTATCGGAGGGTCTTGCCGACTGCCCGAACTTCCCTTTTTATTTCCTTACATAATAATTGTAGCATTTTCCAGAAACTTTGTCAAGTTTTTTTTATTTTCCTTTTGGCTGGATAAGTTTTATTCAGGAAACTTCCTCTGCCACGCTACGAGCAGATTGAAACCTGCTGAAATGCTGTTTGACCCTCTTGTGAAAGGAAACGTCTAACAGGTAATTCCGTTCTCCAAGGTCATACTATTGCACCGGCAGAAGTCGAATCTGCTATTACTGGCATATGAAACCAGTGTGATTTGTATGTCCGTTTCACTCAGGTGCTATATTTTTATATCTAAAGTAGGAAGGTTGGAAAGGCATTTCGGATTTCCTCGGCGCGCTGAACTCCCCCTTCTGAGACGGGCTATAACCGCATCCAACTTTCTATTTTATTACATTGAAAATGTTTTCTGGAAGGGTCTGGATTACTCCAGAATTGTAGAAACCAACTACTCAGCACGACCGATGGTTCAATCGGATGTTGATACTTTATTGTGCCTTACACCTTCCAGAAATCATTCTCTATTTATTTGTGTTGAAAAATAGAGCCGTGCCAAGTGGAACTCTGTAATACCGTCCCGTCTTATCGGGGGAAAGCATACATTATCCACAATGCGCCAACATATCTTCTCACTCCATCTCGGAATTTGAAGTGCCTTGCGTGAGCTTGGCGTTCTCACGTTGATTAGGCTATTGGCACAGCCCATAGAAAATTTTATTTTATTACATTGAAAGTATTTTATGGTTGGTTGGAGGCTGGATTGCTCCAAAGTGTAGAAACCAACTACTCGGCACAACCAATGGCTTTGGTCTCTTTTCCGTGCCCTACACTCCAACCATAAAATACTCTCTAAAAAATGGAGGACAGAAAGTCATTCCCTTTAAGGTCCGGTTTACCGGAACCCGCCCATATCAAGCTCTGGCAGTTTTATTTAAGTCTGTCAACTCTATCTACAAAGCGCTAACGCGCAAAGCAAGCACCCGAGGGTGGACCGGTATCCTGGCGTGGCCTTTGTAGGCTCAACACTTTCAGTGAAATATCCGGTCTCATTTTAGGAAGCTTGTCAGATGGATATTTGGTTTATGACGACCAACTAGTCCAACTAAACTTTCTTCCTTTTTTATATATTTAACTTTCTCTTTCTGTAATAATTGTAGCATTTTCCAGAAACTTTGTCAAGAAAATTGCTTACAAGGTTTGCTTTTACGCCAAAGGAAAGTACGTCCACCTACCCATCGTTCCACGACCTCTTGGTGATTACGCCTACGTCCAGTTATCTGCCATCAGTCCCAATGGCCATTGGGATACTCCAACAGCAAACAGCCTACTGTCCCACTTATTTATGGATGGCTGTTCCTAAGCCTACCACCTTATAAACTATTTATTTACATAAAATCAGATGGCCAGCGCTAAACGAATTTTGCGCTTTCGCGCCAGCCACCTCATCAATCAAAAATTTATCAGGTTATTTATCAGGTTATTTATCAGGTTTTTCCCGGGCCTTTACCTTACACCATACTGGCTTGTTTTACCAGTATTTTGTTTCCTAGTGACTGGTGCGCTTTCAGGTAGGCCCGCGAAGTCGAGAGGCACTCTGCTTGGCATCCATCCCCCTCCTGGTTTTAGACCGATTGTTAGCCCGAAGAACTTGGGCTGGAGATTGACCTTCGAGCCATTTTCGTTTGCTTTCCGGTCTTTTCTCTTCCTTACATAAAAATTATAACAGTTTCCAGTTTTTTTGACAAGGGAATTTTTTATAATTTTAGATTAATGAATAAATAATATCCTCACGGAATGAACGACGTTTGAAAGACAAATAAAAAGGCCCTACCGTTTTATTTGGTAGGGCCTTTTCTACATACTTGCTACGGAGCCATATCTTGTTGGCTTCATTAAGTATCACCTGCCTTTATTGTTTTTTTACTTTAAGTGGGAACCTTTCTTTTCAAAGGTTCCCACTGTTTCAACTCATCAACTCCGCAGGGTCTCCCTTCACAAGGATTTCCTGCGCAAGCTTTTCTGAAATACAGACGATGATGACGCCATTAGCATCAAGCGGTCTTGCGTCTGCGTATTCAGGGTCTGCCATGAGGCGACCAAGTACTTCTTCCGAAGTATGAGCCCAAATGCCTTGGGAAGATACCGTTGATTGAACATCATCGTTTTCGTCGAAGTCAAAGTAGGAGATATATGATGCTATGAAAAACTTTAAGTATTCCATAGTTCATTACCAAGTCTGGAAGCGATGCTCTGCGGGACGGTTATCCTTCCATTCATCGTATATCTTCCAGCCGGCGTAAAGAGCCAAACATCCCAGAGTAATCATGACGATGAAGATAAGAATTGCTAATGCGACAACTCCACCCCAATTCTGATTTATTGACACCATTCCCTGTGCTATCTGAACCGTTTGGGACTTCGTGTGTAGGAACCACCATTGCTTATCGGAGTTGGGAATAATGATTTCTTTTCCCTTCATCACGATGACGATGCCGTCCTCGGTTCTCTGGATACTATCCACCGCTTGATATGCCTTCACATAGGTGGCATAACCACCATCCCACGTAAACTTAGCGGTCTGATAACCCTCGTCATCATTTGAGTTCATAATAGGTTGATACACCCCATATGTGTAGTAATGAGGAAAATACACATATGAAGTGTCATAGCCATTCATGTAGAGCATTCGCCCTGCCGATGGCGTATAGATGCTGGTGTAATACGTTGGAGTGTATGAGGTCGAGCCAAACCTTCTTGGGGTGAACGATGTTGAATTGCTCGCGGTGAAGTTCGAACTCTTCGACGCAGAAAAAGACCCACCAGCAACGATAGCCCTTGAACTTGAATTGGTTATCGTTGATGGACGGGACAAGCTGAAACTATTTGACTTGGAGGATGAAAATCCAGATGACGATACCTTGGGCGAGAAGATGCTTGAACTTCGAGAAGCCTTGAAACCTCCCGAAGAAGTTGATGGCCGAATGATGGGGGATGTGTGAATACTGGGAGATGCGTGGAAGGACGAGGCGTGGAAACTGGACGAAACGTGGGCCGAGAAGCCGAACATCGGCATTGCCAGTAGCAGGACGAGAAGAACAATCAGAAATCTCTTCATGGAAGCCTCTTTATGACCTAAAATATATAACTTAGCGCTCGTATTTGGCTTTGCGGATGACTTGGATTTCTTCGGGAGTTTTCCCTTTACGTTCGGCCTTGGTAAGCTGAATACTATCCCACGGTTTTGAATGATGATGGCAAGAGCACGAGATGCCATGCTCATGGTTTGTTGGCACTAAATCAGTAAATGCTCCAAGTGCCAAAGCGTGCAGTAATAATTTATCCTTAAACATGATTTACTCCTTATCAATCAAACGAGATTTAGATTTTAGAGATGGCCCTTCATTATAAAAAACAAATAGTATGCTAATGAAGCCATCATGAGAACAGTTCTCTACTATTTGTATCCATTTATAATGATTCTGTTTAGCTGTTTCGACACCTTTTGCTAAAAGTTTAGTAAAAGCTTGATTATAATTTATAGATGAGTAATTGATGGAAATAAGCCAAAGTTTCTCACCCATTTGATGAACTTCATAATTCTCTTCTGAAAAAATGAATGAGCTTATGATTGAAAGAGCAACCACTAATAGTAGCTTTTTCATATCTACTCCTTATTATTTATTTACATTATAAGCGTGAAGGGGCCAATGCTAGAAATCTATTATGAAGTTCAAGGTATGGCCCCTTCAATAACTAACAAAAACCCTCAGAGACGAAAAGTAGATGGCGTTTCATAGTGGCTCCTGTAAAGGATTATTCTATGTTACTTCTTCACGGTCTCCTCCTTATCTAATGAACTTCTTGGAAACTTCAAACTCACCGATACCGAGGCTTTTAGCTATAAGTTGTCTTGACTTACCACGGAAGAATACGGTATCCATGTGATTTCTCACTATTTCGGCCCATTCTTCCGTAGTCATTTTCTGGTGATAATCTTCCGATAACCAGTGGTAAGGATTTCGTGGGTCGCCGTCCATTAGCTTGCCTTCCTTGCAGAATTGTTTATTTTATTACATTCCGTGGCTATCATATTACAGATAGCCACGGATGGCATTCAGGCGGTCTGCTTGACTGCCGTTATGAAGCCGTAGTCGACGGTGATCTCGGGGTCGTAATCGTGAAGGATTCCGGCGGAAGCGGCGTCCACTTTTACTCCGAAAGCGGTTGCTTTGGTGACCTTACCGAGATAGGTCTTGCCTTTGAGGAGGAAGGACACCATGTCGCCCTTCTTGACCTTGCCGGTGTAAATAGTGCGGCGCTCGTTCTTGAGTTTCTGCTTGAGAGCATCGGCCTCTTCCTTCTTGAGGACGGTCATGAGCTTCTTGTCGGCGAGCTTCTTGATATAGGCATCCTTGCGAGCCTGCTTGTCGGCGTTTGCCTTCTTGGCCTTGGCTTCGACCTTGGCCTGTTTGGCGATGAAGTCGAGCTCCTCGACGCTGTAGCTGGTGAGACTGGCGGTAAAATCCTGCTTGTCCATATCTACCTCCGTAGATGTTTGGTTGGAAGATGCTAATTTTTTTTACTTGATGTGGCCCACCATATTTTCAGGTGAGCCACCTGGAACGTTCAATACTCTTCTTCTACCAAGTCCCTTACGGGCTCGGCGCGCTTGGTATCGGCGATGAGTGAACGAACCTCGTAATCGCGCTGGCTGGTGACGATTTCAATGCCCTTCTTGTCCTTGGACCTGAAGGTAGCCGTGGGAACGAAACCGCCCTCGTAACGAGCGATGGTTGCCCTGATTGAGCGCCTCGCATTCTTCATTGCCTGAGCCATAAATACCTTCCTTGTTCTTGGGGGATTACTAATTTTATTACATCGTTATAATTTTGTCAAGAAAATTGTCTATTACTTTCCTTCCATTTCCATAAGGGCACTTTCAGCCAAAAGATTATAGAGAGACTCCGCTTCTGAAAAAGTTAGAGTTGCTCCTTTGCCCATTTCTGTATGGTCTGTATTCCACTCGCGAATGTCTAATTTTGGTTCTTTGTCATTCCATGACACGAGATTGAGTTCTTTGTTCCAGCCACCTTTGGTAGTGGAAAGAATACCATAGGTTTTTATTACTTTGCCAGAAAAGTCAAATGTCTTTAGCGTTTGACATGAATGGCAAAATTATTTAAATTATCTTGCTAAAAGCATATATAATTGTGTAGAACAAAAACCAAGTTCTACAGTGTTCTTTGAAAAAATTAATTTGATGGCTGTACTAAAAAATCTTGTAAAAGGCCTTTAGCACGTAAGATTAATTAGGTTCAAATTTAGATTCAATTCTATAAGAATTATTCTAAAACTAGGGTCGGGAGGATCCAATGTTAAGCCTATGGAGAATTAGATGCACAAGGTCTATTCTATGAAGTAGGAATTTCTAGGAGTGATCCTAGAAGATTAACCGTCTTTAGCGGTTAATAGCTTCACTACTTTGAACTTGAACTCTGCCATCTTATTCCTCCTTCTTCATAAAGCATATAATCTTGATAATCCCGCCATCGGCCATGATTATTTCTGCATCTCGCGATTAATCATTTACTCCTTCCACTCGTAAACAATCTTCGCGTTTTTCCCTGAATGCAATCTCCAGGTCGTACCATCAAACGATGGCACTAATCCACGCTCCCATAGCTTATTGTTCGCGTTAAAATTATACGCATAGTCTATGTCTACAAAAGTACTGCAATAAGCCCACACGCTGTCCCACACGCTGTCCCCCACGCTGTCCCCCACGCTGTCCCACACGCTGTCCCCCACGCTGTCCCCCACGCTGTTCCCCACGCTGTCCCCCACGCTGTCCCCCACGCTGTCCCCCACGCTGTCCCCCACGCTGTCCCCCACGCTGTCCCACACGCTGTTCCCCACGCTGTTCCTCACGCTGTTCCACACACTGCCCCACTCCTTCAGTAACTTTATATCTTTTGCTGTAGGTTCTATGATCTTTCTTAATGGATTAATAATCGGCTTTATTATCAATTGCGGCACAATCTGCTTGAAATCCAGCGCATTAACCCATGCCTCGGCCGATTCGTGATCGTGGCCCTCGACCGGTTCGTCAATTGTAAACGTCTTAGTCAATGGGTTGTATTCATATTTACTCCATCGGTCTTGCATTCTGGGTGGAATCTTGTTTACTGTTAAAGTAGCAGTATGGCTATCGCAGTTTTCTTTTAGGTGATCTTTGCGATACTCCCAGTCCAAATACTTGTAATTCCCCAATCCATTACCCAAAAAAGAAAAGAAACTGCACATCTTATTCCTCCTTATGGTTCTATGAAAGTCGAAGTAGCTGTAATAATAGAAATGGATAAATCAATTTTTCTTTTATCGCCTACTAAACTCTTGTAGAATTGTATAGTTTCCCTAACTTCTTCTACTGTTGGAAATCGATCTGCTTCGAAAATGTCATTAGTATAAAAAACTTCACCAAGGGGAATAAATCCTCGTATAAACAATTTGTTTTCTCTATCATAAATAATATACATTCTAGTCCTCCATAATTGCTATATTTTTACACAGGGTGGGTTATATAAGAAATAACCCACCCTATAATCAGCTCTCGTCTACCCAGGTATAGGTGGACGGCCAGTAGTGGGACTTGTTGTCGTTATCGACAAAGTAGATGGAGCTTCCCTTGTCCTCGTCAATAGCGCCGGTGGTAGTGATGGACCTCTTGATGAACGCTCCCGGCTTCTCGATGTCAGGGATGAAGGTAGTAATAGTCCTGTTGAGGCCGACGAGACCGGATTTGAGATGCTTGATGTTGTTGGAGCAGGAGTTGCAGGACGTGGTGGCGAAAGATAAGGATATGACGGCGATAAGAACGAGAGAGATTAGCAGAATCTTCTTCATCAAAACCTCCTAAAAAGATTGTTTATGCTTTTACATAATATGTAATCACTCTATATCTACGGGATATATTATATATGAAATACAGAGAAGGTCGCCTGAATTAATAGAACCGTTCCTTCCTATCTTCCAGTTTATTTGCTTTTTGCCATATTCTTCTTGAGCGAACTCTTTGGCTTTTTCTATTGATAGAAATGGCTTTTCGTAATTTATTTCTGTATGTTCGGTTCCCATCGGCCCACCCAATCCGCTTAAATCAAGAGAGCGTAACATGTGTGCTGTCATTTGGTTTCCTCCACTATATTTTTACTTGGGATAGCCCATTTAGGGCTACCCCATAGTTATTACTCCTCGATGACGAGGTTACCGGTCTTGAAGACCTCGGAGCTGAGGAAGGCGAGACGGGAGAAGAAAGCCTCGATTTCGCCGGGGCTCTTGTAACCATTACCGTTCAGAACGATTTCCTTGCTCTGTTTGAGCTCGTAAGAGTAGGTTCCGTAGTCGTCCTTGAAAATCCGTAGCATGGTTTGCTCCTTGATTGAAGAGATTATATTTTTACATTTCTATAGAAATATATCAAGGTTTTTGAGCAGGATTTTTTGTAAATATATAATTTTCCATAGAATTGGATGATTTCAAGTCTTTGGTTCCAAAATTAGTAACGCAACTCATAATCTCATAATAGCTAAAAGTGTTTTCTGTTGAAAGAAGAGTTCCATCACCGATTGTATAATATATACCACAAATCTGCGGTTCAAGATAATGTCCATGATATAATACTATAGCATGTTTTTTACCCGAGCTACAGAAACTAGTATTGCAGATTATAAAAGAAGCATCAGGACCAAGATGATATATCAAGTCAACAGCAAATCCGACACATTCTCCACCACCAGCATTTTCAAATTGATCGGGAGATTGCCAATAATCAACTATTAAATATTTGTGATTCGGCATGGCTACCGTTTTCCAAGCAGGCATCAGCTCCTCGTGATTGATCGTATATCCCTTAGTGTTGAGCACAAATGGGTTGGAACATGAACTAAAGCAAATCATGAAAAAGAAAATGACGAAAAGAATAATAAAAGAAGCAATTAATACTTTGAGATAATCTGTAATTTTCATTGCTTATTCCTTACCAAACTTTGTTTGGGTCATTAAGAATAGCATCAGCTATCTTTGATAAGTCATCGGTATCGATAAGATGATAGGGCACATTAAGAACGCCGGTATATCCTTCGATAGCACTTATCATTTTTTCCCTTTTGTTATACTCTTCTTTTGTTCGTTCGGCCATAATTTCCTCCGATAGATAAGTATAGCAAAAAACAATAAAATTGTCAATAAAAAAAGGGTCGCAGCCGACAGACCAATGGTTCACATTGTTAGCTTTCGGTCGCAGCCCATATTTACAATAAAAAAAAGGTTCTCAAAAGGCAAGTTTTCGCCTCATCGGCTTTCATCTTGGACCCTTTAAGAATCTATTATTCTTTATCTTTACTGATATCATTTTATTTACAACGAATAATGTCTATCTCTATTTTGTTTATTTATTAATCTACTAAACAACTTTTTGGGCATAAACATTTTAGCAACTTCACGTAATTCAATATATTGTTCTTCTATTCTTGAATAATTAGTTTCTTCATCTCTATTTTCAATATAATCAAAAGAATTTTTAATTCCTTGTTTATAAACCCTTTCATTTTCTTTATCAATATCTTCGTCTAATAGGTTCATGTTTATTTCTCCTTGATCATCCTATTGACATGCTCCTTTTATTCAAAAGAAAGCCAACTAATCTTGGCAGGATACTAACGGTGTTGCCGACCCGCTTTCTGGCTACGGGCTCCGCTGTCTTTCGACTAAAGAAAAGCGGGGAAGCTCAATGCTCTCTGCGGACGGTCTTTTACCGAACCCCACTATCGCCTTATCAGCATTAGGAGGGCCCTCCCTTTGCTTTCGGCTATTGGCATTATTAGAGCCCGAAGGCTCAGGGATTCACCAAACGAAACCCCAACTGGTCTTTTGTCTTCGCTTACGCTAAACAAGGCTCCAATCTGTGCACTACCGATTTACTTAATCTCTCTTGTGGAAAGAAACCCCCATCGGCAGGGTTGAAGGTTGAAGTACTCTGGGGAATTTGTCGAATAATGCTAGGCATCATCCTATTGACATGCTCCATTGTTCTCTCCCTTACATAATAATTGTAATAAATTTGTAATTTTTTGTCAAGAAATATTTTTTATTTTTATGTATTTTGACGCAAAATTAAAAATTGCGGCAAATGCATTTTTTACTATTCATGTTAGTAGTTCAATACAAAGCAATCTTATCAGCTCAATGTCCGTCATTCCATAATTACTATATAATGATTTCCATATATAATAAAATAATTTGGGTATAAAAAAAAAGACCCTAGCCGAGAGTGGCTAAGGTCTTGCTATCGGCTGGCTTCCAGCTTAATTCGTGGTATGTAGTAACCGGCACGAATAGATAACAGTAGCAAGGGAAGGAAGGACTAACCTTTTAGCCAAGGTATGATAACCGGCTTGGCGCTTCCTTTGCTACGTTGAATCGGTCGGTTAGACCGCGGAGGCGAGATCGGCGACGGCTTCGAGAGCGGCGATGCCCTCATTGGAAGCCTTGCCCTCGGAGGTGGCGCCCTTCTTGATCAGGTTGGCCTTCGGAGCCTCGACTATGGCCTCGACGCCGGCGCCAACCGGAGTCAAGCCGGTTATCTTGTCGAAATGGATGTACCGGACCTTGCGGGGCGTGTCCACGTCGGCGCCCATATCGACCGCTACGGTCTTGTCGCTGATCTTGCCGGCGAGCTTCGTCCAGGTCTTGCCGTTCATCGTGAACGTGATGCTCGCCTTGCCCTCGACGAGGACCTTAGCGGCGATCGCGGCCTTGACCATTTGCTCGGCGGTCTGCTTGACCTCGGCCTTCTTTTCGGCCTCGATGACCTTGACCTCTTCCTTCTTGCTCTTGAGGAGCTCGGTCGTCCTTTCCTTGATAGCCTTGAGCTCGTCGATGGAAAGCGTATCCAGAATGCTCATGTCGAAAGCCATGTTTGGCCTCCTATGAAAAAATGTAGGGAAGTCCTAAGCCTCCCGTGTTATCGAAAGAACTATAAAATTATTTTTTTACATTGTCAAGAGCATTTTCCTATTCTCTATAAATACTTTTTTCTTCCCAACAACACAATACTATACTCATATAAAATTGTCAAGTAACTTTATTACTTTTATTTATAGAAGGATTTTATTTTATCCTTCTATATTTTTTCTTTTCCTTACACTTTGATTTTATATCAAATAAAAAACATTGTCAAATGCCCTTCCTATAAGCCTTTGAAACGTCCGTTATATCATAAGTTTTTCATTTTGTCAAGTATTCTATTTTTACATTGTAAGCCTTTATTTATTGATTTTCCAGTAAACATAACAAAAAGCCTATATATATAATAAATGTCAAGCGTTTATTTACTATTGAATACACCCCATATATATCGCATATAGCCCTATATAGCTAGGCATTTTGGAATATAGGAAAAACTACCCTAACATAGCAAGCCCAATAAATAGAGCATAAAAAAAATAAAAAGGGCATATTCCTAATAAATGGACTTATAATGCATAATTGAATGTCTGTCATTTCATAATTATATCAAAAGTAAAGGTAAACGGGAAGGTAGTAGAATGACATACCGTGAAACATTGATGTTAAATTTAACAGGCAAATTACCCCCTAAACCAGCAAAGTCAATAAAAAAGGATATTATAGCTGAGGAAGTTAGTCAAGGACTTGAGTGGCAAATGGCTGAGGGATTTAAAATTGAACACGAACACCAACCTACTTATAACTTTATAGTAAAATACCTTGAAGAAAATAAGAAACTGCCACCTGCGGATGAATTATTTAAGCATATAGCAGAAGACCATTTGAATGATGATAAGCAATATTATACCCACCTTGTAGCTATGTTAAAAAAAAGTGGAGAAACTGATTACTAATGAATATGATTAATATACTGGAAGAACTTCACAATAGTTCTAAACTAGACAAAATAGCAGAACATATTTATTTACGGCATTTTGTAACAGAAATAATGAATTTTCCTATAAATAAATATTTTGAAGACGAAGGATATAATTTATATGATTGGTATGTATTTTGTGAATTTGATAAAACAAAAAGTTCATATATAGATATATCTTATAGTAGACATAGATTGAAGATTTATATTGATTCAAAAGATAGAAACTATGATGATGTATTGCAAAGCATAAAACATGAAGTAATACATATTTTAGATTTTTTGAAGTCAATAGAAAAAAATAAAGGAATATTATTAGATAAAAAGTTTAGAAAGGGTTATAATGATAACTCTTTGTCATATTATAACTATTCACAGGAATTCAATCAACTTATTCATTATTTAGATAAGCTTTCAAAGAAAATTAAATTCAATAATTATCAAGATTTAATAGAATATCTACGTGGAGAAGAAAGTCTTTATATAGACAAAGAAGCAACAAAAGACCCAAGTTT
Organism: uncultured Negativicutes bacterium; assembly: GCA_963721525.1. GTDB lineage: Bacteria > Bacillota > Negativicutes > JBAXTZ01 > JBAXTZ01 > CAVRJL01. The sequence goes on from CAVRJL010000008.1 coordinate 27,470, forward strand.
CAAAAAAAGATTGTTATCTCGTATAGCTCGCGAAAATATAAATATAATAAAAAAGCCCACCCCTTCAGGTGAGCTTCCAAATAAAACTCGAAAATGATTAATTAAAAATCGTCATCGTCTTCATAATCGTCATCGTCATCATCTTCGTAATCATCTGGCTCGCCATATTCACCAGCATCAGCTCCATCAGTGTCTTCGTCAGAATAATCTTCATAGTCGCTTTCGGCTACACCGTCAAAGTCTTCGTCTCTACTCATTTGGTTGCACTCCTATTGTTTTATTAGGCCAAGGGATATTAGATGAACCACCTACACGTATCTCTCGCCATTTAGTATATTTATCTTGTTGTAAATCAAAAAACACATAATAGCCATTTAAAGATAATAGAACTTGATTGCTTTTATTAGCCTCTACTATTTTAAATACTTCTTTCCCAACCTCTACTACGTGACGATAACTCTTGCCATTATCTTCAAGATATCTTGTATATAATCGTCTTATTTCTTTTTCAGCAATTGAAGATAATGGCTTCTTTGATTTAACTCTTCCTGCTTCATAAGCAACTGCTGGAACTTTATCTAATTCAAAACCATCATATGAAGCTAACATTCCTCCGTTTTGCTCCATAAATATTTTCCAGGTGGTGCCGGATTCTTTTCTTTCCCATCTCGTTATTATAACAATATATGTCTCTTCACCACAATAAAACGACTTTTCATTTATTTTATAAATGAAAAACGACCTTCCATTTTTAGAGACTTTAGCCCCTAATCTGGCATTGTCTCTACTAAGTATTGGCAACAGCTCTACTCCCAGGAACAAGCGATAAGGCATTTGAATATATGAAAGAATAAATACCACAATCAACCAAGTCTTTCAAATCATGCTCGAAAATATTGGCTTCAAGAAATGGATCAATTTTTTCCAAAATTATTCCTTCTGGTATTTTAGAAAGACATTCAATGTTATTCTTAACACTTTCCTTTAATTCTTCCGGCATTGGAATATTTCCAATAAAATACTTCAATGCTACCTCAAGCATTTCTAACGGTTCTTCCGAAAAATCACTTTTTGTTCTCATAAAAACTCCAAATATATTGTAATACGACTTCGTGCGAAATCGTTTATTTTAAAAATCAAATTCTAATTGTTCTTGCCTAAGTAATTTATAATATTTTTCATATTCTTTATATTCAGCTAATAATTGTTTGTCGGTGTTTTTAATTTTCACAAACATACTATTGCTATCAGCATTATCTATTGTAATAACATCACCTTCTTTAAGAGTATATCCATCAAACCAAGTTATTTGTTGTATAATTTTTAATTTATCTCCTGTTTTAAGCTTCAAAATTCAAACTCCAATTGCTGATTCGCCTTTCTAAAATAGCTTTTTGGAAGTTGTAAACTTTTTCCAGTTCTATATATATAGACATCTATCCAAACATCTATATCTGAATTATCTGATAATAATTTTGCTTTTTCATTTTCGTGTATAATATCCATGACTGTTCTGGTTATTATAACTTCTTCATTTTTTTTATACATCATTAAAATCAAACTCCAATTGACCTAGTGTTGCCATTACAAACCAATCTTCCGGCCAGCCGTAAATTTTTTCTTCATCTTCTAAAAGCCTATAAGTCGTATAATATAAAAATGATTTATCGTTTGTACTTCTTATATGAAGTATTTTATTTTCATATTCTTTTACAATATTTTTTGAAAAAGAAGGACATAGTTTTTCTATTTCTTCTATTGATAGAAGCTTTACTTTATCGCCTTGTTTATACTTCAAAATCAAACTCCAATTGTTTATTTACTGCTTCCCATTCACCTTCTATAAAAATAAATTCTCTACCTTGCTTTTTAGATTTTATTTTTATATCTTCTTTCTCCCATCCTTTTGGACCTATTTCATATTCAACATAATTATCAGAAAATTCTTCTATGGCAAGTCTATACTCTAGCAAAGCACTTATATTTTCTAATTTTTCTTTATTGAGTTTTATTATTCCCTTAACAAGCATTGAATATTTTTCTCCCTGTGAATAATTATATAATTTTTATAAGTTTTTGTCAAGATATTTTTTTTTGTTATTTCAGTATTCTTTCTATTTTTTCAGCAAGAAGTTTTTCAGTTATAACGCCTTGAATAGAAGTCAATACGGAGTTATCTTGTAGAAAGATTATTGTTGGAGAAGAGCGTATATTGTATTCCTCACCCAAACCATTAATATCATCAACTGAAATAATTGTAAAACAAATGTCTTCAAATTCTTCTGATAATCTATGAATTATAGGTTCCATGGCTTGACTTTGTATTGAATAGTCCTTAATGAAAAGGATATTCAACCCCGTTTCTATATCTAAATCCATACCCATGTCATATTCTATAAGCAATTTCTTTACCTTCTATAACTCTAATATATCAAAAAAATTGAATCTTGTCAAGTGTTTATTCCCGTGAGGTCTTTGAAATATGGTAGCGACGAGCACCAATCACAAAAATATCCCCAATCCTCAACTAATTTATGCCCCTTACGTTGATTATACATAGTTTTAAGTTGAAGATAATTAGTTTTTATTGTCATCCACATTTCAAATCCCATAGGAAGATTGGAAAGTATTTCCATAAATTTTTCATAGTTTTCCTGTAGTTCTTTTTTAGACCAGATATGTCCATGAGAAGGTTTTCTATCGTTATATTCGTTTATAGTAATGGCAATTTTTTCTATTGTTTCTTTCCATACATATTTATTAAACATAGTTTGAAATTCATCACTTTTTCCCATAGCAAGAAGTTTATGCATTTTAGACTGACTACTTATTATTTGATTGAAATGATATCGTTGAAACTCCATGCTCCAATACATACTGTACTTTACATCATAATATACGTCTACACCTGATAGAAAATTATCGTGGCCTGACCCTTGTTTAGCAGAGCCTAATCTATTTCCTCTCTCTAAAACTTCTACTTGCGGCCCTAAATCTTCATCAACTGGCTTAGTATTTATTTCTCCTATTTTCATAGGGTTTCCACTGGCTAATAAACTTCTTTCCAACCCTACCACTTCTACGTTCTTTATTTCTAACACTTTTACTCCTTAAAATTAAACTCTAATTGTTTAGGGTTTAATTTTCTATATTTAATATATTCTATTAATTTTGGACTATAAATATTAAAATAATTCATTCTATGTAGATAGAATATACTTCCAGCATCTTTCTTACTCCATTCATTATATTCTTCTAAAAACTTTTGACCAAATAATTTTCTAATATCATCAAATGGAGTATCATGAAATACTGGTAATTTTAATGTTTCTAACATTTATTCTCCTCCAGTTTTTTCTCGCACACGCATGTGCTCGTAATCTACATTAAAGTATATTTTATTTCCGCTTTCGCCATTTCTATTAGCATCAATATATAACATAATATCTCCACGAGTTTTATCACGAGCAGTTTGATTTATTGTAATAAAATAATCTACTGTATCCAGTATGCCACGACTTTCAGAAACATCTTTTGACGTAGTTAATGGTTTGCTTCCACCTCGTTCATCCATACTATTTCTATTTAGCTGTGAAGCCGTTACAATTGGTATTTTGTATAGTTTAGCAATGTTTCTCATTTCTTCTGTTACTTTTTTGAAATACATGTATTTGTCTTCAACAGATAGACGAGGGTCATTAGTTTTCATAATAAGAATATAATCTATAATAACTAAATCTGGTTTCCATTTCTTATACATAATCAAATCATTTATATTAGCACATAAATCATTTGACGAAGTAGTATTAGCCCCATATTCTTTTATTATTATATCACCTTCCATAGAGGATAGTTTTTCTTTTATATCTTTTTTTGCTTTTTCTGGGTCGGCTATTATTTCTCGTGTAGACATACCAATAAGATTAGCATAGTAACGGGCAAGCAATCGAGTGGTAGAAGTTTCAAAAGAATATACTAAAACTTTTTTACCTTGTTCAAAAACGTTTATTGCTATATTACCTAAAAAATTAGTATTATGAGAAACTATTCCATTTGTATAATAACATTTATTTTCAGTGACTTGTAAATCATACATATTAGAATATTTACCATTGAAATAAACTTTACTTATATGTTCTATTCCATTTTTAGTTACTATTTTATCATTAGTTAGATTTTTTACATTTTTCCATTTTCTATTTGTATCTATTAAATCTTCATTTTCTATAACTTCTATTTTATGAAAATCGGTAAAGCAAGCTTTTGTTCCTTCAATGGTCTCTATCTCATATTCTGGATTTGGCTGCGTTTTTATTCCAGCAACAACTTTTTTGAATCCATCGGGAGTTTCTATTTTTAAAGATGGTGGAATAATATAATCACCATTTTCATTTACCTTGAAAGTTTTAAATAAATCACCTATTGCTATTTCTTTTGTTATTTTCATTGTTCCTCTTCGTGCGGATTGTATCGTATGTCCAATCTATCATTATATTTTTCTTTCATTGTTCTCAAAAATAATTTAGCCGAAGTTCCAGTTTCTATATTATTTATATAAATATATTTATCACCAAACGCTTTTATCCCAGCATTTTTTTTATTGATAGTGTTTTCTCTTCCTTCGTTCCCTTTTATTTCAACTATGTATTCTTCATCTATTATATAATCTGGAAAATAATGGTGAGGTTTTTTTTCATCATCTTCATAATATAATGGCTCTAAATTATATCTTTTTATATGTAAATTGTTTTCTATTCTATCAATTATATATTTCAGTTCCCAGGTTCCTTGCCAATATATTTCATCAAAATACCCACAGGAAAAATGATATGAAGAATACAATCCATTTTTTTCAAAAGTTTCCATCATTTGTATTTTGCTTTCAATAGAATGATGCTCTCCAAACATTGGATGAAGTTCCCCCATTCTTCCAAAAGTAGGTGTAAGCAAATGTGCTTCTTCCAAAGAGCATTCATTTCTTTTTGCTATTGATTGTAGAGACATAGGATTATTATCGCCAGTAGATTTATTTGACATAGTTTCTTTTGCTTTTTTCGCTGTTTCTTCTCCAAATATTTCTTCAAAAGTTTTTCCTTTTCTTGGGCTGAGAACTTCTTTCGCCATCCACTTTCTATAGTCATCAATCATTTCTTGCGTCCATCCTCTTTCTGCAAGAGGTTTTGAATTTATTTTAGACAGTTTTTCTTTTTTTAGTTTTGCTTTTTCTTCACCATATATTTCTTCATATGTTTTTCCGGCATTGGCTTTATTCATTTCTATAAATTTGGTTGTAAATTTTGAACTGCAACTACAAGAACAGCATATTCTTTCTTTTCTACCAATAAATTCTTTATTGCATTTGGGGCAAATATGTATCATATTATTTCTCCTGTGAGGTCATCTATTTCATACTCCACGGTTATCTTTACATCAGCCCGCGAGCACTTACCAACTTTTGGAACTCCACACATACAAGTTATTTCATTTGGATATAATTTTATTCCTATTCTATCAAATGAAGGAAATCCTGTTGAGATAGCATTCAAATCTGATAATTCAGTAGTCATTCTATCTACCGCAACATCAAAATCTTTTGCTGATAAACCTAAATCTTTATCAAAATTTATAGTTATAGCTTCACGAACTTTTTCTACTATTGCCCCATAATTTCTATCATCCATATCAGTTTGCGATAGAGCAATGGCTTCAATCAATCTATTTTGCGTGATAAAATCTTGTGCTTCTTCAAGCAAATTTTGTTCGTTATAACCAGATGTATCTTCTGTATAATACTTATTTACTAATGCTTTTAGATATAATTTTACATCATCTTCTTCATTTACTTTATCAATAAATAATTCCATTTCTTTTTTATGAGGAAAAGAATTGAACTTTCCATACCAGCTGGAAAGAACATTAAAGATAAATTGATTTTTGATGTCATTAAAGAATGATTTCTTTTTGTAGTTTGATGTTGCTAAATAAGGTTTTATTTTTAAAAAGAAAGACACATTATGAAGCGAATAAGCGAGCATCATTTGCTCTAATAAGGAACTGGGTATCTTGATGTTATCTTCTGCCATCTATTATCCTTTTTTCTGTTTCAAGAAAATCTTTTATATCATACCAAAAACACCCTTTACAACCAATTTCTTCTGTATAGTTTTCATCACCAAACGTCCAACTAAATATATGATAAAGTGTTTTTGCGTCAAACCTTTTATTTGTTTCTTTACATTTTTTACAATGTTGTCTTTTATTTTCATTCGCGGGACGACATAATGGTTGGAAATCTTCCAACTTTAAATCTACATCAGGGTATCTTCCATTCTTATGATCACATTCTATACCCGCTCTTGCTCCAGTTAAAGCACAAGGCAGTTTTATTATTTCGCTATATATTTCTTTACTTGTATCGTGGTTTTGCTTATCTTTTCTAAATCCGTTTAATTTTATTTGTCTTATTTGACTTCCAAATCCTTTTATTCTTTTGGTTTCTATTTCAAAATTCACCCATAATGTCATCGCTTTTTCTCCTCCAAGCGCCGCCATTTTCGGTTAAAAAACCTTTTTCACCTGTTTTTTCTCCTAATTCTTGTAGATCAATCCAATCACTATAACCATTTTTATCTATACCTACATTATTTATAAATATAGAAGCCAATCTACTTTTACTCAACATTTGCCCCTAACATTTTTAATCTTAATAATGATTTTTCATAATATTCTTTATCTATTTCACAACCAATAAAGTTTCTATTTAATTCGCAACAAGCAACCGCTGTTGTAGCACTACCAGAAAAAAAATCTAAAACTAAATTGTTTTCATTTGAATGTTTTTTTACAAGTTCTTTTATTAAATTTAATGGTTTTTGTGTTGGATGAAATCTGCCTTTTTCATGGCATATTGGAAAACTATATATTCCATTATCATAAGATGAATTAAATGTTGGATTTGATTTTTTTATACCCAAAACGGCTACTTCACGAGAATTGGTAAGATAATTTATTTTGCTGTTAATTGGGACCGGATTAGTTTTTATCCACTCTAAAAATCTTATCTGTTTAAATCCTGAACTTACTAAATTATTTTTTAAACTTTCTATCTTCCATAAATCATAAAAACATATTATAGTTCCACCATCTTTTAATACTTTATACGATGTGGATAATAATTCTTCAAGTCCAGAAAAATCTTTATCCCAACTTCCAAATTCATAACTCATTTTAAATCGTTCTATTGTTTTTTCACCACTGGAAGCTTCAAAACCTGTTTTTCTTGAAATTTCATAAGGAGGATCTATTAGAACTAAATCTATTGTTTTTTCATCTATTGTCTTTACAAATTCGAGGCAATCTTCATTTTTTAATATTATACTCACTATTTTATTATCCTTGTAATAAGGATAACAATAGTTTATTTTCTTGTCAAGACATTATGCGCCACGAATTCTCTTATGCCAAAATGGGGAGCGCATGTTGAACAAGCCACAGTTATATAATTCATTTACAAATAGTTTTCTTCCCTTTGAATTTAAAGCAGACCATCCGATTTCTCCGTTCATCAAATAAGCTAATACTTCATATTCATCTTTACTTGGTAACTGCTGTGGCCTTCCAGTTAGGAACTCTGAAATGCTACCAACGAGATTTTTTCTTACTATATCGTATAAATCTTCACCAAGACGATGCAATTCGGGGAAGGTTTTTACTACTACAAAATTTCTCCTGTTTTGTAGAACATGCGTAAACTCATGGAGCAGATACTTTATTTGTTCGGTTTTATTTTTTTTAAAAAAAACATTTTTGTTTACATAAATAGTAGAGCCATTATTCCAAGCAACTATATTTTGTTTTTGATTATCAATTTCTTTTACATCTATTCTATTTTTTATAAAAGAATTTATTTTAGTCATAAATGAAGGGGAATACACTGTTGTTAACGCATGATTAAACAAGGATTCAATGTTTTCGTTTGTTCCTAATTCTACTTCGATTAGATAATCTTTTACTATCATTCTTCGTTTTCCTTGTTTCTATTACCTTTGCTTTGTCAATGTCATCTGCTTTGTTAAATGTATACTGTCTAACTTTTATATAGTAATCTATTTCTAATTTTAAGTTTTTTAGAACATCTTCTATTAGTCCAAGGTCTCCATCTTTTATTGTAATGCCAGAGTATCTATTATAAGCATACACATCCCATTCATTCTGAAACAACCGTATTTCTACAAATGGATAATCAATTTTTATAAGTTCTGCTATTTCTGCTACCATTTTACTCTATATACGTAGTAAAGATAAATTTATGGCAAAACTTATATTAAGTAGAATAAATAAAAATAAAAAAATAAAATTTGACCAGCAACAGTTATCAAAAGCCATCACTTTATTGACGCAGATTATAGCAAAAGAAAAAGATCCAACAATAAGAAATAATTTTAAAAACATTAAAGCAGTTTTTATTGGCACTTATCCTAATTTATTTGCTTTAAAACAATCTGCTTTGGGTTTAAAAAAAATATTAAAAAATACAGTTTCTGCTATAAATGAAGAAGAAGACGATAACAAAAAGAAAGCCAAGAAAAAAGCTGTAAAAAAAATACTTTCCAAGGTTTTAATTATACTTACTGCTTCTATAAGCTTGGCTTCTTGCGGTTATAACACTTCTTTTTCTGCAGAAAAAACTTATGATTTATATGGAGCAGCGTTAACCATACGGTCTGATGATATCGTCTATGCTATTCGAATTGAACCGCAAACTATAAAATCATTAGAAACGGCATTGCAAACTTATCAAGATAAAGGAGATGTTTCTGGTCTTAACTTTATGCAAATAAGCATAACAGATTCTATTTCAAATGTTGGTAATTTAGAAGCTATTGCTATAACTCATCCTAGCGGCAATATTGAAATGAGAAAGGATGTTCAAAAAAACGATCAGTTTGGAGTTTTAACTCATGAGCTTACTCACAGAATTCAATTTGAAAAAAATATTACAAGAACAGCAGGAGAAGAAAATCAATCAGCAGTATATAATTTTAATCCGATGGAAATAAATGCTACTTTTAGTTCATTTCTTCAACAATTAAAAAACAATAAAAATTATGTAGATGGAAGTTCTGATTTGGCTATTGCCACATTACTTGTTTATAGACCAACTTATTCTTTTAATAATTATAGTAGTACAGACATAAAAGCTGTTCATTCTTGGGTAAAGCAAAACAATCCAAGTTTGTATAAACATTATACTATATTAGCTAGCTCATCACCTGAAACTATTAGGTCTTACTTTTTATATGGAACTACGCCGAAGGGCTGGTAAAAAAAACATCTGGTAGTTTCAAAAAATCTTCAAGCCAATAGCAAAACCAGCCCTTATATTCAAAATAATAGTCATTTACTTTATCGTGTGAAAAAACTATTCGTTTATGATTGTTATATTTTACTATTAGTAATGGTTCTTTTTTGGCAAAATCAGCATCTGACTGAACTTGAATTATCCATTGATTTATACTTGAACTTTCATTGAAAAAATCCCATATAGTTGCTTTATCTGCATAAGCTTTACATTCTATAACAAATCTAAACCACACAGGACAAATAAGATCAGAAGTAAAAGCTAATCTTTGTTCTTCCGATAAAACCGATGCTCTATACCTATTATTTCCTCCAACCCAAGCTCCAGAGCTTACAGCACGACCAAAAAGTCCATCGCCAAAACGAGAGTTTAAAAGTTTAGCACAATCACGTTCATTTGTATTTCCTTTAGATTTTGAATTTAGCTTCGCCATTATCTTCTACTTTTTCGTTTTGTCCTATTTGAGGAGTTCCATATTGTTTTATGGTAGTTCCTATTTTATCTTCTCCATTTCCTACATGGAGACATTCGTGAGCATAAACAATCGCTTTGTTTCCAGTTAAATCATATCCTCTTTTTATCATCTTTTTTTGTTCATAAACATAAAAAACAGCTTGTATTTCTTTATAACGAGGAACAAGATAGGATTTTCCAGGGTATGTCATACAACCTTCAAGAACCTTAATTTGCCTTTTGCTAACTGGATAGAATTTTGGATTGATTACTATCTGAAAACTATTTTCAGTTTTTCTAAAAACAAACATTTTTTTATAAACACCTATTTGTGGACAAGCAAGTCCTACAGCACCATTTTTGGCACAAAATTCTATCATTCTTTTTCCAAGTTCAATTATTTCTTTAATTTCACTAAATTGTATTTCTTCACAAATACAGTTTTCTACTAATTCAGGTGCTACAATTTTTAGCTCTTCATCCATTTTTCATTCCTTTCATCTACAATTTCTTGAAATTTTATAGTATTCAAATATGCTGTTATAGCGGCCTCAACGATATATTTTATTTTTATACCTGTTTTTTTTGAATACTCTTTTAATTTATCGTGTATTTCTTTTTCTAATTGAACTGGATGCGTTTTTTCCATTGGCATACTTTATATATGACGTAATATATTTTTCTATATTACCTTTACTTGGCTTGAGTAAAGATACTTTATATAAGGAGATTTTTATGCCACATTTTCAACCACGAATGAATTCTTTCATGTCTATTTTATCACTTCCCACTAGCTATAGTGCTGGAACTGCTATTACTTTTTCTAGTTCCGTATTTAAAATGACACAAAATTCTGGATATTCAACTTTGAATAGCGCTACTACTGTTTATGTTCCTGGAAATGCTTATAAGACAGAGATAGTAGTTCACGCAAGCGACTATACCAAGATTACTAACAATGGCACTGGTTCATGTATTCCAGTAAATCTTATGGGCTCTTGGGATGGAAACAATTTCTTTTTACTTCAATCTAATGGTGGTTCTGCTAGTGGCGCTTCTAATAATGCTACTGCTCCAACAAAATTTGAGCTTGTTCCTGCTCATGCTAATTATTTCCGAATCGACTTAGTTCTTGATGCCACAGGCGCACTTGTTAGTGGTCATGGCTTAAATGTTGATTTAGTTATTATGGATGATCCAATTCAAGGAGCTAGAGTTTGCTATTATGGTTCTGCGGTAAATGCAGCTGCCACTTCTACGTTTACTTTGGCACAAAATGCTACTTCTACTGGAAGCGTTTTAGGCCTTTCTTCCAATCTTACTCAAACTGCCATTACTGCTGGTTCACTTACCACTCCTATTGCAATGAACGATAATGTGCAAAAGTTATATATTTTTGCCGCTCTTCAAGGCGTTTCAACTCCTCTAACTGGCTCTAACTGCACAATAGCTCTTCAAGGTTCTATGGATGGAGTTAACTGGTATACTGTAACCATAACTAATACCGCTTTGGCAGCTACGGCTAAAACTATTGTCATTAACGAAGTAATAGCTAATACTAATGTATCTGGTGCTTTTATTGGTAGTTTCTTCCGATTTAATGTTGTTGATGGAGGTACTACTACTTGGACCAATACATCTACTGCTTATCTATATACCGCTATTACGGCTGTATATTAAGGAATAGGAGAATAATATGCCACATTTTCAACCACGAATGAATTTTTTCCAAGCAGTTTTAACTCCTCCTGCTACATATACTGCTGGAACTGCTGCTACATTTTCTAGTCCTATATTTAAAATGACAGCAAATACTGGATATTCAACAGCAAATACGGCAAATGTAATTTATGTTCCTGGAAATGCTTATAAGACAGAAGTTCTTATAAGAGTTGCTGATAAGTCAAAGGTAACCAATAATGCTACTGGCTCATGCATTCCAGTAAATCTTATGGGTTCTTGGGATGGAAATAACTTCTTTTCACTAGGAAGCTATACTGATGTTGCAAATGGCTCAGGAGCAATTTCAGTAAAAGAAGAACTTGTTCCTGCTCATGCAAACTTTTTTCGTATAGATTTTGTTCTTGATACTACAGGAGCACTTACCACAGGACATGGTATTGTTATAGATTTGGTTATAGAAGATGATCCAGTTCAAGGAGCTAGAGCTTGTTTTTATGGAACATCTGTAAATGCCGTAGCTTCACCGACATTTTCTTTACTAACTAATACTACTTCTGGTGAAACATGGAGCTCACAAACATTTAGTAGTTCTTCAGTATTCCTTATTGGAACCAATACTCAGCAAGCTATTTCTGCTGTTGCAATAAGCTATGGAACAATTACTGGCGTTACTGCTGTTGTTTCTGTTATTCAAGCTGGCTCTGCTTCTCAATATCCTTCTCAAGTTATTACTTTTACAGGAACTGCTGGCGGAACAAGTGGAAATATAACAGTTGATGGCAAAACTACAGCAATAACTGTTGGAGATACCGCTGCTGCTATAGCTTTTAAGATTGCTGCAACTACATATACCACCACAACATCTACAGAAAACTGGACGGCTAAAGGTGGTGGAGTGCTTATTATTACTGGCACTAATACCAAGCAATCTGTAGCTGGTGTAACAGTAAGTGCTGGAAGTGTTGGAAACGTTACTGTCACTGCGACACAAATAGTTGCTGGTTCTGGTTCTTTATATCCACAGCAAGCAATAGTATTTGTCGGTGGAGGCACAGGACTTTTAGCTACTACCACATTTGGTACAGTTACTATTGATGGCGTTGCTTTACCAGTAACAGTTGGGACAACTGCTCAAACACTTTCTACTACTTTTGGTAGCGTAATGAGTTCTGCTACTGCTTCTGGTGGACTTACTTCTTACGGTTCAACTCTTACAATTCCAGGAAATAATACAGCCGCTGCAATATCTGCTGGCTCAATCACTGTTCCTATTACTTATAATGATTGCGTGCAGAAGTTATATGCTACTGCTATTTTAGTTGGAACGCCATTGGTTGGAAGCAATGCCACCATAGCTCTTCAAGGTTCTTTAGATGGCGCGAATTGGTATACAGTAAGTCTTACTAATGCTGCTGTTAGCGCTTCTGCCGGAACTATTGTTGTAAACGAGGTAATATCCAATAGTAGTAGCGCAGCATCTGCTGGTGCTTTTGTTGGCAATTTCTTTCGATTAAATGTTGTTGATGGAGCTACCACAGGATGGTTAAATTCTTCAACTGCTTATCTCTACACTGCCATTACGGCACTGTATTAAGCGCACGAGGGCTATGCCCTTATTAAATATAAAGGCTACCAGAAATGGTAGCCTATTTTTTTCAACGTAATTCAGTGTTCCAGTATGAACTATCCAAAAAGTCTCCCCAGCATTTATATTTTGGTTCCTTACTTTTTTCATAAAGCGTAAGATTATAATGCGGCATGAATGGTTTTCTTATTAACTTCATTCCAGCTTCAGCAGGAGTTTTGTCACCTTTTTTAGAGTTACATTTTATACACGAACAAACAACATTGGTCCATGTAGTTGTTCCACCACGACTTTTTGGTAGAACATGCTCCAAATTTAATTCACTTGGAGCAAAATGCTTCCCGCAATATTGGCAAAAATTGCAGTCTCGAAGATATATATTTCTTCTGGTAAGAACAACTCCTCTTATTGGAATTTTGTCATAGACAATTGTTCGTATTATACGAGGAACTACGATTTTTTGTTCTGTTCCAGTTATTATACTTTCATCGTCTCTTATTCCTTCTGCTATTCTTAATTCAGAAATAGCAAACCAGCTATCAAGACTATAACTTTTATAATAACCATCTTCAACATAAACTACTTCTGCTCTACCTCTTTTTAATAAAGACAGAGCTCTCCATGCTTTCACTACATTTATTATAACATAGTTTTTATTGAGAACTAAACAACTTTCTTCTAATGCGAAATCTGACATATAACCTACACTTCAAGCAACACCTTTTTAGATGGTTTTAATTGCATTTTTTTACTTTCATTAAACGGAATACATTCTTCTATATTTATAGTATCTTTTCCAGTTTTAGTCAACCTACTATTCAAATCTTTTATTCCAGGTTCGAGTCTATAAACTAAAATCTGTGTAGTAAAAGAAGGTGGTTGATATTTTATTAACATTTTAACATTATCTTCAAGAGTTTTTTCTCCAGTTTCATCATTATCAGGAACTATTATTATTTTACTTGGTGCGTTAGCCATTATTTTTTGAGCTTGTAGCTCTCCCAAGTTAGCGGATAGTATTGCTGTTCCAATTATATTTTTTATTGAAATAGCGTCAAATACTCCTTCACAAATAAAAAGTGTATCTTGTAATTTATCTATATTATAAACAAATTGTTTACTATTTATATTATGTGGATTAGCGTATCTTATATATGAAGTTCCTGTAAAATCTCTACATATATAATATACTATTTCTCCATTTTCAAAAAATGGAATAAAAATTCTATTATTATATTCTGAACCAGGGTCATATATATATCCCATTTCTTGTATATATTCTTCTGGTATTAATCTATCTCTTAAATATGATAAAGCCATATTGCCAAAAAGTCCCATTTTATTTTCAGAGAAAAAATGTAATCCTTTTGGTAATTCAAGAGTTATTTTTTTATCTTCTTCCTCTATTAATTTTACTAATTCTTTATTTTCTTTTTTCCCAAAACCATACTCTTTTGCAAGATATAATAATACCTCTTTTTCTGATATATCTAAATATTTTGAAATAAAATAAGAAAACGAACCAGACAAACCCGACTTATAGTCATAGAATAAGCTTTTCTCAGCAGATACATAAAGATGAAATTTATTATCCTGCTCAAACGGAGAATTTATTCTTATCTCTCCAGTAGAGCCTTCTCTTGTTTCGAAATTATCATGTAAAAAAGAAACAATAGTGTTTTGAGGTAATTTAGATTTCGTATATATCTCCTTAAAGTATCAGGTTTTAAATAAGGACCTTTGTTTAAAAACTACGCAGCGATGTAACGCTTTTGCTATCGTTTGTTTTTTTAATTCGCAATTAATAATTCCATCTTTTTTATTACAATAAATACAATACTCACACCCACTACAACCAGGAAGAAAAGAAGCTATTACAAAAAAATAATTTACTAATATCTCTTTGTTTATCTTACCATTTATTGAGTATTCAATAATTATATTTTTATCTTCTTCTATTCTTGAAGTAAAAGTAAAAATGTCTGATAAATTTGAAAGCATAACTTCATTTATTTTTGAGTTTAATTTATCATATAAATCATATCTTTTATCTGATGCTATTTTTAATACAGGTTTGTTAGCTGATAATTCAAAAATTTGAAAACATCTATTTCCTTCATTTTGGAATTTCACCGCAACTAATAACTCTACTGATTTTATCCCTGTAAACACTGTTGACCAGTTCATATAAATCCTTCTCATAATGTAATACTATTCGTAATCTTGCTAATGTTTTCTTTCCAACGTTTCCTATGTTTCCACAATTAAATGTCATAGCGGCTATATCCCAGACGCCAGTTTTTTTATACTCATAAGATAAATGCTCGTTTCCTTGTTTTATATTACTTTCCAAAGAGCCAAACTTATTTATGACATCTGGATATGTTTTACTGTTTAATTGATAAATACCCCAATCAAAACTTCCATCTTCGTTTACATTAACTGGTCTTTTTGGATTATAATTTATTAATTCACTTTCTTCAAGACCAACTGCTAAACTCAAATTAAATGGAACATTATAATGTGAAGACCATTTCCATATTAACTGTATAGTAAGTAGATTTCTATTTAAGTTATACGCATATTTTTGTAAGTAGAAAACTGGATCTCTTGCTATAATTTCATTTATATTATCTCTGGTTATACTATCAAAAAATACAATCTGCTTTTGTGGAATGTCAACACTTATTGGTATAGCATCAGCTGATATAAAAGTAGCGGATACTATTATTATAGCAATAGTAAAAATAAAGTGTTTAAATAATCTGAATAATTCAGTTTTTGTTCTCAAGGAAGCCACCTTCTTTGGTTTCGATTTCTCTATGATACTCTGTATCATATTGCCGAAAAACTCTCAAGAGCTCTTCTTGCTTTTCAAGCATTTTTTCAAGTAAAAATATAACTTTTCTGGAATCAGCATCATTCATTTTAATTCCTAAATACGGTTTCTATTATTATATCAACTTCATCACTTGGATTGTCTTCACCTTCCATCTTCTTTTTCAAAGCAGTAAATAATTTATTAATTACTGTTTTCTTTACATCAAGAAGTTGAGCCGTGTCACCAACAATGGCATCGTTCTCTGACTTCAATTCTCTCTTCCTGTCTTGAATTTCCAAATAACTCTCAAAATTTAATTTGGCCCGTCTCTTTTCTTCGTCACCTATGTTACTTATCATTAATCAATTACCTCCACTCCTATTTCACTTATAACTTCTTGGGCACGTGGAGTTTCTTTCTTTTGTCTTTTTAGATACTCACTATATTTTTGTGCTATTGAAGATAACTCTCTATTATAAGCATCATTCTTATATGGTCTTTGATATACAAAATGTTTTACTGGATTCAGTATAACTTGATTGCCATATTCATCTGTATATGGAATAAGATGATTTGCTGAACGTAGTAACTGAAAAATTTCTTTTCTATCTGATGTTCTATTACCCATTTTTACTCCTATACTAACTTTTTTAATCTTTCAATGTTCTCATGATAATTTTTTACTGCTATTTCCATTCGTTTATTTACTTGTGCCTTTAAACTAATATTAAGTTTTTCTTGAAGTTCCTCTTCTGTAAATTTATCATCCTCTACTTCCATAAAGGCAGAAGTTTCCAAGCTTTCAAACGGTGCTATCTGTATTTTGTAACTTACAGAACCTCCTACTTTTATTTTAGCCATTCTTTGCCAACCATTTTCTCAAATGCCGTAAAGTATTGTCAGTATCTACTTTCTGATGCTTAATAGCTTTATTTTTTATAATTTCATCTATCGATGCAGATTCAGCATAAACCTTTTTGATTTTCTTAGTCAATCTTTTTGTTTTAATTGGAATAGCACCAAAACCTTTTGAAATCTCTGTCTTTTTTCTTTCGGCTTCATTCATTCTCATCTCCTTATTTATTTTTATTATAAACTAATTTTATTTCTTAGTCAAGTATTTACACATAATCGTTTCCTAAAATCTTTTTTACTAATGTTAACAATTTTTGATTTTGAGCTACTATCATTCTTTTTGTATTGTTTGTTCCAAAAATAGAAATATATGCTTTTGAAAATACAAATAAATAAATAGGATAAGCTTCTATTTCTAATTGCCTTCTTTGAAACTTATCACTCAAAAACAAAAATATGCTAAAAGGACTTTTTCTATCAGAGCAAAAAGATTTTACCAGCTGATATCCAGTTATTACATCTTTAATTATTTGTTCGTTTTTATCTGGTTGCCCTTCAAAACGAAATTTATATTCTTGAAATGTATTCCAAGCTCGTTCTGTAACAAGTTGCGGTGGATATATTTTTCCAAAGCTTTCAAATTGACATTTTATAAAAATAGATGGATTCCATCCTTCTCTTCCTGAAAACTTTTCAATAGTTTCTTCAAAGTATTTCCACCACTTACTGTTTTTTACAGTAGTAATGGTAAAAATACGTCTATCATATTTTAAAAATTCACTACGATAATACATTGCTAAATTGAATATATCAAGCTGTTCCATCAGCTTCCTTTGCCTCCACTATAAATTTGTTTTTAACACACCACTCAGTAAAACCTTCCCAATCTATTTCAAAATTTGAAATAAGACAACCAGCTACTTTTTCACAATCCTCTGGACAATGCAAAAAGGTCTTTTTTACGTATTTATTAAATAATTCTTTCACTTTTGGATTTACCATACCGTGAGAACAACCTTCGCAGAAATGGTTCATTCGTCACCTAACATTTTTTCTAAAAGGAATGTTCGATATGCTTTTTTTACAAAAGGATTTATTTTTTCTTCATACTCTTTTTGAATTTGTATAGCTTGTTTTTGTTCTTCTTCTGACAATAATGTAAAATCTAAACCGCTTCTATGCTTTTCGTTACTATCAAGTAAAAGTAACGTATGCTGTTTTACGTCCCCCTCCTTCTTTTCATATTTAAAATCCTCCAAAATACATCTGGTCATTCAATCTCCTTTTTTTAATTTGCTATTTCTGATAGTATATCTCCATGACAATCTAATGGAGAACACCAACATCCTAAAATTTTTCCTTTTAATTCTTCTTGTATTTGCTCCTTCGTGAATTTTTCTAAAATATATTTTTTATATTTTTCAATTACTTCTTTTCTACTTCCATCTTCACCAATAACAAATGGATTTCCCCATTTTGATGGCCTTCCAATATAAACATCATAATGTTTTTTCTTGCAATGAACTACATTTGGATTCATGCTTTTATTTTAGAGTATTTTTGTAAACTTGTCAAGTAAAATCACTCTCCTATTCTTGCTTTAGAAATTTCAAAGTAATCTTTGTCTAATTCTATTCCTGTAAAATCTCTATTTGTTTCTTTACAAACAACTCCAGTAGTTCCAGTTCCCATAAATGGATCTAGTATTCTATCTTCTTCTTTTGAAAAATTAATAATTATTTTTTCTACAAGTTCTTTTGGAAAGACAGCTCCGTGGGTATCGGATATTTTTTTTCCTCTTCTTATCTGCCATAAATTTTGTAGCTCTCCTCTATTAAATTGAGCATTGTCAAATTTTCTACTTATGGCGTTTTTTTCTTCAAAAACTAATAAAACTTCAAAACGAGAATTTAATATTCCATCTCCAATCGCTGGTTGAGCGTTTACTTTATCCCATATTATTATTTCTTTCAATACTTCATTGAAATAACCCATTATCTTAAATAATGCTCTTTTATTTCCAGTTAAAAATTGAATATTATAAAAGGTCATTCTGGAAACTCTAAGGCACTCTTTTATTATTTTTTTATTAAATTCAAAATATTCTTCCATTGGAAGGTTGTCGTCATAATTTTCATATTTGGTAGATAGTTCTTTTACTATTTGCCTTGAGCAATACTTTCCATTTCTTATTCTTAAATTCATATTATATGGAGGACTTGTTATTACTAAATCAAAAAAATTATTTTGAAACTTAGACAATTCTTCTAATGAGTTTCCTTTTATTAAATTCATATTTCCTCCGCTGTTTCATATAATTTACTAGAAATGCCTTTAGCTCCCCTAAAAGCAGTTCCGTGATCGTGACCATCAGGTCCAACTCTATTGGATAAGTGTATTTTTCCTTCTAATATATTTTCAAAAAATTTATCCGTCGAAACATTTTTATATATTATAGTTTCTCTTATTATTATATAATTTTCTATTATGTCTGCTTTTACATAATATTGATTTTTAAGTTTATTTGTTAAATTTTGTTTTATTTGATCATTATCTTGTTCATAAATAATTTCTTTATTATTAGATTTTACAAATATATTGTTTCTTTCAATATATAATCTTAATCCATGTTCGTTTTCATATGTAGCAAATATATCTATATATCCTGTTCCATATTTTTTATGGAAATCAAATTTATCTGGACTTCTCCAATTAGCTATTGGATTCTTTTTGCTTGGGACTCTTATTCCAGCAGAAAGTAATGTATCAGAAGCATCACTAAATAAATTTTTTGTTTTTAGCTCAGCAAAACCTAAATCTGGAGTTTTATTATTGTTTTCTTTAATTCCTAAATAGTGTTCTACTGTGCTACCGATTATTCCATCTCCTCCCCTTATTAAGATTTTTATTGGAATTAATAACGGTTTATTTTTGTTTTCTGCTATAAAATCTCTAAAATTTTCTTCTGTTATAACTTTTTCTGGATCATTATTTTTCTCTAATAACATTACTATTTTATCTACCTATAAATATAGGTTTATATTATTTATATTTTATTGTCAAGTAAAATTGTTTATTATTTAGAAGGTCCGGGATTAGAAGCACCAGTTGTAACTTGTGGTCCTAATAGACCTTTCATTTTTTCACCAGGAAGCTCTCTACGAGTTCCAGGAGAAGATGAAGTAAGCCTGCTTTTTTGAGCGTCAGCTTTCATTTTTTCATCTTGTGCTTTTTTTGCTTCTAAATCTGCCTGTTGCTTTTGCTGTTCTCGAGCTTGTATATAAGCTTTATAACTTTGCAATGAAGTATTTATACTACTTATTGGTTTAGATAGTAATCCAGACAAAGCAGGGTTCTGTGTAAGAACAGTATTGATAGAACCAATTTCTTTTTCCATATTGCCAAAATAATCAGAATCATTTTTATCAAGCACGTCTTCTATCAAATCACCAAGTGTCATATATATTCCTCATTATTACTAATGTTATCTTTACTAACTACTTTTTCATCATCTTTCTTTATTAATTTTTTTGTTATTTTTTGCCTATCCTTTGATTCTTTTAATTCCTTCTTATCTAGCTTTATTTCTTCCTTCTTTTCTAGCTTTATTTCTTCTTTCTTTACTGCTTTTGGTTCTTCTACGATTGCAGGAACTATTTTTTTTACTGGTTCTTTTACTGGTTTTTTATTTTTTGGAACAGCAGTGATTGTTTTATTTTCTTTCTGCGTCGTAAAATCAAATTCATCCTGCTTCCTATATACAGTTGTTCCTTGACGAGTAGCACAGAGAATAAACTCTCCTTCTCCTATTATTGGTGTGAGAAATTCCCCTTTTTTAGTTTTACATTCCTTATTATAATCGAACATTTTCTTTTAATAACAATTCGCTTGTAAGCAAATATATTTTTATAGCTTCTTCCATATTGCCATATGAGCCTAATGATTTTTCTGGTTTAGTTCCAACTTTTGCTTTTACAAACAAAGTAAATCTTTTAGTTCCCATTCTATCAGACCCAAGGCCAACAGAAAATTCAAGCTGTTTCGGAGAGAATACGCCAACTTCTGTTTTATCAGAAGCAGAACCACAAAGAGCTATCATATGTATATTATTTTTTAGCATAGCTGAACGTATAGCTTGCGTTATTTTATTTTGAAATAATGGTTCAGCTACTATTTTTTGTATGATGTTATTATAATAAAAAATGCCATCTTGCCCCATAGTTTTTGTAAGTTTTTTTAACGAACTATCAGTAGCTACTTTCCATACTTCTCCAAATATAGATTTATTATATATATTTTGTTTCTTTACTTCATACTTTGTGCCATTATATTCAAAATCTGATTTAGACATCTGTTCTACGCTTGGGTCTATTTCATTTATTATTTTATATACATCATCATATGATACAGTTGGCGCCTTTGCTTTACTTGGATTTTTTTGTAATAGATTATAAATCTTATCTGCTATACTTTCTCCTTCTCCTGGAAAATTTATAGTTACTTTATTATTTAGCCACTTTACGCTATCAATTTTTTTCTTAGCCATAGCTTTGGCAACTTTCATTTCAAATTCTTGTCCACCAAAATGTCTTTCAGAACCCTTTTTTAGAACTGGTTCTTTTCTAAGTCCTACTTCGGCATCTTTTATTTGCTGTTGAGATTTAGTTAATTTAGGTGTTGGCGTAGTTTTTTCTATTTCTTTTTCTATTTCTTCATATTCACGAGGATTTCTATACTTCTCAATTCTTTCAGCGCCTTCATCTGTAAGGAGTTTTATTTGCTTTCTTAAATAAGTTTGTATTTCTGGTCTGCTTTGAAGCAAGTTCAAGTATTTATTTTCTTTTACTTTTGCTTTAATCAAAGCGTTCATGTCAACGTTCACGCGTTTTTTTGGGTCAAGCCCTCTTTTTTTTAAATCTTCTATATACCTATGAGCCACTTTATCAAAAATAGGTTTCCAGTTTTCTGAACTATGGAGTTTGCTTTTGCCAGCCTCTCCCTCTTTTTTCAAATAAGCATTAGTTTCATAAGAGAAAGCTCTAACTAAATCTGCTACTGCTTCAAATATAAGTATTTCATTTACATTGCTCATGAAGTTATCTTTACCCTAACTTACGAGCCATTCTTTTCTTTTCTTCATCAGAAGAAAATTTCTTTGTTCCAAACAATATACTATTTTTATCCGTATCTCTATATAAAGAAAATAGATATACAGTATTAGGAAGTATTTTTTCTTTAATATTTTTCCAATAATTCCAAAATACTGGAACACTTATATTATTTCCTCTCATATCAGAGCAATCGACAAATGCCATCTCTCTTCCATTTTTATCATTAAAGGCTCTAAATTTTTCAACTATAACGGGAACAGGAAGTGAAGTTTGAAAATTCGTTATATCTTCAAAATATCTTCCGCATAAACCTTTTCTAAATCCTTGATTTATAACTGTAACCATTTTATCTGTAAACAAAGTATGAAAGAAATTAAAACCAAGAAATTCTTTTTCATATTGAGCGAGTAACAATCCTGTTGTTTCAAGACCTGGAATTCTATCTGCTTCTGCTTCTATTTTATCCCATACATCAACAAGTTTTTCTGCTATTTTTATATTCTTTTTCTTTTCCAAATATTGTTCGAGAATAAATATGTTTTTAGTTCTTTCGCTACCAATAAGTTCATCAAATGCTCCAACAGAAACCAAAGCATTAATTACTGTTTTTGTTATTCTTTCACCTTTTATTTTATGCATAAAATCGAAAAAAGAAATATATGGTTGATTATCTACTATTTTTGTAGCAGGAACATCGCCTATACTTTTTACTTCATTTAGCCCAAAACGAATATTGTTTCCTTCTGGATGAAAATGAATTTTTGATTTATTTATATCAGGAGGAAGAATAGAAAATCCTTGTAGTTTACATAAAGTAAGTTTTTCTTTTAAAGGAGCATCTTCTTTTCCTTTGTAAGTTAAGATAGAACTAAAATAATAAACTTTAAAATAAAATGATAAATAAAGATTTATCATAGATATATAAGTATAAGCTACACAATGACTTAAATTAAAAGAATAAGATGATAATTTTAATAAATCATCAGCAACAACTTTTGCATCACTTTTTTTTATTCCTTTGCTTACTGCACCATTTTCAAACTTTTTAACAACCTCATCCCATCTATCCAAATCTATTTTTTTCTTATCTGCCTTTCCCAAAATTTTCATTAATGCACGAACTTCATTAGTTTCCGAAAGGGTAAAGCCACCAATAATATTAAATATAGACATACATTGTTCTTGATATATAGCACATCCTGCCGTATCTTTTAAAACTTCTTGAACTTGTTGAGGATATTTATTTATTCCATTATCTCTACTATTTAAATAATCATCTACAAAATTAATGGTTCCTGGTCTCGCAAACGCAGAAACTGCACAAACTTCATCAAAATTTTTTGGTTTTATTTTTTTAACAAGACCTTCTGCGGTTTGGGCCGATAATTGAAATGTATTTATACTTCTATCTTCATTTAACTCTTCATATAAATTTTTATCAGTTAAATCTAAATCATAAAGAAAATCTTTTAGTTCTTGCTTTGAAACTTCGCGAACTATCTTAATCATTATCTATTTCCAGTAGTGCTTGTGTTAGGATTCCATAAATTAGTAATAGCAGCAGTAGTAGTAGTAATATTACTATATGCTATTGTATTTATTGTATAATAGAAGTTAGTATGGTTACTATATATTTTGGTTAATTTACTCATAGCTTCTTTTGCTAATTGTGCTTTTTCTTCATTGCCATCGAAATCGAATTCTAATTGCCTCGGGTCCCTTTTCATTTATTTCCTTTTTATACTATTACCGATATATTATAATTTTCACGCTCACCATAATTATTTATTGTAAATGTAATACTTACCCTACTGCCATATAAACTATAATTTCTTTCAATAGTAAAATTTATAATTTTTTCAGCAACTAAAAAATCAGACATTGCTAATCGCAATCGTTCCATAAATTCATTAATTCTTGTTTCAGTTACTGGAATAAATACAAGTTGACTACGCACAACATTTACAGTTTCTTGTATTTGTGCTCTGATTTCAGCATTAGTAAGAGGTCTTTCAAGATTAACATCATAAATAAGTTGCTGATAATAAATAGTGTTATCAAAAGTTGAAGGAGCCATTGGATACACTTCAGCAATATTTATCCAGAAAGTATCTTTTTTTGGCTTCTCGTCAAAGTCAAATTCCAACTGCCTGTTCTCTTTCTTCATCTTCAAGCTCCTTATCCCAAACTTTTTCAACTATATTATCATAACTTATAAATTTAGCAATAGTATCACGCTTACGAGACTTCCTTAAAATCTCACGTATTCTAAAATCAGAATTAGCCCACATAAAACTAAATATATTTTTATCTGGATTTACTTTCCCTTCTAACACTTTTTTGTATAAGTTTAAACAGCATTCTTGTGCCATATCTTGGCGTATATCTTCACTACTTATTTTATATTTTTGTGAAAGAAGAAAATCACTTATTTTGTATGCTTCCTTGAATACATAATCCCAATTTTCTTTTAGAAATTCTTGCTTCAATTTTATTTTATCTACCGCTAACATTTAATTCCTTATTAATCAGATTTTGGAAAGATTTCTAATAGTGTTGCTATATCGCTAAAATCTACCATCAATTTCCCTACCATTATTGCTATCTTTGGTATAGATTGAGCTGGGTCTCCTTCTGTATCAGAACTATTATAAAATATAGTTTCCAACGCATTGAAATAAGCTTGGCACTCTTCAAACTTACTTTTCACTAACAAAACTTGGTCTTCCCCTTTAATCATTTTTTTCTCCTTACTATTCTTATACCATTTATAAAATCTCGTCAAGATAATATAAATGGATAATACAACAAATATCTTGACCGAAAGCCTTTACAATCTTACTTTTTTCAATCGTTTATATAGATATATAATTTCTGAATATAGTGGGGTTACTATAAAGTCTGGTGAGAGTTTTCAAGCTGAAATTACTAGATATTTCCCAGAACAGCTTATTGTTTTAAAAGATAAAAATGGAGTTCCTCGGAAAACGCACAAGGTTATATTTGATTATAACTATTCTACAAAACGTAAATCCAGTAAACCTCTCTGTTTTTATTCAGATAAAGGTGAAATAGTAATTCAAATAAATGCTGCTGTTACTTTTGACAAGTTGATTAATAATCTTGAATCTCCTACTTTTAAAGATATGCTACGGCACGAAGTTATCCATGCTATGGATATGTTAAGAAGCACAGAAGCATTAGAAGATGAAGACGTAGATGTAGATAAAAAATCAAAGTCAAAACATCATCAAAGTAAGCAAGCAGAAACATCTAATTATTGGAAAGATGAATATGAAATGAATCAATTTATTCACACAATGGCTCGGTATAAGACGCAATGGCCTACAAAATATAGTAAAATAACAAATTTAGATGATATTTTTGACATTATGGATAGTCCTAAATATGGACTTACTGCTTATAAAAGTACCAAATCAATGAGAAACGACCCGAAGCTTAGAAAAGAAATTTTGAAACGTTTAGCTCGCGAAAATTTACTTCCGCTTGGGTTACGTTCTAAAATTTAGCTATTTCTTTATTTAAATAACTTTCAGGAACTACCTTGGTCAAACCATCGTTGTCTATTATTAAATACAATTTTTCCGAAATCATTTCTATTGTTTGCTCTATAACGTCTAAAATACTTATTCCCAATATATCTATTTTTACAATTCCCATACTTTCCAAAATAGATTCACTTCCACTTTCAGGAAATGCCGTTATAATCTCTCCATTTACTCTATCAACTGGTATATAGTTATACAAAGGTTTTGGGGTTATTACTACTCCACCAGCATGAGTTCCACAATTATGAACTAAGACATCATCAACGAAAAAATTTGGTTCATTATTGAAAAAGTCATTCTCGTTATTTGAAATATCATAGCATTCTTCATAACCTATTTCTATGATTGAACAAACTCTGTCAATTTTAGTTTGTTTATTTTTATTACACATTTTTTCCCCTCCTCTAAGCTATCATTGTTATATTTATCTCTATTAAATTTATTATACCTATTATCATTTAATTTTTGTAATATTACTAATAATATTTTTTGAGGAATGATTATTGTTTTACCATTAGTTTATCACCTATCTTCAAATCTTTCATTTTTTTCATTCCGTCTACTGTAAATAAAATATGCTCGTCAGAAGTTCTTATTTTTTTTCCACTTTCAAGAGTTATTTCAAATACTTTTTTCTTTCCGCTTTTTATGAGTTCATAGTTTTTTGTATATGATAGATCACCATTTGATCTTAGATAAAGAATAGCATCCTGTTTATTTAGATCTTCTATTTTTTTCTTTCCGCTAGAAGTATCAACGAGCTGATAATGTGGCAAACACTGTCGTATTTTACCTATAAAATAGGGAACCAAATCGAGAACAGTTTTATGTTCTGTATAGAACTGATACTGTGCCGGTGAGGTTTCTTGTATTACTTTTATGTTTTCTTCCCATGTCAAATCCTTTTGTAAAAATGAAGTAAACAATTTTGAAACTTTGAAATCTACATTATAAATACGCAATAAATCAGAAGCAGCAGAAGCAGGACCCATTATTGAATAAGTTCCAACATGAGCAAAGCAATCAGCACCATATTTTTCTTTCAAATGATTTTGTATTTTTGCCTTACCTTCTGATGACCAGTCAGTATCAATATCTGGCAAAGAGAAACTTCCATTTTTTACTTGTATTAAATTAGGTTTTTTATCTATCACTTCGTTGGTAATACCAAGTAAAAATGGTATAATATATCTCTTATCTATTTTATCTTTTTTTTCAAGAAGTTCTTTGTGAAGGTTTCTACCATTATCATAAAATCTTTTTGCTGCTAACATTTCTCTTTTATATGCTAATAGATACTGAGGATATTTTTGTATTTCTTTATCGCAATAATTTTTTAATTCTTCATATGTCAAAATTCAAACTCCATTTGTCCTTTTTGTGGTTTTATCATATGTATAAAAAGCTGAAATTCACTTGGTATGACAAATACGTAACCTTTTTCTTGCCAACCTTTTTTAACTAATTCGTATCGTATTTTTGCTAATTCTTCATGAGTTTCAGCATGGACAGTTATTTCATATTTCATTGATTTCACCTAAGGAAATTATTCCAGCAAGCAAACTTGTAAAACATACAATTCTCATTATTCCAGCAAATCCTGTTGTTCCAAGTATATACAATGGTGTAAAATGTAGCGTCCAAATAAACAAACCGATTGCTCCAAATAGATAACAGCCAATAGCCCATAAAATACCAGTTCCAATTCCTCTCAAAACATTTAATAAATTCATTTATTCTCCTTCATTAAAATAATCATAACAAAAATCTATAAGTCTAGCTTGACTGATAAATCTTTCAAAAAATAATCCATATTTTATGGGGTCAAGTGTGGTTATTCCTAAGCAAAACACTACTAATGAACCTGAACTTGAACCTCTACCTGTGCTATGAGTTATTTCATTTTTTTTAGCAAAATCAAATATATCTTCAAGTATTAGTAAGTAACTACAAAAACCTTTTCGTATAATAGTCGAAAGTTCATAAGCAAGTCTTCTTTTATATTCCAAAGGGCATTCTTCAAAAGGTTTCTTAAAGTAATTAGATAAACCCTCTTTCGCTTTATTTACTAACAATACTTCATCATCATCTGATATATTTGGTAATATAATTTTATTTCTTTCTGGTATTTGAAAATCAATTCTATCTGCTATCAATCCCGCATTATTATATATTTCTTCTATAAAATCTTCTTTATAATTATATCCAAAATCTTTATTGAATTTCTGATAATCAGAAATGTTATGATAGTATAAATGTTTACTTTCAAGTTCAAAAGTTAATTTGTCTATTGTTGATTTATCTCTAATAGCAATGGAAAGTGTTTGAAGTTTATCCTGCCCTGCTTCTGCGTAATGAACGTCTCCTGTAAGAACTATTGGAACGCCATTACCTTTCGCTCTATCTATTACCCAATCATTATACTGTGCCTGTCCTCTTTTTAAGGAACCCATCTCACCTGTTAATTCATTTAATTGTATTTCAGCATATAATCTGTCTTTAAAAACTTCTAAAAATTTAAAAAACAATTTATCTGCTATTCCATCATAACCACCATTTATTAGTGCTTGAGAAAATGGAGAGCCAAGGCATGCGGTTCCACAAAATAAACCATTTGAATGCTCGAATAATTCTTCTTTGGTTATTCGTGGAGCATAATAAAAATGTTTATCATCTGCCATTGATAGGTAATTTAAATAGAGTAGATTTTGATAACCTTCTTTATTTTGCGCTAAAAGAATAACATGCTGATTTTTTGTTCTCTTTCTTTTTTCATCTACTATTGTAACAAGTTCAGGGGCTATATACATTTCGATTCCTAAAATTGGTTTTATTCCATTTTTTAGACATGCTTGCTGATGACTCCACCACCCATTACATTTTCCATGGTCGGTAATTGCTAATGATGGATGATTGTATTGTTGTGCTTTTTTAGCATATTCATTTGAACTACCTATTCCATCCAAAATACTATACGTAGTATGAAGATGAAGCTGCGCGAAACTCATTTATATTTCCATTCCTTTATTTTTTGCTTATAAATATTTTTATACCATGCCGTATCGATTTGTAACAAATTTCACATAAATCCATATCTGTTGTTTTATCACTATCATCACACATTCTTAAAGAGAAAACACTTTCACCGTCACAATCTATTTCAATATCTCTTCCACAGCAATCACATATTATTTTTTTCATTCATTCTCCTATACAAAATTATTATAGCAATCTTTTATTTTTTAGTCAAGCAATTTATCTAAGTCAACAACGGTAAAGATAATACAAAGGGAAAATCAGCAAATGAAAGATTTCCGTAAATATTTAACAGAAGCAGATACAAGAGCAAGTACTTCTTTTTACAATTTCAAAGAAATAGGTTCCGCTCAAAATTATCAGCATGCTAAAAATGAACTTGAAAAGATAGCAAAAGACAAAGAACACGCCAAAGAATATATTGATGAGTTTAAGGGCGATATAAATGCCATAAAAGATAAAGATATAAAATTTGCTATTGCTATAATCAGTCATAAAGCAAATGTGAAAGAAGACCAAGCTAAACCATCAGATAGCGTCCAAAGCGCTATAAGAAATAAAAATACACCCAAAGAAGCAGAAGAACTTCTTAATAGTATTGGTTTTAAACCTTTGGATAGCAAAGAAGCACAAACTCTTTATTCTTCGTTGCTGCCAGAAATAAAAACTCATCAAGAAAATAGAGAATCACAGCAAACAGAAAAGATTCCAGAAACTGCCAAAGAGCAACCTTCTGAAAAAGAATCAGATGATGAAGAACCAGAAGAAGATAATGGTGAAGATTCAAAGGAAGATTCAGAGGAAGAGCCAGAAAAGGATAATACGGAAGAAGAGAAACCTTCTGAAGAAACCCCGCCTGAACGTTATGCTGGCAAAGACCCTAGTGAAATAGCTTCAAAAATAGAAGCCCTAGCAAAAGAAGAAAACGAAAAATTAAGAACTAAATCAAAAGAAAATCCCCGTTCCCAAAGAATATATGCTGCCGCTCAAAATGAGCTTGATGCCAAACTTCGTAAATATGCTGAAAGAGCTGAAAAGCAACAAAGTAGATTTTCGGTTCATCCAACTCCACTATCAAAGCAAAGAGCTCTTACTAATGCTCAAATAGCTTATAACTACGCCCAGAGCGAAGTTAGAATGGTAAACAATAAGTATCTTCGTAAAGAACTTGGTTCTACCGCTTCTAATATGGCTAAATCAGTCGCTGGCGCCTTAAAGAATGCCAAAGAAAATGTAAAAGGAAAGATAGAAAACTCACGAGCTATACAAAATACTTCTGATTTAGTAAAAAGAGGAATTCAAGCCGCAGCAGAAGGTGTTAAATCTGGTTATGCTAAAACCAAGGAAGGCGTTGAACGTGGAGTTCAAAATGTAATAGACACACACGATGCCAAAGTTGCTTCTGCTAAAACTAATCCTATTGAAAAATCTCACTCTACTCTAAATAAAGCCGTTCAGGATATTATTGGAAAGTATCAGGCTGTTCCAGCACCGGTTCAAACTACCCAAGCACAAAACAACGTTCAGGATACTACTGACGGTCAAGCAGTTACGCAACCAGTTGCTCTTGCTCAACCTGTTCCTACTCCACAACCAGCACCGGCCCCACAACCAGTAGCACAAGTTCAAACTTCTGTTCCACGAGTAGTAAAGGCAGTAAAGAAGCCAGTTCCAGCTAAAGAAGCAGACACAAAGGCAAAACGTGCTCCAAGAACATTTACTGTTGAAAAGAAAGCAGAAGAGCCAGAAAAAAAAGAAAAGAAAAAAGTTGCTCCAAATAAACAACTTCATTTTACTGAAAAAAGCTTTAATCAAAAGAAAAATAAGCTAACTCCAGAACAAGTGTTAGAAAGAAAACGAGCTGGTGCTAAAAAAGCTGCTGAAGCTAAAAAGAAAACTCCTGAAGATAAAAGTCAAGGTATGTTGAATTTTAGTGCTTCGGTAGATACTTCATCAAAAAGTATTTCCAAAAATATACGCAATAGAATAAGGGGCAAATAAAATTAATAATGACATAATTTCCAACATAATGAAACTTGCTGGTGTATTAAATAGTGCTGATGTGAAAGCACTTATCCCTCAAATAAGTAGTTTAGCCGCGCAAAAAGCACAGCAAGAACAAGCTACTCAGCAAACAGCTCAACAAGCACAAGTAAAGCAACAGCAAGTTCCAGTTGCGCCGATTCAGCAACCAGTAGCACAAGTTCCAGTAGCTCCCGCTCCTATTCAAGCATCAGTTGATACTTCTGGTAAGTATGGCGCTATGCGAAGAGTAAAAAACAATATACAAGAAGGTTTTATACAAAATTATAAAATAGGAAAAGATTTTGTAAAAAAACTAAAAAAGCAAGGGGTTGACTTCTCTGATAATGGAGAGTTAATGTCAGCCATAAAGAAAGAACATCCAGAATGGTCTATTTCTGATATAATGGAAATAGTAAAAAAAATTAAAAACTAAATAATTTTACTAAATCCATTTTCGTTTTCTATGTTTATTATATCATCAAAACTATCTTTGATAGCATCTTGATGGGATATAATAAATATTGAAGAGCTATCCATACCTTTTATTACTTCTACTACTGAATTGAAACCTTCTTCGTCAAGATTTTGATCTAAAATTTCATCAAAAACAAGTAAGTTAGTATCGGACGAAAAGAATGTTTTACTTAGAGCATGTAATGCGAATGCTGTGGCAATTTCAATACGAGTTTTACCACCAGCAGAAAATGACTTGAAATTTACTTCTCTATCATCATAATTAATTGTCTCATTCAAATCTTTATCAAACTCAACTTTTATTTCTTTGTTGAAGAAAAATGGTAAATAGAAGTTGATACTCTCATTGAAGAAACCTATCATCTTACCAATAAAATACTTTTTAAAACCAGCTTCTTTATTAGAAAATAACACTGAAAATATATCATAGTATTTCTTCTCATCGTTTATTTCTTTTACTTCTTTTTCTTCAATTGAAAGAATAGATTGAATAGATTTCATTCTTTCTTCGTGTTGTTCTACAAATGTTTTATCATATACATTTTTAGCAGTTTCATCAATAACATTTATTCTGTTAGTATGCTCTTGAATAAACTTATTTATTGTTTCTTTTCTACTAGAAAGATTAGTAAGAAATTTTCTATCATATTTGGAAGCATCTACATCAAACAATTCTCTTCTTAATAAAGAAATAGATTGTGAGGTATTTATATTTGTTCTTTCACTTTCTTCTACTCTTGTTTTTAATATAGATAGTTCATTGTTTAAAGTATTGAATTTTTCATAAGCACTGGATAATTGTTCTCTTGTATAATATGGAACACTTATTTGTTCTTTTAATAAGTTTATTTTTTCTGATATTATTCTGTTTTTTTCTTTATTTTTCTTTATGGTATCTTCTAGCATAGGAATAAAATCAGAAATTTCTTTTATTTCTTTGGAGTAATTTTTTCGTAACTCTTCTTTTATGGCATCTTTTATTTCTTGATGGCATACAGGGCATTCTGATTTATCATCTATATTTTCTAAAAATTTAGTTTGCTGCTGTAATTTTTGTTTATTCTCTTCTAACTGTATTTCCTCTGGCCCTTCATAAGCTTTTGAGTATTCTAATTCTTTTATTTTATTATTTAAATCTTCATATTTATTTATTATATTAGTTTCTTTATTTATATCAATAGATTTTAATTTCTCTATTTTTTCTAGTAAGTTCATTATTTGAACTTCCATGGTAGAGACATCAATGAGTTTTTGTTTTTCTGCGTTTATTCTTTGAGTAGTGATAGCATTCTTTTCTAACTTCTCTACGTTAGAGAGTTCATTAGAAACATCTATTTTATCTATTTCTTTTATATCATTATTTAACGTTTCAATAGCAAGTAATAATTCAGAACGTTCTGTTTTTAAAGCTGTAAGAGTTGATTTTGCTTTTTCTTTATATTGTTCTATTGTTTGCTTTATAGTTTCAATACCAACAGTTGCTTTACCTATTTTCTCTTTATGAATAAATAAATTTTCATCAAGTTCTGCTATTATACCTTTTACTTTATCATAATAAGTTCCTATTTCTCTCAAAGAGAGAACGCTTTCTAACACTTTTAATCTATCTGCCCTTGAAGAACGAAGAAATGATGAATATAATTCTGATGAAAACAAAATTGAGTTAGTGAGAGCAATAAATGGAACTTGAATTATATCAAGAATAAGATTTTGTGTATCTGCCATGTTCTTCATTGATAAATTCTTATCACCTTGAAAAATATAAAGAGCATTACCGTGAATTTCATGAGCCCTATATCTATAGATAGTATAAAGGGCTTCTTGTATCTCTAATTCAACTGAAACTTTACAATTTTTATTAGTATTCCAATTTATAACGTCATCAACATTTTCTTGTAAAGATTTTCCATAAAGACACCAAAGAATGGCTTCAAACATAGAGGAATTATGACTAAGTATTCCATTAGAAAAATATCTTTTTACTTCATTTACTTGTATATCATAACATGTCTCTTTTTTTTCTAATTTATGTATAGATTTTATTTTTGATAATATCAAAAGTTATCTCCTTGTTATTATTGAAAATAAACAATAGATATCCATTATATCCATTATTTTTAGCATACTCTTCTGCTGCTCTTCTTTTACACATATTTGTTTCTATTTGTAATTTCCAAAAATAAGAACTTTTTACCTCTATCAAGTAGTTATTCAAAACAAAATCTATAAAATATATTTTTACTTTGTTATCATAAGTGTCAAAATATTCTATATTAGGACCCCTATCTATATTTAAATTATTATCCAAAACCTCTAATAAAAACTTTTTTTCATATGAACTTTCAACATAAATATTGCCTATTGTTTCTTTTTTGAAATAACCACTTCCGTGATAATTTTTTTTGGTTCTTTCTAATATTTCTTCTTTTGTCAATCTATCCCAAAATTCTTTTGAAACTTTTCCAAGAAACTTTGTCTTTTCTTTTTTTTGTTCGTCAGTAAAGTAGTTCCAACCATTTCTTTTTATATTTATTTCTTTTTGTTCTTCTTTCGGTCTGCTGTGAAAAGTATTTGCTTTTTTTATTGCTATTTCTTTTTTCTTTTCTTCTGATAACGATAATATCAAATTTCTTTGTGTAGTTTTATTTGTTTCTATTCTTCTTTTACTATACTGTTCTCTCAATAAACTAAATCTACCATTTTTCCAACTTTCTGTTCTTATATCTCCCATAATAGTTTTGTTTAGTTTTTTTAGATTTCTACTTCTTGAACAGTAAGAACAAACATTTTTATTTTCATCTTTTTTCCTTACATAATAAGAAAAGGCTACATCAAATTTACAACCACATACCAAACATTCAATTGTTATTTTTCCACATTTAGAAAATAGTGGTTGTTTAAGTTTATCAATCCAAAGTCCATCACAAAAATCTACAATAGATAAATCATCAATAGTTATTCCAAGCTGATTTATTTGTCTAATAAAAAATCTTCTTTTTGTATTTTTATCTTCAATATATTTAGTAAGCTCTTCGTTAGTCATAGTAAAAAATGGTTCCTTTTATTTATCATTCTTTACCTTTGCGTCATCACAAACTATCTCATCACTATTACTCAAATCTCTTACAAATACCCATCCTCTTTGCGTCATAACTCTATGTTCCCCAGAACATTTCATTTTTTTTCCATTTTCTAATTCAAATTCATACATATCTTGTTCTTCTGTAATGAACATTCCTTCTATAAGTTTCCAACCTTCATCTGTTTTTACGTGAATTTTGTCTTCAATCAAGTAAATATCATTAGGTAATCCATCTTCTGGAAATAAACTCCCTATTTCTATTATTCCAAATTCTTTTGTTTCTATCAGCGTATTTTTAGAAACGCATTTACCAATCATATTCTTACCAGACACAAGACGTATTCCTGTATGGTCCAGATTTAAAGTTTGTTCTTCATCACCATATGACTTGAAATTTTTCAATGAAATTTTTCTAAATACCAATTACTTCTCCTAAATTCCCATCATTTTTAAAAAACCAAGTATTACAACTACAGCACCGATAGTATAAATAATTATCATTATAGAGTAACAAATAATTTTCTTTATTTTATCAAGTTTTGGATTTTTTATATTTTTACAATTATGAGCGTCTCCAGAAATGAACTCTATCCATCGGCCAACTAAACCTATATCATCTCCACATTGCTGACATTGAGACCATTTATATTTTTGTAAATTATTCATTTTTCCACTTTTAACAATAAAAGATTATATGTAATTAATGATAAAGCTAACCCTGATAAAACTATTCCAGCCGTTGGAAATCCAATAATACTTGTTATTACTCCAGTCAAAGCCATTACAATAGATGTAATACTTCTTGCTAATTTCTCTGTCATTTTATTTCCTCCACTAACTTGTCAAATCTTTTTATTAATTCTTTATTTTCAACACCTTCAATTTTCACTTCATTTAAATATTGTTTAATGATAGTTGAAATGCTGCCACTTCCATCAAGTTTTACATCTTGTAAGGAAACTTCTTCTGCTTCTTTTTCAAATAATGGTCTTACTTCTATGGCGCCACGAGAGTATAAAAGGTGACGTAGTTTTACAAAATTTTCTACTTTCTTGTTAATTTTCACTTGAACGAAAGTATTTTTATATTCATACTTATCGAAATCTTCTATATTTATAGTAAGATGTTTTGGAGCATTAGTATAGGGAACAAATTTACTCTTTCCTTCATTTATAACTAAAAATCCCTTTTCTTGTCCTTCTTCTCCAAAGTTTTTTTCATAAGGAGAACCAGCATAAACTATATTACCGTTTTTCTGATGTCTGTGAAAATGCCCCGACGCAACCAAATTATAATTAGAAAAATCTTCTGGGGAAAATCCATCATCAACATTAGTAAAACCATTATCAAATTGAAAAGAAGTTATTGGCAAATGTGTAAGCAAAGTTTTATTACGATTTGGAATTTTGGATTTGTCTTTTGTATATGATAATAAATCGAAATAATCATTTTCTATTTCCAAAGAACAACTATCTTTTATTACTCTTCCAAAAGGAGAAAAAGTTTCAACTATACTATCATTACTATCGTTCCATATATCATGATTCCCTAAAAGGAAAATAAGTTCAAATCCTTCTTTTTTCATTTCTATAAATTTCATAAATAATGGAACAAATGCTTCATTATGAATTTTAGTAGCTTTTTCAAATATGTCCCCGTTTATGACAAGCGTTCGTAGAGAACGTTCTTTACAATAC
Organism: uncultured Negativicutes bacterium; assembly: GCA_963721525.1. Classification (GTDB taxonomy): domain Bacteria; phylum Bacillota; class Negativicutes; order JBAXTZ01; family JBAXTZ01; genus CAVRJL01. The sequence goes on from CAVRJL010000008.1 coordinate 63,222, forward strand.
TGACATAAATAATTTAGATAATCAATTGTAATAGATATCCAAATACCTTTCTCTATATGAAAATCACCTGTAAAAACAATCACACTTATTCCCTTCTTGGAGTTCCATCGCTATTTCTTTTTATTGGCGTATAATTACTGTTGCTTCCACCAATACTTCTGTCAAACAAGCATAAATCAATAGGACCTCTCATTATATCATCATATGACACTAAACAAGTACTTCGTCCTTCGTTCCCTTCATAGTGAATAATTACGGAAAGTCGTGAAACTTCTTTTATTATTTTTGCTGATTTACCATTAGTTAATCTTACTTTTTGTCCTATCATCTTTCATCCTTTTTTCTATATATTCTCTATATGACGCAATTTCCATTACATCTTTATCTATATCACCAGTTAATAATGCGGCCACTTCACAATCTTCAAGATTAGGAATTGGTGAATTTGTATTAATCATCTTTTACCCTTTTTTTATGTATTATATTACCAAAACTATCATATTGTTCTACAACTATTCTTTCTCTTTTAGGTTTGATATCTTCTTTTATAAACTCTCTTGCTTTTTTTAAAGAATAAAATGGTCCTGTACAAGCAAGACCTTGATGAACTTCAAAATACTCCCCATTATCAATTATTGTATATCCGATATCCTCTTCTTGAGGATATATTTCTGGAGCAGGGGTTTTGCTTTTTTGGAGTATTTTTTAAATGTTTCAAAAGACATCTTTCATTTTCTGTCATATATTTATTATACTATTTCTATAAAATCTTGTCAAGCAATAATCCGGTTGGCAAGCAATCGTAAAGATTGTGTTTCTTTACAAGTTCAATATCTATTTTTCTTTTTATACATTTACTTATTTCTAATGGATACATATTTTTCAAACTCCAACATTTTCTAAACTCTCCGTTTATTCCATTATAATGATAATAAGATTTTGGTATAATAAGAGCAATACCCCAAAATGAACCATAGTTTTCCCAATTCATTTCGCTACTAAAATTATGCCCTAAATGAGTTTTTAAGTCAAGCAAAGTGAACCCCAAAACTCGCTCCCAAATATAACCAGAACGATTTTTTCTAATGCTTCTAATGATTGATTGTTTTATATAGAAATCTATTTTTTTAGCATTACTACTTTTCTTGTATCCAGCTCTACGACACTCTTTACATATCTTACTTAAACCGTCGTTCATTCCATTATTAACGCCAAAACAAGATAAATTTTTTTCTTGATAGCACTTAGAACAAGTTTTCATTATCTCAAATCCTCTATATAGTTATTACCTTTATATAGATGAAGATAAATATGTTAAAGGAGATTATTTATGGCATTAGTTTTATCAAGCTCACAAAGCTCAATATTGGAACCTGTAAGAAAAAATCGTTTTGTCATTCAATTTAAATCTGTTCCTGGTGGCGGAGATAGAGACCAACTTGCTTTTGTAGTTCATTCTACCAACGCACCAACGCTTACCTACACACAGACAGAGTATAACAGAATAAACGAGAAGTTCTACAATGCTGGTAAACCAACATGGAACGAACTCTCTATTAGTTTTTATGATTTTATTCAAGGAACTAATTCGGCTGCGTCTATTATAGACAATTGGTCTCGTTCTATTTACAATCCAATTACTGGGCAGATGTTCTTCAAGAAACAATATTCAACATCAGCTACCCTGGCTCAACTTGACCCTGCTGGTGGAGTTATTAGAACGTGGAACTATTTTTACATTTGGCCCGCCACAGTAAATTATGGTGATGGATTAAGCGCTGATGAAGATGGGATTATTGACATCGCAGTAACTTTTAGATATGACCTTGCTGTTAAGGGAGTCGACGTTGATTCAACTCCAAGCTGATTTGTTTTAGTTTATTATCAAAAAAGGAACCTTAAATGGTTCCTTTTTTTTGATTAACATCTATAATCCATTTATCTAAACCGCAATCCCAAATTCTATCCCATCCATTTTCCAGCATGTTTTCATATTCAGTTTTGTTCTCATCATATAAATTAAATTTTTCTTTTATACTTTCTTTTTTAAAATTTGATTTATGAAATCTTTCTGGCTTATTACATAAGTACCAATAGCTTGGAGGAACAGAATAAGCAAAACTAAAACCAATTTTTTTATATAAATTTCCAGTACTCCATCTTTTATCAGAAAAACTTATTATTGATTTTGGATTATAATCTTTAATAAATCTTTTTATAAATTTAGAAGCAACCCCCATAACTATTCCATTTGACGCAAATCTACTGAGCTCCCAAACTTCTTCTGAATTTTCACCAGAAATTCTCGGTTTAGAAAAAGTCATAACTCCTAATAATTTATCATCAATAAAACAACCATAGTTTATAGAACTTGTATTTTCTCCTTGTAAATGATATAAATTTAAAAAATCATTTTTTGTTTTTGATTCAATTTCTTTTATTATAGTATTCCTAGCAAAGTATTTGTTTTCAACAATTCCAAGTATACTTTTTATTCTATTTTTTACTATTTCTTGTTTGTTTATCCATTCATCTTCAAAAATATGATATAAAATTATTCCTTCTTTTAAAGCTTGATTTGTTTTATCTAAATGATAAGAATATCCAAATCCTCTTTCTGCTAATTCTTGCTGAGAATGCCAATAAAGTCCATCATATTCGAAACCTATATTTTTTGATTTTACTAGTATATCAATATGCTTTTTATTTTCCATGACGTATTTTTGTGTTTCGAAACCAAGCGACTGAATAAATTCTTTTACTTCATTTTCTGATTTTGATATAGATGAAATATAATGTTTATAACATCCATTTGTTAAAAATAAATGTCTATTTGAATGTAGTTCAAAACTATCTCCACAGTGACATCTAATGCTTATTGGATAAATAATATTTGTAAATAATTCATTGTCAGCATAATCATCTAATAGCATCATTCCTTTGTTTTTTAAATAATTTTTAAAATCAAGTAATGTTCTTGTATTATGATTTACAAATGCTTTATTATATTTTTCTCCATATCTTTTTAATAATGTTATTTTTGCTTTTTCTCGTATATCTTTATTCTGTATTGGAGTATCTACCCCATATCTAATTTGATTTGTAATCTTTATTTTTTCAAAGTTATTTTTGTTACCATATTTTTCAATTTTAGTTGCTATTGCTCTATCTATTAATTCTTTTGAAGAACCTGGATTAGCAACACCAAATTTTTCAATCATACCGTTTTCTTTTACTTCCTTGCTTTTTAATATATTAGAAACTCCATAATTTTTTAATGTAGTTTCTTCTTTTTTCTTTTTTATATCTGGATTTTGAGATGGATTATCATACCCTGTTTTTTCTTTATATCTCTGTTTTTTTAACTCTTCAGTAGTAATAAATGAATTTTCTGTAAGCGGTAAAGAAAAATAGCATACTCGTCTTCTTTCAGAAACTCCAGAAATAGAAGAAACAAAATGAATATAATGCGTCTTTTTTATCTGAAAAATAAAATATCCATCTTTGATGTATTCATCATATTCAAAAAAATTTCCTTCGTTATCTTCCACTTTTATTATCAAATTGTTCATAATTTTACCTTTATATATGATGTGATAATAAAGCATTTTTATTATTTTGTCAAGATAAATTAGGAGTAAAAATATGACAACAGACAATAATGGCATTGAACATGGGCTAAAAAGAAGTTATAAATGGCCCAATGTAATGAAAGCATTTTTGAAAAAAAATCCTGCTTGTGCCGTTTGTGGTAAGGCTGATGCGGTAAATGTCCATCACATAGCTCCATTTGAATTTATTGTAAATTTTGGAAGACCGGAATTAGAACTTGATGAAAGAAATCTTATTACTCTTTGCGAAGCAGAGAGTGGCAAACCAGAAGAAAATCATCATCTTTGGGTAGGTCATGGAGGAGATTTCAAAAAAGTAAATATAAGTGTTCGTGAAGATGCTCAAAAATATAATGGGCAAACGCTACAACAACTAAAAGAAGATAAAGAATTTATGGAAGATATAACTGATAATTCACTTCCACCAATAGATAAGCTAACACCGGAACAAAACTCAAAGTTTTTAGATTGGCTGAACAAAACTTATCCCAAAAATTGATTTTTTCTGATACCACATTTTTTTATATTTTATATAAAACATCAGCATAATAAAAAAATGGCACCTATTCAGGTGCCATTAATTTTTACATTATTTTCACTTTTCTTCTTTGCTCTTCCTCTCTTGCTGGAATTTTTATTGTAAGAATTCCATTAGCAAGATTAGCTTCTACTCTGTTCTGATCGTATTTATCAGATGGAACATAGTAACGAAAATTCACATCTTGTTTTCTTATACCACTGTGAATAATTTTGAATTTGTTTTGAATACTTTGCGCTTTAGTAGTCATTTTCAAAACTAAATAATCACCAGAAAAAGTGATATCCAAATCTTCATTTGAATAACCTGCTACAGCGAAATCAAAAATCATATCTTTGGTTTCTGTATTCAGTTTCACATCAACTGGCGGAAACGATGGCACAGTATACCAATCGCTATTCAAATCTAGTAAACTAGAAGAACCAAGCCACATCTTATTGAATACATCAATAAGACCCAACATCCCATCATTACCCATAATATCCTCCTTGAGGTATCAATCCATTTCTCTTCGAAACTGGTAGATCCTCTTTGATACTTATTTATATTTACAACTATTTATGAAATCTGATTTTTAAAAGCTTCTCCGTGCGTTTTAGAAGAATATCCTTTTCTCAAATCTTTTGATGCTACAAAAAAACGTTTTAATATATCATATGCCACATTTCCTGGATTTCTATCTAAATCATTATCGTTTATTTCACCATCAATATATTTCATTAAACATTCATACGCTTTTTTATAATCTGCTTGTGTATAGTTTTTTCTTGTTTCATTAGCCAATTGAGTTCTATTGGCATAAGAACCTTTTCTTGAACCGTATCTCTTATAATAGTCAGTTGTCCACATACTCATAAATCCGTAGAATTGACTGAAACTCATTGTTTTCCAAAAGCGTCTATTTATTATATGTTTATACCCTGGTATTACTTCTTCGATTTCATTTGGATTTTTGAGTTTCTTTGGATCAATCTTTACTCGTGCTTCATATAAATATGACAGTACATTTTCTTTGAAGTTCATTGAGGCACCTTGTTTTTTAAATTTCCATACCGTTGAAAACTATCTGTTGGATAAACTGCCTGTGCGTTTGGATTAGCAGAAACATTAGTTGGAGCTTTATATTCTCCTCCATTATTATCAACACCACTATAAGTAAATGTCTGTCTCTTGCCTGATGTTCCATAAACAGCCGTAAACATAACATTACTTCCATCAATTGCGATTGATAGCTGCTCAGGTGCTACTTCAAACCATCCAGTTTTGTTTAAATCATTAAGAAGTTTAGCTATTATTTTCTGCGCTTGTTCTGGTTGGAAACCTTTACTCATTATTTTTTGTTTTATGGAAACAGCAAAACGAGCTATATCATCTTTTCCTTTGAAGGTTTCTTTATCTATTACATCTTCATTTACAAAACAAATTGCTTCTTGTATTTTCATACTTTTATCTTTCCTTTAAGCAGTAGAACTTTCTTGTTTATCACGAACATCAAAATTACAAGGATCATCTTTACCCCAATCAACCCCTTGTTGCTTCGTTGGAACTATTTTACTTCTTTTTTTCTTTATGACTTTTGGTTTATCACCTTTTATATCTGAAAAAACTTGTCTTATTGTTGACATTACATTGTGTCCCGTAAATCATTATAAATTTTTACACCGCTATCCCAATCAATTCCAGGTTGTATTTTTTTCTTCTTTTTCTTCTTTGCTTGAGTTTCTTCCATAAATCTTTGCGGGTCTACACTCAACGCGCTTTCCCAATCAACGCCAGTATTATATACTTTTTTATTTTTAATTAATTTTTTCTTTTTCATATCCTTGAATACTTCATTAATTGTCATTTTTAGTATCCATAATGCGTAGGTTCTGGATCTTCAACAGAAAGGCTTACATCGTTATAATCTTGATATGTTGTTTTCTTGCTTCTGCGAGGTCTGTAATCACCAGTTTTCCCTTTATCTTTTACATTTTTATCAGCAAATCTTCCACCCTTCCCCTCTTTTTTCTTATCGAGGTTGAGAAATACTTGTAACTCTTCGTGGAGTTTTCCTTCTTTACCTAATTCAATTCTCATTTTCAAACTCTGTTCGAAATCTTGAACGGCTCGTGGGTTAGAAACAATAATACTATAATCAGGATTATCTCTACCTGTTTTCTTTACTGCTGGATGATCTGATGTTCTTACCAATATGGCATCTTCTTGCTTTGGATATTTTCTTTTAGCCCTAACATAAAGAGAAAAGCCAGTTCCGCTATCATGCGTCATCATTTTACCAAATATATCATATTCATTATCGAAAAGTATATCTTCTACTTTTCTATAAGTAGATCTTACGAGTGGTTCTTTGTTTTCTATTAAATACGACAGCACACGATCTTTAAATTTCATATATTTACCTTTTCACACATCATATTGAGGATATTGGTCTCTATCAGAACTATCTACTTTATAACTATAACCAGCATGAAAACCCTTACCAAAAATTTTATTGCCTTCAATAGCAACTTTCTTTTCTGTTTTTCCACCTTTCATTGCTTTTTTTAGAGTTTTATTTTTTATCTCACCTTGGGTAAGAACATCTTCTATTTTCATAGCATCTTCTTTTTTAACATTTTTTCAAATTTCTTCTTATTAAAAAGTTTTGAATTTTTTTCTACTCTATCAGAAAACTTTTCTTTTGATTTCTTGTTGCTTATTTTATTTATAGCCATTCCAACAGCATAGCTTACGCTGAGGACATACGCAGTTTTTAGTTGAACTATAAATCTATTTTGCTGATAGTCATAGGTATAATCAAAACAATTGGCAAGTTTTGCGTTTACATACTTTTGAAAATCCTTTGGAAGTAAATGCCCTAACCAAAGTTTTTCTTTATTCTTGTTTATTATATATTTCTTAAATTTGTCTGCTATATATCCAAAAAAATCATTTCTGCCTATATCAAACATTATTACTTTTGGTGGTTGAATTTTTAATCTAAATTCTTGGTCGAATTTTGAAATATAAGTTCTAGGGACTATTCCATTTGTAGCATCAGAGAACCATTTATCAAATTCAAAAAAGAACTCACAAGTAAGAGTATCAAATTTCTTTAAAGTCATATACTTAGCATCAAACGGATCTAAATTTTGTATAATGGCATCGTGAAGTGAAATCATATCTATTTGGCTTGCTCGTATTTGAATTCCTGCCATTACCATTTTCATTGGCTGCATTCTGATAGTATATATTATTTTATAACCATCAAAAGTAGAACGAGAAAGAACAAAATTTAATACTATATCATTCTTTTCAAGTTTTATTTTTTGATCGGCTTGTTGTATAACATTAGTAAGAGTAGTCATTTGCTGAGCGATAAGAGGAGCTGTTTGTAATGGAGAAGAAATTGTATTATTCATCATTCTCCTCAGTTTCTTCTGGCTCTTCTCCTATTTTTTTAGAAATTTTACGAGCTTCAAGAGTTTTTCTGCCAAGTATCTGACGTAATAAATCATGATGAATTTCTACTATATCACCATCACCTTGGTCTCTCATCTTTTGAGCTAATTCACGAGCAGATTTCTTGTTACTTTCAAGTTCTGTTTCATCTTCAAGTTCTTTGGAAGCCCAATCTCTAAGTTTATCTTCATAATCCTTTTCAGAAATATGCTCTTGCTTACTTGCTTCTCTGCTCTTTAATTCTTGAAGTTCAGCTTGAGTTTTGAATAAATCAGATGGGTCTTTCAACTCGCTAACAGTAATAACATTATTTATTAACCTAAATTTCTTTAAACGAGCCAAATCTTCTGCTGAAATAATAGTAGCGAGTTTTCTTTCAAAACGTTTTATTTCATTTTCTATTTCGCGCTCTGCGTCTTGTAATTCTTGAGGACGCTCATAATATTTTGGTTCAGAAAAATCTTCTTCTTTATATTTTTGATAGTAGTGACTTTCATCACCAGAGTATTCCGAAGGAGCAGTTGGAAGTTTATGCCAAATTTTTCCTTCTTTATCATTAAAATCAATAGTTTTCCTCATTTCAACAAATTGCTTCATAAGTTCTGCTTTTCTTTCTTTAGCGTCTGATACGAGTTCATCTATCACTTTCTCATAGGTTTTCTTATAAACAGTTTCACTTGTTCCAGCCTTGAAACTCTCTCGAATAGAACGACGAAGAAGATATCTATCAAAAGCTATAACAAAACTACCTTTTTTTTCTCCAGATTCTTTTTTACCTTCATCTTCTTTTGCTATACCTTTATCTCTAAGCTGATGCTGACGTTGAACCGTTGATAGAACTTCTGCTGGAGAAAGTTTTGAGTTTTCTCCAGAAGCATAAGAAGAAAGTCCTTTATAATTTCTCATTAATTCTTCATATGTTGATTTTAAAGCATCAAGCGTGTAACCACCAAAATCTTTTTCACCAACTTGATAAGAAGAATACACTTTTTCAAGTATACCACTATCAAGGTCTTTTCCATTTATTAATTTTTGTTTTTCACTTTGTAAGTTTTGTATATTACTTTCTAAATCTCTAAGTTTTGTTTGAAGAGCATTTGATTTATCAAAAAAGACACCACGACGAGTTATTTTTCGTCTTCCACTTTCAAGAGCAGAACCGAACTCTTCTTTATTCATTCCAGTAACATCAGTAGAAGTAAGAGATTTATTTTTTCTTATTATCCTTTTTATAAGTTGATAAGGAGCAAGCACATTTACACGAAAATGATTTATTTCTTTCGCTAAATCTTCTCCGTATTTATTCATTATATCAGCCATTACTTCTATTTGTTCTGGCGTCATTTTATAAACAGAAGCATTGTCTCCACTTCCACCTTTCAATCCTGCTTTTGCTCTTATTTTTTCTTTTGCTATAAGAGCTTCGCCTTTAGTTTCCATTGCTTTTTGTTTTATTTGTTTTGTTTTTTCAAGTAATCTAAAAGCAGACGAGTTTTTTAAAGAACTAAATACTTTTTTCTTAAAAGAAGCAAATGCCAAAAATGGAGAAATTGGAAAAAAGATACCCTCATTTATCATTTCTTCTTCAAGTAATACAGTATTAGTTTTTAGTGTTGTAACGACAGCATCTTGGAAATTCATTAGAGCTCCGATATATTTATCTTTACTTTGTAATGTTCTCAGGAAGAATAAAACATTTGGGCGTCATACCAAGATTTATTATATCATTTTTTAATAGCGTTTCTGGGTCAAGGTCTACCTCGAAATGTAGGTGCGGTCCTGTTGACTTGCCAGTAGTTCCTACTAAACCTATTTTCTCTCCCCTTCTTATTCTTTGTCCTGCTTTTACAAAAACAGTTTTCATATGCCCGTAAAGAGAATAAACACCTTGACCATGATATATTATTACTAAACCGCCAAAAAGAGGATCGCCATCAGACATAACTTCTTTACCATCAACTTTGCTTACTGCTCCTGGTGGAAGAAAAACAACCACTGCTGTTCCTTTTTCAATGGAAACCACATTCACATCAGCATCTACATTTTTTTCTATTAAATAAGGAACCATATCAATTCCACGATGTAATCCATCAGTCATTCCACCCATTACTGATTTTCTCCAACCAAAGGAAGAAGCTATGTCATACCCTCCTGGTAATGGAGAAATAAAATTGAAGGCAAAAAGTTGTGTCGATAATGCTATTAATATACAAAATAGTATTTTCTTCATTGTATTACCTTTGCTTTATATAACATCAAAGCCCGCTTTTTTGTATGTTTTCATTTCTTCTTTATTCATAGTTTTAACCTTACCATATGACTTCAAAACCAGCTTTTTGATATGTATCTCTTCTTATTACAGAATGACGATAGCAATACTTATTATTCAAATCTTTGAAATCGTATACAAAAGCTACCATTTTACCCTTGTCTTTGCGCAAACTTCTGCCTAAACGTTGACTTGATTGGATGGAGCTTTTACCACCAGAAGCTATTATCAACACTCTAATAACATTTATAGATATTCCTTCATTTAGAATAGAGGTTGCTATTATACAAGACACTTCTCTATTTTCAAATTTTTCTATTATATCTATTCTCTCTCTATTATCATCTATTCCAGATAAAAAAACAGAACCTGGAATAGCATCACGTAAAGCTTCTCCGTGCTCTATATTTTTTACTAATACTAATGTTGGCTCTTTATATTTTTCTATTATATCACATATTATTTTATTTCTTTTTTTATTATACATTATACATTTATTATTAGCAGAAGGCCAATCAATAGTTGGTTCACACTCAACTTCCATAAATTTTATTATGGGTCTTGTTATTACATCATTTTCCATTAATTCTTTTGCTGTTGTTTCTGCCACAACAGAACCAAAATGATGACGTATTTTTGAGTATTTATATTTATCATTTCCTTCTGGTGTTGCCGAAAAACCAAAACGAAGAGGATATGATGTTGCTTCAAAAAAAACTTGGAATTGTTTTGAACTGGCATTATGAAGTTCGTCAACGACAAGCATTTTATACTTATGTAAATCAGGTATTTTTTTTACTGATCCTATCGTTGCTACCATATTATATTCAAGTTTTATGCCAGAACCTGTTGCTATTCCGCAGTCAATACCAGATTTCATTATTCTTTGCTGTGTTTGATTAGCAAGTGTTATTTTATTTACCAAAATAAGAGTAGGCAAGCCAGTTGCCTTCATTAGAGCTATAATAATTTCTGTTTTACCCCCGCCAGTAATTATTTTTACTATACCTGTATTTACTTTGAGTAATGTTTTAAGCGCTTGTATTTGATGTTCCACATAAGGAAAAGATGGGTCGTAAAAAGAGCGAAGTTCATCATAACTCCATTCTTTTGATTGATGAGGAAACTTTGTTCTTTCATCTGTAATTTTAGTCACTGGAATTTTATTATTCCTACAAAAAATAGCTACTTCTTGTAAAAACCCAGAACGGCAAGCATATCTATCTTTTACTTTTTTTAGAAAACAAACATGCTTTATCATCCGAGCATTGTATGAACCTTTTATAAAAACCAACGAGTTATCATCAAAGGTTAATAGATTTTTTATCTGTGTTTCTTCATTTTTATTAGAAAACAAAAAAGATAAATATCAATCCGATACAGTTATTTCCATCAAACGATTATACTATTTATTTTACTTTTTTGTCAAGCTTTTTAACTTTTCTTTTATTGTTAGTGTGTTCTCCAAGCTTAAATAATCCCACGGTTCCAACAATAAACCCAACCACCTTTGAGCCAAAGTCAAATAAATCACCAAGTTGATTTATACCTTTGTTTATTTTTTTTATATCTTTTGGAGATGATAATAAGTTTTTTTGAACCATCATAGGAACAGTATCTATTTGTTTTGGAACAGATAGAGTAGGATTAGATTTTGCCATTTTGCTTACTATTAGATTATAAGCTACTGGTCCTCCTGCTATTAGAGCACCTAATACTACCAATCCAATAAATATAACTAATTTATTCATATTATTATCTTTCTATTGTCTTATAACCATTTTTTATTATTTCTTTAACTGGCTTAGTAAAATACTTATCAGCAAAAGTCCAGTCTAATTTAGAAGCATCCTCACAAAACGCTTTGTCTTTTTGATATAAACTGTCACTTCCCGTACATCGTATTTTACCAGCATCATATTTTCCATGTCCGCAGAAAATGGCAGGATTTAAATTTTGTAAATTAGCTGCGCCAATTGTATGTCCTAAACCAAGTGTTCTTCCTGCTTCATAATGAAGAACAGAAGATGGGAAAATATATACTTCTTTTCTTCCTGCTAATACAATAAATCGAATGCTTTCATTATAATAATACTTGCTATCACCATCATATTCGGTATCTTTATTAAAAGTTAAAGCTTCTCTTATTTCTTTACTCGTTGGATTTTTATATATTGGAACAGAATGTTTCATTCGTGGAGGCTTTGTCCATGTAATAAACTCTTCCTTTAAATGTTCTCTTTTTAGCATTTCATTTACTGGTTCAATAAAATATTTATTAGCCCAAGAAAAATCATATTTAGACATGATATCCTTATGTGGAGGAGTATCAGAACCTGTATACTCTAATTTACCTTTTATTACATCAGCGGTTCCGTTAAAACAGGAATATGGTTTATATGGAATTCCCACAGCATCAGCAATATCTAAATGAAATACAAAATAAGGAGCAATATATAATTTCTTTTTTTCTGGCTCTATGGTAAACCTTAAACTCTTTGTTGTTGGCATCATATGAGAACCATAAAGTATATCACTTGGTGGAACTTCATTGCCACATTTTATTATTTCACTTTGAGACGGGTTTATATAAATAGCAAAATGACCCTCACCATGAGAAGGAGCAACCCAAGATTTAAAATCTTCCTTTAACATATTTCTAAAAGTCATTTTAACTCCAACAAAAAAAAGAGAGGCGTTTATCCTCTCTTTATCTTTATTATACTATATTTTCTTTTTGCCTTTTTCTCCACACCCGCTTTGGATACTTGTTCGGCATCCATTCTTTAAAATACATTTCCCCCATTTCCCTTTTAAAAATTGGGTTCAGGGAATGCTTGATAAAAAAGCTGTCGTCTAAAAGGAAAACATTCCCTTTTTCTGTAAATACCGTCCAATTGTCTTTTGAGACATTGGAGATATATCCTCTTACTGCCTCTTTGATGCCCTCCTGCTTCAATACAACGTAAACTTCGTCGTTTGTCATGGTGCCACCTCTTAACATTACCTTGTGAAAGATAAAAAAAATAGCCCCAAACTAATGGGGCTTATTTTACTACATTTTTGTAATTATTCAGTTTCCTCATATGAAGCAAAGATGCTGTCACATTTTGTCAACCCCCAAGTGGTATTGTCATCTCCAAACATTTTACAATCATAGTCATTGTAGAACACTCTATCTCCAACTTTGAAAGTAACATTTTCCGCATCTGGTCCAATCTTATCCACAACAGCATATGCTTTCTTTTTAGTATCAGTTGCTTTTTCATTGGTAACAAGTAAACTGCCCTTCATAACGAATAATTCAGTATCCTTGATTTCAACAAACTTCAAAAGAACCATTTTTCCGCACGGCTCTATGTTACTAATATGTGCCATAACTTCTCCTTAATATACTATATAAGGATTGGCACATATTAGCAATCATATACCATAGCGCCTACACAAAATGCTATTATAGCAGTTGGTATAATCCACCAAAATGCTAAATGTAAAATTAATTCAGTAATTATCACACCAGCAAATGATAACACATAAGCTGTTCTAACAATCGCATCCCATCCATTAGTAGGTGGAAAATTTGTTATATTAGTAGGTGGATAGTTTGTTATATGCCGTGGTTCTAATTCTGTTTTTGTATAAATAGTATTCAATTGTTCTATGCGTTCATTAATTTTTTTTATATCTTCTTTTATTAATTGTATTCTATCCATTTAGGCCTCCAAATCTTTTGCCATTTGTTTTTTTACAGCACTCAAATCTTCTTCCTCTGGAATATCTGATAGGTCTGACGCTTGAAAGTTTTGTTTAGCAGATTTTATTCTCTCTTCTGCTTCTTCAAACTTAATTTGAAGTTTAGCAATAAGATTTTCTTCATCTGCAGATAGTATTGAAATGAAATCTTTTTTATAAAAAGAAGTGTCAATGACACCAGGGATGGTATAATTATTCCCAGATTTTACTAATACTCCAAAATCCTCACATAGTTGGAATAATCCAGATAATCTAACAGGGCCACTTGTCATATCAATAAGAAACTCTATGTTTCTTAATTCGGTTCCAAATCTTGACTTATCTACTTTTGCTTTAATAAGTTTTAGTGAGGAGCCCAAAGCTGTTTTTCGTCTATCTTTTTCTTCTGTTGCTTCTTTGTCTGTTTTATCTCTACTATTTGCTATTGAACTATCAGAAAGCAATAATGACAATGAAGGATTATATATAGCTCCTTCACCACCACTTTCTTTATATGGATCATATATATTACCCATATTAGTATAAAGTTTATTAGTAAAAACAAATGCTATATTAGTTCTTTCAAAAGCATTATCAAATACACCAAAAAATGTATTTATTTCTTTTGCTCGCGCTCCCATATCAAAATTTCCTCCAAATTCTCTAACCGATTTTATATTAGCTAGGCTATCCATCATTATTACTATATTAGCTTTTATTCCTTTAAATTCAACTGCATTAATAAATCTTTTTATAAACCGAGTGGCTCCCTCAACATATCTATATTCATCAGTATCAAGTTTAGTTGGAAATTTAGCATCTGTTATCTCTTCTATATCTCCTGTACTTTTTTTTATTCTATAAGAAGAAAAAGTAGCATATTGTGAAAGCCTGATCTTGTCCAAAGGAGTTCCAGTAAATTCAAACAATTCTGCTGATAATCCGCCACCCTCTGAACCAATTGCTATTATTTTATCTATCTTCGCATCTTTTGCTAAATATGCAAGTAGTAATGATTTTCCCGTATTATGAACTATAAAACCATTTGCTACAAAATTTTTATTTTCACCTTTCATGGAAATATCATAAGTATGTTCTATACCATATTTTTCTATAGAAACAATAGTTTCAATTTGATAATCTAAATAACTATCGTGTTTTTCTACTGTATGAAAAACATCATGTTCTTTTTTTGATAATACTCTTAGATTTTCTAATCTATCGTCTGTTGGATCTTCATTTATATGATGAATTACTAAATCCATTGGAAAATATTTTAGTTTTGAAGCTCTTGTTTGATCATATTTTATCACATTTATAAATTCTGAAACGGATAAATGATTTTCATTTGCTTCTACTACTAATCTTGAAAAATGTATTCTTTTATAATTATATTTTCCAGTAGTTTTTCTCCAAGCGTATGGATGAAATTCAACGCCACTTATTTCTCTGCGCTGTTTCTTTCTTCCACCTGAAAATCTAAATTTATTTCTTTCAGTATCTAAACAATAAATATTATCACCTATTTTTAGATCTTTCAAAGATACAAAATAATCTTTTTCTGGTATTCCTCTACCATTTATAGTATAAGTGGTAACTTTGAATGGGTGTTCAGCTGTACACCTAATGCTTCTTCCACTATTTGTAGTTAGTGTAAATGTTTCTTTTTCTCCGCTATCTATAACTTCTTGTATTGGAGCATATTTTATTTTTTCTTCTAACCACGAAGAATTGTTTGTTTCTGTAAATAAAGAAAAAGTATTTGTTTCTATATCCTCTTTCCAGATATGGGGATTGTCTACTCTTATCCCTTTTATCTTTTTATACAGATCTTCTATTCTATACCACCTAACGCTACTTCTTTCACCTCTATTTATCGGTATGAGAGTATCTGGTGATAAACAGCCACTCAAGCCCTTCAGTGAGCTTATTCTTCCTGCTGGTATCCCGCTAAACATACTTTTTGATGATATATAATTAAGAGCATAAATACCCCAACTATACCATAAATTAACCTTAGTATCTACTTTTGATAAATCGGTAAGAGTTTTAAATTCCTCATCAATTATATTATCAAGATCAGATGTAGAACGTGTTGCTTCTGCATTTTTTTTAGTCATTATTCATCCTCATATTTTACTATTACTTGATTGTATATTATTATGTCTGATGTAGCTCTTTTAAGCTTTATCTCCCCAAAAGGTTGCCATCCTTTGTCTATACAATCTTTTACTTCCTGCACGAATTCAGAAAGCATATCATTTTGAACTATTGCGTAATCTATTATTTTCATTATTTTTCCTTAGAAACAATAAGCCCACTATTTTTTTAGTGGGCTTATTAAAATCATTAATTAAATTCGCTTAGCAGTTTATCAAGCTCATCTTGATCTTCACTTGTGCCAGGTTCATCTGTCGCAGGAGAAGATTTTACTACCGGTTTAGCTGCTCGTGGTTCGTCTGCCTCTTCTTTCTTTCCTTCACCAAGATATTCCTTCAAAGCACCTTTCATAGCATCAGCAGAAGAAAACTCAATCAATTGATTGAAGTTCATCTTCTTTAAATTAATTAGAAGTTCTTTTAACTCTTGAATATCTTTAAAGATTGGTGATGTATTGGCACTTGGAAGTGAAGTATCATAGTTGCTTCTTCGTCCAGTTCCCGTCTTTACAAGATTAAAATCTCTTCCATCCTTAATGTCAATTATATTTCCATAATCAGTTTCAGTAAGAATGTGATAGATAACCTCAAAAAGCTTTTTTCCACTCTCAAAGAATTCAGGTTCTTTTTCGTTAGCCTTGCCTCTAACTACAACTCGGTAAACATATCTATCCTTTGCTGATAAATCATATGCCAAGTTATTGTCATCCGAACCTTTCTCGCTGCCGTTAAACAACTTTCGTGAAAAATTACAGATAGGGCAATCCTCTGCTTCATGCGCTACCCCAGATTTGTCAGTGAGCGACTGCTTTAGGCACTCATAAGAGTGACCATTCACCCAATGAACTCTGTGCTTTAAATAGAACACGTGTTCCCCATTTTCCTTCACGTGTGGAAGAAATCTGATTGAAAATGTGCCTTCTTTGTCTCCTGGAGGACCCCAGAACTTTTTGTTCCCTTGTTTGTCAGCCATCATGGCCTTCTTTAACTCTTCAAACTCTTCATTAGCTCCCATAAAAACTCCTTTTGGGCTGTTTACCATTGCCTGTAATGGGCTCGGGCTAATTGCCTCAATATACTATTTTATAATCTATTTATGATTTCTTGTCAAGTAACTTTACCTTTATTAAGTAAACACTTTTTACAATTTACTTTTTGCCAACTATTATTTTTTTCTCTATTTGGATATTTATCCCAATCACTTGAATAACAGTAAGCTTTATATTCTTCTCCACAAACTGTTTTTACGACATTATATTCTGACTCAGAAGAAACAACATAACATTTATGAACCAAAACTGCCATTTTATGCCTCAATTTTATTATACTACTGATATGTAAAATTGTCAAGTATTTTTATAATCTATTTTCACAATCTACTTGTGCAGTCGTTCATTCCATAAGTGGTAGTAAAGATAAAGCAATAGCAGGAGAAACACAATGGTAAGAGGCTGGATAATGGTTGACCTATTTAATGGGCAATCTATAAAATATGTAAGAGATTTACTTGTAGATAGTAGCGCTGGATGTTTACAATCTATATCGATAAATAATGGTGGAACTGGATACTTAACTTCTGCGTTCGAGTTATTCGTTGTATTTGCCACGAACCTGCTGCCGGCGACCCTGGCGGACCCCGCATTCTTGCGCCGAATCCAGACCAAGATCAAAGTTGGCACGGTTTCATCTCAGAATTTCCATGAGATCTTCCGTCGGGTTTGCAGCGGCTTCGGGCTGCAATATGAGGCTGGCATCGTCGATGAGTTGATACATGTGATCCAGGACAAGCTGAAGGAACCGCTGCGGGCATGCCATCCGCGGGATCTCGTGAACCAAATCCGCTGGGCAGCACAGTTACGAGGAGCGGGAGCCTCGCTTGGATCGTGAAGCTCTGCTCAGGGCTGCCGACTCCTATTTCGTTTCCCACGAGGAAAACGAAGTTGAATGATGTTTTTCGAACGGCCCCGGGCCACACACGATGGGAAGCGCTGGCGCTTCCGTGAGTGCCCCCGGCCTGGGTTGGGCGGCGTTTGCGAGAGCAGACCTGGCAAGTTCGGATGGTTGAGTTGGGAAGTGAGCCTCTGTTCCCGAGCGAGCGCGTCGCGGCGCCCTGCATAAAGGTGCTCCGCCGGCAATTCTCCTGTGATCCCCTAACGAGCCTTGTAGTGGGAGCAACATGAAGACGGTACTCATCTTCATAGCCGTCGTGAGTGCGGTAGCCTTGCTGGGCTTTGCCGTGCACGATGCGATTTACCTTGGGATGGGGATCTCCGGCAGCGCTGCGCACGCGCCAAAGGAGTTCTGGGACGCGTTGGGAGACGCCGTTAAGTGGTCGATTCAGTATAAAGAGGCGGCAACGGTTGTCCTTGTGGTTTGCCTGGGTATCCTGTACGTGGTAAGCGGGCCGTCGACAAAGAGACCATAAGCAACAGTTCCTTCCCGTCAGGCTAAGCGCGCCTCGCAAGGTGCTTTCTCGGTGACCCATATGGCAGTAATACGTGACAGCGGGCAAAAGCAAGGCAGGCGGCCAGGCCGTCTCCTACCTGCAGAACGGCCAGAATTGACAGAACTTCGCCTCATACGCCTTTCGGATGTCAGCTAACTGCAGAACTGGCCGTCCCTGCCGTGACGCGTATACGGATGCGTCCCTCGTTAGTTCCACAGCACTTTGAAATGCGTCCCACGCACCCCGCCTGAGGTCAACCGCCTTCTCGAATTCTCTTTCCATCAGGGCGCGTTCATTTCCAGAAGCCAACTGCTGCAAATAGTCGATAATTGCGGTGTTGTACCGCATGTTGTTCCGGCGAGCTTCTTTGCGGTGCGGAATTACGCGGTTTGAGAGCTAGAGCGTTTTAGGAAATAATGTAGTCCGTAATCTCATTGGTTTCCCACCCATTCCGCCGAAAAACGCGGAATGGATGGGGCACAGAAGTCTACAGTAAAACCAAAAACGCTCTAGCTAAATCTAGCCGCGCACACGCCGCTCACTGCCCTGCCGGACCGGTTCGGGCCACACGATTGATGATCCGTTGAATCAGCACTACGCGGATATGAATGCGCTTGGCCACGTCCGGCAAAAACTCTGTGACGAAGTTATCGATGGGCGCCGTGGCCAGCACGGTCAGGTAGCGCTCGGCGCTGGAGGGAAGATTCGTCTGCTGGCCGGGAACGTAGAGATTGCCGATCTGGTCGTCGATGGCAAAGCCCACCAGATCAGCGTAATTCACCATTTCCTTGCCGTTGTCGCCCTGGGTCCACACCACCTGCACAATCGCGTGTTCCACACGGCGGGGAATCGAGGCATTGGGCATACGGTGATAGTGCGGATCCTGATGATCAATCGAGGGGATCAGAAAGGTGCCAAAAAATTCGCCGGTGACGTCCTGCGCATAGCTCACGCCCACGTTACGGCCCAGGCCCTTCATGCCGGGGCCGTAGGGCGAGTGAGCATCGGAGCCAACCGCAATCGCCGAAAAGCTTGCAATGGTAAACGCGTTGAAGGGATCGAGTACGTTGCGCGCCGCCAGCCGCGCCTTCTCCCCCGGCGTCATCGGCTTCACTTCGGGACCAGTCAGAAAGCGCTCGAACCAGTTCTTTGCCGACGGAGGAGGGCAGGGAAGCTCCGAAGCTCCGGGCTGAGCAGCCGGGCACGGCGCACTCTTTGGTGCGGTGTCGGGCGCGGCGGCTTGCGGCTGTGGAGCGTCGGGCAGCGGCGGATCGGGGATCTCCGCGCCAGCCCACGCCGGTTGCGCCGCAAAGAGCCATGCAATCGCCAGCAGCGTCAGAACGGTTTGACTGGCGGCAATCTTCATTCGTGGAGCCGTCATCCCTTCAGGTTAATCAATCTGACGCTGATTTTCCGTAAAGGTTCGCACACAACTGCAAAAAAGGGAGAGAGCGCAACTGCGGGAAATTTCCGTCCCGTATTGACGATTGCGGCACCTTCCGCCCTTCCGCGATTGACTCACCCATCCGCGCATCGCAGACTGAGGAGGAGGCTGCTTCAACCGCATCCTCCCACGAGGTGTCTTATGAGTTCCTATCCTCCTCCCAGCCCTCCCTTTGGCGGCGTGGGCGCGCGCATTGAAGAAGCCGTCGAGCTGATCGAGATGGAGTTGCGCCACACCATCGCCTACATCAACGACGCCGTGGTTTCCCAGGTCCGCAAGGAATCGATCACCGCCCTGCGCACCGTCTCCGACAAACTGCGCGATCTGGCCGACCGCTTTGAAAAAGGCCGGGAACCGCGCTCCTGATGGACAGGACCGTTTGGGGTTCACGGTCGCCCAGATCCCAAAAGCGGGATCTGGGGC
>CAVRJL010000009.1:0-3471 GCA_963721525.1 uncultured Negativicutes bacterium
ATGGGGGCGATTCAATTAGCCGAATAGCATCATCCTCGGCTGCTTTGTCGGGCAAAACATCAAACCAACTCACTATTCAGGAGGTGGAGGTCTATCTGTAAGTAGGCAAAACATGGGTATATCAGGAAAAGTGTATATGGTATCATTAGGTTTCGTATCTCTATCTAAATTGCAGGCACTTCGTTAAAAATTTGAGCAGTTCGTTCTGAAACGACAAACCCCGATAAATATTTTGAGTTCAAGGGCACTGACTCTGTTCTAAATATCTGGCTGAGTTTGTCCCCACCAATTATATGGTTGAACATATTTGCCGATACGAAATACACAGAAAGAAATATACAGACTATAAGAATAAAGATTTCTATTGCCCTAAAATATGAGGGAATAGAAACTAACCAACCTATCAATAATCCAAGTGCCATTATCATCCCAGGGACACCAACATTACCAGAGGGGGTATTACCCCACAACATACCAAGTGATATAGTAGCTATTATAAAGATATTAAAATAGGGAGGACCCCTATCATTAAACATCTTCACTAGATAGACGCCAAATAGAACTAACGAACCCATAAATCCGACTATCAAAATTGCGATAAAACGAACAAAGTTTAATGTATTATTATTGTTAAGACTATTGGAAAGACCGACATTCCAATAAGGTAACAAGACACAGAGTAAGAATAAGACGAAAATGACTAAAAGAACAAACTTTGTCTTTAAGAGTTAAAAACCGTTCTCTGAATTCCATCCCTAAAATTCTTCACCATAAAACCTTGGGAGAAAAATAGCATCCGCAAGAAATATACTATAAATACCGCTAGTCCCAAGACAATAACATCTTATCCGAGAAAAGCCGAGGAATCCAAGCAAACAACATGGCTATGAGTCCACCCTTAGCTGACAAAGCCCCAACAAAAACCTGATTCCAGAATGGTATTAATGCACCATTTACATCCAACCAAACGAAAACATACAAAAGGGGAATAAGTATCCCAACTAAAAAACAGTTACACTCCTAAGCCCTTTACGGAAGACCTCCTTAACATAAGAGGCAATCGCTACCGCTAGAAAAGAAAAGCTAATATATATAATCCATCGCTTTGTTCGTCAAGAAAGCAAATACCCCAAACAAACCAGCTAAAAAGAGATAAGCCACTGCCCGCCAACCTCTCCATTTTTGAAATGGTTCTATCATATCGTAATATTTACAAATTAACAATGCACTTAACAATGCAAACAAATGCACAAAACATGGGAAATTATAGGATGCAAAAGCGACATCGGATTGATAGTAGAACATTGAAACAATCGTAGCGACACAAGCAATATAAACTGGGAAAATTCTTGAAAGAAGCAGGAATAATACACTTGTTAAAGCCAATAATACAACAATCCCTAATATACTCAACAGAAATAGACTCCCACCAAATATATAAGTAAACGCAACTATTATGTATAGATACACAGGAGGCAAGAAAAAATAAAAGTCACGATATGGCATTTGACCTTTAAGGATAAGGTTAGCATAAACATTATACCAACCATAAGTTGACGGGTAAATATTTATTGAAATAAATATACCATATATACCATCACTACTGAGCTGATAATATGCCTATTGACACTCCTATCATTGTGAAATACAGGGATTCTCAGACGTATATAAAAAGGCTTTTTGTTCTGAGTCATTGTCTGGGGATTTAACTCCAATTCTAAACTTTTTTCTGTGCTATCTAACAAGAATACTAACCCATAAGGTAAATTACACAAATTTTAACAGATATCTTTCTCAGTTGCAAATATTTTATAGAGCATATTATTAATCAATTTGTTCGGGTTTAAACGAATAAGATTTCTTATTTTTAGATAATATCTAGTTTATCCAGTACCGCTAACGGGAAAAAGAAGTGTATTAAAATATGTAACCCTCTTTTTTATAATAAATTGCGTGGGATTATTTTTACTAATTCCTGTTTCAGTATATCGTCCTATAATGAATATTTAGCCTCGGTCATGTTTATCCCCAAAGAAATTTATACGCAGGAACAGTTAAAACAATATATCCGTTATACTTAACTAAGTGATTCCATTTCTAATAAGGGCTTGTTCATCATCTTTTATATGTTCTAAAGCCTCAAAACAAGCAACTCATATCATATTCATTTTGTCTCATTAAAAGATTCAAATGTACATAACAACTGTATTTACTTCCTAAACTTCTTGTAGATATGATACAGGGCATCTTTCATATCGGTTCTACTCGCTCTTACTATTGCCGAATTTGAGAGCATTATAGTCATCGTGCCATAGCCAGCGCCTTTATTTCCAAAATATCACTACCATTAGATGGAATAATATTCCGTTTCATACATATCAAATCCAATATTTTCATACGTGCTTTACACCACCACCAATCTAGCATCCTGCTACATTTACTGTAAAATAGCTTCTTTATTTTTCCACATTAAGTAACTTCGATACCATTCAATCGTTTTCTTAATCCTTGTTCAATTGTATATTGAGGTTGCCAGATCTAATAACCTCTCTCGCTTTTATAGAGTCTAAATACTGATCTTTAATTTCGTTGCTAGCTTCATTTTTAATTATCGGCAATAATCTAGAATCCATTAATTTATAATTATCATCTACAATTTCATGAACCGCTACATGGTTCATTATTAGAAAAGTTAAATGCATCACCTTTCAAACCAGGACCTTCCAACAATTTTTCGGCTAACAGTATATAGGCTTCAACTCCATCTTCGATATAGAAGTAATCTCTAATTAAAGTACCATCGGAACGAATCACTGGTTGTTTTCCTCTTAAATTGAACGGATAGTTCCGGCACAATCCGATTCCAATTCAAATCCCCGCCGCCATAAAAATTTCCACATCGTGTTATACAAACTGGTAATTCATAAACTTTAGCATAAGACCGTGCAATCATATCAGCACAAGATTTACTCAAGTCATAAGGATACATCCGCAAAGCGGTATCGACTGTCTTTATAGGGTAAATCGGCGGATTCCCCATAAGCCTTATCAGAGGATGCTATTACGATTGCTTTAATTTTAGGACTTCTTCTACAAGCCTCTAATACTGTCCAAGTTCCTTTAATATTCGATTCAAACGTTGAAACCGGATTACGATTTGCTATCCCTACGATTGTTTGAGCAGCTAAATGGAACATGGTATTTATTTCATATTCACCCAAAATACGTTCAATTAAGAGACTGGTCATACAATATCACCATGTACTATTTTGACCTATTACATAAATCCTTAATTACTACGGACTGAGGTATCCAATCCCTGACTAAACAAACTACATCAGTTTGCTTTTCTAATAAATACTTAACAAGCCAACCACCTAATAATCCGGTTGCACCTGTTATAAATACGGGTCTATCTTGCCAACTTACCATGAAGCTAAACCTTTGTCCCAAATTTCGTTTAAACTAAGA
>CAVRJL010000010.1:0-4153 GCA_963721525.1 uncultured Negativicutes bacterium
ACGGAGGCGATTCAATTAGCCGAGCAGCATCTTCTTCGGCTGGTTTGTCAGATAAAACATCAGAACCGAAGCCGCTATATCAGGTGTACTAGGCTGTGTATCTGCCAGTAAATAAAATATGGGGATACTGGGAAAGTATATATATGTTCATAGGGGTCGTATATTTATCAATAATTGCAGGAACTTCATTAAATATTCGGGCGTCCTGTCCTGAAACGACAATACCCGATAAATATTTTGAATCTAACGAGACGACGTTGTGCGAATATCCGGCTGAGTTATTCCCCACCAAGCATAAGGTTGAACATATTTAGACGATACCAAATACATAGAGAGAAATATACAAAAAATAAATATAAAGATTTTAATCGCCCCGTAATATGAGGGAATAGAAGCTAAAAATCCTATTACTAACCCAACGCCTATTAAACCTCCGAAGTTACCAAGACCAGCAGAGGGCGTATTACCCAACGCAATACCAAGTGATATAGTAGCTATTATAAAGATACTAAAATAATTAGACTTCCTATCCTTAAACATCCTCACCAGATAAATGCCAAAGAGAACTAACAAACCTATAAATAGGTCTACCACTAATAAGTTAAAGCGGATAAAGTTTAGCATACTCTCTATTTTAGATTCTTGGAAAGACCGACATTCCAAAATGGTATTAAAACACAAAGCACACATACAACAAGAACGAACAAGAATGGAATTATTAGACTTAGGGTTAGCATCCGAACCATCTTTAACCCGTTCTAATCTAAATCCTTGAGGGGCAAATAATACTCGTAAGATATATATTATAAATGCCACAAGTAGCAAGATAATAGCATTCTGCACTGTTAAAAGCTGCGGAATCCAAGCGAACAGCATAGTTATAACGCCACCCTTAGCTGAGGATGCCCCGACAAACACCTGACTCCAAAATGGATTTAATGCCCCATTTACATCTAGCCAAACAAAAACATATAGAAGTGGAACAATTATCCCAACTAAAAAGACGGATATGTTCCTAATCCCCTTACAGAAACCTTCCTTAACATAAGAGGCAATCGCCACTGCTAGAAAAGAAAACGCTAATATATATAATCCATCGCTTTGTTTCGTTAAGAAAGTAAAGACGCTAAACAAGCCAGCTAAAAATAGATAAACTACTCGCCAACTTTTACCGCTACCACTGAAATATTTACTGATTAATAATGTACTTGCTAACGCAAACAGACCTAAAAAGGTCATAAAATTTGAGGTCGTAAAAGCAACATTGGATTGATAGTAAAACATCGAAACGATGACGATACAAGCGATATAAATCGGAAATACCCTTGAAAGAAGTAGGAATAATAATACTGTCATAGCCAATAATACAACACTTCCGAATATACCTAATGCGAATATACTCTCACCAAATATATGAGTGAAGGCGGCATTATCTATAAATAAAACAGCAGCAAAAAGAAAGTAAAGTCACGATAGACCATTTGACCTTTATTGATATAATGAGCATAGACACTGAACCAGTCAAAGCAAACTGGCAGATATTTATTAAAATAAAGAGCAAGATATACGCCCATAGTTATCAGGCAGACACCGCTTCCGATAGCCAAATGAACGTACCTTTTTCTAGCCACTCGATTTCTCCGCAATTAATAGAATACTTACCCCAAAAGGTAAGTTACAATGCCGCAAAATTATCTTCTCTACTACAAATATTTTATAGAGTAAACTATTAACCAATTTATTTGGATTCATTGAATAGGACTTACCGTTCTTTGAGATTATTGTTTTATCAAGTAATGCCAAGGGAAATAAAAGCGTGTTAAAATATGAGGCTCTTTTTATAATTAGACTATTCGGCATCTTATTGATTAAGCTATATTTGTTATACCTCCGATAATGATAATTAACTACATCGTGCCGACTCCAAAGAAACTTATACGCTGGCACGGTCAACACAAGTAATCCTTTATCATTAAGTAAGGACGCCATTTTCGATAATGCTTCTTTATCATCCTCAATATGTTCCAACACATCAAAACAAGCCACTAAATCATATTTTCTTGTTCGGCAAAAGATTCAAAAGTACCACAATAAGCATCTATTCCTAACCTTTTTTGTTAGTCTGCTACTGCTTCTGAACATGGCTCAACTGCCTTAACAGAACCGAACTTTGATAATACTTTAGTCGTACCACCATATCCAGCCCCTATTTCTAAGATACTAGCATCTTTTCGAACGATATTTTTCATATAGTCATAGACTATTTCGCTCCTTGCCTTGCCGTACCGCCAATTCTTCTCATCTTCAACATCGTAAAATGCGTCTTCTTGTTCCACATTTTAAATCACTCTCGCTAAACAGCAAATAGCCTTTGTTTTATTCCAGCCTCGGTCTATATCAACTGTCTCAAGATATAGTATTTCGACATTTTTCAATGCCAACTTTAATGATTGCTCGGTGAAATAATTTAAGTGCTCATGTATAATGCGGCTTCTTAATCTACTAAATATGGAGGCGAATATAGTCCCATTTAACGTAGGCATTGAAACAAATTCATTCTTCTGTTCGTCTGGCACTTCAATATATAATATCGTTCCTTTGTAATATTCTTCAGTTTATTTATCATATCTAATGGTTTTGATACGTGTTCCAAAAGACCGCTACACATTATTAAATCAAATTGTATATGCCCTGTTAATCTTTTAACACCTTTAACTAAATCCATATTCGATATATCACAGACATATCTCTCGGCATTATCGACTGTAGGTATCAGTTGTCCTCTATCGCCACCATAATCAAGTATCGTTTTAAACTAAGTAAGCCCTATACTTTTCAACATATCAACCAATAATTTTTGACGGTTATTAATTTCCAATTTACTACTACTCATAATATCATTCAGCCTTTTTGTGTAAAACGGCTCGTATCTTTGTCTTAATCGTTGGTATTCAACACCACGATAAATCTTTATAAAGCCTTGCTAATTCATCATCGTTAAGTCTAATATCCGAATACATAAATCCACAATCTTTACATTTCAGGATATGAGCAAAGAAAGGCTTTCTATTCCATATTCTGCGAGCTACAAATGGTGACATTAAAGCCCATCTTTTACTTACGGACTGTGAATCACAGATAATACAGTTCAATTAAAAAATTCCTTATACCATTCAATCGTTCTCTTTAATCCCTGCTCAATCGTATATTGAGGTTGCCAATCTAAAACCTTCATCGCCTTCATAGAGTCAAGGTATTGTTCCGTAATTTCATTACTTGCTTCATTTTTCATAATAGGCAGTAATCTTAAATCCATTAACTTCATAATCTCATCTACAATTTCATAGACCGCTAACGGTTCATTATTAGAAAAGTTAAACGCCTCACCTTTCAAACTAGAATCTTCCAATAATTTCTCGGCTAACAATAAATAAGCCTCAACTGCATCTTCGATATAGAAATAATCTCTAATTAAAGTTCCATCGGAACGGATTATTGGTTGTTGCCCTCTAATAATAGAACGAATTGTACCAGGAACAATTCTATTAAAGTTTAAATCACCGCCACCATAGAAATTCCCCAACGAGTTATGCAAACTGGTACATTATAAACTTTCGCATAAGATTGGGCGATTAAATCCTCACAAGATTTACTCATATCATAAGGATACACACCTTTAAGTGGCATCGTTTCAACATAGGGCAAATCAGCATTTCCTAGCTCTTATCACTTGAGGCACAAATCACACACTTAACTGTTTTACTTCTTTTGCACGCTTCCAAACAGTCCACATTCCCCTTAATATTTGATTCAAAGGTTGAATGGGATTTCGATTGGCTACACCAACTATTGTCTGTGCCGCCAAATGAAATACTGTATCAATTTCATATTCTCCGAATATTCTTTCAATTAAAGACTGGTCACAGACATCGCCCCGAACTATCTTAACTTTATCAATTAAATCCTTAATCACCACACTCTGCGGAATCCAATCCCTTACCAAGCAAACAATGTCCGACTGCTTTTCTAATAAATGCTTAACCAACCAACCGCCTAAAAGCCCTGTTGCCCCTGTAATAAAAACGGGTCTATCTTGCCAGATTACTTTATCCACTTCGCTTCGCCTTTGTCCCATAATTCATTTAAGTAAATG
>CAVRJL010000011.1:0-46447 GCA_963721525.1 uncultured Negativicutes bacterium
AACATATTGAAACAACCTTTATATTAATTTTTCTTATTAAAAATCGATAAAATATTTTCCATATGCATCCCTCGTGAACCTTTTATTAATAGTATATCTCCCATACGTAAATATCCCTTTAAGAAACTTTTAATTTCATCATAAGAATTGAAGCCCATAGCTTTCTTTATTCCCTTCGTTTTAGCTCCATTAATCATGTTCTTAGATAAAATACCATATGTGATAAGGGTATCTATACCAAATACAGCTATTTTAACTCCAATTTTAAAATGAATATCAATCGCTTTTTCCCCAAGGTCTAACATATCTCCTAATACTGCTATTTTTCGTCCCTCAAATAGCTTTAAAGTATCAAAAGCAGCTTCTATAGACAAAGGATTTGAATTATAATAATCTTTAAGGACAACTATTCCATTAATATTTTGTATCTCCATTCTCATATTTTCTGCTTTATATTTACTTAAACCCAATTTTATTAATTCAATATCCATTTTCAAAGATAAACAAACTGCTATAGCAGCTAAGGCGTTATAAACATTGTGTTTGCCAATAATATTAATCCGGATAGGAAAAACATCTTCTTTATTATATAAAACATCAAATTTTATTCCTAATTTTGTCATATATATGTTTCTAGCCCTTATATCAGCATATTTCGACAAACCATAAGTTATTACTTTAGCTTTTGTGTTATAAGTCATATTTTTTACATTTGCATCATCAATATTTAATACTATTAAATCGTTCTTACATAAAGCTTTCGGCAACTCAGTTTTTGCCTTAATAATATTTTGTATTGTTCTAAGTTTGCTAAGATGCGCTTCTCCTACGTTTGTAATAACCCCTATATTAGGTTTAGAAATATTGCATAATTGCTTTATTTGTCCTAACCCCCGCATTCCCATTTCAATTATTGCACAATCATGCTCTTTTCTTAGATTAAATAAAGTCAAAGGTAAACCAAATTCGTTATTAAAATTACCTTCATTTTTCAATACATTAAATTGTTCTTTTAATATTATTGCAACTAATTCTTTAGTGCTGGTCTTCCCGTTTGAACCCGTTATAGCTATAACAGGTATATTATATTGCATTCTTGCATAATGCGCTATTTTATGTAAAGCTTGTATAGTATTTTGTACATATATACATGGAATATTAGAACTTATTTTATTGTTCCTATTACAAATTACCGCCGAAGCTCCTCTTTGTGCAGCTTGTTGTATATACATATGTCCATCAAAGTTTTCTCCATTAATCGCTATAAATAACTGTTTAGGAATAATTGTTCTACTATCAATAGAAATTCCAATAAACCTCTTTGAAAAAAATAATTCATTATTTAATATTCCATTAGTAATATTAGCGATTTTTCCTAACGAATCCGTTACCATTTTTCCCTAAATTCTCCAATGCTTCACAGACAATTTCTTTTTCATTAAAATAAATTCTACCTTCAGGTAAAAGCTGGTAAGTTTCATGTCCTTTACCTGCAAGTACAACAAAATCATTTTTTTTAGCCATTTCTAAACTTTTGTAAATTGCTTTTTTTCTATCTTGTAATTTTATATAATTCTGTTTTATCCCTTTATTTTGTTTAATGATTCCCAATTCAATTTCGTTAGCAATTTTATTTGCATCTTCGCAACGTGGATTATCATTTGTGATAATAATAAAATCCGAATATTTAGCTGCAACAGCTCCCATAAGCGGACGTTTTGATTTATCGCGTTCCCCACCGCACCCAAATATTGTAAGAATATTTCCTTGTGCTAGCTCGCGTACTGTTTTTAACAAATTTTCTAAACTATCAGGGCTATGTGCATAATCAATAATTATAAAAAAATCTTGTCCTATATCTACAAAATCAAAGCGTCCAGTAACACCCAAAAAATATTTTAAAGCCTTTTTAATTATTTTTATACAAATACCTTCCTCTTGAGCTATAGTAATAGCAGCTAAAATATTATATATATTAAATAACCCTGTTAAACGAGAATTTATCTTAATATTTACATTATTGTTAATTTTTAATATAAACCCACATCCTTTATCTTTGATAGAAATTGAATTAGCTGTATAGTTGGCCTTACAATTTATACCATAAAACAGTTTTTTTACAGTGACAAGATCTGACATATATTTGGTGGATAACTCATCCGCATTAAAAACAGCATAACTTTTATCTTTTAAAGATAAAAATAGTTGAGTTTTTGTTTGCCTATATTCTTCCATTGTTTTATGAAAATCAAGATGATCTTGCGTAAGATTTGAAAATAAAGCAGCTTTAAATTCGCACCCATAAATTCTTCCCAAGGCAATAGCATGAGATGAAACTTCCATAAATACATACTCTATCTTATTAGATAGCATTTTAGCCAAAATATATTGAAGTTGCGCATTATCAGGAGTAGTATTCTTTACTGAAATAATTTCATTATTAATTAAAGATTGTATAGTTCCTATTAATCCGCATTTATACCCTGCTTGTTCAAAAATAGCTTTTAATAAATATGTTATTGTTGTTTTACCATTTGTTCCTGTTATTCCAATCAACTTTAATCTTTTCGAAGGATAATCATAAATTTCAGGTGCTAAAATACGCATTGCTGCACGTGTATTTTTAACTTGTATTACAGCAATATTTTTAATATTTACCTTTTTCTCTACTAGTAAAGCTACCGCCCCTTTTTGCACTACGTCTAAAATAAAATCATGTCCATCTGTTTTTTGGCCAGGAATACAAACAAAAATGCTATTTGTCTTTATATCATTAGAATTTAAATCTATATTATCAATATTAATTTTTAAATTTCCACTATACTGCGCATCCGGTAAAAGAGTAACTAAATCTCGTAATAATTTAGACATCGACCCTCAAAAAACATTTAATTTGTTTTTTCTATTTTTGCAGCAACAACTTTTGCAGCATCAACTATTTTATTTTCATTTTTAGAAGCAATCTCATGTATTCTTTTTAAAGCTTCTAATTTAGCCACCTCTATACTTATTTCTTTGTTATTTTTCTCGATTTCTAGCCAATGCTGTTTCAATGTCCATAATTCATATTCGTTTTTCATTAACCATTGGCTTTGTAAGGAACATAAACTGATTAAAAATGCAAAAAATATAATTAAAAAAATAATTTTAAATTTATTTTTTTTAAACATTAGTATTAATTAGTTGATAACTTTGGATTATTCTTGTTCTATCCCTCACTATATATGCTCCTTTGTAACTATATTTTTTCTGCAATCCTTAATTTTGCACTTCTCGATCGTGGATTATTGGTAAGTTCTACTTTTGTCGGTACAATAAATTTCCCTATTATTTTAAGCAAAGCTTCTTTATTACATATGCAAAAAGGAATTTCTTTAGAGCAAATACATTTTTTTTGTGCTTTAATAAATACATTTTTAACAATGCGATCTTCTAAAGAATGAAACGTTACAACACATATTCTGCCACCTTGTTTTAAAGTATTTATTGCTTGATTTAAAGAACTCTCTAGTATTTCAAGCTCGGAATTAACTTCTATCCTTAAAGCCTGAAAAACACGTTTTGCTGGATGAGACCCATTTTGTCTTGCTTTAATTGGAATCGCATTTTTTATTATTCCTACCAATTCAAAAGTCGTTTCTATTTTTTTTATTTTACGAGCTTTAACTATAAAATTAGCTATCCTTGCTGCCCATTTTTCTTCTCCATATTTCTTTATAATTAAATATAACTTTTTTTCAGAATATAGATTGATTATTTCTTTAGCCGTTATTTTCTTATCTTTGTTCATCCTCATATCTAAAGGTCCGTTTTTTGTATAAGAAAAACCTCTAGTTACCTGTTCAAGTTGATATGAAGATACACCTAAATCAAATACAATTCCATCTATTTTTTTTATACCTAAATTTAACAAAACTTTATATAAATTATGGAAATTTTCTTTAACAATTATTAATTTACATAAAATATTTTTTAATTTTTCTTTGGCAATATTTATAGCTATCTCATCATGATCTATTCCAATTAATATTCCTCTTTCATTTAGCTTATTTGCTATGAATAATGAGTATCCCGCTCCTCCTAAAGTACAATCCATATATGTTCCTGAAGGATTAATATTTAATCCTTTAATAGTTTCTTCTAGTAAAACGCTTATATGACGAAATTGTGCCATTCTAAAAACCTAACCCTATAAATTTTCCGACAATTTCAGTAATATTTATTTTACATTGTCACAAGTTTGCTATTTTTCTTTATTTTAAACTTTTATGTGATCGATGTTATCTATATCAACACTTTTTAAAAAAATATATCTCCATTAGTAATAATCCCTATTTATTTCCTTTAAATTCCTGAAATATAACTTTTATAAAATATATTATACTATTTTGTGTGAAATCTCGAAAATGCCTCTGTTTTTAATGTTTTTTATATTTTTGTACTATGTTTTCTAATGTTTCACTTTTGTTTCTATATTTTCTGTTAAAGTATAAAAATTTCTGCTTTATTCTGTTGAGGATGCAATAAATAGGAAATAAATTTATAAGTTAAAATTAAGTCATCATTGCCTAAATATTTAGATTCTTCCGTTAAAGTGTAATAAGCGTATACTTACAAATAAAAAACACTGTATTTTTATTCTTTAGTACAATTTTTTCTGTTTTCCAAGCACAGCTTCTATAAAATTTTTAAATAGAGGATGAGGTTTATTCGGTCGGGACTTGAATTCAGGATGAAATTGTGTTCCCAAAAACCAAGGATGATTTTTAAGCTCCACTATTTCGATAAGTCTTTCATTCGGAGATACTCCAGAAAAAGATAACCCGGCAGTTGAAAACATATCTTTATAGATATTATTAAATTCATATCTATGACGGTGGCGTTCATAAATTATTTTTTCTTTATAAGATTTGTATGCATTAGTTCCTTCAACTAATTTACAAGGATATATTCCTAACCTCATAGTCCCGCCTTTATGTTCAATCGTTTGTTGCTCAGCCATTAAATCTATTACTTGGTTATTACTTTTTTTGTCAAATTCACTTGAATTTGCATCAACTAAATTACATACATTGCGAGCAAATTCTATAACCATACATTGCATACCTAAACATAAACCTAGAATCGGAATTTTATTAATACGTGCATACTCAATTGCTTTTATTTTTCCTTCTATTCCTCTATCTCCAAACCCACCTGGAATAACAATTCCGCCTATATTACCAATAATTTTATCTATATTTGCATCTCTATCTTCTAAAAGTTCGGCATTTATCCATTTTATTTCCACTTTTACATTATTATAAAGCCCACCATGGCATAAAGCTTCATTGACACTTATATAAGCATCGTGTAAGTCAACATACTTACCAATAAGTGCTACTTTAACTATTGAAGATAAATTTAATATATTGTTAACTAATTCCTCCCATTCTATCATGTTAGGCTTTTGCACTGTTATATTCAATTTTTTTAAAACAATACGATCTAAACCTTCTTTATGTAACACTATCGGCAATTGATATATACTTGGCATTGTTTTATTTGTAATTACAGCATCAGTATCAATATCACAAAATAAAGCTAATTTTTCTTTTACTCCATTTGAAATATTTTCCTCGCTACGACAAACAATAATATCCGCCGTGATTCCAATCGATCTTAACTCTTTTATGCTATGTTGAGTAGGTTTTGTTTTTAATTCTCCAGCGGTGCCCAAATAAGGTACTAAAGTAACATGAATATATAATACATTCATCTTTTCCTACTTCCTTTTTTATTTGTCTTATTGCTTCTAAGAAAGGGAGACCTTCAATATCGCCTACTGTCCCACCAATTTCAGTTATAACAATATCAGCATATCTGCTTTTCCAACACGATAAATACGTTCTTTAATTTCATTTGTAATATGAGGAATAACTTGTACTGTACTACCTAAATAATCTCCTCTACGCTCTTTAGAAATTACAGACCAATAAATTTCTCCTGCAGTTACATTTGAGTTTTGTCTTAAATTTTCATCTATAAATCTTTCATAATGGCCTAAATCAAGATCTGTTTCGGCTCCATCATCAGTAACAAAAACTTCTCCATGTTGATATGGGCTCATCGTACCGGGATCTACATTAATATACGGATCAAATTTTTGAACTGTAACTTTTAATCCACGATTCTTTAATAATCTCCCCAACGATGCTGCAGTTATTCCTTTACCTAAAGAAGAACTAACTCCTCCAGTAATAAAAATATATTTTGTCATTATATCTTCATATCCTTTTTTACATCTTATACAACTTCTTCTTCACTTTCAGGGTCAATATAAATTGAGGGTTTAATGTTCTCTTCTATTTTTTCTTGTATAGTTTCAAAAACCATTTCACGACGCTTTCTTTCAAAAAGATGCTGACTTGCTTCAAATTGCCTTAAAACTTTCATATCGTTTTGTGCAATCCATTCAGCTAACCCCCAAATACCTTTTCCGTAATAATAAAATCTGCTATCCATATTTATTTGAGTATATAACTCAGCCATAATATGCGCCCAGTTATAATTATCTATTTCAATCCGCCCTTCGACAGCCTTCCTTAACAGTTCACGAAAATGCAACGATTTATTCTCATAAATAAGGATTTGATAAAATGTTTCCAAATTACTTAAATTTGGAGTCCTTAAAAAATCTTTTTTGTCATCTATAGTTTCTTTAATTTTTGGAATAGTTAATCCTATTTTTTTTTCTTTTTTTATTATTTTTCTTTCTTCCTTTTTTTTATTATTTATATCTTTTTTTTTAACTTCTTTATTCATTTTTCTCCTTTCACATACTCTCCAGTGCTCTTATACCAAGTATATTTAAACTATGCTTCAAACAATTTTTAACTACTTTTATCAAAATTATTCTACTATTACATTCTTGTTTGGTATTTGCTCCAATTATTCTACATTGATTATAAAATGCATGAAATAATTCTGCAAGTTCTAAAACATATTTAGCTATATAATGCGGTGCACGAAAATCAGCAGCTTTACTTATTTTATTAGGATAATCGTAAATTTTTTTTATAATATCAATTTCTATAGGCAAACTTAAACTAGATAAATCTACTTTTTCGATATCAGGAATTGATATCTTCTCTATTTCAAGCTGTCTAAAAATACTACAAATTCTTGCATAAGCGTATTGTATGTAATAAACAGGATTTTCATTCGATTGTTTAATAGCTAAATCGATATCAAAATCTAATTGACTATCTATTGACCTCATAATAAAAAAATATCGTGCCGCGTCTTTTCCAACTTCATCAATTAATTCTTTTAAAGTAATAATATTTCCAATTCTTTTTGATAGTTTTACTAGTTCTTTTCCTTTAAAAAGCCTTACCATCTGTAAAAGTAATATTTCTAATCGTGAAGTATCAAAGCCCAAAGCTGCCATAGCCGCCTTCATACGTGTAACGTACCCATGATGGTCTGCACCTAAAATATTTATTAACCTATCAAAACCTCGCTCAAATTTATTGCAATGATACGAAATATCAGGTGTAATATATGTAGGATTTCCATCTGAACGAATTAACACTCTATCCTTATCATCTCCAAAAGTTGAAGACCTTATCCATTTTGCTCCATCCTGTTCATATAAATTACCGCTTTTTTTCAATTTTTCTAAAATATCTTTAATTTTATTTTTCTTGTATAATTCTTTTTCGCTAAACCAATTATCAAAAGTTACCCCAAATTCTTTTAAGTCCTTTTCCAAAAGCGCAAGTTTTTCTTTGTAAGCAATTTTTTTAAAAATTTGTATTCTTTGGCTTTCTTCAAACCCTAAATATTTATCTCCGTCTTTTTCTATAATTTTATGCGCTGTAGCATAAATATCTTCTCCATAATAACCATCTTTAGGAAAAACAAAAGGTTGTCTTAATAATTCCAAGTACCTTGCATTGACTGAAAGTGCTAAGTTATCTATCTGTTGGCCTGCGTCATTAATATAGTATTCAGTACTTACCTTATTACCAGCAGCTTTTAAAATATTTACTAAAACGCTTCCCACAGCTGCACCTCTTCCATGCCCTATATGTAATGGTCCTGTTGGATTAGCGCTTACAAATTCTATTTGGATATATTCTTTACTATTTGGTATAGCCTCTCCATAAGTTTCCCCAGTTTTATAAATTTCTTTCAATCCAGTA
Source organism: uncultured Negativicutes bacterium (assembly GCA_963721525.1). Taxonomy (GTDB): domain Bacteria; phylum Bacillota; class Negativicutes; order JBAXTZ01; family JBAXTZ01; genus CAVRJL01. The sequence continues at coordinate 8,190 of CAVRJL010000011.1, forward strand.
TAGATCCACTGTTTATTTAAATAAAAATTTATAAAACCTGGCCCTGCGACTTCCACTTTTTCTATAAAATTAGTATTAGGTGAAATATACGCAATAATTTTTCTTGCTGTTTCAAACGGGTTAATTTTTAAATCTTTAGCTATTTTCATCGCAAAATTAGTGGAAAAATCTCCAAATTCTTTTTTAGGAGGTTGTAAAAGCTCTATTTCTCTATTTCCAATATATTGGGCTGCCGATTTTTCATTTTTTGAAAAAATCCTCAGTGCGGCAATTTTTAATATATCACGTATACTTTGTTCTATTTTTTGATTCTTATTTCCCATTAATTTACCTTTAAATTTATAAATGTTATTTCAAATTTTATTTTATTTATCAATTATTTAGTATACCAATATATAACGCATAAAACCACTATACACTCTATATGTTGTTTTCATTTACACAGCTATTGAGTTAATATCGCTTTAAGACGCATATGGATTTTAGCGTATTCCCAGATAGTTTTTCAGCTAAAATATTAATTTTTTATATCGGTTTTACATAATTTCCTTTTTTTAATTTTTTCAATTCGTTCCAAACCATAATTCCTGTAAAAAACCCTGCTAATAAATCAGATAAACTTCCTGATAACCATATTCCATCCAACCCTAAAAATTGGGGTAAAAAATAGATTATGGGAAATAAAAAAACTGTCTGTCTAAGTAAATGCAAAGACATGCTCAAATTAGGTTTACCTATTGCCTGAAAAAAACTTGCGGCAATAATTTGACAAGCCATTATAGGAATAAGTAGTAGATGTAAAAATAAACCTCTACCTCCTAACTCTATTATTAGTTTTTCCGAAGAAAAAATCTTTATAAGTTCTCTTGGATATAAATGACTTACAATAAAACAAAATAAAGCTAATATGGTTCCAATAATTAATGCTCTATTCAAAGTTTCAATAACTCTGTTATATTTTTTTGCTCCAAAATTATATCCTATAATAGATTGTGCTCCCTGAGTTATTCCGATTATAGGAGTTAAAAACAAGAAGGTAATTCTATTAATAATTCCCACCGAAGCTACAGCAGGAGGACCGCCATAAATAAGTAAAATTTTATTATAAACTATAATTATTAAACCTGTAATACCTTGGACAATAAATTGAGGCATTCCGTTTTTCAAAACTTGTATGTTTAAAGACAAATCAAGTTTAAAATATCTTCTTTTTATTTTTAATAAACTTTTCTTAGATGAAAAATAATACAAATTATATAATGAAAATAAAATTTGCGTTATAATGGTAGCTAAAGCCGATCCTTTTATACCTAAATTGAAATATAAAATAAACAAAGGATTAAGGCAGGCATTGAGAATAGAAGAAATAAGCATAAGATACATTGAACGTTTAAAGTTTCCTTGGACTCTCATAACAGCATTTAAGAGAAAACTTATAAACATGAATACAGTTCCGTAAATTATTATTTCTATAAATTCAGAACTTATTTTAATATAATCGTGCCTTGCACCTAAAATAAATAAAATCTTATAAAGAAAATTATTTACACTAAACGCTAAAATTAATCCTAAAATAATTGCTAAAACAATAGAAGAATTTAAAATTTTCTCAGCATATTCATATTGTTTTCTCCCTAAAGCAATAGAAATTAATGTGATGGAGCCAATACCAACCATAAGTGAAATTGCTGTTTGTACTACCACAAAAGGAAACGTTAAACTTACCGCATACAATCCTTCCTGTCCAAGAAAATTACCGATAAAAAAACTATCGATAAGATTATAAGTAGCCATAACAAGCATTCCTATAAATGCAGGGAAAGACAATTCTATTAATAACTTACTTATTTTTTCAGTTTCAAAAAATTTAACGTTTCTCATTTCAATTCAATAAAAATTCTTCTTAATTTCCTAATAAAAACTTAAATAAAAAATACCACCCAAAATTTTGAGTGGTTGATTTTTATTGGTGGGCGATGACGGGATCGAACCGCCGACATCTTGCTTGTAAGGCAAGCGCTCTCCCAGCTGAGCTAATCGCCCAAAAGTGGTGACCCGTAGGGGATTTGAACCCCTGTTACCGCCGTGAAAGGGCGATGTCTTAGACCACTTGACCAACGGGCCTAGTAATGGCTCCTCGAGTAGGATTCGAACCTACAGCCACTCGGTTAACAGCCGAATGCTCTACCGTTGAGCTATCGAGGAATAACAGCCGTTATTATATACTATTTAATATTTTATAGCAAGTAATTTTATAAAAACTTTCAAAGTTTACCAAGTGTTTTGTATTTAACGGCGTTACAATTGTACGCATTTTTGATTCAATATATATAAAGAATATTGTAGGTATTATTTTATCATATAACATAGAAAAATTGATAATAATACTGATAAGACATATCACGATATCTTTACAATATTATGCATTGTGTTTTTTTATCTTAACTTGCCATAAAAACAACAATGTAAGCATATTAGTAAATGTACAAGATGATACTAAACTTCCAGTAGAAAAATTATTTTCTTTGTCTAAATATTTTAGAAATGTGACAAAATTACTTACTCCATTAAAAGAAACAAACTTACCTACTAGATATTAAATAATTATCAAAATAAATACCAAAAATTAGTGTCGATACAGAAAATTAACCTATTATACTCTTACAAACCAAATATTCGGAACTATTACAACATTTTATATTTCTATAGTCTATTTTAAATACCAACTAAAATAATTTCGTAATCTTATATTAAGTATATATAGTAAGAATTATGCACATGTATCAAAAAATAGTAAAAAAGATATAAAAATCTTTGAATGAATGGCATTTTATCTTATTCTCTTTTTAAGAAATAGCTTTTAATTATTTAGAAAATATAAATAACTTATATATTAAAATAAAAATTTTAAAGCATAACACGTAATTTATTATTAATAACAGTATTGTTTGTAAACTATATCATGCTATAATTAAGAAATATATGCTGATCAATAAAATCGATTTTAAAATCTAAATATTCTAATAAATTATAAATTTACGCAATGGTGAAAAAATCATTACTCCTAGAAATACACATAAAATTTTTATTTAGAGGGTAATTTTATCAGAATTTATTTTCGTATTCATTTATACTAGATATCCTCGAAAATTCGGGCTAGACTTAAATGCGTATAGTTTTTTAAATTGCTATAAAATAACTACAATTCTGTTTGTGTTTATTGTAATCTTCAATGTTTATTGTTAATTCTAAATTAATATATAAAATATTAGTTTTTTATCTATCTAGGCGAAATAATTAATGAAGAAATTATTTCATATTTTTAAAGGGTACAAACTTATAGTTCATAATCTGATTGTGAAATTATCAATAAATTTAGTAAAATTAAAACGGTGAAATAATGCAACGCGGAATATTTATTTCTTTTGAGGGTGCTGACGGAACAGGAAAAACAACACAAAGTATGTTGTTAGCCGAATTTTTACGTAGTAAACAGTACAAAATAATACTAACTCGTGAACCTGGGGGCACACTTATTAGTGATAAGATACGACAAATTATTTTGGATAATAATAATTATCGTATGACTACTCGTACAGAATTGCTTTTATATGCTGCTGCTCGTGCTCAACATGTAGAAGAAAAAATTAGACCTTTACTTTTTCGCGGCGAAATTGTCATTACAGATCGTTTCTGCGATTCCACTTATGTATACCAAGGATTAGCTGGTAAGATAGATATAAGAGAAGTGAATTATATAATAAATTTTGCTACTTTAGGCTTAAAACCTGATATAACAATAATTTTAGAATGTGATTCTTCTATAAGCGAACAGCGTATACAAAAACGTAAACAAAATAAAAATAGATTAGAATCTGTTTCTACTGATTTTATAAAAAACGTTCACGAAGGATTTAAAAAATTAGTAAAAATAGATCCTAAAAGATTTAAATTGATTAATACCAATAATAGCGCACAAAATACTCAAAAAGAAATTCAAAAAATCATAAAAAAATTTTTTAAAAAAGTTAATTTAAAATGAATTTATTTAATACTATATACGGTCATGAAAGACAAATTAAGCTTCTACAAAAAATGCACACAATAAATAATATACCTCATACAATATTATTTCAAGGATCGAAAGGTATAGGTAAATTTAAAATAGCTGTTACTTTTGCTTGCACTTTATTATGCTCTAAAAAAAATAAGCCATGCGGTAATTGTACTGACTGCCTGACTATAATCAAAAAACAAAATTTAAATACGATAATTATAAAACCAGAAGACGCTTCCATTAAAATTAAAATCAAACAGATACGGTCTTTGAAAAAAGAAGCTAATTTTACATCTTTCAATAATAAACCTAAAATTGTCATTATAGATGAGGCTGAAAAACTAAATATTGAATCAATAAATAGTCTTTTAAAATTACTTGAAGAACCTCCCCTTAATTTTTATTTTATTATAATTTGTAGTAATAAAGACATTCTGCCTTTAACTGTTTATTCTCGCGCTTTCAAAGTAAATTTTTTCAACCTTTCTGTGAAAGAAATAAAAAACTTTCTTAAAGACAGAAATATTGATAGGGATATGGTTGAAGTTTTGTCTAGACTTTCTTCAGGTATAATAAATATAGCTATTTCAATAACAAAACAAGAATTAGATTTTAGAAATAAGGTATTAGAATGGTTAATAAATTTAGGAGATAAAACTTTCGAAACTATTTATCATATTTGTGAAGAATTAGAAAAAATAAATAAAAATGACAAAAAGCGGTTAAAATTGATTTTATGGTTTCTACAAACCATTATATACGATATATTAATAATAAAAACTTCTACTCTTGAAAATGTTTTTTATAATGTGGATATGTTAGAGAAACTAAAAAAAATAAATTATATAAATATAGAAAAACTTGTCGATATAATTATATTAATCGAGAAGTTTTTTGTAACTTTAAATACGAATATTAACTTTCGTTTAGCTAGCGAACGTATGTTTATCCAAATACAAGAAAAGCTTTATATGGAGGGAAAATGGAAATAACTGTAGGAGTAAAATTTAAAAAATTAGGGAAAATATATAATTTTTCTCCTAATAATATAGATTTAAATATAGGGGACGGTGTTATTGTAGAAACAGTACGTGGCATTGAATACGGAATAATAGTTATAGGTCCTCGTGAACAACAAATACTTATTGATATTCCTCTAAAACCAATAATACGCAAAGCTACAAAAACAGACGAATCAATAGTTAAAAAAAATCGTATAAAAGAACAAGAAGCTTTTATAATTGCTTTAGAAAAAATAAAAAAGAATAATTTGCCTATGAATTTACTTGACGTTGACTTTGCATTTGACACAAAGAAAGTAACTTTTTTTTTCACTGCTGAAAGTAGAATAGACTTTCGCGAACTTGTAAAAGAATTAGCAAGTGTTTTTCGTATTCGTATTGAAATGCGTCAAATAGGCAGCCGAGACGAAGCAAAAATAATAAAAGGTATGGGCTGTTGTGGAAGAGAAATTTGCTGTGCAACTTTTCTTAGTGAGTTTACCCCTATAACAATACGTATGGCAAAAGAACAAAAACTTTCTTTAAATGCTTCAAAATTATCAGGAATATGCGGACGATTTATGTGTTGTTTAAATTTTGAATGATAAGATTGTATGGATAATAATATTAAATTTAAAATATTTTTTCTTTAATTCATTTCTTCAAAATAAATAAAGAGGAAATAATAAACACTAATACAAATGGATAAATAGTCAAACTAAAATTGAATTATGGTAATACAATGGAAGTTCTGTGGGTAGATCTAATAACACTTAAAAATAGCTTTTGTAAAAACAAATAAAAAATGGATTGATATGACTAATTTCGGAAAATTATATTTAGTAGCAACTCCTATAGGAAATCTAGATGATATCACATTAAGAGCATTAAAAATTTTAACCTTTGTAGATATTGTAGCAGCTGAAGACACCCGTCAAACAGCTAACTTATTAAATCATTTTAAAATAAGAAAACCTTTAATAAGTTATTATGAACAAAATAAATTCAATAAGAGCAAAAAAATTATAGAGTTTATGAAGGAACGTAAAAATGTAGCTTTAGTAAGTGATGCTGGTATGCCAACAATAGCTGATCCAGGAATAGAATTAGTTAGATTAGCACATAAGCATAATATTAAAATAGAACCTATTCCAGGAGCAAATGCGGCTTTATCGGCCCTTATTTGTTCAAGTTTTGAAACAACTAGATTTTCTTTTCAAGGATTTTTGCCACGCACAAAAAAAAGAAGTGAAGAAGTATTAAAACAAATTTCCCGTTATCCTGAAACCATTATATTTTATGAAGCTCCTCATAGATTGGCAAAAACACTTGAAATAATAAAAATTTTTTTAGGAAACCGCAGAACTTGCATCTCCAGAGAAATAACAAAAAAATTCGAAGAATTCCGCTTAAACACCATCGAAGAACATATAATGTACTATAAAGAAAATAAATCTCGCGGCGAATTTGTCATAGTAATCGAAGGGTATATAGATGACCGACAAATTCAAAAAGAACAAATAAGCGTAACTGAAATAATAGCTAAATTCAATAGCTTAATAAATACAGGAAAAACAAAAAATGAATCCTTACGTTTATTAGCTAGAGAATATGGCATATCAAGAAAAGAAATTTACATAAAAATATTTATTGGCAATAAAATATAGCCTAAGTTTTTATGACGAAATTTTAAGGAGAAAAACAACTTTATGAAAAAAAAAACATTCTATATAACTACTCCAATTTATTATCCAAACAATAATTTACATTTAGGACATGCTTACTGCACGGTAATAGCAGATGTAATCGCCCGTTATCATCGTTTAAAAGAACGTAATGTTTATTTTTTAACAGGAACTGACGAACATGGACAAAAAATACAACGCCAAGCTGAAGCGGCCGGTATACAAGTAAAAAAATTTATCGATAATATTGTTGAAAAAATACAAAAGTTATGGCAATTAATGAACATCTCAAATAACGATTTTATAAGAACAACAGAAGAACGACATAAAAAATCTGTGCAATATATATTCAAAAAAATTTTTGACAATAATAATATATATAAATCTAAATACAAAGGACTATATTGCACTCCGTGCGAGGCTTTTTGGTCAAATAGACAAATAATTAATAATAAATGTCCTGATTGTGGTAAAGAAGTAGAATTTGCAGAAGAAGAAAGCTATTTTTTTAAGTTATCTAACTATCAAGATAGGCTTTTACGGCATATAGATCAAAATCCTCATTTCATTTCTCCAATTACTCGTCGAAATGAAATAATAAGTTTTATAAAACAAGGTCTAGAAGACTTATGTGTTAGCCGTACAACTTTTAGTTGGGGAATACCTGTTCCAATTGATATGAAACACATTATTTATGTATGGTTTGACGCTCTAAGTAATTATATAACAGCGCTTGGTTATCCTGAAGATAACAATGATTTAATGAAAAATTTTTGGCCGGCAAATATTCATTTAGTAGGAAAAGAAATAACTAGATTTCATTGCATTATTTGGCCTTGCTTGCTAATGGCTCTTGGCTTGCCTTTACCAAAACAAATCTACGGACATGGATGGATTCTTTTTAATAATGACAAAATGTCTAAATCAAAAGAAAATGTTGTGGACCCTTACTTATTGATAGAAAAATACGGTTGTGATTCATTAAGATATTTCCTGTGCCGTGAAATACAATTAGGTCAGGATGGAACTTTTTCTGAAGAATCCCTTATACATCGTATTAATGCCGATTTGGCTAACGATCTTGGCAATTTACTTTATCGTACTTTAAATATGATTGAAAAATTCAATAATAATGAAATTATTTTTAAAACTATTGAAGAAACGACAGATAAAGATCTTATTAAATTAATTGATAATACTTGTGTAAATTACGAACAACTAATGGATAAAATAGATATTAACAATGCATTAAAAACTATTTGGAATTTAATAAATAAGGCAAATAAATATATCGACGAAACCAGGCCTTGGAAATTAAAAAAAAATAATGAAGAATATTTAAATACAGTGTTATATAATCTTGCTGAATCTTTAAGAGTAATTTCTATACTAATAGAACCATTTATGCCACAAACTGCTTCAAAAATTCGCAAGCAATTAGGATTAAGCTCTCGTCATATAGTATTTAAAGATATCCAAAATATGACATTTTTACCTGGAACAAAAATAAATAAAGCAACTCAGTTATTTCCAAGGATAGAGATAATTGATAAAAGGAGTTAATAGAGAAATTAGGAATGGATAGATATTTTGGATTATTTGATAGTCATGCCCACATTGATGACAAACGTTTTAATAATGATAGAAAATTAATAATAGACTGTGCAATTAAAAATAAAATGTCGGGTATTATAAATGTAGGTACTGATATAATTTCAAGCCAACGCAGTATATACTTAGCAAATCAATATGCCCTTATTTACGCAGCTATAGGAATACATCCCCACAACGCCAAAAACGCTTTAAAAGCAGATTTTGAACAATTACAACAATGGTCTACACTAGAACCTAAAGTTATCGCTATTGGCGAAATAGGGCTTGATTACCATTATAATTTTTCTCCTGTAGACGTTCAAAAAAAAATTTTTATTACTCAATTAGAAATAGCAAAATCGGCAAATATACCTATAATTATTCATAATCGAGAATCAACTGTCGATATGATGAATATTGTAAAACAATATTCTAAAAATTTAAAAGGGGTTTTTCATTGTTATACAGGTAGCATAGAAATTCTTAAAGAATTATTGAAAATGGATTTCTATGTTTCAATAGGAGGACCTATAACTTTTAAAAATGCTTATAAATTAAAGGAACTCATAAAATATATCCCCATTAATAAGTTACTAATTGAAACTGATTGTCCTTATTTAACGCCTGAACCTTATAGAGGTAAACGTAACGAACCAATTTATGTAAAATATGTTTGTGAAACTGTGGCAACTTTGCTTGAATTGCCGCTAGAACAATTAATTAAATCAACGACTAATAATGCGCGTGAACTATTTATGATTTAATAAAACAACTTAAATTGATCATCTTCTTTTCAACTGAAAGATATCTGAGGTAAAATAATTATCACAGATGTGCCACCTTTTGTACGAGATTCAATCGTTAATGAACCATTGTGAGCTTCAATAATAGTTTTACATATTGCCAATCCTAATCCTGAGCCTGCTACTTGGTAAGGAGTTTTTGCACGATAAAACTTTTCAAATACTTGGTTCTTATCGCTTACAGAAATGCCCCAACCACGATCGGAAATTTTTATTTTTATTTTTTCTTTTTCCTTAGTAACAAAAATTTCTATTTTACTGTCTTTTTTAGAATATTGAATAGCGTTATCAATAATATTTGTTAAAACTTGTTCCATAAGAGCAGGATCCACTATTATTTTATTAACTTTTTTGTCTATATGAAGATTGAACTTATATTCTGTTAATTCTTCTTCTAATTTTTTTTTGACTTTTTCAAATATTCCTTTTATAAAGACGTACTCTTTATTTAATTTAACAGTTTTACTTTCTAAACGAGCTGTTTCAGAAATATTACTTACAATGTGTTCCATTCTTTTTGAGCTTCTTTTTACTATGCTTAAATTTGCATTCAAATCCTCAACACCGTCAGCTATTTTATTTTCTATTATTTTTGTTATGGTAGCCGTAACGTCTGCCAACGGTTTACTTAACTCGTAAGATAAAGAATTAAGTAGAGCAATACGCAATTCATTGATATTTGTATCGAATTCTATCTGAGTACTTTGTTCTGTTAATTGCACTCGTTCTATAGCTATTGTCGCTAATCTAGCCCATGATTCAATCTGTCGTTGTTCTTCAGAATTAATTTTTTCTTCTGATACATCAATACTTAATACTCCAATTCTTTTCTCTCCAGATATCATTGGAATATGTAAACACTTCGACATAGGTAAAGTTTCTGTAGTTCGTCCTACTTTTTGTCCGTGTTGATATGCCCAAACGGCCACAGCATATTCTTGTTCGTCTATTTTAATGTAGTTAGCTTTTTTAGTTTCATCTTTATCCCAATATCCAATTACTTTTAGTTTTGTATTTTCTTTAGGAATCAAAACAAATGTTTTTCGACTTAAAGTGTCTCCACATTGAGCTGCTAATCTTTGTGCTATTACTTTCACATCGAATAAAGAAGCTATATCTCTACTAAATTCAAATAAATAGCGAGTGCTTTTTTCCCGACGACGTGCAGCATACGCTTCGTCTTTAAGTCGTTCTGTTCTTTCCCCAACTAAATATATTAGTATAAAGGCTATTACTGATACGATTATATTATTAAAACCTTTTATGTGTGAAGTAAAAAAAATAGAATAAACGAAAACACCGAAAAATATTGCTTTATAAATAAACCAACGATTATTACCAAAAGCTACAAATATGGTTCCTAAAAAATATAATATCCCTAAATTAAAAATATCAGTAGAATTTTTAATTAATATTCCTAATGATAAGCTAGTACCTACAAAAAATAGGCAAAAAATAATGTCTTTACCTAACTTATTTTTGTTTAATCTCTTTTTACTTAAAGTTTTATTATTATTATTATTTTTTGCCTTTTCTTGTATAACATAAAAGTTTATATCACCACAATACCTTTGAGCTTTATCAACTATTGTTTCCTTAAATAAATTTTGCAACCTACTAATTATTGGTTTTCCCATTACTATAGTATTTACATTATTACGACGAGCAAATTCTACTATTTCTTTTGCTCGATCATACCCTATCAATGTAGTTGTTTTTCCACCTAAATCTTCAACTAATTTTAAATTTTTTTGTAAACGGTCTTCTTCTTTTTCTGAAGCAAATGTTGTCTTTTTTTGAGATATTACATGAACAGCTATTAACTCTGCTTTAAATCCTTCGGCTAACCTTTTTGCTGCTCTAATAAGTTGGGCAGCAAAAGGGCTTGAAGTTACGCATACAAGAACTTTACCTGATGCAGGCCAAGGTCCTTCTATTCGATTATTGCGCATATAATCAGCAATTTCTTCATCTACTCGCTTTGCTGCAAAACGCATTGCTAATTCTCTAAGCGCATTTATATTTCCTTCACGAAAAAAATTTTTTAATGCATGCTTAGCTTGTTGCGGTATATATACTTTCCCTTCATTAAGTCGTTTAACTAACTCATCTGGCGTTATATCTATAAGTTTTATACTATCTGCATTTTGGAAAATAGAGTCTGGCACGGTTTCTCTTACTATTACCCCTGTTATTTTTGCAACTATATCATTCAAACTTTCTATATGTTGTATATTTAATGTGGTAAAAACATCTATCCCAGCATCAATTAACTCTTGTACATCTTGATAACGTCTTACATGTCTTGACCCATCCACATTAGTATGCGCTAACTCATCTACTAAAACTAACTGTGGTTTTCTCTCTAATATCGCATCAATATCCATTTCTTCTAATAATTTATTCCGATATTTTATTTTTTTTAAAGGAATTATAGGTAATCCTTTTACTAAAGCTTCTGTTTCATTCCTTTTATGAGTAACTACTACTCCTACGATTACATCTAATCTATCTATTAATTTATCATGAGCAGCTGATAGCATAGCATAAGTTTTTCCAACTCCTGCCATTCCTCCTAAAAATATTGTTAACTTTCCTTTAATTTCTCGTTGCGCTTTTAATAAAAGTTCATCAGGATTTGGACGAAATTCATATTCGTTTTTTTTCATTATCTTATAATATCCCGTTTTATCCTACATTTTCATATTTTGTAATATCATCTTTGTAATATCATCGTAATTTATCTAATTTTATATTTAGTTTTAATACATTTATTCTATCTACTCCTAAAACACCAAATTGCCTTTTTTCAATATTATTTTGGATAAGTTTTTTTATAACTTTTTCATCTATATGTCTCTCTTGTGCTATACGTATTACCTGCGCAAACGCCGTTGAGGGGAGTATATGTGCATCTAAGCCACTTGCCGATGATAAAATTAAATCTGTAGGAACTAATTCTCTACGAAGTTCTGGATTTTCTTGCCTAAATTGTTTTATTCGTTTTAAAATAGTATTTTTTAACATGACATTTGTTGGGCCTAGATTAGAAGCTCCAGATTTTGTTGCATTGTATCCTTCTCCTGCATAAGATGGTCTGGAATGAAAATATTTTTTAGAAAAAAACTGTTGACCTATTAACTCAGAACCAACTATTTTATTATGCTCTTTAATAAGAGAACCATTTGATTGCTTTGGAAATATGTAGTTAACAGCACTAGTAAAACTTAAAGGATATATAATACCCGTTAATAAAGTAAATATTACTAGCATACGAAAAGAATTTAAAATACTTTGTATAAGACTATGCATATTAATTTCACCTTTATATTAATTTTAGGAAAATCAAAATTATATCTATAATTTTTATACTAATAAAAGGCACCAATAATCCACTCAATCCATATAATAAAAGATTACGCTTTAATAGAGCCTGAGCTCCTATAGGCCTATACTGTATTCCCTTTAAGGCCAAAGGAATTAATCCTACTATTATCAGAGCATTAAATATTACTGCACTTAAAATAGCGCTTTGAGATGTAGATAAATTCATTATATTCAAAAATTTCATTTGTGGATAAGTATTCATAAACATAGCAGGTAATATAGCAAAATATTTTGCTATATCATTTGCTATGCTAAATGTTGTTAAAGCTCCTCTTGTCATTAAAAGCTGCTTCCCTATTTCTACTATTTCGATGAGTTTTGTAGGATTAGAGTCTAAATCTATCATATTGCCTGCTTCTTTTGCAGATTGGGTGCCGGTGTTCATAGAAACCCCTACATCTGCCTGGGCAAGAGCAGGAGCATCGTTAGTACCATCTCCTGTCATTGCAACCAATAATCCTTTCGCTTGGTATTCTCTAATCATTTTTAATTTAGCTTCAGGTGTAGCTTCTGATAAAAAGTCATCTACTCCTGCTTCTGCAGCTATGGCTGCTGCTGTTAAAGGATTATCTCCAGTTATCATTACAGTTTTTATTCCCATTTTTCTGAGTTCCCGAAACCTTTCTCTAATTCCACCTTTTACTATATCTTTTAAGCAAGTTGCTCCAAACACTTTATTATCTTTTGCCACTACTAACGGAGTTGCTCCAGTTTTTGCTATCTCCTCACAAGCATGTTCTATTTCTTCTGGGAATATACCTCCTTTTTCAATAACATATTTTTTCATGATATCAACCGCACCCTTACGAATTTCGCTCTCCCTAATATTTACTCCACTCATACGAGTATGTGCTGTAAAAGGTATAAATTGCGCTCCAAGAGCATGCAAATCTCTTTCTCTTAAATCGTATAGTTGTTTAGCAAGAACTACTATACTTCTTCCTTCAGGAGTTTCATCAGCAATTGATGATAACTGAGTAATATCGGCCATTTCTTCTTCACTAACTCCAGGAGCAGATATGAATTCAGTAGCCATACGATTTCCTAATGTAATTGTTCCAGTTTTATCTAGTAATAAAACATTTACATCTCCTGCCGCTTCTACCGCTCTTCCAGACATTGCTAAAACATTTCTTTTTAGCAATCTATCCATACCAGCTATACCTATTGCTGATAATAACCCTCCTATCGTAGTAGGAATTAAACAAACCAACAATGCTGTTAAAACAGTAATTGGTTGTATTATCCCAGAATATATAGCAAAAGGTTCTAATGTCACTACTGTAACTATAAAACTAATTGTTAAACCTGTTAATAATATAGATAAAGCAACTTCGTTAGGCGTTTTTTTTCTTTTTGCTCCTTCTACTAAGGATATCATGCGATCAAGAAAAGTTTCTCCGGGATTTGCCGTAATTTCTATTTTTATCCAATCAGATAAAACTCTTGTACCCCCTGTGACAGAAGATTTATCTCCTCCAGATTCGCGAATAACAGGAGCCGATTCTCCTGTTATTGCACTTTCATCAACTGTTGCCATTCCTTCTATTATTTCTCCATCACTAGGAATAATATCTCCTGCTTCAATTAATAAAATATCTCCTTTACATAGCTCAGACGAATCAACTATGAAAGTTTTTTCGGCAGTAATTTTTTTTGTTTTAATCTGTGCACGTGTCATTTTTAAGGCTTGTGCTTGAGCTTTACCACGACCTTCGGCTATAGCTTCAGAAAAATTGGCAAATAATAAAGTAAACCATAGCCATATATTTACCTGAAATTGAAAATTTAATAATCGTACTCTATCATAAATAATATCTTTAACCATAATCAAGGTTGTAAATATAACTCCTATATATACAACAAACATTACTGGATTTTTCAACTGTACTTTAATATTTAATTTATATACTGATTCTTTTAAAGCATTTATAATAAATTTTTTATCAAAATTGTCTTTTTTATGCATCTTATTCTCCCTTCATTAACTAGTAGCCTGCAACATTTGTAAATGTTCTATAATAGGTCCAAGAGTTAAAGCTGGCAAAAACGTCAAAGCACCAACAACAATAACGCTTCCTGCTAATAACACTGCAAATAACATACCATTTGTTAGAAAAGTACCTGGTCCTGTAGGAGTTTTTTTCTTTTTAATCAATTCTCCAGCAATAACCATAGCAGATATAATAATTATAAATCTGCCAATAAGCATACTTACCCCAATGGTCATATTAAAGAATAGAGTATTTACATTTAACCCAGCAAAAGCGCTTCCATTATTTCCAGTACCTGATGCAAACGCATATAATATTTCGCTTAAACCATGCGGACCACTATTTTTTAAAGATAGTAAATTAAAAGGCATCATAACAGCTATTGCAGAAAAAGACAATAATGTTATCGATGGAATTAAGATAGCTAAAATTGCCATTTTTATCTCTTTTGATTCAATTTTCTTTCCTAAAAATTCAGGACTTCTACCTACCATAAGCCCAACGATAAAGACGGTTATCAAAATATACATAAACATTCCATATAAACCAGACCCAATGCCACCAAAAATAACTTCTCCAACCATAATTTGTAACAATGCTACAAACCCGCCTATCGGTGTCAAGCTATCATGCATGGTATTAACTGCTCCGCATGATGACGCTGTAGTAACTGTTGTAAATAAGGATGAGCCCCCTAGACCAAATCTTATTTCTTTACCTTCAAAATTATTCGGTGAAGAAACGCCAAACTTAGTCATTAAAGGATTGCCATAATATTCACTTGCATAATTTAAAGTAAGCATTAAAAGAAACAACATTAACATCGTTATAAATATAGTAATGCCTTGTTCTTTATCTTTTATCATGAATCCAAAACCAAATACTAATCCAGCTGGAATTAAAAAAATAGCAAAAGCTTCTAAAAAATTTGTAAGCGGTGTTGGATTTTCAAAAGGATGAGCTGAATTTGCATTAAAAAACCCTCCTCCATTTGTTCCAAGTAACTTTATTGCTTCCTGCGATGCAACTGGTCCCATAGCTATTTGTTGAATTTTATTTTCTAAAGTAGTTATAGTTACATATGGAGATAAGTTTTGTATTACTCCTTGTTGTACAAAAATAAACGCAAATAAAATTGATAAAGGCAATAATAATCTAATTATACCTCTTGTTAAATCAACCCAAAAGTTGCCCAGATATTCAGTTTCTTTTTTAATAAATGATCTTATAAAAACAATTGCAACGCTTAAACCTGTAGCAGCCGATAAAAAATTTTGTACAGTTAATCCTGCTATTTGTACAAAATAACTTAGCGCAGTTTCCCCATTATAAGCTTGCCAATCGGTATTTGTCATATAACTAATAGCCGTGTTAAGTGCTAAATGTACTGATGTTACATTCGGTAAATGTCTCAAATTTAAAGGTAAATAACTTTGTAATGTTTGCAATATATAAAGAAATAACATTCCGAAACTATTAAAAATAATTAGATTTGTAACATAATTTTTCCAATTCATATTTTTTTTTGTATTTATATTCCCAAACTTATATATCAATTTTTCTATAGGTAAATATATTTTATCCACCCAAGTATTTTTTTCAGAAAAAATTAGCTTTATATATTTACCTAAAAAATATCCAAAAAAAATAAGTAATACCACAAATAAAATAAATTGTATAATATCAATATACATCAAAAGACCTCCGGATCTAATAAAATTTACCTCTAAACGCTAATTTTACCATTTTAAATTCCTCTTTTCTATAAAAATATATCTATATTTTGATATAGTATTTTGTTACGTTTCCATAGCAAAACATGAAGACAAGGGTGTTTATTGACTAAATTTAATATAATATGTTAATATGACTAATGTGTTATTATGCGCGGTTGTGGCGAAATGGTAGACGCACCATTCTGAGGGGGTGGCGCCTAAAAGCGTGTGGGTTCGAATCTCACCAACCGCACCATTTTTTATAATAACTATTAAGTGGAGACTGTAATCCATATCAATCGAATATACAGATATGGGTAGTTTCATGCTACTATTTAAATGTTTTCAGTTAAATTGAATAATATTATCGCTGAAGAAATGGCCACATTCAAAGATTCAATATCATTTTTTAAGGGTATTGATATTTCCCTATCAATAATTTTTAATATTTCTTTATTTATTCCTCGACCTTCATTTCCAAAAATTATACATAAATTATTAGGATTAGTAATTTTTTGAAAATTTTCACCATATCGCTTAGATGTAGTTCCTATAATAGTATATTTATTTTTTTTTAAGAACTCTAAATCTTTGCTTATATTTTTCGTCTTAAAAAAATTTGCTTTGAAAATGGCACCTGCAGAAGAACGTATAACTTTTGCAGAATATGGGTCAGAGCAATTTTCATCGTACATAACATATTTAAACCCTGCGGCAATAGCAGTACGTATAATTGCACCAATATTTCCTGGATCTTGTATACTGTTAAAACAAATTATTTTATTTGTTAAAAATTTTTGAAGCCCATATTTATGAATAGACATTTTACCAAGTGCTATTAATGATGGGGGCGTTTTTATTGTTGATAATTTCTTTAAAATATGTTTCGTTGTTTCTATTTTTTCTACATTATTTTTCTCTAAAATATAAATCAACTCTTTTTCTGGGATAGATAGATTTTGTTCACTACATACTAATACAGTCTCTAAAGTTAATCCGTTTTTATAAGCTTCATATATGATTTTTTGCCCTTCTGCTAAAAAAAAACCATATTTATCTCTATTCTTTTTTTTATGCAAAGAAAACATAAATTTTATAAATTTATTATCACTATTTCTTATGGCAAACATATAATTCTTTCCTTATTATTTGCTTCTAAATAAATAAAAATTCCGGCTTAAAAGTCGGAATTTTTTTACTTAAAAATATCTTTGACAGATTCAACAAGTTTAGAAAAAGCTGTCGGATCATTTACTGCCATTTCAGCAAGAACTTTTCTATTTAGTATAATTCCTGCTATCCTTAAACCATTAATAAATTTGCTATAAGAAATGTCGTTCAATCGAGTAGCAGCATTTATTCTAGTAATCCATAAAGAACGAAATTCCCCTTTTTTAGCTCTGCGGTCACGCCTTGCATAATAAAGAGCCTTCATGACTGTTTCATTAGCTTTTCTAAATAATTTACTTCTTGTTCCTCTAAATCCTTTAGCTAATTTTAATATTTTTTTATGTTTAATACGACTAATAGTACCACCTTTTACTCTTGACATTCTGATAACCTCCTTGGGATCAAATTAATTAGCATATGGCAACATTTTTTCTACATTTTTTTGATCTGCAATTGATATAATTTCAATTTTGCGCAAATTACGCTTATGTCCGGGAGATTTTTTTTCCAATATATGGCGCTTATTGGCTTGCGCATATGTAAATTTACCAGTACCTGTAATTTTAAAACGCTTTGCAGCAGCTCTTCGAGTTTTCATTTTTGGCATGTTGTAATTCTCCTTATAAACAATATATATATTCTCTATAAAATACCTATTTTAAGGGGAAAGGAATTAAAATTATTATCATATTACGTCCTTCTAATTTCGGTTCTTTTTCAACTTTTGCTATATCTTTCATTAATTCAACAATTCGATATAAAATTGCTCGTCCTAATTCTGGGTGACTTAATTGTCTGCCTCGAAACATTATAGTACACTTTACTTTATCTCCATTTTGAAGAAATTCTCTTACGTGTCTTGTTTTTGTCTCAAGATCATGTTTCTCTATTCCGGGTCTCATTTTAATTTCTTTAACCGTAATAATTTTTTGTTTTTTACGAGTATCTTTTTCTTTTTTTTGCTGTTCATATTTATATTTGCCATAATCCATAATTTTACAAACAGGTGGCATAGCATTAGCTACTATTTCTACTAAATCTAGGGTTTGCACATTAGCTAATCTAAGGGCCTCTTTAATATTCATAAGACCAAGTTGATCTCCATTCGAGTTTATTAATCGAATTTCTTGAGCTCGTATTTGCCCATTGATTTTTAATTCTTCATTATTACTATTAATAGTTTATTTCCTCCATTTCTTTTAAACAAAAAGCGAACAACAACGTTGTCCGCTCCCGTAAATAGTCAAAAAATTATATTAACCCTAATATTATAAACTATAATTTATAATTAAGGTGAGAAGCGGACCGCTTCCACTTTATTTTATATAAAATGTTATAACTTATATTCTAACTTGTCAATATTAATTAAATATTTATTTAATATCTCCTATCTTCTATCTCCTATCTAATATTCTACAACACAATGCTTTTATGCATTTGAAATTTAAATCCTATTTTTACTTATAATTATTGGTAATGGAGAAATCCACAATGATTGCGATATACCCAAACTCTAATAATGGTAATGTAAATTATTATAGGAATATCTACACATATTTTTTCCCAATTATAATAAGTTATTTTATTCATAATATTATAATCTTTAAAAACTCTGCAACTTTAACATTATTCCCCACTGTAACAGTTTTAAAATTTTAAGAAGGAAATCAAAATAAGGTACTTGTATATAAAGTTATACTATAATTATGATCACATATAAATTTATTTGGTTTACTTAAAATATTATTTATTTTATATTTTTATTTGTTTCCTTTATAAGTTTTCTCTTTTTTCAACAAGAAAACTATATAACAAAAAACAACGATTAAAATTAAAGCAATTGCACTTTTAACTCCGTTTTCTTTCACGTTTATTATATCGTAACCTAATACTACTTTTATAATTATAGGTGGTAACTTTCCTAAAGTAGTAGCTATTAGGAAATCCCTATTACTTATTTTACTGATAGCCGCAACACTAGTAATGATACCTGTAGGAACTAAAGGAAAGACTCTAGCATAAAATAATATTCGAAAACCATGTTGTGATGAATAATCGTCTGCTTGCTTTAAATACCTACTTTTCTCTAGCCAAGAAGTAATTTTCCCCCGAAAAAAAAATCGCGCAAAAACAAACATAAAAATTGCTCCACTTACTTCACCAACCCAACTTATTATAACTCCCCAAAAAACACCATAAATCATAGCTACAGCGCCTTCTAAAAGAATAAAAGGAAAAAATAAGTCAAAAGTAAGCACTACAAACAATAATAATAAAAGACTTAACGTCCAATTACCAAAACTTTTCAAGTAAAATGCCAAAGATTTTATATCGCCTATCGCTAAACATATGAATATTTTTTTGAAAAATTCAGGGTACGAATAATAAATTAATAAAGAAAAAAAAATAATTACCAGCCATATTAAAATTTTATTTTTATATTTTATAATCATTATCGATTATTTTACCAATATATTTTATAAAGCGCAATTAGGAAATTACGTTTCTAAAATTTGTGGTAGATTGCTAGTTGAAAACTTTTTTTTTATATACTCTTTTATCAAATTTTGATTTCTCTGTTCAAAAATATTTTTTACCCGTAACATTATTCGGCAATCTGATACTAAATCACCAATTTTTAAATCATTCACCCCATGTTGTTTAAATCCAAAAAATTGCCCACTTTTTCTTATTTTTAAATCCTCTTCTGCAATAAAAAATCCATCTGTATTATTTACAAAAGTATTCAATCTTTCTTTTGTTTGATAGTTATTAACATCATCAATTAAAATACAATACGATTGATAATTGCTTCTTCCAACACGTCCACGTAATTGATGCAATTGAGCTAAACCAAACCTGGATGCTCCTTCTATAATAATTAGCGAAACATTAGGAATATCCACTCCTACTTCTATAACAGTTGTCGTTATCATGACATCAGCCTGTTTTTTTATAAACTCATTCATTATTTTTATTTTTTCATCTTGTTTTAATTGACTATGCATTAAAACACATTTTACTTTATTAAAATAAGTTTTTGTTAATTCATAAAATAGATTAACCGCTGATATTGTTCGTAATTTTTTTGATTCCTTAACTAAAGGGCAAACTATATAAATTTGTCTACCTTTTTTTATTTCATTAATAGCAAAAGTATATATTAAGTCCCTTTTAGATCTATCTCTTAAAAACGTTTTTACTTTAAGTCTGCCAGGAGGAATTTCATTAATTATACTTATATCTAGGCCTCCATATATTGTTAAAGCCAAAGTTCTAGGTATAGGTGTAGCGGTTGTTATCAACATATGAGGATTTTGACCTTTAGCCTTTAACATTGATCTTTGCTTAATTCCAAAACGATGTTGTTCATCTGTAACTACTAAACTTAAACTATTAAATTCCACATTTTCTTGCAATAAAGAATGAGTTCCAATAACTACTTTTATCTTATTATTTTTAATATCTTCTATTATTTGGTTTTTTCTTTTTTTTGGAATTTTTCTTCGAAGTAATTCACATTTTATACCTAAAGAAAGAAAATATTTATTTATTGTTTCATAATGTTGTATAGCAAGTATTTCAGTTGGCACCATTAAAGCGCTTTGATAGTTATTTTCAGCAGTCCTTAGAATAGCCATAGTAATAATTGCCGTTTTTCCTGAACCAACATCTCCCTGCAATAACCTTTTCATCGGCTTTGAAGAATTTAAGTCGTTTTCAATCTCTCTCCAAACAAAATTTTGCGCATTTGTTAATTTAAAAGGAAATTGTGCTAACAATTTTTTAACTTTACCTTTATCAGCCAAAATAAATTTTGTTCTTTTTTGTTGATAAATTTCTCGCTCTTGCATGATTAAAGTTTGTAAAGTAAAAAATTCCTCAAATACTAATCTATATCTCGCTTTATATAATAAATCAAAATTTTTAGGAAAGTGGATATAATTTAATGCCTCTTTATAATCCATTAATTTTTCGTTTCTAACTATTGTCATAGGCAAATAAGAATTCAACACAGTATTTTTCAAAGTATTAGATATCAAAAATCGTATTTGTTTTTGCTTGATTTCTCCTGTTAAACGATATACAGGTGTTATAATAAAAATTGAGTTATCCTGATCGTCGTCAATAATTTCAAACTCTGGACTATGTATACTCAAGCCAAATCTATTAATTTCTATTTTCCCATATATAGCTAAAACCTGATTAGGTTTTAACTGTTTTTCTCTAAACGATTGATTAAACCAAATTAAATTGATATAGCCATTACCATCTGAAACTACTACTTTAGTTATTTGCATTTTTGGTTTAATATTAATAGTTTTTATAGAAAATACTTTACCCAAAAAAGATTGCATTTTATACGGTTCTAAATCTTTTATTTCTTTTTTTTCTCTACGATCTTCATATCGTATAGGAAAATATTCAAGTAAATCTAAAATAGTAAAAATATTGAGTTTGTTAAAAATTGAGGCACATTTTTCACCAACTCCACTAAGGTAACGTATCGAATCATTAATAACCAATTATTGTTTATTTCTCCTTTTATGATACACTCTACAACAACTATAATAATATTATTAAATATTTGTTGTGAATACAAATATTTAATAATATAATAACTATATTGTGATTTTTTTAAATTTTTCAATTATAAATTAATAGGAGGATATATAAATGCCTAATATTTGTGAAATATGTGGCAAAGGGATTTTATGCGGTAATAATGTAAGCCATTCTCATCTAAAAACAAAAAAACAATGGAAACCAAATATTCAACAAGCAAAAACAATTATCAATGGGAAAATAACTCGCATCAATACATGTACTCGTTGCTTACGTTCTGGTAAAATTAATAAAGTATAAATTCTAGCTCATATTCATAATAAATAAAATTGAAAGCCTAAATTTACAGATTTTTTATTTTTCTAGGTATCCGATTGGCTAAAATAAGTGAACAGTGAACATAATATTACTTTGTCAGTATTAATCTACATTTTTTGATGAATTGAAGCTATCAATTCATTGCGCCCTACTCCATTTGCTGCTGAATATAAAATAACATTATTTATATTGAAGTTATCTTTAAATTTACCGATAAGATTTCCTGTTTTTCCTCGCGAAATTTTATCAATTTTTGTAACGACAATATAAATATCTTTTTTTAATTCTTTTAACCAATGTATAGCTTCTAAATCTAATATTTGTGGTTCAAGCCTAGAATCAACTAACAAAAAAACCGAGCGTAATTGTTGCGAATTTACTATAAAATCATTTATATAAAAGGACCATATTTTTTTGTTAGTTTTTGATGTTTTTGAATAACCATAACCAGGTAAATCTATTAAAAACAATTCTTGACATTTTAACTCAGTTATTTTTAAGAGTACACGAAAATAGTTAATTAAACTCGTTTTACCGGGAGTGCAACTTACTTTTGCTAAATTACGCCTACGGCACAACGAATTTATTAAAGAAGATTTTCCAACATTCGAGCGACCAATGAAAGCAAATTCAGCTAATTTACCATTTGGTTTTTGTGACAGGTTAGTAGTAGATTTTATAAATCTAGCCTTAACAATATCCATTATTTCGCCTAATTAATAAAAGCATTGTTTAAAACGTCATCCATATGTTCCACTAAAACTATCTCTAAATCATTACGTATTTCTTCCGGTATTTCTTCAATGTCTTTATTATTATCATGAGGCAAGAGAACTGTTTTTATACCATTATAATGCGCTGCTAAAACTTTTTCTTTTATTCCTCCTACAGGCAAGATTCTTCCACGTAAGGTAATTTCCCCTGTCATGGCTAAGTCTGAACGTATAAATTTACCAGTAAGAGCTGAAGCCATAGCAGTAGCCATAGTTATTCCTGCTGAAGGACCGTCTTTAGGAATTGCTCCTTCAGGACAATGGATATGTATGTCATCTTTTTCATAAAAATCATTTTTTATTCCAAGCTTCGTTGCTCTCGTTCTTATGTAAGTAAACCCTGCTTTTGCAGACTCTTGCATAATTTCACCTAAATGACCTGTAAGCATCAAAGCGCCCTTACCATTCATTACGGATGCTTCTATAGGTAAAACATCTCCACCAGCTTCTGTCCAAGCTAATCCTGTAGCTACTCCTATCTGAGGCTTTTCAATATCATGTTTATCCAAATATTTAGGTGGACCGAAAAAGTTTTTAAGATTTTCTTGTGAAATAATAGGTATTTCAATATTGCTTAATTTTATTAAAGCAAGTTTTCTAAATAATTTAGCTAAGTTACGCTCTAAATTTCGTACTCCAGCTTCTTTTGTGTATTGAGTAATTAATTTACACAACACATTGTCACTTAAATTAATTTCAATATCTGCTAACCCATTTTCTTTTTGCTGCTTGTTTGTTAAAAATTTTTTAGCAATATGTATTTTTTCTTCGAACGTATAGCCTGATAAAGTTATTATCTCCATTCTATCCAATAAAGGATGAGGAATATTATCAAAATTATTTGCCGTTGCTATCCAAAAAACTTTGCTTAAATCAAAAGGAATTTCTAAATAATGATCAATAAAGCTATTATTTTGCTCAGGATCTAAAACCTCAAGCATTGCTGAAGCTGGGTCCCCCCTATAATCAGAACTTAACTTATCAATTTCATCCAGCAAAAATACCGGATTTCCAGTACTTGCTTTTCTTATACCATTAATAATTTTACCAGGCAATGCACTTACATAAGTACGTCTATGTCCTCTTATCTCAGCTTCATCTTTTATTCCGCCGAGCGAAATACGAACAAAATTTTTTGAAAGCGCTCTTGCTATTGATTTGGCCAAAGATGTTTTTCCTACTCCTGGAGGGCCAACAAAACATATTATTACACCCTTTGCATTTTTATTTAATTTCCTTACGGCTAAATATTCTACAATACGTTCTTTAATTTTTATTAACCCATAATGGTCTTCATTTAAAATATTTCGTACTTTCTTAATGTCTAAATCATCTTCTGATTCTTCAATCCAAGGCAAATTGACAATCCAATCTAAATAATTTCTTATGACTGCGCCTTCGGGCATTATAGAAGGCATTTTTTCAAAACGTTCAATTTCTTTTAATACTTTTTGTAATACTTTTTCAGGCAACTTTTTATCTTTTAACTTTTTTCTAATTTCTTCTGCTTCTGCCCCATTGCCTTCTTTTTCATCTAATTCTTTTTGAATTGCTTTAATTTGTTCTCGAAGATAATATTCTTTTTGATTACGATCAATTTGGTCTCTCACCCGGGTATGTATTTTATTTTCCAACTCAGCTATTTCTAATTCAGTAATTAGTTTTTCGCAAATTTTGACTAATCTTTCTTTGACATCTAACATTTCTAATAACTCTTGCTTTTCTTCAAAAGAAAAAGGTAATGCATTCGTTATAATATCCGCAAAACGGTGGATTTCTTTAATCGCAATAATGTTTTCAATACTTTCTGGTGCTATTTTTTTACTCAATCTAGCCCATCTATTAAATTGATAAATTAAGGTCTTTATTAACGCTTCAACTTCTATATTTTTATTTAAGATTTCTTCGCGCTCAAATATTTCTGCTTCCAGCAAATTCGAGTTCTCAGTAATATTAGATATCTTTGCACGTTTTATTCCTTCTAATACTATACGAATATTTCCATTAGGTAATTTTACTGATTGACGAATTTCGGCTATTACTCCTATTAAATAGATATTATCAATTCTCACCTCTTCTTCACTTATCTGTTTTTGAGCTGTAACAAATAATTGTTTATTGTTGTCTATAGCATATTGAACTGTGGCAATAGACTTTTGTCTGCCAATCTCAAAATTAGTTATATTATTGGGCAACAATACTATTCCCCGTAAAGGTAAAATAGGTAATACATTACATATTGATATCAAACTTATCCCCCCAATTATTTTCTTAAGTTATATTTTTCAATAAATTTACCATATAAGTTTATCTGAAATTATAAAATTAAGCAATACTGTTGGTTCAAGAATAAGTGTACAAAAATTATACGTAACTTAAGAATAACTAATTTAAAATAAATGCACACAAACTTGTGTAAAGAAACTATTTCGAAAGTTAATAAATAAATGTATTTTTATTTATATAAATTATTATTCTTATATGATTTTTTCAATTATAATTAAGATAAAAATTTCTAGGAGAATTTTATGAAAAGCCTTTTTTTTGATGCTATTAAGACTCGTCATTCATATTATGATATTTCCAATGAACCGGTAATTTCTATAGAGGAAATACAACAAATAATAGAAATAGCAGTAGACAATTGCCCTAGTGCTTTTAATTCTCAAACTTCAAGAACTGTATTGTTACTTAATAAACATCATAGTAATTTTTGGGAAATTGTAGAAAGCGAGTTAAAAAAAAGAATACATCCGAAAAAATTCCCTGCTACAAAAATAAAAATAAATTCATTTTCCAAAGGATTTGCCACAATTCTTTTTTTTGAAGATATGAGTATTATAGAAAAATTACAGGTAAAATATCCTAAATATAAACAAAAATGGAACGATTGGTCAAATCATGCTTCAGGTATGCTTCAGCTTGTTATTTGGACACAATTGGAGCTTGAAGGTTTTGGGGCTTCGCTTCAGCATTATAATCCTATAATCGATAATGAAGTAAAAGAAAAGTGGAATATTCCACAAAAATGGGAACTTATTGCTCAAATGCCATTTGGCAAACCAAAATCTCCACCTGAAATAAAAAAATTAGTACCAATTTCCGAAAAATTCTTAATTTATTTATAAACTTTTCACTTTAGTGTCCATGAAAATGCTCTAATTCAGCTCGATTATGCTTATGTTTAAATATTATTACAAAAATAATCGCTACTATTAAAGAATATAATGAAAATATACTCCAAATACCAGTCCAATCATAGGCCAAAGTTCCTGATACTCTAAAATAATTATCGATCATCCAACCACTGGTCAAACTACCAACTATTGATCCTATTCCATTACTCATTGACATAAGCATTCCCTGAGCGCTAGCTCGTATGGACGGGACTACTTGAGTTTCAATAAATAATGAGCTTGATATATTAAAAAAGTCAAATGCCATTCCATAAATTATACAAGAAAAAAGTATCATCCATAAGCCGTCCCCCGGATTACCATATGCGAATAACCCAAATCTTAAAACCCAAGCTAGCATACTGATAGTCATTATTTTTTTTATGCCTAAATGACGCATAAAAACTGGAATTGTAATAATAAATATAGCTTCAGATATTTGAGATATTGACATAAATAATAGGGAATGAGTAACAACCATAGAATCTTTATATTGAGGAATGTTGGCAAAATTTTTTAAAAAAGTAGCTCCATATGCATTGGATAGTTGTAAACATACGCCTAAACATAAATGAAAGAAAAAAAATAGGGCCATTTTGCGGTTTTTAAGTAATTTAAAAGCATTTAACCCAAGTGCATTTATAATTGAATTACCTTTACTTTTATTTAGAGGGGGACACTTAGGAAGAGTAAAAGCCATTATTCCAAGTAGTGTTGCTGTGATTGAAGCAATATAAAATTGTCCCTCGCTAGCTTCTAAGTTTTTCCAGCTTATTAACCACATTGCAATAATAAACCCAACTGTTCCAAATGATCTAAGCATAGGAAAATATTTTATTATATTCAATTGTGCTCTTTCCATAACGGCATACGATATTGTGTAAGAAAGAGACAATGTAGGCATATAAAAAAGCATATTTAATAGCATAACATTAATCATTGTGTCTGGATTATTAATTAACGGCAACATAGCGAAAATTATCGCGCTAGCCAAGTGAAAATATCCATAAAGACGTTCCGCATTTACCCAACGGTCTGCAATTATACCAGCTATAGTTGGCATAAATAATCCAGCTACTCCCATTGTCGAAAAAACTTCACCAAAATTAGTAGCGGACCAATGTTTAGTATTTAGCCAATAAACGCTAAGTGATATTAGCCAACTTCCCCAAATAAAAAATTGCAGGAATTGCAAAATAGCGATGCGAATTTTAATATTCATAACTATATTCCTTGTTTAACTAAGGTCAGTTCCAAGCTCTAATAGCTGTATAGTTTTATCAAATTCTTCTTCAGTAATAGTATTTAACTTTAAAGCAGCTTCTTTTAAAGATAAATCATAGTCATATGCGTACTTTACTAGTTTTGCTGCTTGATCATAGCCTATTGTAGGTGTAAACGCCATAGCAATCATTAACGAATTTTTAACATAGTAATTTATTTTTTTTATATTTGGTTGCATGCCTTTTACTGTATATTTCAAAAAACACCATATAGTATCGGACAATATTTTTATTGATTCAAGGATATTAAAAATAATTAAAGGTTTATAGACATTCATTTCCAATAATCCGCCTGATGTTCCTATTGTAACAGCAAAATCATTTGCTATAACTTGCGCACAAACCATAGTAAGCACTTCACATTGTGTAGGATTAACCTTGCCAGGCATTATAGACGATCCAGGCTCATTTTCAGGTAAACATAATTCAGCAAACCCAGCACGTGGCCCACAAGCAAGTAAACGAATATCATTTCCTATCTTATATAAAGAGTTTGCCAAAGTCTTTATTGTAGCAGATAATTGTCCTAAACTATCATGTGCTCCTTGAACGGCAAATTTATTTTTTGCACTATTAAAAGGAAGTTTTGTTAAATAAGCTATCTCTTGTGCAATTAACTCGGAAAATTTATCTGGAGAATTCATTCCAGTTCCTACTACCGTTCCTCCCATTGTTATTTTATAAACATCTTGTAATGTTTCGTTAATCCTTTTATAATTGTCATCGAGCATTGCAACATAACCAGAAAATTCTTGCCCTAAAGTCAAAGGAATTGCATCTTGCATATGTGTTCTACCTATTTTGACAATATTCATCCATTCTTTAGATTTTTCTTTCAATCCTGCGCTTAATGCAGATAAAGCTGTTAATAGTTTGTGTTTAACAGCAAAAATACATGCTATATGCATAGCAGTAGGAAAAGTATCATTTGTAGATTGCGACATATTTATATCATCGTTAGGATGAATAATATGTTTACTACCTAAAGGTTTATTTAAAAGTTGACAAATTCTATTAGCTATAACTTCATTTACATTCATATTAAATTGAGTACCGCTACCACTCATCCATATTTTTAAAGGAAACATATCTAAATGTTGGTTTGCAAGTATTTCATCACATACATGGACGATTAAATTCTTTTTTTCTTTTTTAAGCCTAGAAGTTTTAAAATTAATAATTGCAGCAGCCTTTTTTACTATAGCATAAGCTTCAATCATTTCTGTAGGCATTAAATTATTGCCAATGGGAAAAAACTTTAATGCTCTTTGTGTTTGTGCTCCCCATAATTTATTGTTGGGAATTTTTATGTATCCTAAACTATCTTCTTCTATCCTGTAATCCATTATATAAACCTCAAATTAACTATAAAAAATTTATTAAATATTAAAAATATTAATTTAATAAATTTTTTATAGGTTTACAATTAAAACCTTGTCCTTGAAATTTTTTTTCAAGTATTTTTATCAAACTTTTATCAATAATATTATCGGGTTCAAATATTCCAAATACTGCAGTGCCACTTCCCGACATTAAAGCAGTAAGTGCACCGTTCTTTATCATTGTTCGTTTTATTTCATAAATCTGCGGGTACTTTTCACCTATTAAATCTTCAAATATGTTTCCCATTACAAAAGATATTGACTTAATATCTTTTGTAATGGGAAACATATTTGGATGTTTTAAATTGCTTTTCTTTTTAATAAATTGCTTATATGCCCATTGAGTAGAAATGCCAATATTCGGTTTAAAAACAAGTATATTGCAATTAGGAATATTATCTAATTGTTCAAGTAACTCCCCACGTCCAAAAGCTCTCGCGGTTCCCCCATTTATGCAGAAGGGAACATCAGAGCCAATATACGAACCTATTTCTTGCAATTCTTTTATTGATAAATCCAATTCCCATAAACTATTTAAGCCTCGTAAAACAGCAGCTGCATCGGTACTACCCCCCCCTAACCCAGCCTCGATAGGAATATTTTTTACCAGAATTATTTTCGCACCGAAATTTATATGTAATTTTTTTTTTAAAATATAAGCTGCTCTGTATGCTAAATTTTTTTTATCTGCGTCTAATATTCTGTTATTTTGTAGTGATAAAGATAAATTATCTGCTTTATTTAATAGTATTTCATCGCATAAATCGATTGATTGTAATATAGTTTCTATTTCATGGTAATTATCAGACCTTTTATTAAGAATATTAAGCGCTAAATTAATTTTAGCGAAAGCTTTTTCTTTAATCATACTATCTCATTAAAATTCTTTTTTAAATTTATGTTATACTTTTTTTATTTTGCTTAAGAATATAAAAAATATCTATACTATCTTTTATGTGGAGAATATCTTCTTAATGCTTTTTTTAAAACAATATATTAAACAATTATTAATGATTGCTATTGGGTGCTGTTTTTTTGGCGTTGGGATTAATGTATTTCTAATTCCATTTAAACTATTAAGCGGCGGTTTAAGCGGAATAGCTATTATACTTAATATTTTACTTGGAGCTCCTTTAGGTATTACAAATATATTATTAAATATTCCTCTTTTTATTTCAGCTTATTTTTTTTTAAAAAAAGAAGATATTATAATTGGATTATTTGGAATGTTATTTTTTTCTAGCGCAATACAATATTTTAGTTTTTTAGCTCATCATTGTGTTTTAAATAACTACGATATCATGCTCGCCTCAATATACGGTGGGGTTGTTTGCGGTATAGGGGGCGGAATCATTTTCCGTTCAGGTGGACAAGCTGGTGGTATAGATATAATAGGTTTAATAATACGT
The DNA here is from genome assembly GCA_963721525.1 of uncultured Negativicutes bacterium. Taxonomy (GTDB): domain Bacteria; phylum Bacillota; class Negativicutes; order JBAXTZ01; family JBAXTZ01; genus CAVRJL01. Next base: position 38,502 of record CAVRJL010000011.1, read on the forward strand.
AAATATTACGGATTAAGTATAGGAACTACTTCATTTTCTATTAATGTTGTTATTATGTTTTTATCAAGCTTTTCTTTCGGAATGAAATCAGCTATGTATACGCTTATCGCTATGTATATAAGTTCTAATGTAACCGATTTAATAATAAATGGTTTTGCCCGCAAAAAAATACTTATTATCATTTCAGATTATGCTGAAGATATATCCAAAATAATAATAAAAGAAATAGAAAGAGGCGTTACTTTTATTCGAGGAGAAGGTGGATTTTCCGGAAAAGAAAAAAAGATAATGCTGATTGCGATAAGTAAATTACAAATTTCCAAGGCACATCAATTAATTCATGACATTGATCCACACGCATTTATTATTATACAAGATGCAACAGAAGTTCAAGGGCAAGGATTTACTTTTGGAAAATAAAAAAATTTTGTTTGTTTGAATATTTATAGTTATCAATTTATAATTTTAGCAAATACATATTTACCACGATATTTTGCAATATCGTTAAGTTCTTCTTCTATCCTAATTAATTGGTTATATTTTGCTACTCTATCAGTTCGTGCAGGTGCTCCTGTTTTAATTTGACCTGAATTAACTGCTACAGCTATATCTGATATAATTGAATCTTCTGTTTCACCCGAACGATGAGATATAACACAATTATATCCTGCTCTTTTGGCTACTTCAATTGCTGTAAAAGTTTCACTAAGCGTACCTATTTGATTTAATTTTATCAATATAGAATTAGCAACTCTTTCTTTAATTCCTCGTTTTAAGCGTTTTGCATTTGTTGCAAATAAATCATCGCCTACTAACTGTATTTTTTTACCTAATCTCTCTGTTAAAATTTTCCATCCCCCCCAATCGTCTTCACTCATTCCGTCTTCTATTGATATTATCGGGTATTTTTTAACAAGCTCACTGTAATAATTAACAAGCTCCTCTGAAGTTAATACTCTCCCTTCACCTGCTAAATAATATTTTCCTTTTTTATATAATTCTGTTGCTGCAACATCTATTGCAAGAACTATTTCTTCATCTAATTTATATCCAGCTATTTCAATAGCTTCAATTATAACTTGCAAAGCTTCCTCATTTGATTTCAAATTTGGAGAAAATCCTCCTTCGTCTCCAATAGCTATACTTAATTTTCTTTTTTTTAAGACTATTTTCAACGTATGATATATTTCAACACACATTTGCAATGCTCCGCTTAAATTTGTCACTCCTATAGGGACTATCATAAATTCCTGTATATCTACATTATTATCCGCATGTTTACCTCCATTTAATATATTCATCATAGGTACAGGTAATTCTTTCGCCGTAAATCCACCTAAATAAGTATATAAAGGTAAACTACAATATTTTGCTGCTGCTTTTGCTATCGCCATCGATACTCCAAGTATTGCATTTGCTCCAAGCTTACTTTTATTTTTACTTCCATCTAAATCAATCATTGTTTTATCAATTTTTTCCTGTAAACGGCAATCCATGCCCATCAATTCGGGTGCTATTATTTCTTTTACATTATTTACTGCTTGTAATACTCCTTTACCAAAATAAAAATTTGTATTATTATCTCTAAGTTCAACTACTTCATACGCACCCGTGGAAGTACCACTTGGAACTGACGCTCTACCTATAATCCCACTTTCTAGGCAAGCATCTACTTCTATTGTAGGATTACCACGAGAATCTAAAATTTGTCTTGCTTTTATTTCAGTTATAATACTCACTAATTTTCTCCTTATAAAGTTTATATTATTATTTTTAAAATAATTTCCATTTAAAATAATTTCCATTTAAAATAATTTCCATTTAAAATAATTTCCAATTGTTTTAATTTAAAGTATTAAACTATTTCCAGTCATTTCAGTAGGCTTAATTATATTGGCAGTAGCAAGCATTGTTGGTGCTATATCTGCTAATATCCCATTTGGGCGTAAGTTTTTTCCTATTAACTTATCGTCTACTATTATAAAAGGTACTTTATTTGACGTATGAGCTGTATACAAACAATCATTTTTTTCATCCCACATTTGCTCGGCATTACCATGGTCTGCACTTAAAAAGGCTATCCCATTAACCAAAGTTAATTCTCTAATTATTTTATAAATACACACATCTAATATTTTGACTGCTTTAACAGTAGCCTCAAAGTTACCAGTATGTCCGATAATATCACAATTTGCGAAGTTAACTATTATGAAGTCATATTGTTTAGCTCTTATTGCAGCTATTAGTTTTTCAGTGATTTCGAATGCACTCAATGCAGGGACCAAATCATACGTATAACTTTTAGGAGATGGCACAAATATTCTAGTTTCACCTTTTTTTATTGTCTCTTTTCTACCATCAAAAAAGAATGTCACATGAGCATATTTCTCTGTTTCTGCTATTCTCAATTGGCTATAACCTAAATTTGATATATATTCTCCTAATGTATTTTTTAAAACTTGTGATAAAAAAGCTACAGTTACGTCTAAATTTTTATCATATTTTGTAAAGCAAACAAATAATAATTTTATCCTACCTTTTTCGCGTTTAAAGCCATTAAAATCCTCTTGTACAAATGCCCATGTCAATTCACGAGCTCTATCCGGTCGGAAATTAAAAAATATTAAACCATCATTTTCTTTGACTATTCCTTTTTCTTTATCTCCAATAATTGTTGGTGATATAAATTCATCAAAAATATTGTTACCATAGGATTCAATTATAGCTTCTTTAGTATTATTCGCTAATTTCCCTTCTCTATAAACTAAAACATTATAAGCTTTTTCTATTCTATCCCACCTCATATCTCTATCCATAGCATAATGACGACCGCAAATAGTAACTATTTTACCTATACCTATTTCTTTTATTTTTTTTTCTAGCTGTTCAATATATTTTAAAGCTGATTTCGGTAATGCATCTCTTCCGTCTAGAAAAGCATGAATATATATTTCTTTGAGCCCCAACCTTTTCGCCATTTCTAATAGAGCAAATAAATGATTTATATGACTATGTACTCCACCATCGGATAACAGTCCGCATATATGTAGAGCATTACCTCTTTTTATTATTTTTTTCATTATCGAAATTAAGGCAATATTTTTAAAAAATTCACCAGTTGAAATTTCTTTATTAATACGACCTAGTTCTTGACATACCACTCTCCCTGTGCCTATGTTTAAGTGCCCAACTTCACTATTACCAACTTGTCCTTTAGGTAGCCCTACAGCACTTCCTGAACAGGTAAGCAAAGTATTAGGATATTTATCTTTTAGTTCTAAAATATTTTTTGGCTGAGCTTTATTTATAGCATTTATCTTCTTATCACTTACAGTAGTATAACCAAACCCATCCATAATTATTAACATTTGAGGTCGTTGCAATCTTATCATTAGTTCTCCGACAATTTAATAATTTTGCTAAATTCATTAGCATTTAAACTTGCTTTACCTACCAATACTCCGTTAATATCTCTCATTTTCATTATTTCAAAATAATTATTAGAGTTGACACTTCCTCCATATAAAATACGAATATTTTCAGCTACTTTTTCACTAAACATTTTTGCTATTTCTTTTCTAATGCTTACACATACATTATTAGTATCCTGACTTGTTGCTGTTTTTCCTGTACCAATAGCCCATATTGGCTCATATGCTATAACGATTTTTATCGCATCTTGTGTAGAAATCCCAATCAGCCCTTTATTTAGTTGTTCGGAGCATTTTTTTTCTGTACCTATACTTTCTTTTTCTTGTAAAGTTTCACCAATGCATATTATAGAAACAATATTTTCTTTTAACGACGCTTTAACTTTTTTATTAATCATTTCATTTGTTTCGTTAAAATGATGACGTCTTTCACTATGTCCAATTAGAGCGTATTTGCAGCCCATTTTTTTTAGCATATAGGCAGAAATTTCTCCCGTAAAAGCCCCTTCTTTTTCCCAAAATAAATTTTGTGCACCTATTTGAATATTAGTTTCTTTAACCTCTTCCAATGCTGTTTGTATAGAAATCAAAGGAGGAAAGATTATAATATCGGTATTATTTTTATCCTTAACTAACTCAATTAAATTTTTTATTACATTCCTTGTTTGTGCTGTAGTTTTATACATTTTCCAATTACCTGCAACAATTTTTTTACTCATTTTATTTTTTTTCAATAACAGCAATTCCAGGTAGAAGTTTACCTTCTAAAAATTCTAGACTTGCTCCCCCTCCTGTAGAAATATGATACATTTTATCTGTTAATCCCACCTTTTTTATAGCAGATATTGAATCTCCACCCCCAATAATTGTTATTCCTTTATTATTGGCTACAGCTTTAGCCAATTCTATTGTTCCTGTTGCAAAATTACTAAATTCAAATACCCCCATAGATCCATTCCACACTATTAATTTTGCTTCTGTCAAAGCATCAATATATTGTTTTACCGTCTCTATACCAATATCAAGTATCATCCAATTATTTGGTATTTGCTCAATTTTAACTGTTTCGTAATTGCTTTCATTAGAAAATTTATCACTAACGACAACATCAATAGGTAATAATAACTTTACATTTTTTTCTTGTGCATCGTTAATTATTTCTTTTGCTAACTCTATTGTATCCTTTTCTATCAGCGATTTGCCTATATTGTAATCTTTTGCCGCTAAAAAAACATTTGCCATACCACCACCTATAATTAAAATATCTATTTTATCTATTAAATTTTTTATCGCACCTATTTTATCGGATATTTTAGCTCCTCCTATAATAGCAGCATAAGGATGAATACGCTTATTCATTATTTTGGATAAAATTTTAATTTCTTTTCCCATTAATAAACCGGTAACTATAGGAATAAATTTCCCTATTCCTTCAACTGAAGCATGCGTTCGATGAGATACACTAAATGCATCATTCACAGCAACCTCCGCAATTTTTGCCAATTTTTCACTAAATTTATCATCATTTTTTTCTTCATGTTCATAAAATCTTAAATTTTCTAATAATATAATATCACCATAATTCATGATATTTATTGCCTGATGTATTTTCTCCCCTACACAATCGTCAACAAACTTTACTTTTTTATTTAATAAGTTACTTAACCTTTCAGCTATAGGTTTTAAAGTATAGTTAAAGTTACGTATTCCTTTAGGTCGGCCTAAATGAGAAACAATAATAATTTTACTTTTTTGTTTTATAAGGAATTCAAGTGTGGGTAAATTTGCTTTTATTCTCGTGTCATCTGCAATGATCCCATTTATCATCGGCACATTATAATCTGCTCGTACCAATACACGCTTATTTTTCATATCAATATCATATATTGATTTTTTCAAATTCTCTCCTATTATAAAAAAAGAGCATAAAGATGAAATACGTTGATTTCAAGTTTTGCTCCCTGAAAATTTTGTATTTTACTATCGAATAATCAACTTTAGAAGATCAACTATTCTATTTGAATATCCCCATTCATTATCGTACCAACTTATAATTTTAAATAATCTTTTTTCGTCTCTCAAATTATTTTGTCTTGTAGCTAAACTATCGTATATCGAAGAACGATCATCATGAATAAAATCAGATGACACCAATTCTTCATCTACATATCCAAGTATTCCTTTTAAATAAGTATCCGAAGCTTGCTTAATTAGAAAATCTATTTCTTCAATTGATGAATCGCGCGTAGTCGTAAAAGTTAATTCAATAACAGAACCTGCAATTATAGGCACTCTAAAGGACATACTCTCTATTTTCCCTTTTACTTGAGGAATAACTTCGCCTACAGCTTTAGCTGCTCCTGTTGACGAAGGAACAATATTTATAGCCGCTGCTCTACCCCCACGCCAATCTTTTTCTGAAGCTCCATCTACTAGCTTTTGAGAAGCGGTATAAGCATGTATTGTAGTCATTAACCCTTTTTCAACGCCTATTCCTTCTCTTAAAAGAACATGTATTATAGGCGCTAAACAATTTGTTGTACAAGATGCATTTGATAACAAATGATGAGTACTTTTGTCATATTCATTTTCATTGATACCTATAACAATTGTTTTAACCTCTCCTTTGGCAGGAGCAGTTATAATGACCTTTTTCGCTCCAGCTTCTATGTGCCCTTTTATCGTTTCACTATCAGTAAATAGCCCTGTTGCTTCTACTACTAAATCTACTCCATACTTATCCCAAGGTAAATCAATAAGTGATTGGGTTGCGCACACGCAATGAATCTCATAACCGTCCACTATTAAAATATCACTTTCTTTTCTATCAGTAGAACTTTTTTTTGTATCTACTTTATGGCTGAATTTGCCTTGAATCGAATCATATTTTAATTGATAAGCAAAATACTCCGCATTAGTTGAAATATCTACGACCGCCACAACATCAAATTTTTTACCGAGAAGATTTTGATCACAAATAGCACGAAATACTAAACGTCCAATCCTACCAAATCCATTTATTCCAACTTTTATTGCCATAAAAAACCCCCAATAAAATATCTGTGTCTAAAAATATTATACTGTATGGTCTCTATACAGTCAAAACTGTTTTTTCTATTTGTATATTATATGATTTTATCTTCTAAATATAAAACTTTATGTAAAGGTAAAGTAGCTGCTCCAATAATTGTTGCTTTATCTTCAATATCGACAAATTTTATTTTTTTTGCATTTTCCCCTAAATAATTTGTAATTTCCCTAAATAACTTATCCGCATATTTTGAAATTATTCCTTCGACCAAAATTATTTCTGGCGCATATGCTAGACATAAATTATAAATACCGACGCAAAAATATTTTATATATCTTTCACATATTTTCACAGCAACATCATCTTTTTTAAGATATAAATCATAAACTTCTTTCGCATTTTCAACCACTTTTTTTGCAACTTTATTATACTCTTCTAACAATGCTTTATTTGATATCGCTTTATTCCAACAGCCTTTTTCTCCACATTCACATTCTTTACCACCAACCTCCACAACCATATGTCCTAAAGATTTATTAGTAGAAGAACGGCTATGAAACACATTCCCGTGCAATACAATTCCTACATCTATTTCGTCACTTATTGAAATATAAAGAGCATTTTTCCCTTCATTATCTGTAGACTGTATTTCAGCTAACGCGGCCACATTTGTACAGTTTTCAAACATTATGGGAATTGATACCCCCTCTATATTAACTTTATTATTTATTATTATCGTTTGTTCTAAATCAATAAATTTATCAACCAAAGCCCAAGAAATTCCTACTCCGATACCAATTATATTTGTAGTTATAATATTTGCTTCTTTTATCGTTTTACTAATTTTTCTTACTAATTCTTGATCGCAATAATTAGTAAGAATACAATCGATTGGATATTCTTTATTGTAAACTACTTTTAAATCTAAATCAATAACAGCTATTTCCAACATTCCTTGACAAATACTTATACCAATAGAATGCAGGGAATTAGGTATAAAATCATAAACACTCGGTTTCCTACCAGCTGTTTTTAATTCTCCTTGTCCAATAATTTTAACAATACCTTTTTGTACAAATTCATCTGTAACTTTTGAAACGGTAGTCATACTAACTCCTGAATGACGTACTAAATCATTTTTTGTAAATCTCCTTATCTGCATTGCAGTATGCAAAATGCGCTTTTCATTTGCTTCTTTTATTGTACTATGCACTACAGTTTCTAAATTTGACATAATTACCTCCAAATATTTTTATAACTATATAAAACAAAAAATTGATAAATTATAATATATTTATAATTTATATTAATTATACTTCATTTTTTTTATTATGTTAAATAAATATCAAATTATTATGTTAAATAAATATCAAATTATTATGTTAAATAAATATCAAATTATTATGTTAAATAAATATCAAATTATTATGTTAAATAAATATCAAATTATTATGTTAAATAAATATCAAATTATTATGTTAAAT
>CAVRJL010000012.1:0-20393 GCA_963721525.1 uncultured Negativicutes bacterium
ATAAAAGCCAGAGTCCCCTGAGCTGGAAGGCGAAGGGGTTAAAAAAGAATTAACACATAAATAAAATTAAGAGCCATAAGGCTTGAAATAGAATAGGTATATAAACTACATAATATTATAATAAGTAGTAATATTATGTAGATAGGTATAGAAATTTTATGGAGAGTTTGATCCTGGCTCAGGACGAACGCTGGCGGCGCGCTTAACACATGCAAGTCGAACGGGAGTAATACTCAACAACTGAGTAAGCTGTAATAGCTTATTGAGTTGTTGAGTATTACTCAAGTGGCGAACGGGTGAGTAACGCGTAGATAACCAACCTTATAGATGGGGACAACGTTGAGAAATCGGCGCTAATACCGAATGAAGTATATTTTTACATAAAAGATATATTAAAGGTGCCTCTGAGAATGCTACCGCTATAAGACGGGTCTGCGTATGATTAGCTAGTTGGAGTGGTAAAGGCACACCAAGGCAATGATCATTAGCCGGTCTGAGAGGATGAACGGCCACACTGGAACTGAGATACGGTCCAGACTCCTACGGGAGGCAGCAGTGGGGAATCTTCCGCAATGGGCGAAAGCCTGACGGAGCGACGCCGCGTGAGAGAAGAAGGTCTTCGGATTGTAAATCTCTGTCTTCAGGAAAGAAAAGTACTAATGCGAAAACATTAGTAATTGACGGTACCTGAGGAGGAAGCCACGGCTAACTACGTGCCAGCAGCCGCGGTAATACGTAGGTGGCAAGCGTTGTCCGGAATTATTGGGCGTAAAGGGCGCGCAGGTGGTTATATAAGTCTTTCTTAAAAGTGCCGAGCTTAACTTGGTGATGGGGAAGAAACTGTATAACTTGAGTACAAGAGAGGCAGGCGGAATTCCCAGTGTAGCGGTGAAATGCGTAGATATTGGGAGGAACACCGGTGGCGAAGGCGGCCTGCTGGTTTGATACTGACACTGAGGCGCGAAAGCTAGGGGAGCAAACGGGATTAGATACCCCGGTAGTCCTAGCCGTAAACGATGGGTACTAGGTGTGGGTGCAGTGATGTATCTGTGCCGGAGTTAACGCAATAAGTACCCCGCCTGGGGAGTACGGCCGCAAGGTTGAAACTCAAAGGAATTGACGGGGGCCCGCACAAGCGGTGGAGTATGTGGTTTAATTCGACGCAACGCGAAGAACCTTACCAGGACTTGACATCGTATGATAGGTCAAGAGATTGGCTGTTTTATCTTCGGATAAACATATAGACAGGTGGTGCATGGCTGTCGTCAGCTCGTGTCGTGAGATGTTGGGTTAAGTCCCGCAACGAGCGCAACCCTTGTTATCAGTTGCCCGCACGTAAAGGTGGGAACTCTGATGAGACTGCCGTAGAAATACGGAGGAAGGAAGGGATGACGTCAAGTCATCATGCCCCTTATGTCCTGGGCTACACACGTACTACAATGGCGTGGAACAGAGAGCTGCGAGATTGCGAGATTAAGCGAATCTCTAAAAACACGTCTCAGTTCGGATCGCAGGCTGAAATTCGCCTGCGTGAAGTCGGAATCGCTAGTAATCGCAAATCAGAATGTTGCGGTGAATACGTTCCCGGGCCTTGTACACACCGCCCGTCACACCACGAAAGTTAGCAACACCCGAAGCCGGTGAGTTAACCTGAAAAGGAGATAGCCGTCTAAGGTGGGGTTGATGATTGGGGTGAAGTCGTAACAAGGTAGCCGTATCGGAAGGTGCGGCTGGATCACCTCCTTTCTAAGGAAAAACGTAAGGATAATTGTATGCTGTATTAAATGGCGCAAGGAAACTTACTAAAAAAGCGTACTGGCACGCGTACATTGTTCAGTATTCAGGGTGTCGAAATAATTGCTGTCAGGCAGCGATAATTAGCTGTAAGCTGACGGGCGGAAATGGGCCTATAGCTCAGTTGGTTAGAGCGCACGCTTGATAAGCGTGAGGTCGATGGTTCAAGTCCACCTAGGCCCACCAAAAACATTTATTAATATATTATTAATAAATGTCAAGAGATGGGGGCATAGCTCAGCTGGGAGAGCACCTGCCTTGCAAGCAGGGGGTCAGGAGTTCGATTCTCCTTGTCTCCACCAATAAAGAACAAAAAAGAACAAAGTAGATGGTAAAATGCACCTTGAAAACTACACAGAGAGAAAATAAAGCGTGGGACATATTTCATCAGAGAAGAGATATGTTTATACTATCTTATAAAAAATAAGGTAAAAAAGCGCAAATAGGATTTAAAAACGAGATAAACCTAAAAAAGGTGAAATAAGTCAAGATAATAAGGGCATACGAAGGATGCCTAGGCGCCAAGAGCCGAAGAAGGACGCAGTAAGTTGCGAAAAGCCACGATGAGCCGCAAGCAGGCCGTAGATTCGTGGATATCCGAATGGGGAAACCTGGCGATGGTAAAACATCGTCTTCCTAAGAGATTAGGAAGGGAACCCGGTGAACTGAAACATCTAAGTAACCGGAGGAAAAGTAATCAAATGAGATTCTCTCAGTAGCGGCGAGCGAAAGGGGAAAAGCCCAAACTGAGATAGTTGACGGTGGTCAGTAGAAAGTACTGGAAACCGTCAACTATCTCAGGGTTGTGGGCCTGATTTAAGTAATAAAAGTGCTAGTTGAATTGATTGGAAAGTCAAGCCAAAGAGAGTAAAAGCCTCGTAAGTGAAAGCATAAAAATTACACTACAGTCAGGTACCAGAGTACCACAGGACACGAGAAATCTGGTGGGAAGCTGGGGGGACCACCCTCCAAGGCAAAATACTACTTGGCGACCGATAGCGCATAGTACCGTGAGGGAAAGGTGAAAAGAACCCCGGAAGGGGAGTGAAATAGAACCTGAAATCGTATGCTTACAAGCAGTCGTAGCACGATTGAGCGTGTGGCGGCGTGCCTATTGAAGAATGAGCCGGCGAGTTATATTATTTGGCAAGGTTAAGCAGAAAATGTGGAGCCGAAGCGAAAGCAAGTCTTAATAGGGCGAATAGTCAGATGATATAGACCCGAAACCGCAGTGATCTACCCTTGGCCAGGGTGAAGCGCAGGTAAAATTGCGTGGAGGCCCGAACAAGTGAGCGTTGAAAAGCTTTTTGATGAGCTGAGGGTAGGGGAGAAATTCCAATCGAACGCGGAGATAGCTGGTTCTCCCCGAAATAGCTTTAGGGCTAGCCTTGAGAGAAGAATACGGGAGGTAGAGCACTGATAGAGCTAGGGGCCTTCCCAGGTTACCGAACTTTGTCAAACTGCGAATGACCGATATTTATTTCTCAGGAGTCAGACTATGAGTGCTAAGATTCATAGTCAAGAGGGAAACAGCCCAGAACACCGACTAAGGTCCCAAATGTTGTGCCAAGTGGTAAAGGATGTGGGTTTCCATAAACAACCAGGATGTTGGCTTAGAAGCAGTCATCATTTAAAGAGTGCGTAATAGCTCACTGGTCGAGGGAATTTGCGCCGAAAATGTCCGGGGCTAAAGCACAGAACCGAAGTCGTGTCTTTAGTGTTTAACGAAGGTTAAACTTGTTAAATATTAAGGGGTAGGGGAGCGTACTTATATGATTGAAGCGATACCGTAAGGAGTCGTGGACGTATAAGCAGTGAGAATGCCGGCATGAGTATCGAAAAGGAAGGTAAGAATCCTTCCCACCGAAAGCCTAAGGTTTCCTGAGCAACGATCGTCGACTCAGGGTAAGTCGGGGCCTAATCCGAGGCATAAAGCGTAGGAGATGGACAACCGGTTAATATTCCGGTACCGCCTGAAATCGTTTGAGAGATGGAGTGACGCAGAAGGGTAGCTAATCGCGAGAATGGAAGTTCGCGTTTAAGCATGTAGGGAAATACATAGGTAAAACCGTGTATTAAAAAGCCTGAGGTGTGATGACGAACTGTAAGAAATTACGGTGAAGTTAGTAATCCCAAGCTGCCAAGAAAAGCTTCTATCAAGATAGAAGGCGCCCGTACCGCAAACCGACACAGGTAGGCGGGGAGAGAATCCTAAGGTGCGCGAGATAACCCTTGTTAAGGAACTCGGCAAATTATCCTCGTAACTTCGGGAAAAGAGGAACCTTTATTAGTGAAATTCAGAAACGAATGGAGCTGATGAAGGTCGCAGAGAATAGGCCCAGGCGACTGTTTAACACAAACACAGGTGCGTGCGAAAGCGAAAGCTGAAGTATACGTGCTGACGCCTGCCCGGTGCCGGAAGGTTAAGGAGAAAGGTTAACGAAAGTAAAGCTTTGAACTGAAGCCCCGGTAAACGGCGGCCGTAACTATAACGGTCCTAAGGTAGCGAAATTCCTTGTCGGGTAAGTTCCGACCCGCACGAAAGGCGTAACGATCTGGGCACTGTCTCAACAAGGGACTCGGTGAAATTGAAATACCTGTGAAGATGCAGGTTACCCGCGACTGGACAGAAAGACCCCATGGAGCTTTACTGTAACCTGATATTGATTTTTGGTAAATAATGTACAGGATAGGTGGGAGACTAGGAAGTGGTGGCGCCAGCCATCATGAAGTCAACGTTGGGATACCACCCTTTATTTATTGAATGTCTAACTGAAGTAGTAACAAAACTCAGGACCGTGTCAGGTGGGCAGTTTGACTGGGGCGGTCGCCTCCGAAAAAGTAACGGAGGCGCCCAAAGGTTCCCTCAGCGCGGACGGAAATCGCGCGAAGAGTGTAAAGGCAGAAGGGAGCTTGACTGCGAGACAGACAAGTCAAGCAGGGACGAAAGTCGGGCTTAGTGATCCGGTGGTTCTGAGTGGAAGGGCCATCGCTCAACGGATAAAAGCTACCCTGGGGATAACAGGCTTATCTCCCCCAAGAGTTCATATCGACGGGGAGGTTTGGCACCTCGATGTCGGCTCATCACATCCTGGGGCTGTAGTAGGTCCCAAGGGTTGGGCTGTTCGCCCATTAAAGTGGTACGTGAGCTGGGTTCAGAACGTCGTGAGACAGTTCGGTCCCTATCCATCGTGGGCGTAAGATATTTGAGAAGAGCTGCTCCTAGTACGAGAGGACCGGAGTGGACGAACCTCTGGTGTACCGGTTATGCCGCCAGGCGTACAGCCGGGTAGCTACGTTCGGAAAGGATAAACGCTGAAAGCATCTAAGCGTGAAGCCAACTTCAAGATGAGATATCTCATTGAACGGTTGACAGTGGCTAGTTTAGTAAAAATAAAGACTGGAAACTGACAACCGTTCAGGTAAGGGTCCTTGTAGACGACAAGGTAGATAGGCAGGAGGTGAAAGCGTAGTAATATGTTTAGCTGACCTGTACTAATAACCCGAGGACTTGACTTATATAGACAAGCGCTTTATGAACACGCGAACAGAAACAAACTATGGTTAATCTGAATCTCTGTGTAGTTTTCAGGGTGTAAACCCTGAATATCCTGGTGGTTAAGCGGAGGGGATCCACCTATTTCCATCCCGAATATAGTAGTTAAGCCCTCTTGCGCTGATGGTACTTGGTTGGTAACGGCCTGGGAGAGTAAGTAGCTGCCAGTTTATCTTGGACGTCTCTTTTAAAAGAGACGTCTTTTTTTTATATGACATTTGTTTAACATAATAATTTGATATTTATTTAACATAATAATTTGATATTTATTTAACATAATAATTTGATATTTATTTAACATAATAAAAAAAATGAAGTATAATTAATATAAATTATAAATATATTATAATTTATCAATTAAGCTATACTATTCTACAAAGGAAAAGAATGAAAAAATATTGTAATAGCATTTATGAATTAATTGGTAATACACCAATATTAAAAATTCAATCATGGAATTTACCAGATGGAGTCGAAATCTTTGCTAAACTTGAATATCTTAATCCTGGAGGAAGTAATAAAGATAGGATAGGATTAAGTTTAATAGAAGAAGCAGAAAAAAAAGGTAAATTAAAGTCAGGTTCTACGATTATTGAGCCAACATCAGGAAATACAGGTATTGCGTTAGCACTGGCCGCTATAAAAAAAGGATATAAAGTTATAATTGTTACAACCGAAAAATGTTCTTCTGAAAAAAAAGCATTGATGAAAGCTTTTGGAGCACAAGTAATCACTATTCCTGATGTACAAGGAACGGATGGAGCTGTGGTAAAAGCAAATGAATTAGCAAAAACAATTAAAAATTCTTTTGTTCCTAATCAATTCGATAATCAGGCTAATCCTCTTGCTCATTATAAAACAACAGGCCCAGAAATATATGAGCAATTAGGCGGTAATATTGACTATTTTATAGCTGGGGTAGGAACTGGTGGTACACTTACTGGAGTGGGACGATTCCTGAAAGAAAAAAATTCATCTATACAGATTATTGCAGTGGAGCCTGAAGGATCTATATTGGGTGGAGGGGAAAAAAAAGCGTATCTTGTAGAAGGAATAGGTATGACGACAATACCTAACTCATTAGATACTACACTTATTAATTCAGTTTATACTATAAAGGATAAAGATTCATTTCGAGTAACGCAACAACTAGCTTTGAGAGAAGGATTACTTGTAGGTGCTTCTTCAGGAACAGTAATGGTTGCTGCTCTTAAACTAGTTCAAAATATTAGCTCGCCAACCAGAATAGTTATAGTGTTTCCCGATCGTTCTGATAGATATTTAAGTAAAGATATTTATAATTTAAGTTGTTAAAATTTGCTCCTTAAATACCGTAATGCCCCTTGTACTAACTATGAAGAGAAGAGATATTGGCATTTTAAATTCTATTATATAGATATAAATAAAATATTTTATTTAATACGATTAATTTTTTCCGCTCTTTATTCTGACATTTCTATTGAATTTGACAGAAAATCAGTTTTTTAATTATGGAATAAATAATGTGATGTATTGATCTCATGCTCTCTTTTGTCAAAAGTTTAGAACTAAATGTTATAAATTTTTGTTTGTTATTTAGAAGGCAGATACAAAACAGATTTAGTTGAGATAAGATTATTATCTCTATATTGCTTATATCGTTAAATTATAGATATTTTCAATTTATGAACAAAAAACTATATTACCGATAGTAAAATAATCTGTTAGGAAGAAATGTTATTTATTAAATTTAGAGTTAATTTATTTATGTT
This sequence comes from uncultured Negativicutes bacterium, assembly GCA_963721525.1. Lineage (GTDB taxonomy): Bacteria > Bacillota > Negativicutes > JBAXTZ01 > JBAXTZ01 > CAVRJL01. Next base: position 7,102 of record CAVRJL010000012.1, read on the forward strand.
ATTTAGTAAATGCATAGAAAATTATAGTATGAGAGAAAACTGATAAATGCCTACAATAGATAAAGGTTTTTTTGCGGTAAATATATTTACTGTATAGCTTTTTATTTTGAATAAATTAGGAAATTTTGTTTGTTCATAATCTATTTTGTTATATATTTTTGTAGCCAAATAAATACTTTCATCTAAATAGAGAGTAAAAATGACTTTTATTATTATAAATAATGGGTTGCTATTTTTTAACTAATCCTAAGACAGTTAAAATCATTTTACTTCATTTTCAAACTACTCCAAATTTAATATATAGAGTATATTATAGTAATTTTATCTTTTCTGTCTTTATATGCACTTTATATATAAAAATAGGTTTTAAATAAATTTTTAATTATTACATATGTTTTAAAAAATATGTTGACAAATAAAGGTATTTAATTAAAATGATAATATGTGCATAGATGCTAGATTTAAACGTACAAAAAAGGAGGATCCCTTAAAGTGAACAAATTGGAACTTGTAACTGCTTTTGCGCAAAAGGCAGAATGTACGAAAAAAAGCGCAGAAAATTCAATAAACGTTTTTATTGAAACAATTACGGAATCTTTACAAAAAGGTGAAAAAGTACAATTAATTGGATTTGGATCTTTTGAGACACGCGAACGTAAAGCACGTACGGGGCGTAATCCTAGAACAGGGAAAAGTATAGAAATTGCCGCGAGTAAAAGTATTGTTTTTAAGCCTGGAAAAATTTTAAAAGAAGCTGCAAATAAAATTAAAAAGAAATAATTACAATTTTTCAAATTTTCAAAACATCCGTTTTTTAAATATTTCAGTTGTATATAGTGTAACTGCAAGTATAGTTTGTATGCAGTTACCTGGAATATTAATAAGTGGGTGTTTTTTATTTTTATAAATTCCCTTCTTCACTTTTCAATCTTTATATTTTCTGATAATTTTTAAAAAGTCCAAAAATTAGAGACATTGAACTAAGATAATATTAAGGGATTTTTCCATTATTTATTATCTAAATTTTATTAGATTAACTATAAAAATTAAAGTTAATTAGGATAATGTTAAATATTGTTTAACTTATCAAGTCTATATCTTAACAAACAATGTTGCTATAAAAATCCGGATAAAAATTGGAAAAACACTTAGAAAATGTTATAATGATCTAGAATTTAAATCGTGGCTATAAAAATTTAATTCTTTAAATACTTGTTTAATATAAAATAATTGAGCTAAAGGTATTTATTGGGTTTATAAAATTTTATAGTTTATGTGTAAAGATAAAAACTTTTTTAAATTACATAAAGCAGATAGATTAGTATGGGAAATAGAATGATTATTGTCTTTGATATAGGAAATAGTAATATTGTAATGGGTGTATACAAAAAAGACATTATTATACATCATTGGCGAATTTCAACAGATAAGGGCAAAACGGCTGATGAATACGGTATGATTGTTGATGGTCTGTTTCGTTATGCAAATTTGAAGATGAATAAGATTAAATCAGTAGTTATTTCTTCAGTTGTTCCTACAATTAATGTTCCAATACAAAGAATGGTACAAAGATATTTTAACTTAGAACCTTTTTTTGTTGACCATACAGTAAAACTAGGAATAAAAGAATGTGATAATACTTATGATCCTAAAGGCTCGGATTTAATATGTGGGGCTGTAGCAGCATATAAAAAATATGGCGGACCTACCATTATCATAGATTTTGGAACAGCAACAACTTTTTTTGCTATAGATAATGAGGGAAAATTTTTAGGTGGAGCAATTGTACCGGGGATAGGAATTTCTGCAGATGCTTTATTTGAGAAAACTGCTAAACTACCTAAGGTAGAAGTTTTAAGACCTAAATCTATAATTAACCTAGATACTATAGGTGCAATACAAGCAGGGATTTTTTATGGCATAGTTGGACAAGTAGATGAAGTTGTACGAAGAATAAAAAACGAACTTAAAAAAAAAGCAAAAGTTATTGCAACCGGAGGCTTTGTTAATCTCATAAAAAAAGAATCTTCTACAATTGAATTTGTAGACCCATTCTTGGTTTTAGACGGAGCAAAACTAATTTATGAAGCAAACCTATAAAAAGTAAATAATATTATTATTAGTGTTAGCGCCGATAATAGGAGTGGCTAATTATAATGAATCTTTTATATAAGTAAATTCGGTGGATATGTAACATCGTTGAGAGTAAATAGAAGTTTGTTATTCATTTCTTATTGCATAAGCAATAGTAAATAAATTAACGAATGATTATATAAACCCTATATCTAAAATTATAGAAAAATTATAATTAATCGGAGAAAATTGATGTGTTTGATAAACATAATAGAAAAATAGATTATTTACGATTATCAGTGACAGATAAATGTAATTTTCGTTGTCTGTATTGTGCTTCAGAAAAAGAGTTTAACTCGTTAAATAATAATGACCTTTTAACATACAAGGAATTTTTAAGAATAGTTCATTTGTTCTGCCAGTTAGGCATTAAAACAGTAAGAATAACCGGAGGTGAACCGTTAATAAAAAAAGATATAATTGATTTTATATATAAATTATCTAAAATTAATTATATCGAAAATTTAGTAATGACTACTAATGGTAGTTTACTTCCACAATATGTTAACCAGCTTTATCAAGTAGGTATAAAACGTCTTAATATAAGTTTAAATACTTTTGATAAGGAACGATATAGAATTATTACAGGTAATTGTGGAGAACTTTCTAATGTTCTAAAAGGTATAGAAAAAGCTCTAAAAATAGGTTTTAAAGCGATTAAATTAAATATTGTATTAACTAATATGATTCAAAAAGATTATTTGTTTAAATTAATCCAATATGTCAAAGAAAATTTTATACATGCACGATTTATCGAATACATGCCTATGGGAAGCATTCCCTTGATTGTAAATTATACTATAGAGGAAATAAAAAAGAAAATAATTAATATTGCCAAAGAACAATTAGTATCAATTTCTAATATTCAGGGAAACGGACCAGCCAACTACTATAGTTTTAAGAATTTTAAGGGATCCTTTGGATTTATCTCCCCTATAAGTAATCATTTTTGTAAAACTTGCAATAGAATAAGGTTGACAGCAGATGGAAAAATAAAGCCTTGCTTACTATCAAATATAGAGGTAGATATAAAAACTCCTCTAAGAAATAAAGAAAATGATAAATTTTTGATTGAATTGATAAAGGAAGCTATTATTAATAAACCAAAAAAGCATTTTCTTAAAATAAATAATATGGAAAAAACAAGTTGTTCAAGAAGTATGTTTCAAATAGGTGGCTAAAAATTAAATAACATATACTGTGTATTTAAATTACGTAACTTTAGAAAAAGTAAGAAAAATAATAAAAGAAGATTTTAATGTTAAACCTAAGGATAAGTATCTAGCAAATCCTATATTTTATAAATCTAGATAAATAATTTATTATATAGATAATAAGAAATTTTGAAAATAAAAAGTATTTATTGAGAATAATATTCTCAATAGTGTATCTAGAAAAAATATTTTACTATACTACAAGAAATCAGTTGGTATGATAGAATTCTTGTAAGAAAGTAAAAACTTAAGCATAGAATAACAGTAATGAATTTATATGCTAAAAATTAAATTTATCATTACAATAAATAAAGATAAATTTTTAGAGGAAAAAACGGAATCATTACTGATGATTGAGTGCGTATTGTAGATAAATATTTAGTTGTACATCTATAAAAATAAAGTTTTTATGATGATATTGTTTAGTTAAAACAGATAAAATAGTGATATTATGATAATAAATTTCGATCATCATGCGGTGTTCAAGCCTAATAGCTCGATGTTGTTCAATTAATGTAGATAAAAAATCTGTATGCATATGACTATATGTATATGACTATCACCTTATATCTATAGGATATGCAAAACAATATTTATATAAAAAATTTTATGGATATGTATTTGAGAAATTCAGAATTGATGGTAAAATAAGACAAAATTTGATTTATCTACTTGACACATAACTTGATTCATACTATTATATTTCATAGTATTAGCACTCTTTACTATAGAGTGCTAATACAAATATTATTATACACAGGATGCGAGGGATATATGCTTGATGAAAGAAAAAAACGTATTCTTCAAGCTATTATTGAAGATTTTATAAATACGGCAGAGCCAATAGGTTCACGCACAATTGCGCGTAAGATGAATATTGGAGTTAGTTCTGCTACTATTCGTAATGAAATGGCAGACTTAGAAGAACTAGGATTTTTAGAACAGCCTTATACTTCTGCCGGACGAAAACCTTCAGCCAAAGCCTATCGGTTCTATGTTGATTGTTTGTTATCTCCCTTAAATCTTAGTAATCATGAAGTTTTTTTAATTAAAAAATGGTATAATGAACGTGCCAATCAATTAGAAAGTATTTTTGCAGAAACAGTAAAAATTTTATCTCATGTTACGCACAATGTTTCTTTAATGTTTACACAGCAAGAATTAAATGGAACATTTAATTCTATTCATTTTTTACCTTTAGACTTGCATAGAGTGATAATGGTAGTAGTTGGGGAAAATGGCATTTTAGAAAACAAAATCATTACTGTTTCTAAAAATCTAAAAGTCGATGATTTACAGTATATAGCAACTGTGATTAATAATAATTTTTCAGGTAGAAAAACTACTGACATTAGCCTAGAATTTATTGAAACAATCAAAAAAGAGTCCATCTTGAATTCTACATTTATAGATATTCTATTAGATGAATTGCGTTTATTTGGGAAAAAGAAGAAAAACAAAAAACTATATTCGGATGGAGCAGCCGAATTAATAAATAAGCCGGAATTTCGCGACATTAGGAAATTGCATTGCTTTATGCAATTATTAGAAGAAGAAAATTTTATGTATGATCTGTTGCGTAATGAAGTAAATGATGGAATAGTTATTACTATAGGTCAAGAAAATAAATTTAGCGCTATGAATGATTGTAGTATCATTCAAGCGTCTTTTAGAATTAATGGAGAAACAGTAGGTAAAATTGCGGTCTTAGGACCTACAAGAATGCACTATGGAAAAATTATTTCTACTTTAAATTTTATGACTAAATATATGATAGAGTTAATAAAACATCACTCACAAAGTTAAAGGGAAGCTTTAGTATAGAAATAGAAAAGTAAAATTGGAGGATATTATGGAAAACAAGAAAGAAAATAATGAAAAAGAATATGGTTCTCAAGAAACAGAACTTGATAATAATGAAAAAGAGAAAAGTACAGGTATTAGAATAAAAGAAAATAAAGATGCGTTTCAAGTAGAACTTGAAAAAGAAAATTCTGAAATTGATGAATTAGGTGAATTAAAGGATAAATATTTACGTTTACAAGCAGAGTTTGATAATTTTCGTCGTCGTAATCTTAAAGAAAAAAACGAATTATTTGAGCAAGCTACGTATGAGATTATAAAAAAGATGTTACCTATAATTGATAATCTAGAACGAGGAATTAGCAGTAAAACAACTGACGTGGATGCGATAAATAAAGGTATTGAAATGATTTATAAACAGTTTTGCGATTTTTTAAACTCGATTGGCATTGAATCAATACAAGCTGCAGGTAATATGTTTGATCCTAATTTACATGAAGCTGTGATATGTGAAGATAGTAATGAGCCTGATGGGATTATTATAGATGAATTACAAAAAGGTTATAGTCATAAAGGGAAAATATTAAGACCAAGTATGGTTAAAGTATCGGGGAAAAAATAATATTATTTTAATAATACTTAATGTAAATTTTGGAGGAAGTTAATAAAATGAGTAAAATTATTGGCATTGATTTAGGTACTACAAATTCTGTTGTGGCGGTTATGGAAGGTGGCGAACCTGTCGTAATAACTAACCCTGAAGGTTCACGTTTGACACCTTCTGTGGTAGGTTTTACTAAAACAGGTGATAGAATTGTGGGGCAATTAGCTAAAAGACAGGCAATTTCTAATACGGATAGAACAATTATTTCTATTAAAAGACATATGGGTACAGAGTATAAAGTTAAAATTGATGAAAAAATATATGCGCCTCAAGAAATTTCAGCAATGATATTACAAAAAATTAAAGCAGATGCTGAAGCTTATTTAGGTACTACAGTAAGTAAAGCAGTAATTACGACACCTGCTTATTTTACAGATGCTCAACGGCAAGCTACTAAAGACGCTGGAACTATCTCAGGGCTGGAAGTTTTACGTATTATCAATGAGCCTACTGCTGCAGCCTTAGCATACGGATTAGATAAAGGTGAAGATCATACTATTTTGGTATTTGACTTAGGTGGAGGAACTTTTGATGTTTCTATTTTAGAATTAGGCGCAGATAAGGTTTTTGAGGTAAAAGCAACAAATGGGAATAATCTACTTGGTGGAGATGATTTTGACGAACGTATATTAAATTGGCTTATTTCGGAATTTAAAAAAGAACAGGGTATTGATTTAGTTAACGATAAAATAGCTAAACAAAGATTACTTGAAGCTGCAGAAAAAGCAAAATGTGAATTATCTAATATGTTTACTACAAATATAAATTTACCATTCATAACCGCAGATGCTGACGGACCAAAACACCTTGATATGATTTTAACTAGAAGTAAATTCGAAGAACTAACCTCAGATTTGGTAGAAAAAACAATGGATCCCACAAGAAAAGCACTTGCAGATGCTAATTTACAGCCTTCACAAATCGATAAAGTTATTTTAGTAGGCGGTTCAACAAGAATACCTGCAGTTCAAGAAGCTATAAAAAAAATGCTTGGAAAAGATCCTTATAAAGGGGTTAATCCAGATGAATGTGTAGCTATAGGTGCTGCTATTCAAGCTGGAGTTTTGACAGGCGAAGTAAAAGATGTATTATTACTTGATGTTACGCCGCTTAGCCTTGGTATTGAAACTTTAGGTGGTGTTTTTACAAAAATAATTGAAAGAAATACAACTATTCCGACAAGAAAAAGTCAAATTTTCTCCACTGCGGCTGATAATCAACCTGGAGTGAGTGTTCATGTTTTACAAGGAGAGAGAGAAATGTCTATCTATAATAAAACTCTAGGACGATTCGAGCTTAGCGGCATTTCTCCTGCTCCTCGTGGAGTTCCTCAAATAGAAGTAACTTTTGATATTGATGCAAACGGGATAGTTCATGTTTCAGCAAAAGATTTAGGAACAGGAAAAGAACAAAAAATTACTATAACTTCAAGTAGCGGTTTAAATCAAGATGAAATAGAAAAATTGGTTAAAGAAGCGCAATTACACGAGCAAGAAGATAAAAAACAAAAAGAAAAAATAGAAGTACATAATCAAGCAGATTCACTAATATATCAGGCTGAAAAAACCATTAAAGATTTAGATAAAAAAGCAGATATTGGTAAAGTTGAGGAAGTTAGTAAAGCCATAGAAAAATTAAAAGAATCATTAAAAGGAGAAGAAACAGAAAAAATAAAGGCATCTATCGAAACCTTAACAAAATTTCTTTATGAATTATCGTCAGCTGCTTATGCAGCTGACAATAAACCTGACAAAACAGCATCTCAACAAGAAAATATGTCTCAACAAAAAACAGAAGACGTTGTTGATGCTGAATACAAGGTTGTAGACGAAGATAAAAAATAATTATTTAAAATTGTTCTAATAATAAAATGAAAGTAATGAAAGTGTTGCCAAAGTAGTTACAATTAATATTTTGCATAAATTATAGCTACTTTGGCAACTTTAATTAGACTTTTGTAAAAAAGTTGTTGTGTAATTTGGAGTAAAAATGAGTAAACATGATTATTATGAAATTTTAGGATTAACGCATAATGCTGGAGATGAGGAAATAAAAAAAGCGTATAGGAGTTTAGCACGTAAATATCATCCCGATGTAAATAAAAGTAACGCTAAACAATCAGAAGAAAAATTTAAAGAAATAAATGAAGCATATGAGATATTGTCAGATCCACAAAAAAGAGCTGCGTATGATCAATATGGACATGCAGCATTTCAGCAAGGTAGAGGTGATAATGGGTTCAATTTTGATTTTAGCGATATTTTTGAAAGTTTTTTTGGAGGTAATCCTTTTAGTAGTCCTAGCAAAACTAGAAAACCTGGGCCTGAACGAGGAGATGATTTACGTTTTGACTTAAAAATTTTACTTACGGAAGCTGCTGTAGGGATAGAAAAAGAAGTTGAGATACCTCGGTTGGAAAATTGCTTTATTTGTAAAGGTAGCGGTTGTGAGCCAGGAACTAGCAAAGTAACTTGTGCAATTTGTAAGGGAAACGGACAAACACAAACAGTACATACTACTCCTTTAGGTAGAGTTCTAAACTCTCGAACTTGTAGTAATTGTAACGGTACAGGAGAAGTAGTTTCTAAGCCATGTAAACAATGCGATGGAGTTGGACAAATAAATAAAAAAAGTAAGATTAAATTAAAAATACCTGCAGGTGTTGACACAGGGATGAAACTTCGTGTTGCAGGAGAAGGGGGAGCAGGAATAAGAGGAGGATCTCCTGGAGATCTTTATGTTTTTATAATCGTAGAAACGCACAAACTATTTCGAAGAGAAAGAGAAGGAAATGATATCTATTATGAACAGAATATTTCAATGTTTCAAGCTGTTCTAGGAGATAAAATTATTGTACCTACATTATATGGAGAAGCGGAATTGATTATACCTGCGGGGACTCAGCCTAATTCTACTTTTAGAATAAAAGGAAAAGGAATGCCTGATACTAGACGCTATGGTTCAATTAAAGGAGATCAAGTTGTTTTATTCAAAGTAAATATTCCTAAAAAATTAACTGTAAAGCAGCGTGAAATACTACAAGAATTAGCTGATAAAGAAAAAAGAAAAGAACAAAAAGATAAAAGCTTTCTTGGGCGAGTAAAAGAGGCTATTGTGGGTGAAGACTAGTATGTTGACTTTTGAGAACAATATTTAACTAGTAAATAACTGATAATAGATAATATTATTTCTCCTCTTAATTAACCAATCAATATTTTAATCTTAAATTAACGTATTTGTATCAATAATCATAGTTATTAAAAATTTTTTTGACAATATATAAAAAAAGATTATTTTGGCAATAGGTACTGAATGTGGCTCTTAAATAGAAAAACCTATCAATAATAAATTTAAATAAACTTATAAAGAGAAAAATATAAAAAATGTTGCGCGCGGACATGGTAGCAATAAAATAAATTGGAATAGTTTATGATAAATATTTGCGTATTAAGTTTGGGTTGTAAAGTAAATCAAGCAGAAGCGGATACTATTAAAAATAGTTTACTTGAAAAAAACTATAAATTAGTGGGAGACAAAGAGGATTTTGACATAGTAGTTATTAATACGTGTGCAGTTACACATGTCGCTGAAAAAAAATCAAAACAATTAATAAGAAAGTTAAAGAGAAAAGCGCCGAATTGTATAGTTATTATTACAGGTTGTTTTGCCAGTACAGTTAAAAACAATGTAAATATTGGTGTAGATTGTATTGTATATAATAAAAATAAAGAAAATATTGTTAAATTTTTAGAAACTTTATTATTTACTAAAAATATCGAACTTAAAAAAAATAGTCTACAACAAACAAAACTCACAATCCAAAAATCACTGCAAGTCAAAGAAAGAACAAGAGCTTTTATAAAAATACAAGACGGATGTGATAATTTCTGTTCCTATTGTATAATTCCTTATGTAAGAGGACCATCGGTTTCTTTAGGGGAAGAGGAAATACTAGAAAATGTAAAAAAAAAATTAGCTGCTGGGTTTAAGGAGATAATACTAACAGGGATTCATATAGGTAATTATGGTAAAGATAAAAATAATTTATTGAACTTAGAAGATATCGTAAAAAAAATCTTAACATTGCCTAATTTATATCGTTTGCGATTAAGTTCGATTGAAAGTACAGAATTATCTGAAAATTTACTCAATTTATTTGAAAAAGATAAACGTTTATGCAGACATTTACATTTACCTTTGCAATCAGCTTGTGATAGTATTTTGCAAAAAATGAATAGAAAATATAAAGTAGAAGAATATTTTAATTTATTATTTAATATTAAAGCACGTTTTCCTGATATGCTAATTACTACTGATATTATTGTCGGTTTTCCAGGAGAAACAGAAAACGATTTTCTAATAACGGTTGAAAATCTTAAAAGAATGCCATTAGGATGGATACATGTGTTCCCTTTTTCAATAAGGCAAGAAACAAAAGCGTGCAATATGAAAAACCATATACTTAGTAATAAGAAAAGAGAGAGGGTGAAAATAATAAAAGAAATATCTAATAATTTATACAGTAAACAAGTAAAATCATTCTTAGAAACTGAAAGAGAAGTATTATTTGAAGGTAACAAAAATAATTATTTTTACGGATTAACTGATAATTATTTAAAAATTTTTGTTTTTAGCTTACAAAATTTAAAAGGAGAAATAAAAAAAGTTAAGATACAACAAATTAATAAAAAATATATAATAGGAATAATTTAGAGTAACTTTAATAATTTTTTAAAATAATTATTATATTAAAGAAAAATATTTATTTTTTAATACTGTGTTAAAATTAATTTGATTAGATACGAAGGAGAAAAATTATGTTTTTTAAAAAGATAGCTGAGTATTTAGGTTTAACTAAGGGGGAAAAGTTTGGTTTTTCCCCCGTTGGTGGAGATAAGATTTTTTTTGCAGCTTTAATTACAGCGATTTTTGCTGCGAGTAGAAGGATTCGGTTTATTTTAGGACTCGTTACCTTTATTTTTTCACTTATGGCGATTGTAGAAACTGTAATGTGTAAGTATGGTTGTGAATGTAAAAAAAAATAAGCGAAAGTGTTTAAATTTTATATTTTTGGTAAAACAAATTGCAAAAACAGATAAGTTTTTGCAATTTGTTTTTTATGAAAGATTAAAAAATATCGATACTTTTAGGTTCACTTTATTGTAAAAAAATATGGTATAATTAATCTGTATGTCCAGAACGAAACTAACAGGTTGTAAAACAATAAACTTAGGAGGAATAATGGAAGAAGTTAAATGGAAATTAAATGATAGTAAATATTACAAATCTCCTAAATCTAAAACAGAAGCTTTTAGCAATAATGAAGTGAAAAAGATACGGTATTTTCATTCTACAATACCTGGATACTTTCCTACCCCTTTACGTGGACTAAATAATTTTGCGAAGCGGATTAATGTTAAAAAAATATACATAAAAGATGAATCGTATCGTTTTGGATTGAACGCTTTTAAAGTGTTAGGAGGGTCGTTTGCAATTGCCCAATATTTGGCTCAAAAATTAGAAAAAGATATTAGTGAAATGCCCTTTGCGATTATGATAAGCAATGATGTGCGAAAAAAACTTGGCGAGGTGGTTTTTGCGACAACTACTGATGGAAACCATGGGCGAGGAATTGCTTGGACTGCTCGTATGTTAAAACAAAAAGCGGTTGTATACATGCCTAAAGGATCAGCACAAATTAGATTGGAAAATATTCAAGCTGAAGGGGCACAAGCCAAAATTATTAATGCTAATTATGATGATGCTGTAAGAATTACGGCTAAAGATGCAAAAATAAATAATTGGGTTGTTATCCAAGATACTGCTTGGGAAGGATATACAAATATCCCTCTTTGGATTATGCAAGGGTACGTAACTATGGCAAGCGAAGCTGATATGCAGTTGGAACTTTTAACTAATCAGTCTCCTACTCATATTTTTGTACAGGCAGGAGTAGGTTCTTTAGCAGGGGCAGTTCAAGGGTATTTTGTGCAAAAATATGGTAAAAATAGACCAAAAGTTATTGTAGTTGAATCAAGTGCAGCGGATTGCTTATATAAATCAGCCGTTGCCAATAATGGCAAAGCACATAATGTTGGTGGAGAGCTAAATACTATTATGGCCGGTTTAGCTTGTGGTGAGCCAAATATTATTTCTTGGGAAATATTACGAGATTATGCAGAATGTTTTGTAAGTTGTCCTGATCATGTAGCTGAACATGGTATGAAGTTGTTAGGTAATCCTATTGATAAAGACAAAAAGGTTATTTCAGGTGAATCAGGAGCTGTCACGGCAGGGTTATTAGCTTCAATAATGTGCTGCAAAGAGATGGAAACACTTAAGTGCGCATTGGAACTTAACGAAAGATCTCAAGTTCTGTTATTTAGCACTGAAGGAGATACAGATCCTGAAAAATATCGTCAAATCGTGTGGGGTAAAGATTGTCTTTGTGGCAAATAGGTTATAACAAAGAAATTAAGAGGAGGAACACCATGATTTTAATTGGTAACGGTCGAGTATTAACAAGGAATGAGCAAAATCCTTGGTTAGAAGATGGTTGTATCGCCATTAAAGATAATCTTATTGTAGATATTGGCCCAACTTCTGTGTTGCATAGTAAGTATCCTAAAACCCAATTTGTAGATGTGGGGAAAAAGTTAATAATGCCAGCTCTAATCAATCCCCATATGCATTTTTATAGTACTTTTGCTCGCGGAATGGCAATGCCAAGTGCTCCAGCGCAGAATTTTATTGAAATTTTAGAAAAATTATGGTGGCGTTTAGATAAAGTTTTAACTATGGAAGATGTTTTTTATAGCGCCTTAGTTCCATTGGTAAATTCCATAAAATATGGTGTTACTACAATATTTGATCATCATGCCAGCCCTATGGCACTGTCCAACTCATTATTTAAGATTGCAGAAGCAGTAAAAAATGCTGGAATACGAGGATGTTTATGTTATGAAGTATCTGACCGTGATGGTAAGGATATAGCCAATAGTGGAATTCAAGAAAATATTGATTTTATTAATTATTGCAAACATTCTTCTGATGATATGTTAAAAGGGATGTTTGGACTTCATGCTTCTTTAACTTTACACGAAGTTACTCTTAAAAAATGTGCTCAGGTAAACGCTGATACAGGAGTTGGATTCCATATTCATGTTGCTGAAGATATAGCAGACCAAAAAAATAGTTTGGCTAACTATAATGAGCGTGTAATAAATCGTTTGAACAGACATGGGTTGTTAGGTGAAAAATCAATAGCTGTTCATTGTGTTCATATTACGGAGGATGAAAAAAGTATACTTAAGATAAATAATACAGCAGTAGTGCATAATGCTCAATCAAATATGGGTAACGCGGTAGGTTGTTCTCCCGTATTAGATATGTTCTCTAAAGGTATTATGTTAGGGTTAGGGACTGACGGTTATACAAGTAATATGTTTGAGTCTTATAAAATAGCAAATATTTTACAT
>CAVRJL010000013.1:0-3143 GCA_963721525.1 uncultured Negativicutes bacterium
TGAGCTTAGTTACCAACTTCCGTTTGCGGTCAGTTAATAAGATGGTGTTATTATAGACCTACTCATGCATGTATTGTCAATATATATTTTCTGTATCTTTAATAATCAAAGATAATTAATTTAATTTTCACATTAATTAATGAATATTTCACATACTTTTCCACAAAACGACCCATTACTGAATAATGTAATGTCTATAAATCGTACTAAAAAATTAGTAATAGATTGGGAAACTTATCTCAATCTAGATTATCAACGCAATCTATGTAATAAGTATTTTTCCTGTGCTATAATGCCGGATATGAAAGATAGATTGGAGCAAACTGCACTTACCGAAACTTACAGAGGCCATCGGTTAAGATTCAGACGTCGTCTGCAATCTGTTCAGATAGAACCCGAAGAAATATCATTCGAGCCAGTTCAATCATCTTCTCAGCAGAACGGTCAGGATGCATCTAGAAAAAATGACTCTCAATTTCCGGATAGTGTTCGGCTCTATCTTAATCAAATTTGTCAAATACCCAGACTAACTTCGGAGAAGGAAACTGAACTGGCGAAACGCATAAAAGAAGGCGATGAGCAAGCCAGAAAAATGTTTATTGAAGCAAATTTACGTTTAGTCGTATCCATTGCCAAAAATTTTAACTATGAACATATGTCATTGCTTGATTTGATACAGGAAGGAAATTTAGGTTTAATGCGCGCAGTAGACAAATTCGATTACACGAAAGGGTACCGCTTCTCAACATATGGAATGTGGTGGATTCGCCAGACTATAACTCGTGCTGTTTCTAATCAAGAACGGATTATACGTACACCGGTCCATTTGCAGAATCATGAAAAAAAAGTGAAAACTTTAATTGATGAGTCCACTGACGAGCATACACATGATCTCGTTAAAAAAGTTATGGAAGAAGAAGGTGTAACCCAAAAAACAGCAGAGCAGGCGATACAGGGATATAGCCAACCAGTTTCATTAGACATGACTGTTCACCAGGGAGGTGCATTTTCTGATGTAGATATGACATTTGAGGATTTTATACCTGACCGAAGAACGCCACCTGAGGACGAAATTGAACAAGAAGAACTTGATGAAAAGGTAAAGAAAGAAATACAAAAGATACTGAAAAACGATCGGGAACGACATGTTATAGAAGCACGTTTTGGATTTATCGATGGACGTACATGGACTGCTAAAGAAATCGCAAAGGTATACGGTATAACAAAAACGCGTATTCAGCAGATTGAGGCTGCTGCCTTAGAAAGATTCAGGACTTCAATTCGCAAAGATGTTCTAAGGGAGCATTTGACATCATACTCTGATATAGCCTATCGCGAGAATATACCTCAAACTGCGATGGGAGGGAACCGCATGCCGGTAGAAATTTATGACAGGGCAAGTGCAGAAGATCAACACGCTACGTATCAAGACGAGACAAAATATTTTATAGAGCCACTTCCTTTAGCTAAACAAAATGGCCATATAAATGAACAGTACTGACATGAAAAAAACGACCCACCGAGTTTTTTCGATAGGTTATTCCCAAAAATTAATCTTTACCTTTTTTCGTGAGGTTCCAGACGAAGCAGGAGATGAATGATACCGCGAAACACACTTCACCGAAAGTATCTTCCCTAGGCCAAGATGCAAAATGGGTCAATGGCCAGGATAGAGTTTTTGGATGGAAAGTGGTACTTAGCACTATATATAGCCAGCCTAACAATCCAAAAATAAAGAGTGTTAAGGACAAAGCCTTGATTAGTTTCATAATTTGTATTATACAATATTATGGATTAATAATTAGGGTTGCCTTAAATTCTTCTATATCTCCATCTTTCCGATATACGCGGATCGCCGTTGTTCCTGATTTAAGCGCATGGAAAACCGCGTCAAATTTTCCAATATCCCTAACATAAGTCAGTTGTTCCGTTTGCGAAACTGAAGTAGGGTTATCAATTACTGCAGCGTAATGATAATTATTATTTAAACTCAGCTGTAGTCCGATAATATCGTTTACGTTTACTGCCTGTACGACGCTTTCATTAGTATTAGTCAATATATAATCGTTCGGGGCAGTTTTGGATGAAAAATCTATGGATATATCAGAATTTCCTGTTGCATATTTCTGTAAAACATAGGCAGCAGGATATAGATAATCCCCGTTATTATCCAATATATTCCACCCGTTGGTGTTTATGTCACGTGGATAAAATTCATAAGCTATAGATCCGAGCAGATTTTCAGTGTTTGTATTATCTTTTACTTCTTGGTAGACGCCCGCATATGTATTTACCTGTATTTCTTTACTGCCTAAAGTGCTTTGATCCGTAATCTTATCGCCGTTACCGACGCCGAATTCTTCGATCAGAATAGGTTTATTAGTCTTGAGTCCTGCCCTAACTGAGGAAATATAAACGTTGGTAAAAGTATATGGATCGGGATACAACCCTAACATCTTGCTATCAAAACCATATAAATGAACTGAATAAAAATCGACTATGTCTTCCAAGCTTTTCCCAGCCTTGTAATCATCCCACACATAAATTTCTTTGCCGATATTATCTTTTTTCATCGAATCCACAGACCACCATCCTACAGTAAGTTTTACCTTAGGGTACCTAGATCTAATTAAACTAGCCGCCTTTGTGATATATAAAACATTACCAACATTAATAACCGGTTCGTTCTTTAAATCTAGTGCATAAACATCTGAATTATCCAGTACGCCACTATCAAGGATATATTGGTTAACTAAATTTAAATAAATTGGTTTTATATTTGGAAAATAATAATCAGGCTTATTACTTGCTGTCTCAATCAATATAATTGCCTTAATACCATTCTGTTGCATTTTGTTGAGTACTTGGTTCCATTGTGCTTTTGTGTAAATCGAATCTTTCCCATCATTAAAACTCCTCTGGCTATTTGTAATACGAAACATATTTATTCCCAAATGATGAGCTATATCAATCAAATCTTCACCTTTGCTGTTTTTAACATAATGTAAAGATGTCGGGAGAAGCTGGCTCATATCTACACTCTCACCATAGAATAAATTAGAAACTTGAGAATTTTTATTTACTAGCTTTATGTGAGACCTTTCTAAAAAGGGTATATAGGCTGACAAATAAACAAATTTATT
>CAVRJL010000014.1:0-3293 GCA_963721525.1 uncultured Negativicutes bacterium
GAAAAGAAGATTATTGGAAGTGTTTGAATGACTAAGATAACGCCAACGCTAAAATTATTTTAAATGCAAGTTTATTCATAATTCCTTTTATTATCTAATAGCTTGTTTGCAGGAATAAATTTTGTTTCTACCTCATCTACATTTATCTTAGTCAAATAAGCTCTCACTAATCCTTTATTTTCCATCTCACGCTTGTGTTCTATCCGTATCCTCTCTGATTCTGGAATAATTTGAGCTAATTGAATTTTTGCCTTTTCTCTATGTTCAATAAATAATTTCTGAGATTTATCGTTACATTTTGATAGCATTAAGTATGCCTCTTTATATCGGTCTTGGTTATTTTTATTTTTGAATATCTTTGTTAGTTCAGGTTTTATTGAATTGGATAATTCTTCAGGATAACACATCGCAATAAGATGATAGTATGCGCTCCGTATTCGATGTAATTCCTCAGATACAAGTTCACTGTCTATTTTAGTCACCACTTGCAAACATTTTCTCCGAAACTCTATCCAAAATGACTTTAATAAAATCTCATTCGGTTTTTGTTAACGTGTTTTCATCCATCTTACTTGATGTTTCAGATTCCTTAAACTCTTCAAGTAATGATTGCATGGCTTGTCCATCTATGAAGCCTTTAGAATCGAGAAGCAATTTAAAACTACTTACGAAACGAACTTTGTCTTTTGTAATAACATCAAAGTATCCTGGATTTATGAGCGCCTCATCTAAGGCAATCATTCCGCTAATATCGATACACGCAATTCTGACTTTTTTGTTTACTTTCTTACTTATGCCCATTAAGAAATCCTTGCTATCGGAAAAATCCTCTACAGTTATGCCTTTTGTTATGAATATATAATAGCTCAAATTTCTCTTAAGTACTTTGTCAAAAGTCAAAGCTCGTTGTATGTATCGTATATCTTTAGGTAGTTTACTTTGTCGTTTCTTTGTCGTATTCATGGCTCCTTTTATGTGTCTGAGTAGCGTGCTTTTATCAGAATCGTATCGTTTAGAATCCCACAACGCATAATCTTCAGAATTTAGGAAAAATATTCCATCAGGTTTATTTTTTGAACCGAGTGATTTGGCATTAAACAGAAGTGAGAATGTCGGCCTAATCAATTTCTCAACATTGGCCCTTTCTTAGCTTGTTTTAAATCGCAATCAATATTTTTATCGCGTATATCAATTAACTTTTGTGTACTGAGTTTTAGTGATGGACTTAACGCTTCTTTGTATGTGTCTAGTGATTGTTGCATACTCTCTCGCAATCCTTCCAATTTACCCTCTTCAATCAAACGAAATACATGACCGCCACTTATCTGGCCATATTGAAATAACGTATCATTTAACTCGCCTCTAAAGTTCAGTATTACGAATGGCCTCACGCCAATAAGAAGATCTTCCTCTATCTTTTTGTTTATTCCATCCTTATTTACAAATAAAAATAAGTCTGTATTTTGATATTTTGCTAAAATAAATGTGTATTTTGTTGAAAAAGGAACCAAATCTGCTCGTTTGGCTTTAATTCCATTTTTGTTTAACAGCTTAACGACGTTTCTTGTTATGGTTTCATATTGAGGTACTACTTCCACTATCTCTTGTGTATAAAGTCGTGTATAGCCACAGTCTTTGCACTTTTTTAGTTTTCGCTTACTCTCAAATGGATTGTATATGCAGGCTGCAGATCGGCAAATATAGCTGTATATTCTGCCGATTTTAATTAAGCCGGATTTTTCTAAGTCAGCTATGACGGAGTAGCTATGATACCTAGACATTTCAAGATTTTTTATTGTCTTTCTAATTCCTATGTTATCGAATATGTCATCCAAAGGATCTATTTCTGAATCCACTAGCCTTTGTCTATCCTTAAAACCCAGTTTATCTTGTAATCCCTCAAATTCTAACGTATTAACGACTTTTCTTTTTCTAAAACGAGGTTCAATCGATAGTTCATTGGGTCTTGTAAAATCAACTTGATAGGTTGAACCCTTTGGCAATCTGACATAAAGACTACCAAGATAAGATAAATTAGGATTTTTTATTATTCCAGCCCTCTTCAAGCTTTCTATATATCTGTAGAATGAACTGGGCCTAGTGGGCTTTAATACAAGAGAATCTCGTCTGTTGATATCGGTTTTAGCCAAATTCATTTTCACTATTTCGTAAGTGTTGTTGGAGATTAAACTTTCGAAGAGAGAGTGCCAGCTTACTTTTCTTTCATCTGGCTCACTATTCGGCACGAAACTTCTTAGTATCCAATCACTAACGAAGTTGTCGCTAGCGAAGTTAACTTTGAAGGTATTATCCAATGAATTATAGATGAGTGAAAAATGCCCTCTAGTTTGTTTGCGTTTTTCGATTCTATGCCTTGCTTGAGTCTTAGTTGAAAAATTGCTAGGTTTTTCCACCATCATTGATTGGTTAAAATCGGCAACTATGATGAATTGTTCGCCTATCTGCTTTTTACAAATAAACCGCAAGTTGTATTTTGTATTACTTCCTCTTTTAGCAAAACTTCTATTTATTTTTCTTATTATGCTTCGAAATTTATTCTCGAATTTTTGAGATGTATATTGAGTGGGTAAGAGATATGTCCTGTTGCTAGCTTTGCTTTCTCTAAAAAAATGTGTAATGAATATTTGCTCTTCAATCAATTTATTTGAATCGAATCCAAGTGTTTTTAGTTCCTCAGAGTTTTTGTTTATAAATTTTTTTTCTGAAATATAGCCTAGTTTATTCATTATCGTTAAATTGGTCTCCTTCGTGTCCTTTTTGTTAACTAAGGCACCAGAACTAGAGTCACCCATCTCTGTATCCACTTTAACCCCCAATACGTTTTATATCATAAAATTAATACGTTTATTGGCGAATCGAATCCCTACCTATTCTTCCATCCTAAAACGCACAGTTTCTCCTTAGGCTACTTTTTCATATTTTTACTGAATTCTTTCTTTGTGACATCAGAAATGATTTCATCCGCCCCTCCTCTTTTCTATCTCGATAGACACAATCAACGCTTTGCCATTGGGACTTGGTTTTATTCGCCAGATTAACGCATCCGTTTCCTTCAGGCCAAATTGATTTACTATGCCTTTTGGTACAGTGGTTCTTAGGGAATAACTTGATTTGTTAGCCTTGGTGAGAACTGTCCTGTCCCCTCCTTCCTCTGATTTTTTAATCCTTGACAATAGACCACTTATAGTCTATTTATAGGTAACGATAGGTTTATATATTTTTAGTTACCTATAATATTATAGGTAATTAAATAGGTAACTAAGGTGGAAACA
>CAVRJL010000015.1:0-227671 GCA_963721525.1 uncultured Negativicutes bacterium
GTTCACCAGGTTGGGTAAATTTTATGGAATTATGTTATTCTGATCTTTTAGAATACTTATCAACTTGCAAATCACCTCAACAAATGTTTGGTACATTAGTGAAAACATTTTATGCGCAGCAAAATAATATTGATCCAAAAAATATTATTTGCGTGTCAATAATGCCATGCACTGCAAAAAAAGCTGAAGCAATACGTCCAGAAATGTTTTCAGACGGTAATCAAGATGTTGATTATGTTATAACAACACGTGAGCTTGCAAATATGATAAAAGCTATTGGGATTAACTTTAAAAATATTTCTGAAGAAAAATTTGACGCTCCGTTAGGTATATCTACAGGCGCAGGCGTAATTTTTGGAGCAACAGGCGGAGTTATGGAAGCAGCTCTTAGAACTATTTATGAATCATTAACTAAAAAAACTTTAAAAGATATAGACTTTGTAGATTTTCGCGGCTTACAAGGAATAAAAGAAGCTACAATCAATATTAATGGACTTGATGTAAAAGTAGCAATTGCTCATACATTAAAAAACGCACGAAAAATAATGGACCTTGTCCGCACAGGTAAAGCCGATTATCATTTCATTGAAATTATGGCTTGTCCTGGGGGTTGTATAGGTGGCGGTGGACAACCTTATACAAAAGAAAAAAATATTCGTCAACAACGAGTATATGCAATCTATGAGTGCGATGTATCGATGCCAATTCGTAAAGCTCATGAAAATCCGGCAATAAAATTTTTATATGAAAATTTTTTACAAAGGCCAAACGGTCCGCTAGCTCATAAATTATTACATACTCATTATCACAAGCAAAGGCGCTGTTCATAATTTTTTTAAAAAATTGAAATTTTATAGTTGCAAGAAATAAAATTTAGGTTATAATAATATTTCGAATGCGGGAGTGGCGGAATTGGTAGACGCGATAGACTTAGGATCTATTGGGTGACCGTGCGGGTTCAAGTCCTGTCTCCCGCACCATATTAATAAATGTTTTTATTTAAAGCTTTCGAAGTTTTTCTTCGAAAGCTTTTTTAGAGGTTAAATTTTTTTTAAAATATATTAAACTTATCATAATTAATTTTAATTTGTATAAAATATTTATTTATTATAAAATACGGTTATTATGAAAAAAAAATATTAGTATTAAATGGTCCAAATTTAAACATTTTAGGGAAGCGTGAACCCAATGTTTATGGGTATAACAATTTAGACGAAATCAATATTGAGCTTAAAAATATTGGGGAAAAAAATTATATAACTATTGAATTTTTACAGTCTAATATAGAGGGGGAATTAATTAATATTTTACAACATGCGGAAGAAAATTTTCAGGCAGTAATTTTTAATCCAGGTGCTTTTAGTCATTATAGTATTGCCCTTCGCGATTGTATATCGTCAGTTTCTTTACCTGTTGTAGAGGTACATATTTCTAATATTTATGCACGTGAGCAATTTAGACAATGTTCTGTTACTGCAGGGGTTTGTAGCGGTACAATAATTGGTTTTGGCGTTGATAGTTATCGTTTAGCGTTGATAGCAATAATGAAAAAATTTAAGGATATACAATGTTGAACTAAAGAATAGAAAGTTTGAATACTTTATGAAAATGGTTTTATTTATAAAAAAATTACTTATATGTATAGATGGATGGTATATAGAACGAGTAATAAGTAAATGCGTAAATTGAGTACTCGTTAAAATATAACGAATTTCAATATTTGAGAAAAATTTAGCAAAAATAGAGCTTAATATCTTGGAATATATACGCAAGGAGTTTATAGCATTTGTATCGACAATCAATCGATAATATTACAATCTTACAATATTCATTAGAAAAAATCTTGATCGAATTTTAAATGGCTAAAATATAAATTTTTGGAGGTGAAAGGTAAAATGATTTCAAGTAATGATTTTCACAATGGTTTAACTATAGAAATTGAAAATAATATATGGCAAATTATCGATTTTCAACATGTTAAACCCGGTAAAGGGGCAGCATTTGTCCGTACTAAATTAAGAAATGTCAAAACAGGTGCTGTTGTTGAACGAACTTTCAATTCCGGAGAAAAAGTAGCTAAAGCGCGGATTGATCGCCGTAAAATGCAATATTTATATTCCAATAATATACAATATACTTTTATGGACAATGAAACATTTGAACAAATAGAAGTTACAAAAGAACAATTAGGAGATGTAATTAATTTTCTTAAGGAAAATATAGATATAGAGTTTATGTTCTTTATGGGAAAGATAATAGGAATAGAGTTACCTATTTATGTTGATTTGAAAGTCATTGAAGCAGACCCTGGAATAAAAGGAGATACAGCAACAGGAGGCAATAAATTAGCTACATTGGAAACAAGGTACGTAGTTCGCGTTCCATTATTTATCGTACAAGGAGATATTCTTAAAATAGATACTCGGTCTGGTGAATATGTTGAAAGAGTAAATAGCAAATAACAAATAAGGTACTTTAATTTATGAATAATTTAACACTAGTTGACAAAAATATTATAGGCCCAATAATTATAACTGAACAAGCAATTGCGGCAATTATAATTAGTATTATTGAAAATGATGAAGAAGTTTTTGGTTTTAGCGGCGGATTTATAAGTGAAATTAAACATAAAATTAATGTCAATACTGTGCAAGGAATTAATATCAGTTTAAATCTTGAAGTTAGCGAAGTTAATGTGAATATAGAAGGATTAAAATTTAGGAATGATTAAAAAAAAAATAACGAGGAGAAAATTAAGAGAACTAGCATTACAGATATTATTTGCTTCTGAATTTCAAAAAAATAAGATTGACCCCATAAATTGGGAAATAGTTATAGAATTATTAGAAGAAAATTATGGAGAAGAAAAATACGAATTTTCTAAAGATCTATATAAAGGTACTTTAAAAAATTTACTTAAAATTGATTCTATAATAGAACGCTCAATAATAAATTGGGAAATTAATAGAATTACCATTATTGATAAAAATATTATTCGTTTAGCAATTTTCGAAATGTATTTTTCAAATGAAAAAACTAAACTAGAAATTGCTATCAATGAAGCAATCGAATTAGCAAAAAAATTTGGAAATGAGGATTCATCAAAATTTGTTAACGGAGTATTATCAGCGGTAGTAAAAAATAAATTATACAATGAAGAATTTATATAATAAAAATAATCTGACAAATGGAGAAACGAAGATTTATTTTTCAACGAAGAATTAGGTGAATTTTAAATTGGAATAAAAGTTTCTCATATTAAAGAATGTATGAATAGCATAAGATTAGGATAATTGTCTTTAACGAGGTATTTATGGAACAATCAAAAATAAAAAAAAGAAAAGAATTAATTGAAAAACGTTTAAATGAGCTTATTCCGCAAAATTGTTACCCGCAGAAAATTCATGAAGCAATGCGATATAGTTTATTGGCAGGTGGCAAAAGAATACGACCTATATTTTTTATTTCAAGTGCTGACGCAGTGGGAGTAAATGGAGAACAATTTTTAGACGCAGCATGTGCGCTAGAAATGATTCATACTTATTCCTTAATTCATGATGATTTACCTGCTATGGATAATGACGATTATCGTCGAGGACGCTTGGCAAATCATAAATTTTTTGGAGAAGGCATAGCAATTTTAGCAGGAGATGGATTGCTTACTTTAGCTTTTAAAACTCTTTTGCTTCAGCCTAAAATTAACGCTAAAAAACTAAATGAAATAGCAATTTTATACGCAGATTGCGCCGGCTCCACAGGAATGATAGGCGGACAAATTCTTGATATAGAAAATACAAATAAGGTTATTACTGATACCGAATTAGAATATATGCATCAAGCAAAGACAGCACAATTATTTCGCGCTGCTTTAATAGGTGGGGTAATAGCTGCAGGCGGTGATGAAACAGAGATCGAATCAATAGATAATTATGCAAAACATTATGGTTTAGCTTTCCAAATAACAGATGACATTTTAGACGTTATAAGTAATATAGAAAAATTAGGTAAACCTATCGGTTCTGATAAGAAAAACCTAAAAAATACTTATGTTTCTCGCTATGGAATTAATAAAGCAAAAAAATTAGCACTAGAAGCTGTTCAAAAGGCACAAAATTGTCTAACTATTTTTAACGGAAATAGCGATTTTTTAAAAAATGCAGTCGAACAGTTATTATTTCGAAAAATATGAGAAATTATATTGGCATGTATAATGGAGGCTCGTAAATGAGCAATTGGATTAACACAATAAATTCTTTAAATGACTTCAAAAAAATTCCTATTCAATATTATTCCCAACTCGCTGAAGAAATTCGCGAAATGCTAATAAATACTACCTCTGTCAATGGCGGACATTTGGCTTCAAATTTAGGAGTAGTTGAATTAACGTTAGCGTTGCATAAAATTTTCAATTGTCCTGTCGATAAAATAGTATGGGATGTAGGACATCAGTCTTATACTCACAAAATCTTAACGGGCCGTAGAAATAAATTTACAACTTTAAGACAATTTAACGGATTAAGTGGATTTCCAAAGCTTGAAGAGAGTATTTATGATTGTTTTGGCACAGGGCATGCTGGAACATCGGTTTCAGCTGCGCTTGGATTTGCTTTATCTAGAGATATAGATAATGATAACTTTTCCTCTATAGCTATTACTGGAGACGGAGCATTTACTTGCGGTATGATTTATGAAGCTTTAAATCAAGCGGGGCACTCCGGAACTAATATTACTATTATTTTAAATGATAACGCTATGTCTATTTCTAAAAATGTTGGTGCTTTATCCAAATACTTTCTTAAACTGAGAACAATGCCAGTTTATTCAAAAGTCAAAAAAAATTTAGAAACTTTTCTACGAAAAATTCCTGCATTAGGCAACAGTTTCATCGATTATGGCGAAAAATTTAAAGATATAGTAAAACATGTAATAATGCCTGGTGCTTTTTTTGAAGAAATAGGATTTAAATATATTGGCCCTATAAATGGACATAATATACAAGAAATGTTAGAAATTTTTGAAAATACAAGAAAAGAAAAAGGACCTATTGTTTTACATGTACTTACACAAAAAGGAAAAGGATATAAGCCTGCTGAAACCAATTCTGATAAATTTCATGGGATCGGTCCTTTTTCAATTTCTACAGGAAAGAAAATAAAAAAGAAAAATGCTCCTGAAAGTTATACAAAAGTTTTCTCTAATATATTAGTTCACGAGGCACAACGAGATAAAAACATTGTGGCTATTACAGCTGCAATGAAATATGGTTCAGGATTAGAAAAATTTGCTGAGATATTTCCTACGAGATTTTTTGATGTTGGTATTGCTGAAGAACATGCGGTAACATTAGGATCAGCTATAGCATCAACCGGGAAAAAAGTTATAATTTCTATATACTCTACTTTTTTACAAAGATCTTACGACAATATTATTCACGACGTATGTTTGCAAAATATACCAGTAATTTTTATGTTAGATCGAGCCGGTGTAATCGGAGAGGATGGACCAACTCATAATGGTGTCTTTGATTTATCATATTTAAGACATATACCTTTGATGAATATTGCCGCGCCAAAAGACGAAGTAGAACTAAAAGCACTATTTAGATGTGCATTAGAACTTAATAAACCAATCGCTATTCGTTATCCGAAAGAAAATGGGGTAGGAATTGATTATATGGCAAATAATGAAAAAATTATTTTTGGTACAGGTGAAAGATTAATAGAAGGTCAAGAAATTGTTTTATTAGCTATAGGTTCTATGGTGCAAGAAGTAATAGAAGCTGCGCGACTATTACAAGTCAAAAATATATATGCTAGCGTTATAAATATGAGGTTTATTAAACCTCTTGATGAATATTTATTATTAAATTTAGCAAAAAAAAATAAAATTTTTTTTACAATAGAAGATAATATTATCCAAGGTGGTTTCGGTTCAGCCATTTTAGAATTTTTTAATGAAAACAATTTAATGAAAAAACTTATAAGATTAGGATTTCCTGATAAATTTATTGAACAAGGACCAAGAAAGTTTATTTTAGAAAAATACAACTTATCAGCAAAAAAAATAGCTGCTAAAATATTACGATATATACAAATTCAAAATGAAAATGAATGAAAAAAAACGGTTAGATATATTATTGGTAGAAAAAATGTTTGCTCCAACTAGAGAAAAAGCTCAAGCATATATATTATCTGGAATGGTTAAAGTAGACAATCATATTTCTACTAAAGCAGGAGTAAAAATAAGTATAAATTCAAATCTTGAGCTAATAAATAAAAAAAGAATATATGTATCTCGCGGGGGATTAAAATTAGAAAAAGGATTAAAAATATTCTCCATTAATTTAGTAAATAAAATTGTAGCGGATATTGGGGCATCAACCGGTGGATTCACTGACTGCGCGTTGAAAAATGGGGCAATCAAAGTTTATGCTATTGATGTTGGATATGGTCAGTTAGATTGGAAATTGCGCACTGATGATCGCGTAATTAATATGGAAAAAGTAAATGCTAGGTTTTTAACTGAGAATTCTCTAGAAAAAGTTGATTTTGTATGCGCGGATGTTTCTTTTATTTCATTGGAAAAAATATTGCCAATAATTTACTTAATATTTAAAGAAAATAGCGAAGCAATACTTCTCATTAAACCACAATTTGAAGTAGAAAAAAAAATATAGGGAAAAAAGGAGTAGTTAAAGAACTTAAAGCTCATATTAGCGTAATTAGAAAAATTATAGTTTTTGCTAATAAAATTGGTTTTACGATAAAGGGTTTAACTTTTTCCCCTATAAAAGGACCTGAAGGAAATATTGAATATTTATTATATATAAAAAAGGCAATTGTTAAAAAAAAGATGGAAAGTGAATTAAATATTGAAAAAATAGTTTATGCTGCTGGCGTGGAATTAAATAAATAATGTATATAGTTGTTATTGGAGGTTTATCAAGTAATTATGTTAAAAATAGGTTTATTCCCTAATTTACTCAAAAAAGAAGTTTTAAATTCTATAGACCTAATAACAAATCTTTTGAAAGAATGCGGCTTAAACATAATTTTGTATGATAATAAAACAAATGAAGTTATAAATAGAAAAAATATTGATATAGCGATTTCTATAGGCGGCGACGGAACAATGATAAAAAATATTCGGGAATTATCTAAACATAATATACCTGTTTTTGGTATTAATATGGGACGTATAGGATTTTTAAACGAAATAGAATTAAAAGAACTTAAACAAGTTGGTATAAAATTATTTAATAAAGAGTACACGATAGAAAAACGTATAATGACAAAAATTAATATTTATCGTAATTTAGAGAAAATTTTTTCTGATATTGCCTTAAACGATGTAGTAATTTGTAAAACAGGATTTTTAAGATTGTTACGTTCTTTTTTATATATAAATGAAAATTTTATTGAATCATATCCTGCAGATGGAGTAATTATAGCTACTCCTACGGGTTCAACAGGATATGCACTTAGCGCAGGGGGACCTATTATATCGCCATCATTGAATGTATTAACAATTATTCCTATCTGCCCACATTTGCTGCACATAAGGCCTATAATAATCCCCTCCAAAGAAAAAATAAAGGTAACTTTTGAACCTACAGAAGATGGAGCAGAATTATTATTGGACGGACAGGTAGGATTTCCTTTAAAAAATAATGATACAATAGAAATTACACAAGCTAAGTATCAAGCTCGATTTTTAAAGTTTTCACAAAATAAATCTTTTTACGAAGCAATTAGAACAAAATTACATCTGCTTTGAATAAAATATAAAAATAGATTTATTATCTAAGGGGAACTTGCCAAACTTTTATTAAAATCTGAATTAAAAGGTGTAAAGTTAGTTATTTAATCAGCATGTGTGACTAGATATGATACTTTATTTATAGCGAAAGAAATTAAAAATAAAGCAAAATATATTTTTTTATCAATGTGGATGTGTTTAATTTAGAATATTTAGCTATAATCGCATATAATAATATATAAATAGTTATAGAGTTATACTTCAGTAATTTAAAACTTTAGGAATTTTATGAATTAATATACACAGCTAATATAAAAATCAGTCTTTATCAATTCCAAAAAAAACATATAAAATGTTTAACAAATTGTTTAAAGACTATAATAAAAGCTAATAAAGATTATGAAAATGTTTTTATCAAAATTACAAAATAAAAAACGAATTATAAAAAACACAGATAAAAACAAAATTAGATTAGAAAATTCAGTTAAAATTTTAAAAGACTCAGGAAAATCGTAGGATTGTTAAAAAAATATACGATTTAGTAATGCCTAATACTAATTTTTCGGTTGTTTTTAAATTAATCTAACAACTTGCTCGTTATGAAAAAAATAAGATCATTAAGTAAATTAATGGATATTGAAAATAATTCTGGGCCTGGTGTAAATATGGAAGAGTAATTAATTGAAGAAATAAAAAATAATTTAAAAAATATTATTTTATAACAAATTAGCATTATTGACACTTAGAAAAAACTTTGATATAGTCAGAATATGGGTTATATAAGCTGTAATGGAGAGTTTTTATGATCAAAATATATTTTGATAACGCAGCAACGACAAAAATTGACGATAAGGTTGTTGAAATTATTAATCAGGCTATGATTAATAATTATGGAAATCCGTCAAGTATACATTCTTTTGGTAGTCAAGCCAGAAAATTAGTTGAAGAAGCAAGAGAAAAGGTTGCAATTTTATTAAATGCAAAACCTATTGAAATAGTTTTTACAAGCGGAGCTACAGAATCTAACAATTTAGCAATAAAAGGTGTAGCTGATGCTGCTATAAAAAAAGGTAAGCATATAATAACTTCAGCAATTGAGCATCATGCAGTTTTACATACTGTTGATTACTTGGTTAAACACGGATGGGAAGCTAGTATATTACCTGTTAATGAATATGGATTAATAAATCCGGAAGAAGTAGCTCAAACAATAAGGACTGATACAGTTTTAGTCTCAATTATGTTTGCAAATAATGAAGTCGGAACAATCCAGCCCATAAAAGAAATAGGGGCTATTTGTAGAAAAAAAAACGTATATTTTCATACAGACGCTGTTCAAGCAGTAACAAATATTCCTGTTGATGTTGAAAAAATGAATATTGATTTATTGTCTTTGAGCGGACATAAAATTCATTCTGTTAAGGGATGTGGAGCATTATACATCAAGAAAGGAGTAAAAATATTTCCAATACAGCATGGTGGGAGTCACGAACGAAATCTCAGAGCTGGAACGGAAAATGTACCTGGAATCTCAGGATTGGGAAAAGCTGTTGAAATTGGGTTAATAGAGTTGCAAGACAAAAAAAAACATTTGGAAAAATTACGAAATAAAATGATTAGAGGGATATTTGATAAAATTAATTATGTGAAATTAAATGGACATCCTGAAAAAAGATTGCCTGGGAATGTTAATTTTAGTTTTAAATTCATCGAGGGAGAGTCTTTGTTACTAAATTTAGATTTACAAGGTATTGCAGCTACAAGCGGTTCGGCTTGTACTTCTGGTTCTTTAGATCCTTCGCATGTTTTGCTTGCTATGGGATTAGACCATGAGACTGCTCATGGCTCTTTACGGTTATCTTTTAGTAAGTTTAACACCGAAAAAGAAGTTAATGAATTTTTAAAGATTGTTCCAGGCATCGTTGGAAAATTAAGAAAAATGTCTCCTTTATATAAAAATAATAAGTAATTTTAGAGTTAAATAAAGAGGTGTAAAATGTATTCAGAAAAAGTTATGGATCATTTTCAACATCCACGAAATTGCGGTGAAATCGATAATCCCAGTGGAATAGGAGAGGTTGGGAATCTTAAATGTGGCGATATAATGAGAGTATTTATTTTAGTGGACAAAAATGATATTATTACAGATATAAAATTTAAAACATTTGGCTGCGGAGCTGCTATTGCTACAAGTAGTGTTATGACTGAAATGGTTAAAGGCAAACCATTGGATGAAGCAACAACACTCACAAATAAACAAGTAGCTGAAAAACTAGGAGGATTACCCCCAGTGAAGCTTCATTGTTCAAATTTAGCTGCTGATGCTCTTCATAAAGCGATAAAAAATTATATGGAAAAAAAGAAAAAGGCGTAAGTTGTGAAGAAGAAAAAAAGAGTAGTTATTGCTATGAGCGGCGGAGTAGATAGTGCTTTAGCAGCTTTTTTATTGCATAAAATAGGTTATGAGTGTATCGGCATTACAATGAAATTATGGGATAATGAGATTTTTTATCATGATAACCGTGGATATTGTTCGTTAAATACTGTCGAAGATGCGCGTAATGAAGCTACTAATTTAAATATTCCTTATTACGTATTAAATTTTAAGAAAAAATTTAAAGAGAAAATAATTGATTATTTTATTGGAGAATATTTAATAGGTCGTACTCCAAATCCTTGTATAGCCTGTAATAACTGTATTAAGTTTGGATGTTTATTTCAAAAAGCTATGGATTTAGAAGCAGATTATATAGCTACCGGACATTATGTCCGAAAATTATATAATTTTTCTACAAATAGATATGAGTTATTAAAAGGAATTGATGAAAAAAAAGATCAATCTTATGCTTTATATGGAATAAAACAGCAAGTACTTAAGAGGTGTTTGTTTCCTTTAGGGGAAATGACAAAATTTGAAGTTAGAAAATTAGCTAAAAAATGTGGTTTAACAGTAGCTGAAAAACCTGATAGTCAAGATATATGCTTTATTCCTAATAATAATTATAAAAAATTTTTACAAATACATGCACAAGATAAAATAAAAGAAGGAAATTTTATTGATAAAAATAAAAAGATAATAGGGAAACACAAAGGAATCCCTTATTATACATTAGGACAGCGCAAGGGGTTAGGTTTAAATATAGGAAAACCTGTTTTTGTATCTAAAATAAATTTAGATACAAATGAAGTTATAATTGGTGAAGAAGAAGATCTTTTCTCTTCAGAATTAGTTGCAAGTAATGTTAATTGGATTATGTTTGAAAAATTAGTGACTAAAATAAAAGCAGAAATAAAAATAAGATATCACTCACAAATACAACCAGGAACTATTTATCCACATAAAGATGAATTGATTATTGTAAAATTTAATAATCCTCAAAGAGCCATTACTCCCGGACAATCAGTTGTTTTTTATGAAAACGATAAAGTTATCGGAGGAGGAATAATAAATTCAACAAATCAATAAATAAGAATAAAAGGAGGCTCCTCTACACAAAATGATTATTATACGCTATTATTTAGGTAATCAAAACAGATTTAAGAAAAGATGATCTCTATTTTTAAAATTAAAAATTAATTTGGAGGATCAATGACAGGAAACGAACTGCGAAAGTTATATTTAAAGTTTTTTGAAGAAAAAAATCATTTAATTCAACCAAGTTATTCGCTTATACCTGATAAGGATCCTTCCTTACTACTTATAGCGGCAGGAATGGCCCCATTAAAACCATTTTTTTCTGGGGAAATAGTTCCTCCTGCTCGTAGAATAACAACATGTCAAAAATGTATTAGAACAAATGATATAGAAAATGTAGGGCATACAACAAGGCACCATACTTTTTTTGAAATGCTAGGAAATTTTTCTTTTGGTGACTATTTTAAAAAAGAAGCAATAGAATGGGCCTGGGAATTTGTAGTAAAATATTTAAAACTTGACCCTAACAGAATATATGTGAGTATACATACAAACGATGAAGAAGCTTTTATAATTTGGTCTCAAAACGTTGGTTTGCCTATCAATAAAATAGTTAGATTAAAAGATAATTTTTGGGAAATTGGTCCTGGACCATGCGGCCCATGCTCGGAACTTTATTATGATCGCGGGCAAGAATATGGATGCCTTTCAGAAAAGTGTGGGGTAGGATGTAATTGTAATCGCTATTTAGAGTTTTGGAACCTTGTTTTTACACAATTTAACAAACAAGAAGATGGTAGATATATTCCTTTAAATAAAAAAAATATCGACACTGGAATAGGGCTGGAACGTATATTATCGATTATTCAAAATACTCCTTCAAATTATGAAACTGATTTAATATTTCCTATAATTCAGTGGATAAGTAATTTGACTAATTATAAATACGGAATTGATAAAAATTTTGATATATTTTTAAAAGTGATAGCAGACCATAGTCGAAGTTTTATTATCATGTTAAGTGATGGAATACTACCTTCAAACGAAGGACGAGGGTATGTGCTTAGAAGAATATTAAGAAGAGCAATAAGATATGGAAAGCTCTTTGGAATTAGTGAACCATTTTTAGTAAATATCGTTGATACAGTAGCTGAAATTTTTCAAGAACCTTATCCACAAATACAGCAAAATATTGAGCATATAAAACAAATAATATATAACGAAGAAAAAAAATTTAACGAAACTCTATTACAAGGGTTAGAAATACTAAATAAAAATATCAATGAATTAAAATTTAAAAATGAAAAAGAACTTTCAGGAGAAAAAGTTTTTAAGTTATATGATACTTATGGATTTCCATGGGAGCTTGTGCGCGAAATAGCAAATGAAAAGGGTATTTCTATTGATGAAAAAGGCTTTCATCGTTCAATGGAAAAACAAAAATTAAGGGCACGTTCTGCTCGTAAAGAATTATCGCAAAAAATTAATTTACCTGAATTTTCCGACTTAATAAAAACTCCCACAAACTATTCGTCAAAATTTTCAGAAGGAGAAATAAAATTAATTTTTATTGAAAAAAAAATATTACGACGAGCAAGCGAAAATCAAGAGGTTTCAATTATTTTAGATAAAACATCATTTTATCCCAAAGGTGGAGGTCAGATTTACGATACTGGAAAAATAATTGGGAGAAATGGTATTTTTGAAGTTGCAACTGTAGAAAAAATTTCTGACGGAATAATATTTCATACTGGAAAAATTATTAGGGGGTATTTTGATTTAAACGAAAATGTCAACTTAGAACCAGATGTTGAAAAAAATAAATTAACTGCTTATAATCATACCTCAACACATATTTTACATTCTATTTTAAAGAAGATTCTTGGAAAACATGTTAATCAAGCAGGTTCGTTAGTAACAGCTGAAAAATTAAGATTCGATTTTACTCATTACGAACCACTTACATATGTACAACTACAATTAATAGAAGAAGCAGTGAATAAAATTATTTTTAAAGGTTTAAAAATTTTATCATATTATCAAACTACTAAGGAAGCAAAAAAATCAAATGCTATAGCACTATTTAGCGAAAAATATGGGAATATTGTTCGAGTAGTAGAAATAAATAATTTTAGCAAAGAATTATGCGTAGGTTCCCATGCTAAACAAACTAATGAGATAGGTTTTTTTAAAATAATTAATGAAGAAAGCGTTGCTGGTGGAATTAGGAGAATAGAGGCAGTTACAAATGTGGTAGCTGTTCAAGAGATACAAAAAAATTTTAATGTAATTCTTAAAATATGTGATATTCTTAAACTAAAAAACAATAAAGAAAAAATTTTAGAAAAAATAAAACAACAGTATGAAAAAATCATCTCTTTAGAAAAAACAATTGAAAAGCTTAATTTTAAATTATCGAAAACACAAGTTGAATTTTTATTAAAAAATATTGAAAGCTGTAGTAATTTAAATATATTAATCAGCGAAACAAACATTGATAATATTAATAATTTAAAATATAGTATTGATATATTAAAAGAGAAAATTTCAAACGGATTTACTTTATTAGGCGCTAATATTAATAATAAAGCATATTTTATTTGTTATGCTGGGGAAAAAGCGCAACATTTTAAAGTTTACGCAAAAAATATAATAAAAATAGTAGCTCAAATTAGTGGGGGAAAAGGTGGCGGGAAAAACGACTTAGCTCAAGCAGGAGGAGGCAATCCTAATTTAATTATTAAAGCATTAGAAAAATCCTCACAAGTTATAAAAAAAATAATAAAAAACAAAGGATAATATTTAGAATGGATGATAAATTTAGTCAAACAATGCATTTTAAATCTTTAAATGAAGAAAATTTGAATATTCGCTCAATTCTTAATTGGGTAGTAGATGCTCTAAAAGAAAAAGGGTATAACCCACTAAATCAAATAGTAGGATATTTAATTACTGGAGACCCTACCTATATTACAAGTCATAATAATGCACGTTTATTAATAAGGAAAATTCAAAGAGACGATATACTCGAAGAAATATTACACCATTATTTAATAGAAAATAGATAAGGAATTTTAGTTTTATGCGTTATCTTGGTTTAGACTTGGGAAATGAAAAAATAGGAATTTCACTTAGCGACGAGTTACTGATAACTGCGCAACCTTTAATTGTTCTTACAAGGCAAGGATGGAAAAAAGATAGGGTAACTTTACAAAAATTAATAGAACAATCTTCTATTAAAAGAATAATTGTTGGGTTGCCTAAAAATATGGATAATAGTTATGGGGAAAGGGCAAAAATTTGTCAAAACTTTGCGATAAAATTATCAGGCGCATTTAATAATGTTAAAGTGTATTTATGGGATGAAAGATTAACAACAGTTCAGGCAGAAAAAATCTTAATTAATGCCAATGTAAAAAGAAAAGAAAGAAGAAAAATAATTGATAAAACAGCAGCTGCGTTAATTTTACAAAATTACTTAGATTCGAATAAAATTAATAAATGATAAAGAGGACGAAATAGACAATATAGGCAATGACGAATTTAAGAAAAAAATAGCATTGCGCAAGATAATCAAGAAAACATTGTTATTTTTACTGACGAAAAAGAAAAGAACATTACTATTATGAAATTGTGATTATAACAATCATTCTCAAAAGAACTATACTTGTAATTGTCAAAAAGAAGTATTTATATCCAAAATAGAAAAAGATGAAAAAGATGAGCTTGTTTATGTAGATACAACGGAAGAAGATTTTAAAGTTATTAAAAAAATTTACGAACAACTACATTATGAAAAATAAAAATTACACTTATAATGTTTTTATTTATTTAATGCGATTAAAAGATTACTTAGGTTTTCTTCCATGAACTTTAGATAACTTTTCCCTAAATTGTTTTCTTTTTCTGTTTGTCCTTCTATTGGATTTAAAGGCATAATCGAAGCTCCAACTTCTTTTGCTATTAAGTTTGACAATTTTGGGTCAGATAAAGACTCATAGAAAATCACTTTGATTAAATTTTTTTTAGCAAAACGTATTATTTTAGTTATTTTTGATGGATTTGGCTCTTCTTCAGGAGATAAACCCATAATTGCGTGTTGAGTCAATTTATAACGTTTTGCTAAATATTGGAAAGATGCGTGCGCAGTAATAAAATCGCGTCTTTTTACATTAGAAAAACTTTTCTCATATTTTTTGTTTAATTTATCAAGTTGGCTTACGATAATTAAAGAATTTTGTTCATAATACTGTTTATTCCGAGGATCAATCTCAGAAAGTTTGTTTGTTATTTCTTTTGTAGCAATTGACATGTTTACAGGATCAAGCCAAAGATGAGGATCAGGAATAGTGGGATTAAACTCACAAGATAATAGATTTACTTTTGTACTTATATCTATAATTTTATTTTTATCTTTAACCTCATTTAAAATATCATTAATATGTTCTAATCCACCACCATTTATAATTATTAAATCCGAATTTTTAAGTCTAATTACATCTTGTGAATTTGCTATCCATTCATGAGGTTCAATACTATGAGGTATAAGCATAATAATATTACATTTATCATTGGCTATCAATTTTGTAATGTTAAAATATGGAAAAATTGTTACAATTATATCTTTTTTACTATTTTTTTCTCTACTACAACCTGAAACAATTAAGCAAAAAATAACTAACAAAATAATAAACCTGTTTTTACGCATAGATACTCCTTAAAAGTATTCATATTATATATAGTAATGTTTTTATAAATTTAAAGCAATAAAAAATTTTACAAGGGGAATTTTAACATGATAAACGTTACAGATAAACAAGATTTAGAAAAAATTTTAATTTCTAATCAAATTGTAGTAGTTGATTTTTTTGCTGAGTGGTGTGGACCTTGTCAAGCATTATTACCAATTATTAGGTCAATAGCTGAAAAAATGAAAGATAAAGTTACCATGGTAAAAATTAATATTGATCAAGCAAGTAGCTTAGCTCGTCAATATAATATTCGTAGCGTGCCTACGATATTGTTATTTAAAAACAATAATCTTCTAAATCGTTTAGTAGGTTTTCGGGATGAATCGGAGTTAGTTTTAGAATTAAATAAATTGTTTATTAAATAAATTTTAAAGAAACAAAAATAATAAATTGTATCTCAAAATAAAGAAACTCAAATTAATATTTATCAACTATATGTTACTATACATAATTTCCCCCTGCTAATAATATTGTAGAAACGTTAAATAAGGAAGAAAAACATATATGTTGATATGCACATAAGATACTCACCATATGGAATAATAATTAGTGTATTAGGAAAACTGATATAACTCAAATTTTATATTTTTGTAAAGGATATTTAGTATCTAGTCGTAAAATAAATAATCTAGAATTTAAAAAATAATATATAAGCAAATTATTTAATCTATTTAGCATAGATCTATGGAGACAATTTGTCGTATTAAAAAGATATAAAGTTTCAATCTTATATACACGTGATTACAAGTGATCTATAAAAACCTGAAATTAATAAAATTTGTGTTTGATAAAATATTTTTGTTCAGGAAGATGTTATTCAAGTAATCATTTATACAATAATAATATGTATATATCTTAAATACAGAAAAATCTTACAGAATTTGTTGTGAATTACAAAAACGTGTATTGAGATAGAATTATGGATTAAAGTAAAATTAATTTAGGAGAATAAATCATGATATTAATTATCACAAGTATTCTGACTATCTTTTTTCTAGCTAATTACCTACCTGTTTTTGCTTTCGGATTTACTGATTGGTCATTTATGTGTTTAATATGGGGATTTTCCTTGCTATTTATCTCAATTAAAGTACTGTTACAACGTGGAGGAAGAGCGTTAGTAACAGGTACTTTTGTCAATTGGATTATTGTAAAGTTATTTGGCGATAAATTAAAAATACACAATGTTGTACTAAAGGATAAAATAGTTCCACGTAAATATCAGTGTTTTGCTTGGTTAGGATTAATATTAGTTATCATAGCTATAATAAATACTTCAATACTTCCTTTAATTTTATCTACACCGATTTTTTTTAGTCACCGTTATCATAATTTATTAGGAAAAGTAGAAGAAAGCGAATTTTCTAAAAATGTAGCCCCCTTAAATCCTAATCAAATTCGTATAGTTGATGAAGAAATGGCAAGAAAATTAGCTGATAAAAAAATTGGAGAAATACCTGCATTAGGCTCGGAAATTACCCTAGGAAGTTTATTTCTACAAAAAGTTAACAATAAATTATATTATATTGCTCCCCTTGAACATAGAGGATTTTTTCAATGGATTAATAATTATTCTAAAGGGAGCCACGGATTTATTATGGTAAGTGCAACTAATCCACTAGATGTAAAGCTTATTCAAGAACTAAACGGAAAACCAGTATATATTAAATATCAGATTAAGGGATATTTATTTGATTATTTACCTCGTTGGATATATATACATGGTTATATAAATATGGGAATTGCCGATTATACTTTTCAACTTGATGAAAATTTAAAACCATTTTGGGTTGCAACATTATATAATAAAATGATTGGCTATAAGGGAGAAAATGCTGTAGCATTAGCGACAATAGATGCTCAAACTGGTGAAATAAGAAAATATACTATTAATCAAGCTCCAAAATGGGTAAGTAGAATACAACCTAAGGAATTTATTTACAATCAAATAAAACAATGGGGAATTTATATTCACGGTTTTTGGAATTCTTTATTTGCCAAAACAGGAACCTTAAAACCATCGAGTAATAATATGCATATTATCTATGGGAATGACGATAGAGTGTACTGGTATACGGGTATTACGTCAAGCGGAAGTGATGATAGTACTGTTGGTTTTATGCTTATAGACTCGGTAACAAAAAAAGCAAAATTTTATAAAGTTGCTGGAGCAACAGAAATGGCTGCAGCAAAATCAGCAGAAGGACAAGTACAAGAGAAATCATATCATAGTGGATACCCTTTACTCTATAATATAAATGGGATACCTACTTATGTAGCACCTTTAAAAGATAAGGAGGGATTATTAAAACTTATTTCATTTATATCAGTAGAAAACTACAATGTTGTAGGAGTAGGTCCAGATATTAAACATACTATGTCCTCATATGAATCAAAAATAACTAATAAAGAATGGAACAACATTGCTTTAAACGAAAAGGAAGAAAAAAAAATAAACGGGAAAATTTCTAGAATATCTCAAATTTTTAAAGGACAAGATACATATATTTATTTTATGATTGAAAATGATAAACGTGTTTTTTACAGTTTAGCAACATTATCTCCAAAATTACCGTTAGTAAAAATACATGATATCGTTGAAATAATATTTCTTAACACTAAAGAAAAATTAATAGAAATAAGAAGCTTTAAACCAAATTTTTAAAACTTTAAAGTGTTTATGTTGTTTGATTATCTTGACATTAATCGTATATTTGCTTATAATTATCTGAATTGTGGGATATTAAAAATATAGCTACTGTTAAAAGTTCCTAAACCTGAAATAGAGGGGGGAGTTATAGATGGCTGAAGTAAAGTTACTAAAAGGGGAAACTCTTGATAGTGCTCTGAAAAAATTTAAGCGAGCTTGTCAAAAAGATGGAGTTCTTTCAGAGTGTCGTAAACGTGAGCATTATGAAAAACCCAGTGTTAAACGTAAGAGAAAATCTGAAGCAGCGAGAAAGCGTAAAATGAAATAATTATAATTAAATGGTGTTACTGGACTGATAAAAATATTAAACTTATATAAATAAAGGACAAATTGAGGGTAAATTTATGAACCTGTTATATGAACCTATTAATAGTAGCAAAAATAAAGTTATTTAAAAATATAATTATAAAAGCAATTCCAGGAATAATAATTGCTTTTTTTATATACAATTGTTGTAGCTATTAAAAGGAAAATACGTGAAAAAACCGCTTATGAGATATACTATAACTGATTTTTATTATTGTAAAATCCAATTTAATGAAAATAATATAGTTTCAATAGTAACTGAAATAATTAGTAATATAAAAGAAAAACAAATATTTATAAATTATTTTAGCGACAAAAAAAAAGACGTACACTTATTTACATCAACTGATGATTTACATATAAGTTTACATACGAAAATAGAAATTAACTTCATTTCATTAATAATATATCTACCAGCAAATAATCTAAACTCTAAATTATTAATTAGATTATTCCGAAAAGAGTTTAAAGCGGAAAGTATAAAAATCATTAATCTTAACACAGCAGATTTTGATACGATAAGAAATATTAGACCCAAAACTCAAATAAAAACAAATTCCATACGTAAAGTAAAAAATGTCTCAAATAAAGTTATCAATTATATAAAGTTAAAATGATCCTGTTAGAGCTAAAAAAACGAATTAAAAAGATTAATAAAATATTGCTATTTTATGATAAGCATATACAAATCAATGGTTACTAGATTTATTTTTTATGCTACCTGTAAACGCAGGAACGATGCTTAATCAAGTAGGTCCTCTAAGTAACAACGATTTAGTTTGTGTTTGATATTTTTTAAATTCAATATTTAGGCTATGGTGAGTAAAGAAATTGCCTAAATAAAATATAAAATATTTGACTAAATAAACTTACGAAGTTAGAATGATTAGATATTGTCTTATACATTGGTATCTTTAGTTTCAGTGATAATATTATTTAGTTTAAATTCTATACGCTTTAAACATATAAATATGGAAGGAATTAAAATGAAAACATTCATGGCTAAGAAGGCTAGTATTGAACGTAAATGGTATGTAATTGATGCTAAAAATCAAGTACTCGGAAGAATAGCTGTAGAAGCTGCGAAAATCCTGCGGGGAAAACATAAACCTATATTTACACCTCATGTTGATTGCGGAGATTATATTATTGTTATCAATGCTAATAAAATTAAGGTTACTGGGAAAAAACTTCAGAAAAAAGTTTACTTTCGCCATAGTGGATATATTGGCGGTACAACATATACAAGTTTAGAAACAATGATGAAAAAAAAACCTCAACAAGTTTTTGAGCTTGCAGTAAAAGGAATGCTACCGAAAAATACCCTTGGTAGACAAATTTACAGAAAATTAAATGTATATATCGGACCTAATCACCCACATCAAGCTCAAAAACCTAAAATGTTAAAACTTAGTTCAACATTCAATTAAATAGGTAGTAGGTAGAAGGAGAAATAATAGATGGTACAGCTAGAATACTATGGAACGGGTAGAAGAAAAACATCAATAGCTCGTGTATATATAAAAAATGGAAATGGTAAAATTGTTGTTAATGAAAAATCATTTGAAGAATATTTTCCGCAAAGAACTTTGCAACTTATTATAAAACAACCGTTAGAGGTTACTAAATCTAAAGATAAATATAATATAAACATAACTGTAGCAGGTGGTGGATTAACAGGACAAGCGGGTGCAATAAGGCATGGAATATCAAGAGCACTATTAACTATAAATCTAGAACATCGTTTACCTTTGAAAAAGCTTGGTTTTTTAACACGCGATGCTCGTGAAAAAGAGCGTCGCAAATATGGGCTTAAGAAAGCTCGTAAAGCAAGTCAATTTTCTAAAAGATAAGAACGATAATTTAATTAAGTATTAAAACAAAACAAAGAATCCGTATAGAACAAATGTCTATACGGATTCTTTGTTTAAAACCTTTTTTAGGTACTAATTTTAGGTACTAATACCGATTATTGCTATTACGTTTACTTTGAAAACAATCACGACAATACACCGGCTTATCATTTTGAGGTATAAACGGAACTGTAGCAGTTCCACCGCATTGTGAACAATTTACCTTATGAAATTCACGTAAATCATCCTGTTTAGCCTTACGATTGCGACGACATGCTGGACAACGAGCTGGTTCATTTTGAAATGCTTTTTCTTTGTAAAACTCTTGCTCCCCCACAGTAAAAGTAAACTGGTCCCCGCATTCCTTGCAAGAAAGTTGCTTGTCTTGGAACATTTATAACGTTCTCCTTTAAAATATTACGAATATAACATTTCCGTTCTATTCATTAACTTAATTTTAGCTTAAATATTTTTAAAAGTCAATTATAAGTATAGATTAAAATACAATCAGATTTACACAGTATGTATTGTTAGAGATTAATTATTATTTTTAAATATTGAATTTTTTTTTTTATTATGGTACCATTTATTGTAGTGGAAATTATTTACCCTTGATATTCAATAATGGGGGCGTGTTGGTTTCGACGAGGATATTTGTGGCAAAATAAGCAAGCCGGGGTTACATTAGCCCGTAAAACGGTGTAAAAAAACTAAACGCAAATAATAACTTAGTATTAGCAGCGTAGAACTGTTTTCCTTTATCTTAGATTCTCCCATGATTTAAGAATAGGGGTCATTTGATGGGATTACTTTAGATTCGCTTCGAAATTTAAAGGAAATGTAAGAAGTAAGTTTTAGGTAGGCTTGACCATAAGTGTACTTTAAACTAAATATAAAAAATGGTCTAAGCTTGAAGAAAGTTTTGTGGCAAAGTTTTCGGACAGGGGTTCGACTCCCCTCGCCTTCACCAAATTAGAGAGTAATAATGCGATAAACAACTTACGTTAAGTTGAATTGAGTTGAATAACAAAACAGCACCGAAGGTGCTGTTTTGTTTTAAGTTTTAGCAATTTATATTCAAATTATATTCAAACTTACTATCTTACTATATCAATCATTATTAATCATTATCATTATTATCATCATTAGTCTTTTTATCAGGGATAGTGTCTTTTTGAGGCTCTTCTAATATTAATTTTAAATTCATATTTTTTTCTCCTCGCTTTATTTTTACCA
The DNA here is from genome assembly GCA_963721525.1 of uncultured Negativicutes bacterium. Taxonomy (GTDB): domain Bacteria; phylum Bacillota; class Negativicutes; order JBAXTZ01; family JBAXTZ01; genus CAVRJL01. The sequence goes on from CAVRJL010000015.1 coordinate 22,030, forward strand.
CTATCGTTGTTCCTATAGGAAGTGCCGAAGTTATAGCTAATATATCAGTAGCGCTATTTATTTCTTTTTCGTTTATTTTTTGTATTATGTCTCCTTTGTGGATGCCTGCCTTATATGCAGGTGTTCCACTCTCAACACTGTTTACAAGTACTCCCTGATCGATTATATCTGTAAAACCATACTGTTCTAAAGTTTTTTTCTCATATAATTTTAGACCCAGGTACCCTCTAACTACTCTTCCTTTAGCAATTAATTGGCTGACAACTTGTTTAACAGTATTTATTGGAATAGAAAATCCCAATCCCTCATATCCTTCTGCCACTATTTTTAAAGTATTTATCCCAATAATTTCTCCATCGGCGTTAACTAATGGACCACCAGAATTGCCAGGATTTATTGCAGCATCTGTTTGTATAAACGAAGATATTTGTTGCCCAACATCTTCAAATCTTCGATTAATAGCACTTATTAAACCCGCAGTTATTGTCATAGTGTTATTTTTCATATCTGTTCTTGGTATACCAGGACAGCCTATAGCTATAGCAGGCTCACCAATCATAATATTATCTGAATTTCCAAGCTTGGCAGTAGACAATTTATTATCATCTTTTATACTAATTACTGCTAAATCTGTTGCTGCGTCTGTTCCGACTAATTTTGCATCAACAGCTTGATTAGTAAATAATAATACTTTTAAATTTTGCGTTCCACGAATAACATGGTTATTTGTAACAATATAAATTAATCCATTGTGTTTACTAAATAATATTCCTGAACCACTTGCCGTAATGTCTATAATACGTTCACCAGACCAAAAATCTTGTATTTTGCCTTTATAATTTATAATTCCTACTACGCAAGGCGAAACATTTTTTGCAACTTGCACAATATAAGTATTTCGATAACTTTTACCATCAGGAGTAGATGTTTGTAAATTTTTATTATCTATACACAAACCTCTATTGTAACCCAAACCAAGTAAAAAAGAACCTGAAGCTACTGATAATATCAACACAATACTTAAAAGATATATTGTTTTTTTAGGCTGCATCTGATTTCCTCCATTATTCTACGGTAACGCTCTTTGCTAAGTTGCGAGGTTTGTCAACATCACAATTTCTATTAATTGCCGAATAATAGGCGTAAAATTGTAAAGGAATTACGGCTAATATTGGTGCTAACAATTCATTTATGACAGGTATATAAATGGTATGGTCGACATATTTCTCAATTTCTTCATTCCCAGCAAAAGTTATTCCAATAACTTTTGCTCCACGAGCTTTTACTTCTTTTACATTGCCCATCATTTTATTGAAAACACATTTTTGTGTAGCAATAGCGAATACTGGTATTCCCTCTTCAATAAGCGCTAATGTTCCATGTTTTAATTCTCCGGCTGCATATGCTTCAGCGTGAATATAAGATAGTTCTTTCAGTTTTAATGCTCCTTCTTGAGCTACAGCATAATCTAGCAATCTACCTAAATAAAAAATATCATTAGTATTATTATATAAAGCAGCAATAGTTTTTATAGGAGCTATATTTTTAAAAATCTCATGAACTTTATTTGGTAAATTTTGTAAATCTTTTAAAAATTTATTAAGGTTTTTATTAGAAATATTTTTTCTAATAAAAGAAAAATATAATGCAAACAAACATAACAAAACTATTTGGGTAGTGTAAGCTTTAGTTGAAGCAACAGCAATTTCTGGACCTGCCCATGTATAAAGCACATTGTCAGCTTCACGTGCTGCTGTTGATCCAACTACATTAGTTATTGCTAATGTTAATACACCAAGCTTTTTAGATTCCCTCAATGCAGCAAGTGTATCCAAGGTTTCTCCTGATTGACTTATAAATATAGCCAATGTTTTATTGTCTATAACATGGTTAGAATATCGAAATTCCGAACCTAAATATACTTCTACAGAAATTTTAGAAAATTCTTGCAAATAGAATTTTCCTATTAAGCCCGCATAGTAAGAAGTTCCGCAAGCTACTATGACTATCTTATTAAAATTTTTAACAAAATCAAAAGTCCAGTTAAGCTCATCTAAAACAATATTATTTTTTATTTCGATTATTCTTCCACGCATTGTTTCTTTGAGAGCCTTTGGTTGTTCATATATCTCTTTTAACATAAAATGTTCGTATCCGCTTTTTTCAGCAGCTTCAGCATTCCAATTAACTTCGAATATTTTTTTCTTTATTTTATTTCCTTCTAAATCTGTTACATGAATTTTATCGTAACTTATAATTGCCACTTCTTCATCATTTAAAATATATGCTTTACGAGTATGTCTTATAATTGCTGGAATATCTGAAGCGATAAAATTCTCTTCTATGCCTATACCTAAAACCATTGGATTATCTTTCTTTGTACAAATTATTTTATCGGGTTCGTCAGAACATAAAAAAGCTAAAGCAAAAGATCCCTTCAATAATTTAATTGCCTCAATAACGGCTAAACGGAAGTCTTTTTTATATTCATAACATTCTTCTACAAGATGAATTAAAATTTCAGTATCTGTCTCAGACTTAAAGTTGTGATTTTTTTCAAGTGCTTGTCTTACTTCTATGTAATTTTCAATAATTCCGTTATGAACTACTGCAAATTTTCCTGTACAATCTGTGTGAGGGTGCGCGTTTTCATCCGAAGGACAACCGTGCGTTGCCCATCTAGAATGACCTATTCCAATATTCCCTTCTGGCGTAAATTTTTCTATCTGCGCTTGTAAGCAGCTTATTTGTCCTAACTTTTTTGTTACATCTATCTTTTTATCTTTACTTATTACCGCTATACCCGCAGAATCATACCCTCTATACTCTAATTTTATTAAACCTTCAAGTAAAATATTAGCTGCTTGCTTTTTACCTACATATCCTATTATACCGCACATTTTATATATTCTCCTTTTCAATGACAGAAGCTATTTGATTCGCATATTTTTCTATTGTTTTAATATTATAACCTTCAATCATAATTCTTAATACGGGTTCTGTTCCTGATTTTCTTAGCAAAATTCTACCCTTATTTCCTAATTTTTCTTCTATATTTTTGATAATCATCTTTAATGTTATATTATCCTGCCAATTTATATTTGATTTTATATAAACATTTTTTAAAATTTGAGGATACTCTATCATACAGTTTGCTAGCTTACTTATAGGCATTTCTGTTTTTTTTAATATAGCCATTAATTGAATACTTGTTAATATACCATCTCCTGTAGTCGACAAATTAGAAAAAATTATATGTCCTGATTGTTCTCCGCCTATAATATAATTTTTTTCAAGCATACGTTCGATAACATGACGGTCCCCTACAGGTGTGATTTCTAAATTTACTCCTTTATTTCGAAAGGTAGAACGCATTCCAATATTACTCATGACCGTAGTAACTAGTCCTTTACCCGGAAGTTTATTTTCTTTAAGCAAGCTTTCGGCACAAATCAACATTATTTTATCGCCATTAACAATATCCCCTGTTTCATCTATAGCTATGCAACGATCAGCATCTCCATCATAAGCTATACCAATATCTGCTTTATACGACATTACTGCTTCTTGTAATTGCTTTAGGTTTGTAGAGCCGCAATTATCATTTATATTAATTCCATTTGGTTTGTTATTAATTACAATAACTTGTGCTCCCAGTTTTTTAAATATTTTAGGAGCTATTTTATATGCAGCACCATTAGCACAGTCCAAAACAATTTTTATTTTTTCTAATTTAATAGAAATAGAGTTTAGTATAAAATTAATATAAATTTGCAACAAGTTTTTATTTTCTTTATATTCTCCCAAATCTTTTCCTGTAGGATAATAAAATAAATTACTAAAAATTAATTTTTCAAGTTCGTCTTCAATATGGTCAGAAATCTTATATCCATTTTTAGCAAAAATCTTGATGCCATTATCATGAAATTTATTATGAGATGCTGAAATAACCACTCCTACATTAATATTTTTCTTATTTTTTACTAAAAATGCAACTGCAGGTGTAGGGGCTATACCCAAGCTTATCGCGTTTCCGCCTGAGGAGCAAATACCTGCTGCTAAAGATGCTTCAAGCATTTTACCAGATTTTCTAGTATCTCTTCCTATCAAAATAGAAGGTTTATTCCCTTTTCCCCCTCTAAAATATTGAGTTATTGCTTTCCCAATTTTAAAAGCTAATTCTGAAGAAATTTCTTTATTAGCAACTCCTCTTATACCATCTGTTCCGAATAATCTTGTCATTAATCCCCCACACGTATTTAAAAAATGATAATATTCTTATCATCCTTTATTATTTAATCATATAAAATGCAATAAAAAACTTGGTCGCTAGGATATGTTTTTATTTTTTTAGGTATGTTTAAACTAATAGGATACTTTTTATTTGTGTTTGAAAAAATTTCAATGTCAATCGGTAAAGTTTCAATAAAGTTTATCTTATCTATTTCTTCTTTTTCACCAAATATCAAAATATTTTTCGGCTCTATTTTATAATGATTTTCTTTATAATTTGTAGTATTTACCTTAAATTTAGCTTTTATAAGAAATACTTTTTCGTTATAAAATTTAATAATAACAGGAATTTTAACGGGGACAGAAGATAAATTGTTTATTTCATTTCCTTTAAAATCAATAAACATTGGCTCCACTTCTATTACTATATCAGATGAAATATTTATAATATTCTTTAAATTAACATTTAACATAGCTTTAACGATATTATTAACATTATCTTCCATACCATAAACACTAATATTTTTTACAGCTCTTATTTCTTTAACTAAATATATTTTTTTACTTTCTTTTATAATATTTATTTTAACAGGAACATTTTTTCTTTTTAAAGCTTTAATATCTAAATATACTTCAGGCGATAAAGTAAGTAATTGTATTTTGTCTGGTATATTTATATTAATTTTGAAATTTTGTTTGCCTAATAAACGGACATCCTTTAAATCCACGGTACCAATAATGTTATGGTCTTTTAAGTTTGCCATATTATCCCGAGATCCTCTAATTTTAATTTCTATTTTATCAGGCTTATTAGCAACTACATAATTGATAGATAAATTTTTTATTTCTAACGGAATTTGTATTACTTTTTCCACAATCGGATTACTATCATCCATTGCAAAAATCCAAAATGCATAAGCAGCAATGAAAATAATTACCCATTCCAAAATAGACTTATAGTAACTTTTTCCCATGCTGTTTTATCCTCCGTGTAAATATCTCGCTAATACTTTTTGATTCAATAATAAATAAATCATATAAATATTTCTTTAAACTATCAATATTTAAAGCCCTATATAAATGCCCATTTTTCACTAAAGATATTTTCCCATTTTCTTCGCTAACAACCAAGGAAATAGAGTCTGTTTCTTCACTTATACCTATAGCTGCTCTATGTCTTGTTCCTAAATCGCTTGCCAACTTTTTACACGACAATGGTAAGTAACATCCTGCCGCAACAATTAAATTCCTACAAATTATGACAGCCCCGTCATGTAAGGGAGAATTTTTAGAAAATATACTACCCAATAATTCTTCTGAAACTATAGCATTTATTTTTATCCCTCGTTCAACATATTCATTTAATCCTGTTTCTCTTTGTAATATAATTAATGCTCCTATATTTGCATTGGAAAAATTTTTAATACTACTTAACAATTTATCAATAACTCCAAGAGCCTCTTCCTTAGTTTTGAAATTATCCACTCCTGGGAAACGATTGCCGATCTTTTCTAATGTATTACGTAATTCGGGTTGAAAAATAACAGGCATCGCTATTAATAGTAGACTTATTGATTTTGAAAGTAGCCAATACATAGCGTATAATCTTAATTCTTTACAAATAGGGGCAAGCACGATAAGAACAAGTATTCCTTTTAGTAATTGTAATGCTCGCGAGCCTTTAATAATTTTATAAAGAACTTTAAATAAAATAGCTATAAAAATTATATCTATAACATCGATAAAAGATATTGTAAAAAATAGAGATTTAGTTTTTTCAAGTATTAACATACTAACACCATAAAAAATCATTAAGTAAACGGTAATGCATTTTATTTTAATTTATTAATTATTGTTAACATTTTTATAGTAATTTTCCCCCCCATTAATTTTTTTAAGTTCTTTAATCACTTCTATAAACCGCTCAGTGATTAGACATACCAAACTATTTTTAATAACGCGACAATCCATGGTTATCAAATATTTACTATAAATATCACAAAATATCACACTAATTGCAGTATAAGTAAAATGAAATAAATAAACTTTCAGTAACTTGCATTCCGTTTTTTTAATACACTCTAAATTTGTAATTTCTTTTAAACAATGTAATTGGGGGAAATAGTTAACTTATTATATTGTAATTGTTAATAATTTATTCCGCCACAAGTCCAGCATCGCTTAATATTATATTTCTGCTTAGTACTTACCTATTATTCATATCGACTTTTATAACTATATTACATAAATATTTTAAAGATTTAATACGAGGGGATACCATATTCTCATACATTATTCTCATATAAAAAGTTGTCCTTTTTAATCATTTTTCGTAATATTCTAAAAATTACAACAGATATAACGTCATATTAGAAACAATTCCCCAAACTGAAAAATTCTATTTTCGTTCGTAGCGCGCATTTCTTATTTAAAAAAATACTTCTACTTCAATCCTCTTTTATTCCTCTATTAATTAAATTATTTTATCATATATTTATAATGAACGCAAAAATAATCACTCTCTACTTATTCCAATCACTCTCTACTTATTCCTTAGAAATATTAGAAATAATAGAAATAAAATCTATGTTTGACAACGTCTTTTTATAATATCATAAATGAGTATACCTGCAGCCACAGATACGTTCAAAGAATTTATTTTTCCATACATCGGAATAGCTACTATATAATCACATTTAGTTTCTAAAAGATGTCTAACTCCTTTTCCTTCATTTCCCAATATAAGAACGATAGGCATATTCAAATCTTGAATTTTATTAATATTTATACCTTCTGCATTTGAACCTATTATCCAAAAACCTTTTTTTTTTAAATAGTTGATAGTATTTATTAAATTATTTACCCTGGCTATTGATATATGTTCAATTGCTCCGCTTGAAACTTTTGCTACTGTCTCATTTATTTGGCAATTACGCCGATTAGGAATAATAATTCCCTTTATTTTTGCAGCTTCTGCTGTTCTTATAATTGCTCCCATATTATGAGGGTCATGAATTTCATCAAGCATCAAAAAAAAAGGAAGTTCATTTTTGACAGAATTAACAAGCGTTTCAATACTTAAATATTGTATAGTGGTTGTAAAAGCTAAAATTCCTTGATGATTACCCGAGCAGAGCCTTTCGATAGCAGATTTTTCCACAAATTGTATAGGGATTTTTTTATTTTTACATAAGGATACAATTTCATTGAAATTAGCCAATTTAGATCTTTTTGTAATTAAAATTTTGTTTATAGATCTGTTTTCTTTTAGTGTTTCCAATACGCTATTTCTACCAAATATTATCATATGCTCCTCCTTATTCTATTTAAATATTTTATATTTTTGTTATAGGAGCATATTTTGCCATTAATGATTTAATTCCTATATTTGCGAAAGCTACTTTAATTATTAATTCCCCATTAGTTTTTTCTAGATCTACTAAAGTCCCTTGACCGAATTCTTTATGAAAAATTTTATCTCTAATTTTCCAACTATTAGATTGGTTTTTATTTATTTGGTTTATATCTAAAAAACTCTCGATATTTTTTGATAAAATAGTATTTTTTTTATGTATATTAGATTTTTCACTCTGGATAACTTTTATTATACAATTTTCAGGTATTTCATTTAAAAAGCGTGAAGGCATGTTACAAGATAGATTTCCAAATAAAGAACGCATACGAGTATAAATAATAAATAAATTATTGCAAGCGCGCGTAATTCCCACATAACAAAGTCTTCTTTCTTCTTCCATTTCTTTTTCATTTGTTAAAGAACGAATATGCGGAAGTACTCCTTCTTCCATTCCAACTAAAAATACGTTTTTAAATTCTAATCCTTTTGCAGAATGGATAGTCATTAAAAAAACTTTGTCCTCGTTATTGCCTAAAATATCCAAATCAGTTATTAATGACACATGTGTAAGAAATTCTTCCAGTGTTGCTTTATTCCCTTTTTTTTTGATAAAATCTTTTGCTACTCCGATAAATTCTTTTAAATTTTCTATTTTTAACTGCAATTCCATAGTATTGTTTTGTTCAAACTCAATGAGATATCCTATTTTTTTCAAACAGTACTCAATAAAATCATCTAATTGTTTTTTATTCTTTTCTTCATCAAATTTAAAAACTAAACTTAGAAATTCTTTTATTCCCATTTTTGCTTTAGGAGTTAAATTGGATATTTCTTCTACAAAAGATAATGCTTCAAAAAAAGATATATTATTATGTTTAGAAAAATCATCTATATGTTTAATAGATGTATTCCCTATTCCGCGTCTAGGTATATTAATTATACGTTGTAAACTTATTAAATCATTTGGATTGTTAACAACTTTTAAATAAGCTAATATATCTTTAATTTCTTTTCGCTCATAGAATTTTATACCACCTACAATAGTATAAGGTATTCCTGCTTGTAAAAATCCTTCTTCAATTGCTCGCGATTGAGCGTTTATTCTATATAATACAGCATAATCGTTATAAAAAATTTTCCCCTTCTTTTTTTTCACAAGAGTTTTTACAATAAAATTCGCTTCGTCTTTTTCATCACTGGCATTGTAAACTATTATTTTTTCACCTTTTTTATTTTCTGTCCAAAGTTTTTTTGGAGTACGCTCTATATTATTTTTTATAATCGCATTTGCTGCATCTAATATGAACTTTGTTGAGCGATAATTCTGCTCTAATTTTATTATATGTGCTTCAGGATAATCTTTCTTAAATTGAAGTATATTACTAATATCGGCTCCGCGCCAACTATAAATACTTTGGTCAACGTCACCTACAGCAAAAAAATTTTTGTTTTTTTGCGCTAAAATCTTTAACAAATTATACTGCACCTTGTTTGTATCTTGATATTCATCAACTAAAATATATTTAAACTTATTTTGATATTTATTTTTTACATCACTATTTTCATTTAAAAGCTTTATAGTATACAGTAATAAATCATCAAAATCCATAGCGTTTCCAATAATAAGCTTTTTTTCATAAAGTTCGTAAATTTTGGAAATTTCCTTATTAAAAAAATCATTACAATTATTTCTAAATTCATTATACGAAACCATATTGTTTTTACTTTTAGATATAATTGATTTTATTAGAGTCGGATTAAAAAGTTTCTCATCTAAATTTAATTCATTTAAACAATTCTTTATTATCAAACGTGTTTCTTGTTCGTCATATATAGTAAAAGTAGAACTATGATTTTTTAAATTTTCTACCTCCATTCTTAGTAAACGTGCACAAAATGAATGAAATGTGCTAATCCACGAATATTCAATATTTATATTAGAATTTTCTTTTACTCTTTTTTTTATTTCATTAGCAGCTTTATTTGTAAATGTAATTGCTAAAATATTATTTATATATATTCCATTTGTAATCAATTGTAAAAATCTGGCAATCAGAACTGAAGTTTTCCCTGAACCCGCTCCAGCAATAACTAAAATAGATCCTTCTGTTTTGAGTACAGCTTCTTTTTGTCTATTATTTAACTTTTCTAATAAAATTTTTTTCATAATTACTCCCAGAAATTATATTAAAAACATCATATGAGAATTAATAATTTTTTGCAATTACAGTAATTATAATAACTATATTTTATTTGACGAGAAAAAACAATAATTATATAATATAATAATTTAAAAAATAATCTTATTATCAGGAGTTTTATTATGTATAACTTTTTTCGTACAAAAAATATTAAGGAAATAGAAAAAACAGTCCCCAACACTAATTTAGCGCGTACTCTAACAACCTTTGACCTTGTATTAATGGGTATAGGTGTAATTATGGGTACAGGGATATTTGTTTTTACTGGAATAGGCGCAGCAAAATATGCTGGCCCAGGTATTATTGTATCCTTCGTATTATCAGGCTTAACCTGCGCTTTTTCTGGTTTAGCGTACGCTGAGTTATCATCTATGGTTACTTTAACTGGCAGCGTATATACATATGCTTACGCTACACTCGGAGAATTAGTAGCTTGGACTGTGGGTTGGGCTCTTATTGTAGAATATTCATTCGCAGCGGCAACAGTTGCTGCAGGATGGTCCCAATATATTATAGGCTTAATCAATAATACAACTTTAGGAGCAAAAATTCCTCTGTTTTTACAAAAAGTCCCCGCTGAAAATGGTCTAATTAATTTAACTGCTGTTTTTTTAGTTATTTTACTGTGCGCTATATTATACATAGGAACTAAGGCAAGCGCTCGATTTAATAAATTTTTAGTTTTTTTAAAGCTTTCTACAATAATTATTTTTATAATATTTGCAGCTCCTCATGTAAATCCAAAAAATTGGAATCCATTTTTTCCTTTCGGTCTTAAAGGGGTTTTATCAGGTGCATCGATTGCGTTTTTTGCCTATATAGGTTTTGACGTATTAGCAAATAGTGCGGAAGAATGTAAAGATCCTGTAAAATCTATTCCGCGAGCAATATTCTTTTCTCTTCTTATTGTAACTATCTTATATATAATTGTAACAGCAATTATGACAGGTGTGGTTCCTTATTATAAATTGACTGCAGCTCCTGTTAATGTAGTTTTAAGCTCTATAGGATATAATTTCGGGAAAACCCTTTTAGGCTACGCTATAATATTTGGCTTAACAACAGTTGTGCTTTTAATGTTATATAGTCAGATAAGATTATTTTTAGCTATGTCACGGGATGGATTGTTACCTCGTTTTTTAGGGAAAATACATTCCCAATTTAAAACTCCTCATATTTTAACTTTTATTACCTGCATATTTGTTTCATTACTAGTTGGTTTTATAAAGTTAGAATTACTTGCAGAATTAGTTAACACAGGAACTCTATTTGCTTTTATTGTAGCATCAATCGGAGTAGCTTTTCTTAGAATTACAAAACCAGATATCCCCCGTCCGTTTAAATGCCCTATTCCTTATATTATAATGCCTTTATCTATAATATTATGTCTTATATTAATGTTTACTTTATCATTACATACTTGGTTAGCATTTACCGTTTGGACATTTATAGGCTTGCTAATTTATTTACTCTATGGGTATAAAAACAGTGAATTATCTTCTCCTTGCATAAAAATTTTTAAACCTAACGAATAATTACTAAGTAAAAAATATGACTAATTTTTTTCGAATTCAAATAACAGAGAGCACTTATGGCTCGCGCAGCTTTAGGGTAGCTATTGCGCAGATTTATTAAATAAAGTAATTATATAATTTTATTTACCTACCAAGTTTTTAAGTTCTTTAACTATTTTTTTTATAAACTCCACAAGGGTTCTTTTATTTATTTTCTGTTTAACTTCATAAATAAAAGTAGTTTGTTCTTTAGTATTTTTAACAGGAATGGCTAAATTTAATAATTCTACCCCATATGCTTCCTCGAGTTTTTTAATGGTTTTTTCGGCTGCGGGTTTTTTATTAAACCAAAGCAACTTTAGCTCATGTTCGTTTACACTACTAATTTGCGCTATTTGCCGTATATTAAGTTTAGTTAATTTTTGCGCATTTCTCATTGCATCACGTATAAAATATTTTTTCATAAAATTTAATGTGTCTACTTACATTATGCTCAACTTTTCCAAAAATTTTTCAAAATAAACTTGCTCTGATTTTGAAAACCACTTAAATTCTGTTAATTTTTTTTTTATCATACACTTATGATTTGTTCTTACATTATTTTTTAAACTTAAAACTATTTCCTTTAAATAATTACTCATTTGTTCGGTTAATATGACATTTTTATACACACATTCATGCCAAGCATGCATACTAACGGGAAATAATTCTTGAAGTATTTCCTCAATGGCCTGAGCGTAGACATATATCTCATATTGCGCATGTTCTGTAAGCCGTAAAGATAAAAAATGTAATAAATTATGTAAATTCACGCTAGCTATTACCTCAGTATATAAAGCCAGTGGTAAATTTATTCTTGCTAACTCACGAGCTAATCCGTTTTTTAAATATCCACGATAATTAGAGAATAGTTTTTCTTGTTCTTTTTTTATTGATTCACTCATACATGGTACAATATCTGTAGCATTATTTGTACGATATTGTTTATTGTTTTGTTCTTGCGAAGTTATACAATTTTCAGGTACATAAGCTTGCTCTACCATTTCAGAATATCTACCAGAAACCTCATTATAAGACCATGTACGATGCCTCATCCATTGACGCATAACAAATATTGGAGCCTTTATATAAAATTGTATTTGTACCATCTCAAATGGGGATGTATGCTTATTTCGTAATAAATACCTAATAAGTTGCTCATTATTTCGTATTTTATTTGTTCCTTTACTATAACTTACGCGAGCTGAATCTGCAATACTATCGTCACTACCCATCCAATTAATTATTCTTATCTCTCCATGTTTAAAAATTTTTTTAAAATATCTACTATTATTCATTTTTATCCCCATTAAATTATTTTAATTTAATTCTACTTTAGTAACTCCATTTCCACTCTCATTATATGAAACAAACTGTATATTTTTTATTAAAAAGTTTTTTTAAAGTGTTTTTAGTACCCCTTCATAATATTCCTGAAATTTATCTATTTTATCCTTATAAAGGAGGGAATGCCTTACTTTTATTAGATTTTGCTAATAAAAAATCAAACTCAACTAATATACTATAGGTTATTAATATATCTGGCACAACAACGGCAATTTTAAAACCTAAATTTTTAAAATTTTTTTCTACTTCTTCCTGTTCAACACAATTTAATCTTTTTATATCATTATTAATATTAATTTAAGAAATTTTTAATTTTGTGAGCTATATTTGTGAGCTATATTTAAAGTTTTGCTTATTTTCAGGAATTCTTTTGTTTCGATAACTGCATTTTTGCTTATTCTAATTGGTATTTCTTTAAGGTTAAAAAAAATCGGTTCGGGAATCTCATAAGATTGGGTTAATATTTCCCACATTTCTTCTGTTTTATTTTTTGTTATTAAATCAAAACTTAATCTTAATATAGTGGTTTTTCCATACTATAACCTAAAATTTAAAAAATTAGTTTTAACGACGTTAACTATAGCATAAGCTTCTATTCCTTCTTTACGTCCTACAAATCCTAATCTTTCGGTTGTTGTAGCCTTTATATTAATATTTTTTTCTAGCATGTTACATGCGTAAGCTATAGTTGTTTTCATTTGATTTATATAAGGACTCATTTTTGGTTCTTGCGCTGTGATAGTAGCATCAATGTTTATTATTGAATACTCTTTTTGAATTAACAAATGTATTACTTGCTCAAGTAATAGAATACTTGAAATGTTTTTATAATAATTATCATTATCAGGGAAATAACGACCAATATCTCCTAATCCGGAGGCTCCAAGCAATGCGTCTATGATAGCATGTATTAAAACGTCGGCATCACTATGACCAAGCAATCCCTTTTCAAAAGGGATCGCTACTCCGCCTATTATTAATTTTCTTTTTTCAATTAATTGATGCACATCATATCCCAATCCCGTTCTCGGATATATTTCAGTCGATTCTCTTTGTTTTTTTCTTTTATTTATTATAGCACGAGCAAAAATAATATCTTCAGGCGTAGTTATTTTAATATTTTCATAACTTCCGGGAATTACTTTTACCTTTTCTTTCAAATTTTCAACTAAAGCGGCATCATCAGTAAATAGTAAATTTTCTTTAACTGCTTTTTTATGCGCTTTCATAATAGTTGATCGCTTAAACGCTTGAGGGGTTTGTATACAATAAAACTTCTCTCTACTTAATGTATTTATTACACAATTATTGTCGTCTATTTCTTTTAGTGTATCTTTAAGCGGAACACCTACAATAACAGCTTTTTTATCTTTTATTTCATTTAAAACTGTCTCTATAGTTGTTTTTTTAACTAAAGGACGCGCTCCGTCGTGAATCATAACATATTTACATTTACTATCTAATTTTTTTAAAGCATTATATATAGATTGTTGTCTTTCTGGTCCTCCTTGAACAATTTTTATTTTTTCTTTATTGTTTCTAAATATAGTTTGTATAGTTCTTATATCATTTTTATTTGCGCATATAATAATTTCATTTATTCGTGGATTACTAATAAATTTTTCTACTGTTATATATAATATTGGTACATGAAATAAAGGTATAAATAATTTATTTTGCATGCTTCCCATTCTACTACCAATGCCTGCTGCTGCAATAATAACCGATACCATTGTATTTTCTTCCTTGTTAAATAACTTATTTTATCTTACCAAAAAGCGTCCGACATAAATTTTGTTAATTGACGTATAGGTCGTCCAACACAATCTTTGTCCTTAATTAAATTTGCCAGCCTTTTTTCTATAGAACTACCAATATACTCTATACCTAATACATCAGCTGCTTTTTTTACTCCAGAACAACCTTTATTTACTATTTCTATAGTTGTTTCATTTCCAATATGAGTATTATTTAAAAGACAATCCACTCGACCAAAACATTTTATATGTTCTACAATTAACTCAATTGTTTGAGTCTGCGGTCTTTTCATATTTATGACACCGATTATTTTTAAATTAGGATGGTTTAGTGCTCCTTCAATTAAGTTAAAAATTTCTGCACCATGAACTCCGTAACCTACATCCATGATAATATGCCCTTTATTCTTTAAAACCCAACGCATTTCTCCAGAAATTGTACTTCCTGCTTCCCCTAGTCCAAATATATTGTTATTCCCCCAAGCTATTACATTAAGACCTAAATTCTCCAATTTATTTTTTATCGGACGTAAAGTATAACAAGGTTCAACAGTATCCAAATCTGCTAAAGTTACAGGACAAACTCCATCAATTTTTAATTGTAATGCTCTATTTATAGCATTTTCGCTTTTCCCGCTTGCATATTCGCCAATATATGCTTCAATAATTAAATTTTTCATAAATTTACTAATTTCTTTTCTATATTATTTCTTTTCTATTTTCAAAAGCTTTTGCTAATGTTGCTTCGTCGGCAAATTCAATATCCCCACCCATAGGTAACCCGTGCGCCAACCGTGTAACTTTAATGTTTAGAGGTTTTAATAAACGCGAAATATACATTGCCGTAGCTTCTCCCTCCACTGTTTGATTTGTCGCCATAATTATTTCGCTTACTTTTACTTCATAACTTTGCAGTCTTTCTAAAAGCTCTTTTAACTTTAAATCATTTGGAGTAATACCTGCAAGCGGTGATAATGCCCCGTGTAAAACATGATAAAGACCCTTATATTCATGAGTTTTTTCTATATAAATTAAATCTCGAGGCTGTTCTACAACACAAATAATGTTGCGCTTACGCTGGTTACTACTACAATATCTACATAACTTTTCATCTGTAAAATTAAAACATTGTTCGCAAAAGCGAATTTTAATTTTAGCGTCTTTCAAAGCAATTATAAACTGTTTTAAATAATTTTTTTCGCACTCTACGATATAATATGCCAATTTAATAGCTAATTTTGGACCAATTCCTGGTAACCCTCTAAAAGCTTCGATAAGCTTTTCTAATGGAGATATATGACTCATTATTTATTATCCTATAAAAATTATATTTATTTATATTCTATATTTACGCCAAAAAATTTTTCTATATTCATTTTATCTTTAGTATCTGCTAAAATATATCTTACCCTTTTGTTACCACAAATTTTTTTTACCACCATATCTATGTATTTATGGTAATCTTCTCTTTCTAATCTTTCCTTATGGAATTTATTTTCTACAGAAAATTCTACAACGATTTCATTGTCACCTACGTATTGCAAGACGCCTAATTTTGCGCATTCACAAATTAGACGTTTTTTCATTTTATCTAATTCATCTATAACTAATTTCCAGATAGTTGAATATTCTTTTTTATCTATATTTTCAATATTTGCTTTTTCTATAACATTTTTTGAACCCGCTTTGATATTTTCTGACTCGCAAAATATATTATTATTTTCACTTAAAAACTTAATCAAAGACGATTCTATGACTATATCATAATTTGATATAAAGCGGCAATTACTTAATATTTCATTTCCTTGTACTATAATTTTACTGATTGTTATAACGTCCTTCTGTTTATTATTTTTCATAGCTTTAAATATTTCTTCATGTAATTCTTTTAATGCATTATTTAAAAGTTGTTTATGGTCATTATACCGTGAATTTCTAAAACTAATAAAAAATGCAATTAATTTTTGTAAATTTCCGCTTAATAGAATTTTTATGAAGTTTTCTAAAATTTCTTTATTTGCTAATCCTAATAAAAATCTCGCTGAATCTTCATCAATGTTATCTGAGTTAAATATTGCACATTGCTCTAAAAAACCTAAAGCATCACGAACACTTCCTTCAGAATAATCCACAATAAGCTTTAACACATTATCGTCAATATAAATATTTGTTCTTGTTGCTACCTCTTTTAAATGGCATAACAACTCATTTTTCCCTATTTTATGAAAATCAAATCGTTGACATCGAGATAAAATAGTTACTGGTATTTTCGCAAATTCCGTTGTTGCTAAAATGAAAATTACATATTTTGGAGGTTCTTCCAATATTTTTAAAAAAGCATTAAAGGCTTCAACAGTTAACATATGCGCTTCATCAATAATATACACTTTATACTTATTTTCTTCAAGACAAGAAAATTTGAGTTGTTCAATAATATCTCGTATTTCATCAATACCGCGATTAGATGCTGCATCCATCTCAAAAACATCCATATTAGAACAATTATTAATTGATAAGCAATTGACGCATTTATTGCAAGGTTCATTTTCATTCAATGAAAGGCAATTTAAAGCTTTAGCAAAAATCCTTGCAATGCTTGTTTTTCCTGTTCCTCTAGTACCAACGAAAAGATAAGCATGCGATACTTTTTGTCTGGAAATAGAATTTTTTAAAGTCTGTACAACATGTCTTTGTCCTACAATCTCTAAAAATGTTTGTGGCCGCCATATTCTATACAGAGATTGATACATATATATCCTTATATATTTATATTTTACCGCTCGAATGCGTCATTTATTAAATTAACCTATAGCACATGAACTAAACTACTTATTGCTGCTTCCTTCCGGACCTGACAAGATTCATAACCGTTCATTGCTCAATTAAAAACAAATGACGCATTCGAGCGGTAAAACATGGCGGAGAGAGCGGGATTCGAACCCGCGGTACAATCTACTTATACACACACTTTCCAGGCATGCTCCTTAAGCCACTCGGACATCTCTCCCTTAAATTATTTTTAACAAGTATATTATACTTACTAATTATTTAAAAGTCAATTTTCATATTAATTTATAGGAATAAAGAATTACTATTTCAAAAGATGTTCTCGTAAGAATGAGTCATTTTTACATCACTTCCTATTTTTCTAAAAAAAATACTTTCTATAATTTTTCTTCCTATAGGTGCCGCAATGTCCGCACCAAATCCTCCTTCTTCTACAATAACTGCTACAACCACTGAAGGTTTATCAAACGGAGCATACCCTACAAACCAAGAATGTTCTTTTTTCCCTAAAATTTCGGCTGTACCAGTTTTTCCCGCAACATCAACACTACATTCACAAAAAGCATTCTTAGCTGTTCCTACTTTAATAACATCCCTTAATGACAATCTCATCAAATCTAAAGTGTTTTTACTTATATTAATATTAGATATCATTTGTGGTTGTATTTCTTTTATTAAATTCCCATTAAAATCAACAATTTTTTTCATTAAATAAGGTTTAAATAATTTTCCTCCGTTAACTATTTGGCACATAAGTTGAGCCGCTTGCAAAGGAGTTACTAAGTTAAAACCTTGTCCTATAGCCGTATCAAAAGTTTCTGATAAATACCAATTTTCATTGTAAACTTTTTTCTTATATCTACGATTTGCAACTAAGCCATCTGCTTCACCATTTAAATCAATACCCATAATTTTACCCATTCCAAATTTACGAGCATACATCTCCATATTATCTATTCCAAGCCTATTCCCCATTTCATAAAAATAAACATTATCAGATTTTGCAAAAGCTGTACTGAAAGAAATCCATCCTAATGCTTCTCCTTGAGCATTCCCTTTAGGTATAAGCCAATGCTTTCCAGAATCAAAAATCATTTCATTTTTTTTTACTTTTTTCAATTCTAAAGCTGCAGTTCCAGTTACTATTTTAAAAATAGATCCTGGTGGATATTCAGCGGAAATAGCTTTATTCCCTAGTACATTAAATTTGTTATTAATATAATAATTCCAATCTTTTTTTGATATACCATTAACAAATAAATTAGGATTAAAATTTGGTCGGCTTACCATTGCTAAAATTTCACCTGTTTGTGGTCTCATTACTATTACTGCCCCACTATGAAGTAAATTTTGTTTTAGGGACTTATCTAAGATTGCTTCCGTAGCTTGTTGTATATTCTTATCCATAGTAAGAATTATATTATTCCCTGGATAACTTGTCTGTTCTCCTAAAACTTTAACAATGTTTCCTTTAACGTCTACCTCTACCTGTTCAGCTCCATTAATTCCTCTAAGAAACATATCATAATAACTTTCTAATCCTGTTTTACCTATTATATTTCCTGCTTTATATCCATATTTTGTATATTTTTTTAATTCATAATCATTAATTTCTCCTATATAACCAAATATATGTGAAGCTAGATCATTATAAATATATTGTCTTACCGGACAACTATTTACTATTATACTTGGAAATAAATACTTATTCTCTTGAATCTTAGCTATTATTTTTATATCTACGTCGTTTTTTAAAATAATAGGTTCAAAAGATCTTTTTTTTTCTTTCACCTTTTGTTCAATTGTTTTTACTGGCATTTTTATAATTGCGCATAACCGAGTAATTTCCTCATAAGTGGGTATTTTTAAGTAAGGAATAATAGAAATTACATAGTTTATTCTATTTGTCACTAATAATTGACCGTTTTTATCATAAAAGTTACCGCGAGGCGCTAGTGAAATAAAATTACGTAACCTATTGCCCTCGGCCATTTCTTTGTAATAACTTCCTTTATAAATTTGTAAATAAAACATTCTCGAAAATAACAGTACAATAATAATCAACGAAAATATCAATAATATATTTAAACGAGAATAGCTTCCTCTTTTAACAAACATTTTTCACCATTATTAAAAATAGTTAATGAATATCCTTGAGCATCAAACTTTTAAAAACATTGCTTAAAATTTTTTATTCTTCCAAATATAATCAAGAACAAATATACACTAACTAGGTTAAGTAAAAAATTTATAATAAATACTTTAAATAAGACCGCAAAAAATAAAAAATCATAACTATAGTAAAAATTAATAAGTATTAAAAATATCAAACGAATCAAAAAAACAGAAAAAACTATTACAATATTAATTATACTTGTTCGAAAAATATTTTTTTCGTTTACTTTACCAATAAATAAGCAACTTAAGCTCAAACTCAGCACATTCAGTCCAAAGTTTACACCTGTCAAACCGTCTAAAATAGAGCCGCTTATTAAACCTAAAATGAAAGTTGTTTTACTTCCATAAAATATACTGCATATAATAATTATAAGGGATGTAAGATGTATACTTCCATAAACAGAGAAATAAGGGAAGAAACTTGTATCCAAAAAACAAGCAATAATTGCTATAAAAATTAAGTAAAAGTAATTCATAAGTACCTATTAGATATTTTGTTATTCGCTTTCCGAATTATAATTTAACACAACTAACACATTTTCAAGTGAAGTAATATTTATCGCAGATTTAACATATACTTTTTGAAAGCTCGTCAAATTTCTGCTTATTTCTTCTACTTCTCCTATAGATAATCCCTTGGGATATTTCCCCCCAATACCTGCACTTACTAGTTTATCACCTTTATTTATATTAAGATTAATTGGTATATTATTTATTATAAGTTTAGAAGAATTATTTCCTATTCCTTGAGCTATAAAAAATATTCTATTATTTTCTTTTTGAAAAACGACATCTGTAAAACTGTTAAATGATGTCAATAATTGTACCCGAGAGCTTAATCTATATACCTCGCTTATGAACCCTACTAATCCATCTTTTGAAACGACAGGCATATTAATTTTTATTCCATCTTTATTCCCTAGATCAATTATAATTGATTCCAATCCATCGTTATTATTAATAGCAATAACATTTGCTCCCCTAATTTTAAATAATAGAACTTTATTTTTAAAGTATAATAATTTTTTTAAGTTTCTGTTTTCTATCTCTATTTCTATTTGTTTATTTTCTTTTTCTTTAAGGATTTGTATTTCATTTTTTAGCATTCTATTTTCTATATATAAATTTTTTATATCATAAAAAAAATTCTCAATATTTTTAGTCTTTATTACGAAAAAACTGCCAATTTTTTGAAGAGGAAAGCCTATTGTAGCTACAGTGTTATTCCAAAAAGGAAAGACCCCATCGGAAAATTTTAAAATTATAAGAAGTGCAGTAAAAATAATACTACTTATAAGATAAATAAGAATTTTTTTATATTTTTTGCGATAAAACATTTTTTTAACATCTTTTAATATTATTTTCTTTTTATTATACATTTAATATCATACATACTTAATTTATAAGATAAAACTGAAATAATTAAATATTTCTAATATTACCATACATTTTCTAGATTATAAGCTTAATAAAACAGATACATTTGAACATTCCTATAAGAAGGATAAAAGGATAGCTTTGTAATAATTGAATTTCTATTTTAACAATTTAAAATATATTTTTTCTATTTAACATTATCCAATTTATTTTTTATTTCTTTTATAAATTAAAAATTTATTTTAAAGTAAATAATTGTAAAGTTATTGAATTTTTTCGTATAAATCAGATATATATTTTAATTTTTCTCATTTTCTATTAACGTAATTTTTTGAACTATTGTTTATTCTTTTTCATTTTGACTCATCTTATGAGCTTATCTGCGAAATTATTTTTTTTATTACTTTATCAGGGGCTTGTTTTAAATTTGATAATTTTCCTATACTTTCTATTAGTACCCACCTTATTTTATTCCCATAATTCTTTTTATCATTTAGTAATAAATTGAATAAGATCCTACTATTACAATTATTTACTTTTATAGGTAAATTAAAAGCTGTTAAACTTGCCTTTATTTTTTTCGGCATATCTTTATCTTTAACTATTCCAAGTTCATAGCTTAAAAGAGCAGCAGCATACATACCTATTGATACAGCCTCTCCATGCAGGTAACTATAATTACTTTCTATTTCTATTGCATGGGCTAAAGTATGCCCAAAATTTAAAATGTTTCTATGCCCTTTTCCCCACTCATCTTTTTGTATTATTTTAGCTTTAATTTTACAAGTGTCAAGAATAATTTTATTAACTTTTTGCCAATTTCTTTCTTGTATAAATTTTAAATTATCGTTAATATAAGAAAATAAATTTTTATCTATTATTATACTAGTTTTAATAATTTCAGCTATTCCAGCAAAATACTGCCTATTACATAAAGTCTCTAAGAATAAGCTATTTATTATAACTGCCTTAGGTTGATGAAAAATTCCGATTAAATTTTTACTTGTTTTATGATTTACAGCTACTTTACCACCAATACTTGAATCCACTTGTGCTAACAAAGTTGTAGGTATTTGGATAAAATCTATTCCACGCATATAAGTAGCTGCAATAAAACCTGCTAAATCGCCTATTACTCCGCCACCAAACGCTACTATCAAAGATTTTTTATCGATATTATATTCTATAGCTTTGCCATATAAATATTCAGCATATTTCAATGATTTACTATTTTCTCCCGGTCTAACAATTATTATATTTACATAATCAGTTATTCTCTTAAAACTTTGTAGTATTTCTTTTCCATAGAGCTTAAAAACGTTGTTGTCTGTTATAATTAATATTTTTTTATTAAAAAATCCGATATTATCAACTATTATACTTACATCTCTAGAATAATCATTAATAAAAAAAATAGGATAAGGACTGGTCGTATTTACATTGATTATCTTATATTTTTTTTCTTTTAAATTTAACATGTTTAATATATATTCCAAATAATTTACATCTGTTCTATTCTGCTTTTATATGCTGATATCGATTGTTTTAAATCTATCATACAATCTTTTGAAAATTTTCTTAAAATTTCTTTTGCTAATACAAAAGAAACCATACTCTCTACTACATAGGCACAAGAAGAAACTGCATACGCATCACTTCTTTCCGTACTAGCTTTTACCTGTTCTTTTGTTTCTATATTAACAGTTTCCAAAGGGTGCATTAAAGTTGGTATAGGCTTCATTACAGCTTTTATAATAATTCTTTCTCCATTACTCATACCGCCTTCAATTCCCCCCGCATTATTTGTTTTTCTGTAATATTTTTTTTCTTCCTGAGAATAATTTATTACGTCATGCGCCGCACTTCCCAAAGTATGCGCATAATGGAATCCTAATCCAAACTCTACGCCTTTTATTGCTGGAACAGATACTATTTCTCGAGCAAGCAAAGCATCAAGTTTTTTATCATATTGAACAAAACTTCCTAGCCCTATTATACAATTAAAGACAGCTACAGCTACGATTCCACCTAAAGTATTTCCTTTTTGTTTAACGTTAAAAAATTTTTTTACTATTGTTTTTTCAACTTTTTTATTTAAATCTCCTAATTTAGATTTATTTTTCAAGTTGGTTAATTGTGAGAAAGATAAATCATTTAAAATCTTTTCCTCGCTTATTTTTATCCCGCCAATATTAAGAACACAAGAAAAAGTTTTCATTTCTAATTCTTCTAGAAGCTGATTAGAAATGTTCCCCATCACAACCCTAGCGGCTGTTTCTCTTGCGCTTGCTCGCTCTAAAATATCTCTACAATCGTCCCGGTTATATTTCAATATTCCAGATAAATCGGCGTGTCCGGGGCGTGGAGACACTAATTTTTCTGTTTGGATTTTTTCTAGTCTTTCTCTATCTTTAATAAAATTTAAAGACATTTTTTCTTTCCAATTAATGTTATCCTTATTTTTAATAAGCACACAAACAGGACTACCCAAAGTTTCTCCCAAACGTACGCCTGAAATTATATGTGCTTGGTCCTTTTCTATATTCATTCTTTGTCCGCGCCCTAACCCATACTGTCTCACCTCTAAAGCTTTATTGATTTTATCAATATTAATTTTCAATCCGGCAGGTAAACCATCAATTATTACACTTAAGCTTTCTCCATGCGATTCTCCTGCAGTTAAAAATCTTAACACTTTTTGAGAACCTCCATAATATGATAAATTTTACAGATGACAAAAACTATTTCATTAAAAGTTAATTTTTTTGTCGTTATCTGCACATCAGAGATTGATTTGTATATCTCCAGCCTTTTTTTAAACTTTTCTTTAAGCTTCAGTTCAAAAAAAGGATCGTTGATATTGGCTAAAGGCCTATTTTTACTATTTTTTTTTATTCTTTTCAATATTATATCGAATTCTGTGTTCAACCATATGATGTACACATTGCTTTTTTTTAATAAGTCAATATTTTTTTGCAACTCAATAATTCCGCCACCTGTAGAAATGAAAGCATTTTTTTCTAAAAGGGACTTTTCTAAAATCTTATGTTCCAAATTACGGAAATAATTTTCGCCAAAATTACTAAAAATAGAATAAATAGGCATTTTATTATTTATCTCTACACATTGATCTATATCTATAAAATTTTTACACAAAATTTCAGCTGACTTTTTTCCTGCTATTGTTTTCCCACAGGACATAAACCCTATTAATATTACATTTTTCATAATAATATTTTTTTAAAAACCTTATAAAATCCCGGGAAAGATATATTAATACATTCTTCATCAGATATATTATTATTGCCTTTCGATCCAAATCCTGCAACTGTAAATGCCATAGCAATGCGATGGTCTTTGTGTGTTTCTATAAAAGCGCCGTTATATCCTTTATCGCAGTAATTTTTTCCATATATTATCAACCCGTCAGCTAATACCTCGACTTCTCCTCCCATTGCTTTGATTGCTTCGGCAATAACTAATAATCTGTTACTTTCTTTGTTTATCAATTCTTCAGCGTTTCGAATTTCAGTTATTCCTTCAGCATACATAGCCAATACTGCAATAATGGGTATTTCGTCAATTAACCTAGGTATTATGAATCCGTTTATTTTTACACAATTTAATTTACTATACTTGATTTTAATATCTGCAGTCATTTCTTGCGAAACAATTTTCGTATTTATTATTTCTAAATCAGCGCCCATCATTTTAACAACGTCCAGTATCCCAGTCCTAGTAGGATTTATTCCTACATTTTCAATAATAATTTCTGATCCATTTATTATTAACGCACTCGCTATTAAAAAAGCTGCAGAAGAAATATCTCCCGGTACTTCAATTTTCTGTGCCAATAATTTATTTATAGGCTTGGTAATTATTTTCTTTGTTGTATTTATACATTCAATAATTTCTAAATTTGCATTAAATTGTTTTAGCATTAATTCTGTATGATTTCTTGAAATAACGTTTTCAATAACAGTTGTCTGAACCCCTGCACATAAACCAGAAAGTAAAATTGCTGATTTCACCTGAGCGCTTGGTATAGGTAAACTATAAATTAAAGGATAAAACTTAGTAGTTTTTTTTATTTTGATATACCCATTTTTGTTTTCTATTTTTGCGCCTAATAAACTTAACGGTTCAATAATACGGCTCATTGGACGCTTTTTTATAGAATTATCACCTTCTAAAGTAACATCTATATTTTGAGAGCACAAAACACCACTTAACAATCTAATAGTTGTTCCCGAATTTCCTACATAAATCAACTTATTAGATTGTTTTATTCCTCGTAACCCTACTCCAGATACAATTATCTCATTCTCTTTTTGCTCGACATCGATACCTAGATGTCTTAAACATTTAACAGTTGATAAACAGTCAGTACCTGCTAAAAAATTGCTAATAATGGTCGTTCCGTAGGCAATAGCCCCTAAAATAAGGGCTCTATGAGTTATCGATTTATCGCCTGGAACTTTAACTTTTCCTTTCAAAGGTTTCATATTAATAAAATTTAACATTGCAATTAATCCTTAAATTCACTCTAAAGTTTTTAGAAAATCAGAAAGAGCTTTTATTTGTTGCATTAATTGCAAATAATTTTCAGGGTTAAGAGATTGTTGTCCGTCACATAAAGCTTTCTTAGGTTGAGGATGCATTTCTATCATTAGTCCATCCGCTCCAGCAGCTATAGAAGCCATAGACATTGGTTTTATTAATCTCCATAGTCCTGTACCATGGCTTGGATCTACGATAATAGGAAAATGACTCAATTTTTTTATTATACCAACTGCACTAATATCTAAAGTATTTCTTGTGTATGTCTCATAAGTCCTTATTCCGCGCTCGCAAAAAATAATCTGATCATTTCCTTCACGAACAATGTACTCTGCTGCGTTTAGCCATTCATCAATAGTAGCTGCTATACCACGTTTTATTAAAATCGGCTTATTTATTTTTCCTACTTCTTTTAATAACCTAAAATTCTGCATGTTACGCGCGCCTATTTGTAAGATATCAGAATATGTGGTAGCTAATTGAATGCTGTCAATATCGGTAACCTCTGTCACTATTTTCAATCCAGTATATTTACCTATTTCGAATAAATATTTTAAACCTTCTTCTTCTAATCCTTGAAAAGCGTAAGGAGAAGTACGCGGTTTAAAAGCTCCTCCTCGTAAAAATTGAGCTCCTCCCTGTTTAACAATTTTTGCTGCTTTAAATAATTGTTTACGCGATTCTACAGCACAAGGTCCTGCTATAATTACCGGATTGCCTGCTCCAATTTTTATTCCTCCGACATCTATTATCGAACAAGTACTTCTAAATTCTCTACTTACCAATTTATATGGAGCTGAAATAGAAACTGTTTTCTCTACACCATCAAGCGCTTCAAAATTTAAAGGTAATATTTTTAGCTTATCACCAATAATACTAATTATTATACGGGAATATCCTACAACCATATGCGCTTTTAATCCATTTTCATTAATATAATTTATTGCTTTTTCTATTGTGCTTTCTTTTACATCAGTCTCCATTATCACAAGCATAATTTTTACTCCACTTTTACAATATGAACGTTAATTCTAACATATAAACACTAGGTTGTCATTTATAATGTACATTATAAGGGTATAACAAAATACTATCGATACGTTCATATAATAATTCTTTTAATGCTTGATTCTACTATTTTTATAATTCTTAAGTTTTCATATTATCATAATTTATAATTATAATATGAAATATGATAATACAAGGAATACTCTATTTAATAATCTTTCCAATTTTATCGTATGCAAATCCATCAATTATTTGAACTTTTATTTTATCTCCAATTTTTATATTTTTATTTTTACTGTCTAAAAAGATTTTTCCATCTACTTCTATAGCTTCATATTGGGAACGTCCATAAAATTGCCCCCTTCTTTTTCCCTCGATTAATACTTTTGTTACTTTTCCTATCCTTTTCTTATTTTGTATCTGAGATATTTTACTTTGTATAGACATAAGTTTATTATATCTTTCTTCTTTGATAATATTATTTACAGTATCTTTAAATTCAGCTGCTAATGTTCCTTCTTCAGCAGAAAACTTGAATGCTCCTACATGATCAAACTGGTTTTCTTGTATAAAATTAGTCAACTTTTTAAACTTTTCTTCTGTTTCGCCTGGGAACCCTACAATAAAAGTAGTCCTAAGAGCAATATCAGGTATTCGATTTTTAATTTTATTTAATAAAATTTTTATTTCTTCATGGGTGTCTTTACGATTCATCTTCTTTAAAATATCATCATCTATATGTTGTAACGGAATATCAATATATTTACAAACCTTAGGTTCATTAGCAATTAACTCTATCAACTCTTCGTTAAAATATTTAGGATAACAATACAATAATCTTATCCAAAAATCTCCTTTTATAGCCGTTATTTCTCTAAGTAGATTAATTAACTGTGGTTTATTATATAAATCATATCCATAACTTGTTGTGTCTTGTGCTATTAAAATTAGTTCTTTTACTCCTGATGAAACTAGTCTATTTGCTTCTATGCTAATACTAGCAATATCTCGACTTTTCATATTACCCTTAATTAAAGGGATTGCACAATATGAGCACCTATTTGAGCATCCGTCCGCAATTTTTATATAAACACTTTTTTTAGCAGTAAATATTGTCCTTGTATCTCCATTTTTTTGTAAGCTAACAGGTTCCCCTATACATATTATTCTTTCTTTTAAAAATTTTTTATCAATAACTTTAACAATTTCTCTCCATTTACCTGTCCCAACAATAACATCTATTTCGGATATTTTTTCATATAAATCTTCAGAATAACGTTGAGCTAAACATCCTGCTATAATAAGCATTTTGCATTTTCCCGTTTTTTTATATTCCGCCACTTCTAATATTGTATCTATAGCTTCTTGTTTAGCTGCTTCAATAAAGCCGCATGTATTTACGATTATAACGTCTGCTTCTTTTTGTTGTTTGACTAATATATAATTATTTTTTATCAACTGCCCGGCAATTAATTCTGAATCTACTAAGTTTTTTGAACATCCCAAACTTATAATTTTTACCGTCTTCAACTAATACCTACCAATACATTTTACTTATTTTTTATGTTTACCTCTTTTTTTATCAAACATTTTTCCTTAGATCCTATTAAATCTGTTCTATGTAAAATTTTTAAAGCTTGCACGACTAATTTATGATTTTCTTTTTTCTTATACTGCATCAGAGCTCTTTGCATTTTTCGTTCTTTTATTGATCTTGCTACATATACTTTTTCTCCAGTAAAAGGATTCATTTTTGTGTAATACATACAAGTCGCTAAACTTCCTGGAGTAGGTATAAAATCTTGTACTTGCTCAGGATGATATCTGTAGTCGCGTAAAAATTCTGCTAATTCTAATGCTTCGCGTAATCCTGATCCTGGATGGTTTGCCATAAAATAAGGTACTAAATATTGTTCTTTTTTTACTTTACATGTTGTTTTATAAAATAAGTTGGAGAATTTTAAAAATATATCTTTCCCAGGTTTTCTCATTAAATTAATTACTTTTTTAGATATGATCGGGAGCAACTTTTAATTGTCCGCTTATATGATATTCACAGATTTGTTCAAGAAATTTATTATTTTTTTCTTCAAGTAAATAATCATATCTTATTCCAGAACGAATAAAAACTTTCTTCACTTTTGGCAATTTTCGCAGTTTATTTAATAAATCGGAGTAATCTCTATGATTTACTTCCAAATTTTCACATTTTTTTGGAAATAAGCATTGTTTATACTTGCAAGCTCCTTTTTCTAGCTGTTTTTTACAAGCTTTATTACGAAAATTAGCAGTAGGTCCGCCCACATCGTGAATGTAACCTTTAAAATTTTTATCATTTATAAATATCTTTGCTTCATTAATAACAGACTCGTGGCTACGTTTTTGTATTACTCTACCTTGATGAGAGTATAAAGCGCAAAAACTGCACCCTCCAAAACATCCTCTTGAAGAAACCAGACTGAACTTAACTTCTTCTAAAGCTGGCACTCCCCCCTTTTTATCATACTTAGAATGCCATGTCCTCATGAACGGCAAATCGTAAATTTTATCCATTTCACTTTCTGTTAAAGGCATTGAAGGAGGATTTTGTATTAAATACTTATTATTGTGCTTTTGTACTAAAACATTTCCTCTTATAGGGTCTTGTTCTTCATATTGGATTTTAAATGATTTGGCAAACAATATTTTACTTTCTTTTATTTCTTCAAATGAAGGTATAAAAAAGGCTTTTTTGACATCCTGCTCCTCTCCTATATAGCATGTACCGGGAACATCTTTTATTTGTTCTATTTTTTTACCTTTAGAAAGTTTTTTTACAATTTCTACAATTGATTTTTCTCCCATGCCATATACTAATAGATCGGCATTCGAATCGATAAGTATTGAACGACGAATATTGTTGTCCCAATAATCATAATGGGCAAAACGACGCAAACTTGCCTCAATACCTCCTATAATAATAGGTAACTTCTTCCAAGCCTCACGCACACGATTTGAATAAACTATTGTTGCTCTTTCGGGTCTTTGCCCTATAATTCCTCCTGCGCTGTAATTGTCTTTAGAACGAATTTTCTTTGCAGCTGTATATTGATTTAACATTGAATCCAAGTTCCCTGCAGTTATAAGAGCCGCATATTTAGGTTCTCCAAATTGCTTAAAATCCTTTATATTTCTCCAATCTGGTTGCGCTATTATGGCTACCCTAAATCCCACGCTTTCTAACACTCGTCCTATAATAGCAGCTCCAAAAGAGGGATGATCTATATAAGCATCCCCGGTAATTAATATAATATCAGGTTTTTCCCAACCTAAACTTTTCACTTCTTCAACTGTAATCGGTAAGAAATACTTTACCATAATCCTCTTTAAGTTTTGCTATTAATTTTTCTATTGCATTATCAATATTGTCGCTATCGATAATACATTGATAGTGTTCTTTATTATATTTTTCATATCCATATAAAGGGTCATAATAATCATTTAATAAAATTTCTACAATTTCATCATATTTTTTACTTTCTAAAAAATTTTTTAAAGTTTTGTATTTTTGGTTTTCTATTTTGTGAATTAATTTATATAACGCTTGAGATAATTCAACATTAACAGTAGTTTCATCAACATCAGTATATTCATCTACTATACGCCGTATCCTCTTGCTCATAGAAGATTTTAATAACACCCTTTTCCCATTATTCATAGCTTTAAATAGTTTTTTAGGTATATAAACATTTCCAATTCTTTTACTTTCACATTCAATAAGCAAATAAGGGGAAGAAGAAAATTTTTCTAATTCGCTAAGCAATAAAGAGTCAAATTTTTTTGCACTTTGACTTTTTCCCATACCTGCATGTCCGAATACCGAACCTCGATGATTAGCTAAGGCTTCTAAATCAATTGCCGCACCACCTAATGCTCTAAATTTTTTTATCAATTCAGTTTTCCCCGTACCCGTTGAACCGCATAAGACGATAATATCTTGTTTTATTTCATATTCCGATAATTTTCTTATTATTTCTGTGCGATACAATTTATATCCGCCAATTAATTTCTGTATGTTTAAATTTAAAGCCATATTTACCAATTGTAAGGCAATGTTTGAACGCATACCTCCGCGCCAACAATAAACAATAACCTTCTTTTTTACATCTAAATTTGCAAACTGGTTGATAAAATTCGGCAATTTTTGCGACATAATAAGCATCGCAATATATTTTGCTTCTGCTTTGCCTTTTTCCTTATATGTAGTTCCTACAACCATTCTTTCTTGATTGTTTAAAAGAGGAATATTTATAGAATTTATTATTTGTCCAGCTTCATATTCTTTCTCTGAACGAACATCCACAAATATAGCATTTCCCAAATTCAAAGTACTATTTTCATCAACTTTTTTCATTTTTTTAATTTATTATTTTGTTTTATTTTCATTGCATTTAAATATTTTTCATGTATATGTTGCTCATTATTATTTTTTTGTGTTAGAGTAAAAAATCTATATCCAAAATTATCTGTATATTTTCCCAAATAATTTATGTTGAGTTACAGCTATTTCCTTTATTATCTATGAACGATTATTTTACTCAACTTAAATATAATTTTTAACATCTTCTTTGTATTCTGTTTCACATTGTTTTTTTACATGATCTATAAGTAATTCTAATTCATTATCCGAAACAAATACACCTTGTACTCGCATAGGCTTTATAGAACTAAAAGGACTAAATAACATATCTCCTTTTCCCAATAATTTTTCTGCTCCGCCTATGTCTAAGATAGTTCGCGAATCAACTTGTGAAGCAACAGAAAAAGCTATTCTAGAAGGAATATTATTGCGAATTGTTCCGGTTATAATATCAATTGAAGGTCTCTGTGTAGCCAATATAAGATGAATTCCTGCCGCTCTGGCCTTTTGTGCTAATCTGCATACGGCATTCTCCACATCTACTGGAGCTACCATCATCAGGTCAGCTAACTCGTCTATAATTATTACAATAAAAGGTAATTTTTCTTGTTCATTCTTTTGATTATAACGATTAATATCTCTTACAACCGCTTTAGCAAATAAATTATAGCGTTTATTCATCTCTTTAACTGCCCAATTAAGGGCATTTGAAGCACGCTCAGCGTTAGTCACAACAGGAACAAGTAAATGAGGGATACCGTCATAATTAGTTAATTCTACCATTTTCGGATCAATCATAATAAATTTCACTTCGTTAGGTCGAGCCTTATATAAAATACTGCTTATTATAGAATTAATGCATACGCTTTTACCCGAACCGGTCGAACCTGCGACAAGCAAATGTGGCATATTCGATAAATCACTTGTTACTGTATTACCAGTAATATCTTTTCCCAATCCTATGGTTAAAGGTGATTTTGACATACGAAATTCATTGCTGTCAATGATATCATATAAAGACACGTTAGTAATTATTTTATTTGGAACTTCAATTCCTATGGCAGCTTTACCTGGTATTGGAGCCTCAATTCTTACTGCACCTACGGCAAAGTTTAAAGCTATATCATCAGCAAGATTTGTTATTTTGCTTACTTTTACGCCAAGCGCCGGTTCCAATTCATACCGCGTAACAGCTGGTCCCACTGCAATGTTTATTACTTTAGCTTCTACTCCAAAACTAGCTAAAGTTTCTTCTAAAAATTTCACTAATTCATTAAAGACATCCTTATTTGTGCTTTTTATTTTTACAGGCATATGTAATAAATTTAATGATGGTAATTTATATTTATTGTTGTCAGTATTTTTAATTTCACCTTTTAACTCGGAGATTGAAACTATATTATTTTGCTTTGTTTTAGTGTCTTCTGCTCTTTTAATTTTTTCTACATCAAAAATTTCTTGAGTTTTTTTTATTTTTTTTTCTGGCGTAAATTTTTCACGTTTTTGATGCATTTTATCTATTGTATTCGTGTAAATTTTGTTTAAACGTTTTTTATTATCAATAACATAATCTGTTATGGACCATGTTGTAGCTGATATTATAGCTATTAAATTCAAAAAAAGCAAAACTATATTTGCTCCTATTAGTCCAAATAATTTACGCATTCCTAAAATAATAAACCCAGAAAAAATACCACCGTAATTTTTTATTGTTGCAGGATTATTAATTGGAATTAATTCTTGTTTTTCAGGAACAAATATTCCGTGGTAAAGTGACAACGAAAATAAAAAAAGACTTATTATAGCTAAAAATCTTAAAGAGTACTTTATAGGACGTCGCGTGATAATATATTTAAAGCCTATAACTATAAAAATAATAGATACAACATATCCTCCTATTCCAAATCCGTAAACTAAAAAATATTTAATAAATTCGCCTACAAATCCAATATTTTTTACTAACAAAGTAGATAATGAAAATACACCAAACCCTGTGTATATTATACCAATAATCTCATACTTTATTTTTTGCGCATTCGCCATATGTCACCATAATTATTATATTTTTTATTATTATAACAAACGTAATATAATAAAGCTAGGTTTTCTATTTTTAAATTATTCTTATTTGAATACAACCTATCTTTATATCACAAAATAGAGCAGAAATAAAAACCAATGTTAAACTAACATTGGTTTTTATTATGTTAATATTTTTGGTGCCGAGGACCGGAATCGAACCGGTACGAGTATCACTACCCGAGGGATTTTAAGTCCCTTGCGTCTGCCAGTTCCGCCACCCCGGCTTTTTTTGTGGAGGCGGCACTCAGATTTGAACTGAGGATAAAGGATTTGCAGACCTCTGCCTTACCACTTGGCTATGCCGCCAAAATCTGGAGCGGAAAACGAGATTCGAACTCGCGACCCTCGCCTTGGCAAGGCGATGCTCTACCACTGAGCTATTTCCGCAAGTGCTTCATGGTGCCGCAGGGCGGAATCGAACCGCCGACACGAGGATTTTCAGTCCTCTGCTCTACCGACTGAGCTACCGCGGCATTAACATAAATGGCGACCCCGAAGGGATTTGAACCCTCGATCTCCGCCGTGACAGGGCGGCATGTTAAACCACTACACCACGGGGCCACATTTATTTAAGACAAACGTTATTATATTCAATAACCGCTAAATTGTCAACCTTAATTAAATTAATATATTTTTCTCCTATTTTAAATCTCATTTTTTATCATTTATCATTATCGATTTTTCCTATTTTTTTACCCAATATTCTATCTAAAACTATAGCAACTGCTGATCGAACGCAAAGATGATTATAATTTGTTTCAGTTTTTATCGGTTCTAATATATAATCAAATTTTTCTATTATGTTTTTCGCTAAACCATTACCTGTACCAAACAACAATAATAATGGATTTTTTTTATTTGTTGCCAACGTTCTTGCCTGATCATAAGTTATTGTATTAGGATATATTCGAGCATCAGTGATAACTACTACAGGTTTTTTGTTTTCTTTTTGCATAATTTTTTCTATAACTTCCTCAATGTCTGATACGATCATAGTTGATGTCAAGGCTTTATTTCTATCAGGATTGTATATAGATCCGAAACCGTTTTGCCAATAATCCAATATTTTTTGTACGATTTCTACCTGTTTACGCTGCGGATGAATAATAAAATAGTTTTTTATTCCGTAAGTTATTGCTGTGCGCGATATATCATGTACATCAAAATTGGTTACAGCAGTTGTTATTATATCATAGTTTTTATTATACACGGGATAATGCACAAGTCCTATATATACTTTACTCATTAATTTCTTCCTTAGCATCTAATAAATCAGGACGCAATTCTTTAGTTATTTTTTTTGACTCTTGTACCCTCCATTTTTTTATCTGCTCATGATTCCCGCTCAATAGAACTGCCGGGACTTTTTCATTTAAATATTCACGCGGACGCGTATATTGCGGATATTCTAAATAGTTGTTGTTAAATGATTCATTATCAATGCTTTTTTTTGATCCTAATACTCCAGGAACTAAACGTGCGATAGAATCAATTATTACCATTGCAGGCAACTCTCCTCCTGTTAAAATATAATCACCAATAGAATAAGTATTTGCGTCTAAAATTATTTTTACCCTTTCGTCAATCCCTTCATAATGTCCGCATATTAATATCAAATGTTGTACCAATGAAAATTCTACCGCATCTTTTTGTTTAAATAATTTCCCTGCAGGACTTAATATTATTATTTTTACATTTTCCTTATTTGTTTGCTTTTTTATATATTCAACAGCTTGTACAATAGGTTCAGGCATCATAACCATTCCTGCTCCTCCGCCATAAGGATAGTTGTCAACCTTATTATGTTTATTAACTGCAAAATCGCGTAAGTTAATCAGCTTTATAGATATTAATTTTGTTTTTATAGCACGTTTAACTATACTATATTCAAAGGGGCCGTTAAACATTTCAGGGAACAATGAAATAATGGAAATTTTCATTAAATTTCTTTCAAAATTTTTACTTTAATTTGTTTATTTATTATATCTATATGTTTCACAACTCTTTTTATTGCAGGAATTAGAATACATTCGTTTTGTTCGCTTTCAACAATATATATATCATTACTTATAGTTCTATAAACATCAATTATTTTGCCTAACAAGCGCTTTTCTTCATATACTTTACAGCCGATAATTTCGAATATATAATATGTTCCCTCACTCAAAGGAGTAAGCTCGTTTTGTGTTATTTCTAAATATTGATTATTGAATCGCTCTGCGCTTGTTCTATCATTTATATTAGCTAGTTTAATAAGAAAATATTCTTTATTTTTTATTTGAGCCACTTTCTCAATATTATACTTTTTACCATTTATAACTACATCATTCATTTTTATAAAACGTTTGAGAAAATCTGTAAGTGGTTTTATTTTCATTTCTCCCTTGATACCATGAGCACAACAAATAATCCCTATTTTTATTAATTCATTCATAGCGATTATTGCTGTAACCTGATAACAATAATTTTTCTGTCTCCAGGTAATATATGTTAACATATAATTTCTTCAAAGTTATTACCTACTCCAACTTTCATTTCGAATTTCAGCTCTTATTTTTATCTCATAATCCATTATTTACTTGACCATTTTTCATTTACAGTAACTTTATTAACGTCTTTGTTTGAACTGTTATTTTTACTAATATTATTTTTCTTAAGTAAACTTTTTACGGTATCAGTGGGCTGAGCACCTTTATTAAGCCAATGTACAAGTTTATCAATTTTGATATTTACTTCAGCAGGATTTTTTGTAGAATCATATGTTCCTAAAATTTCAATAAAACGACCATCGCGAGGCGAACGGGAATCCGCTGCTATTATACGATAAAAAGGTTTTTTGTTTGATCCAAAACGGCTTAAACGAATTTTTACTGCCATATATAATTTCTCCTTAAGTTTTTATTTTTTTCTTTTTTATTTTTTATATTTAAGATATTTAAAAAGGATTAAAATCCATTAAATATCTTAGGTATTCCTTTAAAATTTTTTCCAGACACTTTTACCATTTTTTTCATCATTTTTTTTGTTGACTCAAATTGGTTAAGTAATCTGTTTATATCTTGAACATCAGTTCCACTTCCTTTTGCTACTCTTTGTTTGCGGTGGGCATTCATTATTTCCGGTTTTCGTTTCTCCTGAAGAGTCATAGAGTGAATAATTGCTTCTATTTTTACTACTTGACTATTATCAACTGGAGAATGTTTGCACTGAGCTAATTTACTACCTATACCAGGTATTAGTCTCATAATTTGCGATAATGAACCCATTTTTTTTATATTCTGTAATTGATCAAGTAAATCATCAAGAGTAAATTCTTGTTTACGTAATTTATTTTCTAAAACAGAATTATTTTTTTCATCAAACGCAACTTCAGCTTTTTCCACAAGAGATAATATGTCTCCCATACCAAGTATTCGAGAAGCCATTCTTTCTGGATGAAATTGTTCTATACCATCAACTTTTTCGCTTATACCTATATATTTAATCGGCTTTCCTGTTATTGCTTTTGCGGATAATGCTGCTCCGCCACGAGCGTCCCCATCTAACTTAGTTAATATCATGCCGGTTATATCCAATTTTTTATTAAATGTTTCGGCAATATTTATTGCGTCTTGCCCTGTAATAGCATCTATGACCAACAAAATTTCGTGTGGCTTGACACAACTTTTTATATCTAGTAACTCCTGCATTAAAATTTCATCAATATGCATCCTTCCAGCGGTATCAATAATGATAATATCACATGCATATTGAGCTGCATATTTTAGGGCATTTACTGTAATTTCTTGCGGCTTTACTTTGTTTCCCATTTGAAAAACATGAATCTTAGTTTTTTCTCCTAGTACCTGCAATTGTTTTATTGCTGCTAATCGATAAATATCGGCAGCTACAACCAAAGGGTTTTTTCCTTGTTTTTTAAGTTCCTTTGCCAATTTAATAGATGTAATTGTTTTACCGCTTCCTTGTAAGCCAACCATCATAATTATAGTTGGAGGATTTGAAGACATTGATATTTTATTATACTTTTCTCCCATCAAAGAAGTTAATTCTTTATAAACTATTTTTATTATGTGTTGGACAGGAGTTAAACTTTCTATTACTTGCACTCCTACTGCCTGATTTTTTACCTTTTCTATAAATTCTTTTATAACTTTAAGGTTCACATCAGCTTCTAATAAAGCCATCCTAACATCACGAAGAGCTTCAGCAATATCCGTTTCTCTTAATTTCCCTTTACTCCGTAATTTTTTAAACGTTAGTTGTAATTTTTCTGAAAGCGCGCTAAACATTAATAATTCCTCCGTCTATTGTAATTAATAATTAAACTTCAGTTCTATAAAAGCTAATTTTTAACTATTTATTCAAAATTTGTTACTTGACTAATTTAATCGCAATAACTTTTCTATTTTATTCATTATATACCTTAATAACACTTAATTTTAGAATTTCTGAGTATTTTGTTGTTAGTAATAAATAATATTTGTCAAATAATTATGTTAAATAAAGATTTTTATTTATCGTAAACACCATTCTATTATGAACAAAGTTATTCCGTCAAGTAAACTGCACTCTTTACAGGTTAAATTTATTTACGTTTTTTAATTTTTACAATTATATTTTTATCAGTTAAAAAATCCTTATAATTTAGCGCACGACTATGTTCTGTATGAACCCATTTAGAATTACGATGGTGAAAAAGTCCGATAAAAGCGATAGGTATCCAGCTAAGCATAAATACTGGATAAAAAGGTAAATAATACCATATTTTCCCTTTTGCTCTCATTCTTATAAGAATATAAGTCATTATAATATATTGAACATAAGTAAACATTTGTTGTAAAGATAATGGCAACAAATAATGTAAAATAAAAGTATATTTTATAGTTACCTGCGAAATAATCATAAAAATTGTTGATGATATTAAAAATAAAGGTTGTAATAAAATTGTTATTATCTCCAATAGACGAATATCAAATTTTTTTATTCCAGACTTTATGATTTTCGGAATATACCTAAATGCTACATCAAATTGACCTTGCAGCCACCTTTTTCGTTGTCGCCAACTTTGTATGAAAGTAAGTGGTTTCTCATCATATACTATAGCTTCATGAGCCCAAGTTGTTTTACATCCTATGAGCATAGCTTTCATAGTAAATTCCATGTCTTCAACAAGACAAGTTGTTTCCCATCCAATCTTTTTTAATAAGTCATAAGATATGCACATACCTGTTCCACCTAAACAGCAAGATAATCCCATATTATATTTAGCTAAATGCCAAACATGATTTACTACCCAAAACATCATAGAAAAATTTGCTGATATCCAGGTATCATTAGGATTTTTACTATCAATAAATCCTTGAATAACTTTTTCTCCGCGCGATAATCGATTATTCATTACGAGCAAAAAATCCGGATGAACAAAATTGTCAGCATCAAATACACATATTCCGTTATATTCTTTATCTATTTTAGCCATTTTTTTTAACAGCCATTCTAGCGCATATCCTTTACCTCGTTTGTTAGTATTAAAACGCTCAAATACTTTTATTCCTGTTTCTTTAATTATCTGCGCTGTTTTATCTGTACAATTATCTGCTACCACATATATATCATATAAGTAATTAGGATAATTTAAAGCTTGTAAATTTTTAATAAGCTGACTAATTACTTTTTCTTCGTTATGAGCTAGGATAAATAAAGCGAATCTATTTTTAGGATCAATATTTTTTTTTTCTTTTCTATGCCATAACCCAAAAAAACCTACTATAAAATAGTACCATGAAAACAATATTATAAATATTTGTAAAGGCACCATAATTATATCAAGAACATGCATTAAATAACCTTCCACTCTTTAATTTGCTAAAAAATTTATAAAACCAAAACATATATAACAAATCGTTATGCTAAATAAAACAAGATAGACTGAAAAAGAAAAAGAAATCAAGATTATTAAAGCCAATAATGATGAAGGTATCCAAAGCAATTTTCGAAAACAATTATTTTCCCTTTTAAAATCAGGTAATTTTAAAATACTCACCATTAAAATCCCTACTAGCAAGACATATATTACATTTATCCATATAGGTAAAGATAAATCGCTAAGTGCATAACTTACTATAGCAATACCTGCTATTGGAGTAGGTACTCCTTGAAAATAGCCCTTTATGCTATTTTCAGTAATATTAAAACGAGCTAATCTCCATATTCCGCATAAAACAAATACTGCAGCAATTACTGCCCCAAGCCAATTTAATGACTTTAAGCATTTAAAATATACTAAAATTGCTGGTGCTGCTCCAAAAGAAATAGCATCACATAATGAATCAAGTTCTTTCCCCATATCGTCTGATACATTAAAAAATCTAGCTATACGACCATCAAGCACATCTGCTACAGCAGCTAATAATATTAATAACGCTGCTAAAGTATAAAAGCCGTTTATAGTAGCGATAATAGCTAAAACTCCGAATAAAGCATTAGACAAAGTAAATATATTAGGTATCAAGTTTTTCATTACTTCACCTTAGGTAAAATACCTATAATAGTTTCACCGCAACGCACTTTATCTCCTTTTTTTACCTTTATATCAACAAATTCAGGGACAATAATTTCAGTACAAGAACCAAATTTTATCATTCCGTACTCTATTCCTTTTTTTAATTCGCTTCCTAATTTTACCCAAGAAACAATTCGTCTAGCTAATATTCCTGCGATCTGAGTAACTAATACTTTTATTTCCCCATTATCTATTCCTATAGAATGACGTTCGTTTTCCCAAGAAACAAAAGACTTGTAAGCTGGAAAAAACCGCCCTTGACAATATTGCCGAAATTTTATTTTTCCTTCAATAGGGCTTCTGTTTATATGCACATTAAATGGGGATAAAAAAATTGTTATTTTTATTCCTGGTGCATCTATAAAATCCCCCTCAAAAATTTTTTCAACACCCATAACCTTACCTTCTGCAGGGGAGACAATAAAAAATTTATTTATCGGAATATTTCTTTTCGGATTGCGAAAAAACCAAAACATATACGCAGTTAAAATAAAAAATGGGCTACTTGACACTAAATTAATATATTTATAAACACCTATTGTTATTAACATAAAAACGATAATAAATAAAAATCCTTCTTGAACAATAATTCCTTTTTTCATATTTTAAAACCAAAATAATTATTCATTAAACCTTTAATTATCACCATTTTTTTTATTCTTTAATATTGCCAAAACAAATTTAGGTAAAGTTAATACTCTTTTGAAACGATAAGGTTCTTTTATTAATCTATAGAACCATTCCAGATGTATATTCTGCATCCACAACGGAGCTCTTTTAGCTGTTTTAGCCAAAATATCAAATGTTCCTCCTACTCCGATTGCAAGTGAAATTTTCAATTTATCAGCGTTATTTGATATCCAAAATTCTTGTTTTGGCACTCCTAAACCAACAAGTAAAATATCGGGAGTAACTTGATTGATTTTTTCTATAATTTTTTCATTATCTTTTGGAATAAAATATCCATCATTACAGCCACATATCAATATTCCAGGGAAATTATTTTCAACATTAATTTTAGCTTTTTCTATTATCTCTTTGGTTGCTCCTAAAAAAAAAAGTCGATATTTTTCTTTAATTGCTTGGGTAAATAACTTTTTCGCTAAATCAAATCCTGTAACTCTTTCATAAATAGAATGTCCATAATATTTTGCTGCTAAAACTACACCTGCTCCATCAGGAATGGCTAAATAAGCTTTATTGATAATTTCAGCCAGTTTTTTATTTTTTTGTGCTTGCATAATCATTTCGGTATTTACAGTAACTATATGGGAAAATTGCT
This sequence comes from uncultured Negativicutes bacterium, assembly GCA_963721525.1. Classification (GTDB taxonomy): domain Bacteria; phylum Bacillota; class Negativicutes; order JBAXTZ01; family JBAXTZ01; genus CAVRJL01. The sequence goes on from CAVRJL010000015.1 coordinate 62,711, forward strand.
TACTAGAAATTATTTTTTTACAATAAGCAATTGTTTCGTTCATTGTTACAATATCTACTCGCATACCTAATAATTTTAGTGATTTCAACATTCATTAATCCTTTAATTTTAACTTATTAAAAATTTGAAAAATTTTTTCTTATAAAATTATTTATTATTGTATGGGCTAATTTTAAATATTCTTTTCTTTATTTTCTCAATTCTACTGTTAAATCTATTTTTTTATACTTTTAAAATTATTACATTTACAATATCTCCATTATTATATTTTTGTATAATTTTAAATCAAAGCTCAGACTGCAAAGCTTTTATGTTCAAACTTATTCGCTTACTTTTAATATTTCGTTGGTACTATTAATTTTTCAATTAGCTCTAGTAAAATAAACTTCGATTAATTATCAAGATTTTTAACATACTCTAAAGCTAATTGCGAAAAAGAAAAAACTCCTTTGCATAAATGCTTAATTGTTCGGAATAAATTTTTTTAGTATGTATCATGCTAGTGTTTTATATTCTTTTATTTTTGGCAAAAACACCCTGACCTACAAAAACAATATTTTTTAATATACTTATAATTTCTATTCGAAAGATATCACTTTTACGAATATTTTTACTTTCTTTGGTACGTTCTTTCATTAAATTTGTTTTTCTAAATTTTTTTCTACCCCTTTTATAATCCAATCTGGAGTCGATGCTCCAGCTGTTATTCCTACTATATTTTTATTTTTAAACCATTCGATTTTTAATTCGTCAGGTTGTTCAATATGGTAAACTATACAAGAAAATTGTTTGCATAATTGAGCTAGATGTTTTGTATTAGCACTATGCTTTCCACCTATTACTAACATTATATCACTTTGTTTTGCAACTTCCACTGCTGCTGCCTGACGTCTTATTGTTGCTAAACAAGTTGTTCTTTTTACTTTTATGTTTTTACATCTTTTTTTAAACTCAGTTATTATCGCATTAAATTGCTCACCTATAAAAGTGGTTTGCGCTACAATACCCACGCAATCTAATGTTGGTAGGTTATTTACTTCATCTACATCTCCTATTACATAATAATTCCTTCCAGACCACTCCATAATGCTTTTTACCTCCGGATGGTTTTTATCTCCGACTATTATAACATGTTTAACCTCCATAGCCGATTTATAAGCTTCATTTTGTACTTTTTTAACATCAGGGCAAGTGGCATCTACTATTTTAAAATTTTTCTTTCTTCCTATTTCATAAATTTTAGGGCCCACTCCATGAGAACTTATTACAATTGTTCCTTCATTTTTTTCTTCTAAAGAATTACATACTATTATATTATGTTCTTCCAGCCATCTAACAACTTGTTTATTATGAATTAGTTCCCCTAACGTTTCTACGGGTGTATTTTTATTGGTAACTGCAGCGGCTTTTATTGCTAGATCAACCGCTCTTTTTACCCCGTAGCAAAACCCCATATGCTGTGCTTTGATAACCTTCATTTATTTATGCTGCTCCAATAAATTTAAAATACTATTGTAAAGTTCTTTAGTAAGATTAACTACCCCTTGTTCATCTTTAGAATATTTTTTTGAATCTATCGGTTTACCGAAGACTACTTTTATTTTGCTTAAAAAAAATAGCTTTCTCGTACTTATTATAACTGTAGGTACAATTAAAACATTTGTTTTAATTGCAACAAGCGCCGCTCCCTTATTAAATGTTTGTATTTGATTATTACGATTATTACGTGTGCCTTCGGGGAAAATTCCCAAAGTTTTTCCTAACTTAATTATTCTTATCGCTTGTCGAAGAGCTAAAGCTGCACTACTTGTTTTACTTCTTTCTACAGGAAAAACATCGAATTTTTTTAATAAACACGAAATAAAAGGGTTTTTAAATAATTCTGCTTTTGCCATATAAGCTAAATTTACCCTAAAAGGTACTACGCAACCCACAATTAGAGGATCTAAGGCGTGAAAATGATTTGCCGCGATTATACAAGCACTGTTTGGCATATTTTTTCGTCCTATAACTTTTAATCTGAATATAATTCTAAAAATAATTTCTACGATAATTTTAGAAACAAACTTTAACACAAATATTCCTTATATAAAGTCATTATTTTATTTATTATTTCCTTAGCAGTTGTATTTGTAGTATCAATCTCCACAGCATCATAGGCTTTAACTAAAGGCGAGATTTCCCTCATACTATCTAATAAATCACGTTCTATTATATTTTTCTTTAAACTTTCATAATCTATTGACATCCCTTTCTTTTTTAACTGATAATGTCGACGCTTTATTCTTTCATTAATATCTGCATCAAGAAATATTTTTAATTCCGCATCAGGTAACACAACTGTTCCTATATCTCTGCCTTCAATTATTATACCACCTGCCACGCTTAATTGTTTTTGTATTTTTAGCAAAACTTGTCTAACTACTTTTGATCTTGCTATTAATGATACATAATTGGATACTTTAGGGTTTCTTATCTCTTTAGTTATATCTTGCTTATTTGCAAATACGAACGTTTTTGCCTTTTCATATTTTACCAATATATTATATTTATATATAAGCTTTTGTAGTTTCTCTTCTTCAGAATATTTAATGTTCTCTTTAAGGGCTATCCAGCAAATAGCGCGATACATAGCTCCAGTGTCTAAATATTCGTAATTCAACTTATTTGCTAGTAGCTTAGCTATGGTGCTTTTTCCTGCTCCAGCAGGTCCGTCTATAGCAATGCAGATTTTTTTCATAGTTTATCGTCACCTTACATAAATATATATTTTAATAATTATTTAACGCTGCATCTTTCCCAGCAACATATCCTGTAGTAAAGGCTATTTGTAAATTATATCCCCCTGTATTTGCGTCAACATCGATTGTTTCGCCTACAAAATATAATCCTTTTACTTTTTTGCACATTAACGTTTGTGTTTCAAGTTCTTTTACACAAATACCTCCTACAGTGACTATTGACTCGCTTATAGGCCTTTTCCCTTTCAATTGTATAGGAAAACTTTGTAATAAATAAACGATTGTCAAACGTTCTTTTTTAGTTAATTGACTTACTTGTTTATATTCATTAATTCCGCTCAATTTTACAAAAATCGGTATAATAGCTAAAGGCAATAACTTATTTAAAGAATTTTTAAAATATTTTTTAGAAAATTTCTCAAAATCTCTTATTACTCGCGCTTCTAATTGTTGTAAATTTAATGCCGGTTTTAAATTTAAATTTATCTGCCATTTATCTTTATTAAAATCAGCATTTAGTAATTTTCTGCTTATTGTTAATATAATTGGCCCACTCAATCCAAAATCTGTAAATAATAATTCTCCAAATTTTTCATCAATTTTTTTATCATTTTTGTATAAAGAAACTTTTATATTGTTCAAATTTAAGCCTTCTAAAGTTTTTATCCAGCTGTTTAACGATACTAAAGGAACAAGCGCAGGTTTGGGTTCGACAACTTTGATATTAAGTTTGTTTGCCATTTTTATTCCATCTCCGGTAGAACCTGTACCTGGATAAGATAATCCGCCTGTTGCAATAATTATTCTATCTGAATTAATTTTTTTATCGTCAGATAAGATAATTGATTTTACTTTATTATTACTAATTTTAATTTCTTTTACTTTTGTTTTAATGTAAGTTGAAACTTTATATTGTCTCAAGATTTTTTTGAATGTTTCTACTACATCAGTTGCATTATCGCTTTCAGGGAAAACTCGTCCGCCTCGTTCTACTTTTAATTTTAAACCGTGCTGTTTAAAAAAATTCATCAGATCTTTATTGTTAAATTTAGCTAAAGCACTATATAAAAAAACTCCGTTGCCGGGAACATTTTTTATAAATTTATCTAATTCGCAAATATTAGTAATATTGCATCTACCTTTTCCTGTTATTTTAAGTTTTTTCCCTAAAATATCGTTTTTTTCCAATAACAACACTTGTGCTCCATATTTAGCTGCAGTTATCGCAGCCATTAATCCTGAAGCTCCCGCACCAACAACTACAACTTTTACCATATACGCCTTTCAATAATCAACTGTTTAACGGTTCCATCAACTTTTTATTTACTAATTCAAACAATTTTTTTATCTCTTTTTTTTGCAATCTTCTATATTGTCCACGACGGATTCCTTTCAAATCTAAAAAAGCGAATTTAGTTCTTACTAAAGACCTTATCCTAAAGCCAAATTTTTCCAGCATTCTTCTTACTTGCCTATTTTTACCTTCGCAAATAGAAATTTCTAACTCGCTCATCTTTTTAACTTCATCTGTAATTAGCATATTTATTTGTTCAGGAATTATAACATAGTTGTCAAGTTCAATACCTGCTTTCAATTGTTCCATTTGTGCTCTATTTGGTATCGAATCTATTTTTACTTTATATGTTTTTTTTATTTTATATTTAGGGTGTATTAACTTATTGGCCAAATTACCGTCATTTGTAAGTAATAATAATCCTTCAGTATTATAATCAAGCCTGCCTATAGGAAAAATTCTTTCTTTAATATTAGGGAAATAATCTAGCACTGTTTTTCTTTCAAATTGATCGCTACAAGTTGTAACAATACCTTTTGACTTATGAAATAATAAATATACTTTTTTTTGAAGTGTAAGTAATCTATCATTTACTTTTATTCTGTCTTTTTCCATATCTGCGCATACACCAAGTTTATTAACTATTTTATCGTTTATTGTTACTTTTTCAGCTAATATTAATTTTTCGGCAGCTCTCCTTGACATTAATCCAGATAAAGCTATTAACTTTTGTAATCGTTCTTTTACCATTATTTCCTCAATTTTACAACTTTATAATTTATTTATAAAGCTATAAATTATTTTTACCAAAAAAACAAAAAGCAATTTTCTTTTAATCGTTTTATTTGATACTAATAGAATAGATTAAGTTTTCTTTTTGTAAAAACATACATCTAGTTGCTTTACTTGTTAATCATATCTTATCGGTGCATTAACTTTATTTTTCAAATTAGGTTTCAGTGTTATGCCTACAACATAAAAATTACCCTTACCTTGCATTTTTACTTTACTGAATATTGTCTTTTTATTTCACAATTTTTCACTTTTAACAGAGAAACCATAATTTAATATTTTTGCCGTATATTCCCAGTTATTATCATCACTTAAAACAACGGCTCTTAATTAAATTCTATTATTTTTCCCCTACTATTAAACAAGACCCTGTATTTTTAATATAACCTGTTTTATCGCTATTACAATCTATATACCTCCAAAGTATTTTATTTTCTACTAAACCAAAATTAAAAAGCGCTAACCATGCTCAAAAGAACTCCCAAATTTTAAAAGCAGTTTATTAAGAATACTCATTTCCCTTTCATCTTCTTTATTATTAAATAAGGATCTTGTACGTTAAATATCGCAGACCCAGTAACTAAAATTTGTGCCCCTGCTTCAATCGATTTTTGGGCCCAATGAATATTTATTCCGCCATCTACCTCAATTAGAGCTCTACTATTTCTCCTTTTTAAAAGTTTTTTTAATGTTCTTATTTTATTTAATGAATTTTCTATGAAGGTTTGTCCTCCAAAACCAGGGTTAACACTCATTATTAATATCAAATCCGTATCATTTACTATTTCTTCTATATCACTCAATGATGTTTCAGGGTTAATAGATACTCCTGCTTTACATCCTAAACCTTTTATTTGCTTTACTAATTTTTGTAAATGTTTCACTGCTTCAACATGTACGGTTATATAGTCTGCGCCTGCAATCGCAAATTCTTTTATATAACGTTCAGGATGTTCTATCATTAAATGTACATCAAATACTTTGTTAGTTGCTTTTCTCAAATATTTAACCATTCTAGGACCAAAAGTAATATTTGGTACAAACATTCCGTCCATAATATCAATATGTATCCAATCAGTTCCTAAATTAGACATATTTTTTACTTCAAATAATAAATTTCCTAGGTCAGCAGCAAGAATCGATGCCGCAATTTTTACCATACAAGCTCCTAAAAATCTTTTTCTTTTACTATATTTCCATTCAAAATAATTTGGTACTTACCTCTACCTACTGTATTTATAAATTTTTTTATTATATCTCCAGCTTTGTTGATATTATCATATACTATATTTTCTCCTTTATTATCAAATATTATAATTTTTATTCTTTGCTGTTTTAAACTATTTGGGACAATATAACTGATATTTATGCCTTCTCGAATTGTATTATTGTTTGAAATATCGATATCTATTGTACTGCCACTTAAAATTGGCTTGCCGGCAGCAGGAATTTGATTTATTATTATACCATTTGCATTTTGATAAGATTGAATTTCGTTGATTTTTCCAAATTTAAGTTTCATTGAAGAGAGAATTCCCATAGCTTGAATTTTATTTTTACCTATAATATTGGGAACTGTTATTTTACTAATATTTTCTTTACCTATTATTATCTGTATTTTTTGTCCTTTAACTACCCGATTACCTGCATATGGATCCTGATAAAGAATCTTTCCGCTGTCTATAGCATAAGACTCAACTTCTCCTATTTTTTCCAATCTTAATCTGAGAATATTTAAAATATTGATTGCTTCTTCTTTTTTTAATCCTTTTAAATTTGGTACAATAATATATGCATTTTCCTTTTTCTTAATATATGCATTTTCCTTTTCCTTTCCCTTACTAACAGTTAACTTTACTGTTTGTCTTTCTTTTACAATTTTACCTGGTTCAGGATTTTGAGAAATGATAGTTCCTATCGGAATACTTGCGCTATATGTTTCCACAATATTTACGCGTAAATTTTGGTCAATCAAAATATTTTCTCCAATGTCAAGTTGTTTTCCCTTAACATCAGCAACTACAACGTCTTTATTAACGAAAAACTTACTATAAGATAATAACACTCCTGTTGTAAATCCAATTAAGGATAGGAACAAAATAGCTATTATTATAAAGGTTTGCGATTTTTTTCTGTTGTTATTCTCAATGTTGCCTTTTTCTTTTTTTTTATCTGTCAAAGTATTATTTATTTTAGGTATTTTTACTAATTTAGTCGCAGTTTCTTTATCTTCTTTAAAATTATTGGCTTTATATTGTGTTAAACTTGTTTTTATATCTTCTATAAATTCTTCAATGTTAATATATCGCGCAGTTATTTCTTTTTCTATTGACATATTAACAATAGCCGCTATTTTCCTCGAAATATTGTTATTAACTTTTTTTACAGATTGAGGAATTTCCTGTATGTGTTTTAAAGCTATACTTATAGGCGTTTCTCCAGTAAATGGTACTGTACCTGTCAACATTTCATATAATACTATTCCCAGTGAATATATATCAGATTGATGATTTACGCTTATTCCTTTAGCTTGTTCAGGCGAAATATAATGCACAGACCCGAGAATGGTGTCCGTGCAAGCAAGTGTTGCTGAAGTAATTGCGCGCGCTATTCCAAAATCGGCAACTTTTACAATTTCAGCTTCATTAATAAGAATATTGTGAGGTTTAATATCGCAATGAACTATATTATTCATATGCGCTATTTTTAATGCTTGAGCTATTTGTAGCGCAATGTTTAAAGCTTGAGTTATAGAAAATTTTTCTTCTCGTTGGAGTTTTTCTTTTAATGTTTCTCCTTTAATGTATTCCATTATTATGTAGTATACGTTATTTTCCACCCCAACATCAAATATATTTACTATATTAGGATGTATCAATTTAGCAGCAGATTGTGCTTCGCAGCGAAAACGCTTAATGAAATCGCTATCATTTATATATTCTTCTCTTAAAATTTTTACTGCAACTTCTCGTTGTAATGAATTATCATAACCTCTATAAACTTCAGCCATACCGCCGCCGCCTATATACGCAATTAGTTTATAACGGCCGTTTTTTCCAAAAGTTTTACCTTCTAAATTCACAAAATCCTCCAATTTCTTTGAAAATAGAACTGTTCCAATTAAAAGTTAATTAATATATCTTATTAATATTACTGTTATATTATCACTACCCCCATTAAAGTTTGCTTGCTCAATCAGTCTATTCACTTTTTTTCTATGCTAAATTCGTTTTCTAATATTTTTACAATTTTTTCATGATTAACCATATTAGTAAGTCCGTCTGTGCATAGTAATAAAAAATCTTCTTTCTGTATATTTAAAACTCCTTTATCTATTCTAATGGTATTTCTCATTCCTAAAGAATAAAGCAAAATGTTTCTTTTAGGATGGATTTCTGCTTCTTTTTTAGTCAATAAACCTTTTTCTACCATCATCCTGATATAAGAATGATCTACCGTAATTTGTTTTAGTTTTCCGCTGCGATATAAATACAATCTACTATCCCCTATATGAGCCCAATATGCTTTTTCTTTATTAATAGCTAATGCTGTTGCTGTAGTACCCATACCGACACATGATTGCAATTTTGATTGTTTTATTATAATTTCATTTGCTTTTATAAAAGCTTCTTTAAGTATAATAGCAATTTTTTTTTCGTGCTTAAAATGTGCAGCTGATTTTTTTATTGTTTCTACAGCTATATTACTTGCAACTTCACCTGCTATATGTCCTCCCATACCATCAGCAACAATAAAAAAATCTTTTTCTGCAAAAAAACAATCTTCATTATTTCCCCTTATTTTCCCTATATTTGTTTTACCGACAAACTGCATAATAACCTCGTTAAAATAAAAAATCATTCTACTTTCTGAAGTAAAGCAAAAAAAAATCCGTCTGTTCTATCCTCAAACGGAAGCATTTTAATAAAATTGCCACTTTTTTGTTTACATGGTAGTCTTTTTGAAGCATTTAGTACTTTAAAATTATTATTAACAGACAAAAATTTTTTTATAACATTTTCATTTTCGTCAACTTCCAAAGTACAAGTAGAATACAAAATTTCTCCTCCTGATTTAATTACCTTTGAAGCCTTATTTAACATATCAAACTGTAATTTTGGTAAATGCTGTATTTTATCTAAATTTTTATTCCAACGTAAGTCAGCTTTTTTACGCAATATGCCTAAACCAGAACATGGTACGTCTAAGAGAAGTTTATCAACTTGGTTTTCATATTTATTTCCTAAGTTATACGAGTTAATTAACATAGGTTTTATAATATCTATACCGCATAAAACGGTATTTTGTTTTAAAAGCTTTAATTTATGATCATAAATATCACAGCTTATAACTTTACCTTTATTCCCCATCAAAATAGCAATATGCGTAGATTTACCACCTGGAGCGGCACAAGCGTCAATAATAAATTGTCCAGGCTTAGGCTCTAAAATATGTGCAGCAAGTTGAGAGCTTTCGTCTTGAATAACAGCTAAGCCTAATTTCAATTCCTCGAAATTCGCCATACTAATAGAATAATCTATTAATATACCTTCAGGCGTCCACACAGACTCATGTGCCACTTGTTTTTGTTTATTCAATTTTACAAGGAGTTTTTCTCTTGTTATCCGCAAAGTATTAGTGCGTATACTAAGAAATGAAGGGTTATTATTAAATTGGCAAAATTTTTCCGTATTTTCAAAACCAAATTCATTTAACCATTTTTCTATAAGCCATTCGGGATGAAAATATTTCAACGATAAAAACTTACTTGTAAAATTTTTTTTATCAGGATATTTTATTTTTTTAGGGATTCTAACTGCTGATCTCAAAACCGCATTGATAAACTTACTGGCTCCTATATTACAATATTTTTTTGCTAAATTAACTGACTCATTACAAGCAGCAGATGCTGGTATCTTATTCATTAAAAATAATTGGTAGAAACCCAACCTTAAAATATTTAACGCTTGATTTTCAATACCGGCAAAATTTTTAACATAAAAACTAATCATCCAATCAAGCGTTTTTTGAGCTCGTGTAACGCCATAAGTTAGTTCTGTAAACAGTTTTCTATCTAAATCTGATATTTTATATTTATTTAATATTTTTGTTAATATTATATTAGAATAAGCGCCTTTGTTTACAATTTCATTAAAAGCGATTAAAGAGGCTTCTCTTGCTGATATTTTTTGTTTATTCAACTTTTAAAAACTTCCTTATTTTTCTCTTTAATTCCTCAATACTAACATCTGTATTTATGCAAGGCCCATTTAATCGTTTATTAAGTATACCTACTATCGGCAAAGGGAATATATCCATAATACCACTTATTAAATCCCTTTCGCATGCCACTGCAAGCAAAGCTTTAGGTTTAATTTCTTTAATAACTTTACGCGCCAATGTTCCTCCTGTTGCGATAAATAATCTTATGCTATATAATTTTTTTATTTCCAATATCTCTTTTATTTTACACTTTCCGCATTTTATACAATTTTCGGGATTTATAGTTATCCTTATTTTACATTGCGAATTTTGTATACAATGTGGAATTAAGAGCAATAATTCTTTAGGTTTTATTTTTTTTTTTAAATATAAGCTATTGTTAAAAGCAATAAAAGATTGTTGTATCTTATTTTGTTCATTTTTAAAAATTTTTCCTATAACAATAATTGTATAAAAAAATAAACAAATGTACACCCAGATATGCTCAAAAAGTTTTTGCCATATCTTATAACCTTTTACCGCAAATATTGCTGTTATTAGAATACATAACAAATAAAATTCAACCAATATAATTAAATACGTAAAAATTTGCCCTATGTTAACATTTATAAAAGTTAAACTAGCAATACTTATTTTCCAAAGTGCAATAAATATTATCATTTTTACTATTAATAGAGTACAAAAGCAACGTATAAATAAGTAAGGACTTTCAAACAAGTTTATCTCCTACTACAATGTTTCTGCTATTGGCAAAATCCACAGCTCTAGTTTTATTTTTATTGGCAATTTGAATTTCATCCAACTTTACGCTATTTTGCCCACAACTGATAAAAATACCGGTACGATCTATTTCGGCAACTATGCCTACAGGTAAATTTTTATAGTTACGTTTTATGGGTGTTGCCGACCAAATTTTCAATATTTTTTCTTTCAATAATGAATATGCTCCCGGGTACGGATTAAGGGAACGAATAAGATTTACTATATCTTGAGCAGGTAGTTTCCAATTTATTTTTTCTGTGGTTTTATTTATTTTGGGTGCGTATGTGGCATTTTCGTTATTTTGTTTTATAGGTTTTATTTTTTTATTAAATAAACCTTCCAAAGTCCTTTGCAACAAATACGCGCCTTTTACGCTCATTTTATCATGTAACTGCCCCATAGTTTCTTTTTCATCAATATAAATTTTTTGAGCAAGTAAAATATCACCTGTATCCAACCCTTCGTCAATAAGAATTGTCGTATTTCCTGTTTCTTTTTCTCCGTTTATTATCACTCTTTGAATAGGAGCTGCTCCTCTATATTTAGGTAATAAGGAGGCGTGTAAATTCACGCAACCAAAAAGCGGAATATTCAAAACAGTTTTAGGCAACATTTGCCCAAAAGATATAACAACGATACTATCAGGATTTAAATTGTAAATATGCCATAGTACAGATTTAGCTGATATTTTTTCCGATTGGTATATAGGTAATCCTAAATTAAGAGCACACATTTTTACAGGTGAATATCTAATTTTATTTCCTCTACCCTGTGGTTTATCAGGTTGAGTATAAACTGCTACTATTTCATACTTATTTTTATAAATAAGTTTTAAACTAGGTACAGCAAACCTGGAAGTTCCCATAAAAACTATTTTCTCATTCATTTTTATTTATGCTATTTTTATCTATTAAATTCTTAGCTTTTTCAATAAATAACTCTCCGTTTAAATGATCCAGTTCATGTTGAAATACTCTTGCTAAAAGTCCTTCGGCTTTAATTTTTACATTTCTCATATTACGGTCAATCCCAATAATTGATATTTTTTCAGCTCTTTCCACATCGCCGAAGATTTTAGGAACACTTAAGCACCCTTCCTTATCTACATAACAGCCTACTTGTTTTACAATCTCGGGGTTTATCACTTCGATTAATCCATTTCCTATATCAATAACAATTAATTTTTTAGATATTCCTATCTGTGGTGCTGCTAAACCTATTCCTTTAGCCTCATACATAATTTGAATCATAGCGTTCAATATTTTTTTTATGTTTCTATCAACGAACTCCACTTTTTCGGCGCACTGTTTTAAAATAGGATTTCCAATCATAGAAATTTTAAATTTCAATTTGCGCTCCTTGATTTTTCATTAATAAATTATTAAATATTTTAACATAAAAGCTAAATTTTTAATAGTAAACGCTTATTAATAAAATAATTGATTCAAAACCTGTAGCATATCTATATTCTAATACCGTTGCGCTTTTAGGAACTGTCGAGTTCGTATTTCTGCCTCTACGGATTATATCCTGTTCTTTAGAAGTTAGCTGTGACAATACTTTTCTTATCGCGAAGGATTGCATTTTTGCAGATACGATATTACGAGCTATATTATGTATCTCTCCAATACGTTTTTTTCTTTAATAAGACGTTCTCGCACATATAAAGAAAATATCGCATCTCCTAGATAAGCTAATATTAGAGGTGAAGTTTGCATTATTTCCTTTTCCAATTTACTCCTTGCGGTGTATCTTCAATTATTATATCTTTATCGTTTAATAAATTTCGAATATAGTCTGCTGTTTTCCAATCTTTTTTCAAGCGTGCATTTTCTCTTATTTCAATAATAATTTTCAGTAAAAATTTTGTCATTTCGCTATTTAAGACGTCTTCATTAATATTTTGTTCTAAAATACCAAAAATTTGTACTATATTATTGAATAACTCTTCTAATAATTCAATATCTTTTTTATTAATAAGATAACCGCCATTAAATTTGTTAAACTGATTATTTATTTCTTTAACTATGGCAAATAAAGGAACTATTGCCAACGGCGTATTAAAATCGTCATCCATACTGCTATAAAATTTCTGACGCCATAAAATAACTTTTTTTATAAGCTCCTTATTTGTATCTATTTCCTCTGTTTGAGCATATTTTTTTAAAAAATTAATATTTTCTTTTGCTACAGTTATTTTTTTCAATGTTTTTTTTGCTTCATCTAATTTTGTGTTATTAAAATCAATAGCGCTACGATAATGAGCTGAAGCAATATACCAGCGTACTACTTCTCCTGAGTAATATTGAAGAATATCTGTTATTAAAAAAGAATTTCCCAAAGATTTAGACATTTTTTCTAAGTTTATTGTTATCATTTCATTATGTAGCCAATAATTTACAAACGGTTTTTCGCTAAAAGCTTCCGATTGAGCTAATTCATTTTCATGGTGAGGAAATATTAGATCGCATCCACCACCATGAAAATCAAAATGTTCTCCTAAATATTTTATAGACATTGCTGAACATTCGATATGCCATCCAGGTCTCCCCTTTCCCCATGGGCTATCCCAAGAAGGCTCGTTAGGTTTTGCCGGTTTCCATAGTACAAAATCCATAGGATTGCATTTACGACTATCAACTTCGATACGCGCTCTAGCTATTAAATTACTGAGATGTCTGCCACTCAACTTTCCATACTTCAAAAATTTTTTTACGCTAAAATATACATTTTTCTCTACTTCATAAGCATAACCTTGTTCCACCAGCCTTTTTACCATTTTAATAATTTCAGATATATGCTCAGAGGCTAAAGGATAATAATCAGCGCGATGGACATTGAGTTTAGACATTATATCAAAAAATGAATTGATATAATATTTAGTCATAACTTTCCAATTTTTTTTCTCATTGTTTGCGGCTCTTATTATTTTATCATCAATATCAGTAAAATTTGATATAAATTTTACCTTATAACCTTTGTGTTTTAGGTACCGAATAATAACATCCCATATTATAGGGGGACGGATGTTACCAATATGAGGATAATTATAAGGAGTTATGCCGCATACATATATTTTTACTTTTCCTTTATCTATTTCTCTGAACTCTTCTTTTCTCTTTTTCAAGCTATTATATACGCGTATACTCATTTAGTCTCTAACTCCTTTTTGCATTTTTCAATAGTTCATATATCTTTTTCTATATGAAACCTTACTTTTAGATTATTGGCATAAGTTTATCTATTCCTATATGAATTCTACGCAAAGATTCTCTTTTACCTAATAACTCAGCCAATTCAGCTGCTCCACCTGGGGAAGATGCCATACCTGACAAAGCTATTCTTACAGGACATAAGATCTGACTATTTTTAAAAGCTAATTTATTTACAATTTTATGTAGTAAATTATTGATTTCCTCATAATTCCATTTTTCAAGAGTTTCTAATACAATCAATACTTCCCGTAAAGCGATTAATGAACTATTGAAGTCTATTTTCATCTTCTTGTTTTCATATAAATCACGACTATACTCATTTAATATAGATAAATTAGATATTTTGGCAGGTATATCTTCTAATACTTCTATTCTTGTTTGCAATAATTTACTTAATACTTTTAAATTTATATTACTACTTAATTTACTTTTTTCGTAATATGGAGTCGCTAATTTAGAAAATTCCTCAATATCAAGATTTTTAATATATTTGCTATTCATCCAACGTAATTTTGCCTCATCGAAAATAGCAGGCGATTTGTTTAATCCTTTAATATCAAAAATTGTTTTTAGTTCTTCAAGTGTAAAAAATTCTCTTTCATTTTTAGGATTCCAACCTAATAATACGATATAATTCACTATTGCTTCCTTTAAAAATCCACGTTTCAGTAAATCCTCGAACGATACATCTCCTTCTCTTTTACTTAATTTTTTAGAATAGGACTTTAAGATAGGCGGAAGATGAATATATTTAGGAATTTCCCACCCAAAAGATTTATAAATTAAATTATATTTTGGTGTTGAAGTTAAATATTCAGCACCGCGAATAACATGTGTTATTTTCATTAAATAATCATCTATAACATTTGCAAAATTATAAGTAGGCATTCCATTACTTTTAAGTAGAATTCCTTCTTCTAGTTCTGAATAATCAACTGTTATTTCTCCATAAATTTGGTCAATAAAACTTGCTTTACCTAGCGGAATTATTTGACGAATTACATAGTTTTTATTTTTTGTTAAATATTTTTTAATTTCCGACGAAGCCAAAGTTTTGCAAAAACCATCATACTGAAATTTTTTATTGTTTTTCTCAATCTTATTTTTTAAACTTTCTAAACGTATTTTGTCACAAAAACAATAATATGCTCCATTAAGATCGACTAATTTTTTAGCGTATTGCTTATATATTTCTTTACGTTCACTTTGAATATACGGTCCAAAGTCACCGTCTTTGTCAGGTCCTTCGTCATAAATCAGTCCAATAGAATTTAGTGTGTTATGAATAACATCGATAGCGTCTTTTACATAACGACTTTGGTCTGTATCTTCTATTCTAAGAATAAATTTACCCTTGTTTTTTTTCGCAATTAAATATTCATATATAGCGGTCCTTAAATTTCCTATATGCATATAACCTGTAGGGCTTGGAGCAAATCTTGTCCTAACTTCTTTCATTTTTTAAACCTCTATTAAAATAACAATATTATTGCCTTAAGTTCGCCTCAAATTTTTTATTTAAAGCAACTAATAAATCTTTTATATTTTCATCAATTTCTTGATCTGTTAATGTTCTTTCATTCGATCCATAAACTAAATTAAAAGTTAAACTTTTTTTATCTTCTCTCTTATTATTATATACATCAAATAAATTTGCTGTTTTAAGTAATTTACCGCTTTTTTTCTTTATAAAACTAAGAATTTGGCCTGCTACAATGCTTTTTTTGAAATATAAGGAAATATCTCTCTCTATTTGTGGAAATCTAGGTAAATCTATATACGTTAATTTATTTTTTACTTCTGTAAATAACTTTTCTAATTCAACTTCAAATATATAGACTTTAGAATTCATATCAAAATTTTTTAAGATCTCAGGATGAACTTCACCTAACAAGCCTATTTTCTTACCATTTACAACTAAACTACAAGATACTCCCGGATGATATAAATTATTTTCTTGAATAATAAATTTATAATCATTTACTCGCAATGAATCTAGTATTTGCTCAACAACTCCTTTCACTGAGTAGAAGTCAGCTTCCGCTTTGGTTACGTTCCAAGAAGGGGGTATAGTTAATCCACATACTGCACCACATAACATAATTTTTTCTATAGGTAAGTCCTGACCAGGAAACTTTTTTGATAAATATATTTTACCTATTTCATAAATCATTAAATCATTATTTTTACGGGACAAATTATATTTTATATTATTTAATATAGAGTCAGCGAGAGTTGTACGCATTAGCGAAAATTCAGTATTGATAGGATTAACTATAGGAACAGCCATTGTTAAACCATTTTTTGTTTGCCTTAATTTTTCTAAATTTTGAAAAGAAGAAAAACTAGACGAAATTGTTTCATCCATACCTAAACTTGACAATATATTTCGTATTTTGTCGCAAAAGTTATTCAACGGCAATTCTTTACTTGGTATTGTTTTACTTATCGGTATTCTAAAAGGAATTTTATCAAACCCATAAGCTCTACCTATTTCTTCTGCTAAATCAGCTGTCAACATAATATC
The DNA here is from genome assembly GCA_963721525.1 of uncultured Negativicutes bacterium. Taxonomy (GTDB): domain Bacteria; phylum Bacillota; class Negativicutes; order JBAXTZ01; family JBAXTZ01; genus CAVRJL01. The sequence continues at coordinate 79,265 of CAVRJL010000015.1, forward strand.
GGTACGCCAGGAGGGAATCAAGGCTTGTATTTTTTGTTTTTTTCTTTGAGTTCTTACACCAAGTTTATTCAAAATTTTTAGCATTTCATTACCAGAAATTTCAGTACCTAATTTATTATTAATTTCATTTTCTGTAAAATCAATACATTTAGATTTCACAGTATATGGATAATGTTCTATGAGTCCCTCGCATGCGTTTCCAGCTTCAATATTTTGTATCAACTGTGCAGCTCTTTCAATTGCTAAATTTATTCTAACAATATCTACTCCTTTACTAAATTTTTCTGACGACTCGGTTTTTAAGCCTAATTTTAAAGATGTTCTACGAATATAAGAGGAATTAAACGCAGCAGCTTCCAAAACAATATTTTTTGTATTTGCATTAACTTCTGTTTCACTGCTTCCCGTTATTCCTGCAATGCTTATAATTTTTTCGCTATCAGTAGTAACTATTGTATCTGTTTCAAGGATTTTCTTTATATTGTCAATTGTTACTATAAATTCGTTTTTTTCAGCTGTCCTTACAATTATTTCATTTCCACATATCTTATCTAAATCATATGCGTGTATAGGTTGACCTAATTCAAGCGTAATATAATTTACAATATCGATAATATTATTTATAGGAATAATTCCTACTGATTGTAGCATTTTTTTTATCGATTGTGGAGATTCTTTTATTTTAACGTTTTTTATTACTTTGCCAATAAAACGTGTAACTAATTCATCATTTTTTACCTTAACTTTTATAAATTCTTGTGTTTTTTCTTTAAGTTTATTTACACATAAATAAGATGGTTCAATAAGGTCAATATCGTACGCCATAGCGGCTTCTCTTGCTAACCCTAACACTGAAAAACAATCTGGTCTATTAGGCGCTACTTCAAAGTCAATAACACTATCATCCTCTATTTCTAAAGCCTGAGCTATAGGAACACCTATTTTTGTTTCATCTGGTAATACAAATATATCCTTACAGTTTTTAGGTGGTAAAAATTTATCCTCTATAGCTAATTCTTGAATAGAACATAGCATACCAAAAGATTGTATTCCTCTAAACGTTGTTTTTTTTATTTTTCCCCTATTTGGTAATTTTGCTCCACTCAACGCAACTGGGACAATACTATTAATAGTAATATTATCAGCGCCTGTTGTTATTTGTAATATTTTCCCCCCAATATCTATCTGGCAAATAAAAAATTTATTTGCATTTGGATGTTTATTTATTTCTACAATTTTCCCAGTTATTATTTTTTTAAAATCTTTTGCACAATAATCTACATGAGCAACTTCAAAACCAACCATAGTCATTTTATAAACAAATTCATCAATCGAACAACTTATTCTAGCATAATTTTTTATCCACTTAACTAAAATCTTCACAATTTACTCCTGCACTAAAATTGTCGAATAAAGCGAATATCGTTATCATAAAATAATCGCACATCGTTTATTTTATAATATAACATGGCAATACGTTCGACTCCCATACCAAAAGCAAAGCCGCTTACTTTTGCTTCACTATATCCATTTAATTTTAATACCTGAGGATGTACCATACCTGCTCCCAAAATTTCTAACCAACCGGTACCTTTACAAATTTTACAACCTAACCCCGTGCATAGAACGCAGGATATATCTATTTCAAGGCTTGGCTCAGTAAAGGGGAAATAACTTGGTCTAAGTCGAATATTAATATTATCATCAAAAAACTCTTTCAAAAACAGCATTAAAGTACCTTTTAGATTAGCTAAACTTATATTTTTATCTATAAAAAGACCTTCTACTTGATGAAATACAGGCGAATGAGTAACATCATTATCACAGCGGTAAACTTTGCCATAAGTTATAATTTTTATCGGTTCGTTATTTTTGTTTGATTGCATAACTCGCGATTGTACCGGCGAAGTATGTGTCCGTAAAACTATATTATCATTAATATAAAATGTATCCTGCATATCTCTAGCAGGATGACTTTTAGGTAGATTCATCATTTCAAAATTAAAATAGTCAAGTTCTATTTCAGGTCCATCCGCTATAGAATATCCCATTTTTATAAAAATATTTTTTATACGGTTAAGGGTTTGAGTAAGAGGATGAATTTTTCCTACGTATCTTTGTCTTCCAGGCAAAGTAACATCGATTTTTTCTAATTTTAATTTTTTTTGTATTTCTTTTTTGTCAATTTCACTATTTAATTTCCTAATATATAGTTCTAACTCTTTCCTTAAATTATTAAGCATCTTTCCAAACTCAGGCCTCTTATTTATATGTATTGTACCTATAGCCTGTAAAAGAGACGTTACTTGTCCTTTTTTCCCTAAATATTTAATTTTAAAAATATTAAGCTCATTTTTTGTTTCAATTTTTTTTAATTCTTCAAACGCTTGTTTCCAAATAAATTTTATTTTATCCATAAATAAATCCTCTAAAAATAAACGACTTTTGCCTCGAGGGGCAAAAGTCGTTCTTACACGCTGCTACCCTTTCTATATTAATAGATTTTCCCATTTCTCTCATTTTTTCATAATAAAACCGTTTTATTATGTTGTTAGTAAAGCATTCTTTCTATAAGTAAATTAAACAAAAAATTTTTTAACGTCGCTTGAATTTATCAACGGTACTGTTATTCTTATTTGTAGTATCTTTTATTTCATTTAATTCGTTTACGATTTTTATACTAGCGTCAGCTATTTTGATTTCTTTTCATAAAAAAATATTTTTTAAACATTCACAAAAACTCTATATCCCTCAATTTTAGTTAGTGTAATTATAAGTTTTATTTTTTTTTATAGTTAAACATACTTCTTATTAAGTTCACTATTAATTGAGTCTTAAGTATAAATCTTTAAAACTGCCTATTAATTCTAATATATTTTAAATATTATTTATGTTAGCAGCAAGCTCATTTAGTCTTTTAACTCTTTCTTCAATACTGGGGTGCGTAGAAAATAAAGAGGTAAAAATTTGTTTTGAACCTTTTAACGGATTTACAATAAACAAATGCGCTGTAGTTGCTGTAGCTTCCTGCGACAACGTTCCAAATTGCGCTCTATTTTCAAGTTTTAACAGGGCGCTTGCTAAAGAAAGGGGTTTGCCTGATATTTTTGCTCCACTTTCGTCAGCGTCAAATTCGCGTAAACGAGATACAGCAAGTTGTACTAAAGTAGCTGCTATAGGAGCTAAAACAATCATAAATAACATTTGAATTAAACCGCCACCTTCGTTTGAATCGGAATCTCTTCTATCTCCACCAAATATCATCGTCCATTTGACCATATTTGCTATCAATAATATTACCCCGGCAATTGATGATACTATAGTATTCACCAATATATCTCTATTTTTTACATGAGCCAGTTCATGAGCTAACACACCTTCCAACTCGTCTCGATTTAAGATGTCCATAATGCCTGTTGTTACCGCAATAGCTGCATTTTGCGAATTTCTGCCTGTAGCAAAAGCATTTGGAGTAGTCGTGTCTATCATGCAAATTTTAGGTACGGGCATACCCTGACTTTTTACTAACTTCCTCACTATAGAATATAATATTGGTGCGTGCTGTTCGCTTACTGGTTTTGCTCCATACATTAACAGAACAATTCTATCACTAAACCAATAACTTATAAAATTAAAACCTAAGGAAAAAACAAGCATCAAAAACATACCGTTGTTTCCGCCGAACTGTCGCCCCATTATCCCTAATATACCTGTCAATAAAGTTAACAGCACAGTCAACTTTAAACTTTTCATAATAACCACCTCATCTTGAATTATACTACATAGTATTCCTTATTTCTATATATTCACTCTCTTAAAAATCATTTTTGCATTTATTAAAGAATTCTGCGATTCTATCCAATTAATATATGGCATTTTCTTAAACCACGTGTTTTGTCTTTTTGCATATTGTCGAGTTTTTACTTTTATTTGTTCGATAACTTGACTTTTACTTATGTATCCTTGTAAATATTTTATTATTTCTTTATAACCTATCGCTTGCATTGATTGCATTTGCGGTAAAATACCTTTTTTTAAAAGATTTTTAGTTTCTTCAACCAATCCGTTATTTATCATTTTGTCTATTCTTTGAATAATTTTATTTACCAATATATCGCGCTCCATAAATAAGCCAAATACTTGGGCATCATATTCTAACTCGATTTTTTCATCAATATTAATAGCAAACTTATCTAATTTATTTCTTAAGCCTTCAATCCCTGGGTTTTCAAAAGTATTATTTAAATTCAAACATATTTGTTTATTTGTCTTATTTTTTTTAAATCGATAATTTTTTTCCAATAATGCTCTTATATATAAGCCTGTTCCCCCTGAAATTATAATTATTTTCCCTGATTTCTCTAATTTATCTATAAGTTCGCGCGCTTCTTTTTGATATTTAGCAACATTATATGTTTCATATGGTTGTTTTATATCTATAAAGTGATGAGGGATACCTTTCCTCTCTCTTAAATTAGGTTTAGCCGTTCCTACATTCATATTTTTATAAATCAACATTGAATCAGCGGATATAATTTCGCAATTGCCAAGCAACTTAGCAAGGCAAACCGCAGTTTCAGTCTTTCCTGTAGCTGTAGCGCCGACTACTGCTATTATTTTTTTCATTCGTTTATCACTCCGTATTTTACAAGAAATCTTTTTTCTTAAACTATTTTACTAAAAATTTTTATCCCTATCGTAACTACTAATTATTAGTAGCTGATTGTAAAAAACTTTTAATATTTTATATTTTTTATTCCCTTATTTATACTTAAGCTTTTTATTTTAAATTTTTTAAAAATGAAGCGTATATTTGGTCATAATAAAGTATAATTTTATATACCTATCTATTTTTCTGGTTTTTATAAAAAAATTCTATTATACCGTCCTATCCAAGTCTGAAACTTATTCTTGGATAATTACATATGAAAACGTTATGTACATTGATTTATTACGATAGCACTATTATGTTTTCAAAAACAATGCTCTATAAAATACTAAAAATACACGTATAAAGGCGTAATCATGTTCAATATAATCTATACTTGACTTATTACTAATATAAATTAATTTTTATATGATCTTATTATCAACACTTCGATATAATACAATAGTAAAATTCATTTTTATATTAAGTCCGTTTAAATATTTTATATAACTCATTTAAAGAATATTTTAAAACTATCGGTCTCCCATGAGGGCAAACAAAAAATTTACTTTTTGTTAACATATCATCTGTTATTTTATACATTTCTAAATTTGTTAATCTATCCCCAGCTCTTACCGAAGCATGACATGCAGCTGTTCGTAAAAATTCTCTTCTTAATTGTCCACTATTAATTTTAACATTTGTTTGTATTAAACAAAGTAATTTTAAAAACACTTCTAAAGCAATTTTATTATTCAAATCACTCGGTATTTCCATAATGCGTAAGCTATCAGGAGAATATAACTCTATGGAATAACCTAATTCAAAAAAATGCAATGTGTTTTCAACAGCTATTTGGCACTCTAAAACAGACAAATTAATAATTTCTTCAATTAATAATTTTTGAGCTGGTATTCTTTGCTCATCTATATTTAATTTATCGAAAATCACTCTTTCTTGCGCCGCATGCTGGTCGATGATAAATAACTCATTATTAATTTGTGCTAATATAAAGCTTTTTGCATATTGTCCTAGTATTTCTATTTCATAGTTATTTCCATTATTTTTTTCTTGTATAAGATTAATATTTATATATTCTTTTTTTGAAATTTCTACCCACTGATTTTCTTTTTCAACCTCTAGAACTTCAGTTGTTTGCATTTGCTTAGATATTTCAGAAAGTGAAATATCCGTCTGATTTATATTTTTATACTGAATTGCTTCTTCTCTTACATTACTTGCTGAATTAGGATACTGAATATAGAAAAGATTATTAAATTTATTAGCGCCTGTATTTAAAGCCGCAGATATTGCTTTAAATATGGCCAAGAAAATTCGTCTTTCATCAGAAAACCTTACCTCGCTTTTTTGCGGGTGAACATTTATATCTATCATTTGTGGATCTATATATATATTTATTACTGAAAAAACAAATCCAGTTTTAGGAAGCATAGCTTGATAAGAATTATCAAGTGCTTTATAAAGTATACGGTTATTTACTGATCTGCTATTTACAAAAAAATTTTGCCATTTCCTATTACTACGTACTTGCATAGGATTTCCTACATAACCGTAAATGTTTATTCTGTCTTCTGTATATTCTACGGGTAATATATTATTGACAGTCTTTTTATCATATAAAGCTGTTATAGCTACTTTTAAATCATTGTTCCCAGGTGTTACTATAACTAATTTTTTATTGTGAATATATTTAAAAGAAATATTAGGATAAGAAAGGGCAAGCTTTGTAATAATATCACTAATATAAGAATTTTCCGTAGTGCTTAATTTTAAGAATTTTTTTCGCGCCGGTATATTATAAAATAAATCTTTAACAATTATAGTCGTTCCCATCGCACTACCAGTTTCAGATACGTTTTCTATAGTACCACCACAACATATACTGGACGTAGCAAACTGAACATCTTTTTGTCTTGTTACTAAAGTAAACTTGGATATTGCAGATATGCTTGATAATGCTTCTCCTCGAAACCCCATTGAAGATATTTTTGTTAAATCTTTAATATTTGTTATTTTACTTGTAGCATGTTTTTGTAAACATAATTTGGCGTCTGCATTATTCATACCTATACCATTATCAATAACGCTTATTAATGAAATTCCTCCATTTTCTGCTTCTATTTCGATAATCGTACTTTGAGCATCAATTGAATTTTCGACTAATTCTTTTACTATAGATGCCGGCCTATCAATAACTTCTCCTGCGGCAATTTTATCAATAGTTTGTTTATCAAGTAACTTTATTGTATTTTTTTTTCTGACATTTTCCTGCTCTTTTTTAGCCTGTTTGTGTAAATTAAATAAAATATTAAGAGCTTCCACAGGCGTAATAGATATTATGTCAAGTTCTGTTAATTGTTTTATTGTTTCGGACTCAACGAATAACTGATTCCCGTTAACATTAGAATTTATTGATTTTGTACTTTTATAAATACGTAACCCATTTTTTTCTTCAAGTTCTATCAAATTTTTCTGAGCACTATTAATAATTTTTCGCGGTAATCCTGCTATAGACGCCACATGTACGCCATAGCTTTTATCTGTTTTTCCTTGTATTATTCGCCTTAAAAAGACTATATTTTCTCCTTGTTCTTTTACAGCTACAAAATAATTTTTTATCCCATACACAACATCTGCTAATGATGTCAATTCGTGATAATGAGTAGCAAATAACGTTTTAGCACATATTTTTTCTTTAATATATTCTAATACCGCTTTTGCTATGCTCATTCCATCATAAGTGCTTGTTCCTCTACCTATTTCGTCTAATATAATCAAACTTTTCGATGTAGAATTTTTTACAATATAGGAAACTTCGTTCATTTCCATCATAAAAGTGCTTTGTCCAGTAGATAAATCATCTCTTGCTCCAATGCGGGTAAAGATTTTATCTACCATACCTATGGATGATTCATATGCAGGTATAAAACTGCCACAATGAGCCATGAGAGTGAGAATAGCTATCTGTCTCATATAAGTTGACTTTCCTGCCATATTTGGTCCAGTAATAATAATAACTTCATTTTCATTATTATCCAAATAGCAATCATTAGGCACAAATCTTCCATTTAAGCATACACTTTCTATAACAGGGTGTCTTCCATCTTTTATAATTATTTCTTTATCTATCGTTATTTTCGGACGAGTATAATTATATTTGAGCGCCGCTTCACTCAATGAATATAAACAATCAATTATAGCTATTTGACGGGCTGTTTCCTGTATTAAAACTAAATTTTCTTTTATGAGAGCTCGTATTTGTTCAAAGATATATAATTCAATTTCACATATTCTTTCAAATGAACTAAGTATTTTTGTCTCAAATTCTTTAAGTTGTTGAGTTATATATCTTTCCGCATTAACAAGAGTTTGCCTGCGCGTATAATGAGTAGGAACAAAAACCGAATTTGCATGAGTTACTTCTATGTAATAACCAAATATTTTATTGTAACCTATCTTAAGTGATTTTATACCTGTTATTTCTCGTTCGCTTTTTTCCATTTCTTGTAGCATTTTTTTACTATCTTGAGAAATCATTCTAAATTCATCTAATTGACTATTATAACTACCACGAATAAAGCCACCATCTTTTATTGAAATAGGCGGTTGATCGACAATAGCTTTATTTATCAATTTGTAAAGATCCGTATGCGAATTTGCTTTTTCAGAAAAATTCGCCAATAATTTTGCTCTACTACCTTTAAAAATGTTTTTAAGTTTTGGTATTATTTTTAACGATCGTGAAAGAGCAACTAAATCACGTGCGTTAGCACTATTTATTTCGATTTTTGTTAATATTCTTTCCAAATCATAAATTTGTGTTAAACACTCATTAATAGCTCGTATTGTATAAGGATCATTTTTTAAAATTGCTATAACGTCTTGTCTTTCTTTAATCTTTATCGGATTTTGCAAGGGTTGTTCTAACCACTTTTTTAGCAATCTTCCACCCATTGCGGTACAAGTAAAATCTAAAACGGAAAATAAAGAATTTTTTTTAGTTCCGTCTTTCATATTTTTTATAATTTCTAAATTTCTAAGACTACTGGCGTCAATAGCCAATATATTCTCGAAAAAATCTTCCTGCAAAAAATTAATATGTCTTAAATCGCTTTTTTGAGTATATTCCAAATACTTAAGTAACATCCCGCAGGCCAAAGCTGCATTTTTATCTGTAGGAATTTTATCTTTAAAATGTTTAGCCACAAGCTGAAGAGCTTCGTTATAATCTTCACAATTATATACGCTTGCCAGCGTGTCTGTCATTTTAGTTTTCATAAATTCTTTTAATTGACTCAATTTATGCATTTCCCCGTTATAAAGTAGCTCTGAAGGTTGAATTTTCAATAAATAGTCTTCTACTTCATTTTGTTCTATATGTAATTGTATCCAAGAAAATTCTCCTGTAGAAATATCGCAAGAGCAAATATAAATTTTATTGTTTTTTTCATAAAGTAAACAAATATAATTATTACTTTTTTCATTTAATACGCTATCTAATAAAATAGTTCCTGGTGTAACTATTTTTACCACTTGTCTAGATACTATTCCTTTTTCTTGTTTAGGATCACTAACCTGTTCGCAAATTGCTACCTTATACCCTTTATTTATCAATTTTTTAATATAATTATCAGCCGCATGATAAGGAACACCACACATAGGCACTCGCTCATTAGAGCCTGCATCTTTACCTGTCAAAGTTATTTCAAGTTCTTTTGACGCAATATGGGCATCTTGAAAAAACATTTCGTAAAAATCTCCAAGGCGAAAAAAAACTATTTCTCCAGGATATTTTTCTTTTATTTCTAGAAATTGCCTTATCATAGGAGTAAAAGATGTGCTCATAATTATCCTTAAATATTATATGATGATATCATAATCAAAATTATAAAGAGATTTACTTTTCTACAGCCTTAGTATAATATGCTGTTTAATTTACCCCGAAGCAGCCATGTTTGAGCCGAATTTATAGTAATTTGAGCTATATCTCCTTTTTTTTCGCGTCCGCTGTATTCCCAAAGGACTATTTTATTACCTTTCGTTCTGCCTATCCAAATATTTTTATTTTTTTTACTTTCTCCTTCAATTAAGACTTCAACAATTTTTCCTGTATAAGTTTTATTGATAGAAAAACTTATACTATTTTGTATACTTATAAGTTTTTTTAACCTTCTTTTTTTCTCAAATAAAGGAACTTGCTTTTTCATATTACTTGCAAGTGTTCCACACCTAGGTGAATACATAAATCCATATACTATATCATATTTTACTGTCCGCAAAATATCTAAAGTATCGTTAAACATTTCGGCAGTTTCACCGGGAAAACCTACTATAATATCTGTACTAATACTATAATCAGGTATTTGAGCTTTAATTCTTTTTATTAACTCAAGGTAATCTTTACACGTATAACCTCTGTTCATTGACCTAAGTATTTCGTCATTTCCAGCTTGCAATGGTAAATGAAAATTAGGCATTATCTTATTACTTGTTTTAACCGCTTCTATAATCTCATTATTCATATCTCGCGGGTGAGAAGTTATATACCTGATTCTTTTTAACCCCTCTATTTTATCAATTTCTTTAAGAAGCTGAACAAATGTGAAGTCTTGATCTAGAGCTTTGCCGTAAGAATTCACATTTTGACCTAAAAGCATAACTTCTCTGTATCCTGATAGTACTACTTCTTTTACTTCTTCAATTATATCTTGCGCTTTTCTACTTGTTTCGCGACCTCGTACATAAGGTATATACAATATGAACAATAATTATCGCATCCATGCATTATAGGTATATAGGCTGTAGTTCCTAATCCCCTAAATATACGCCTATTTGTACTAAACCGCTTAATAGTGTTATTTGTCGCGTTTACTTTTATCTTGCTATTTCTGAATTTTTTAATATTTTCGGCTAAATACTCAATATTTTGCGTTCCTAAAACAATATCTATATGTGAATATTTTTTATAAATTTCATCCGCATTTTTTTGTGCCATACAACCGGCAACTATTATAATTAAATTAGGATTTTTGTTTTTATAATTTTTTAATTCACCTATTTTCCCGAATATTTTTTTTTCAGTGCTTTCTCTTATACAACAGGTATTTACCACGAAACAATCAGCTTTATCTATATCCTTCACTTGTCTATATCCTAAATCGTATAATTGTCCAGCTATTATTTCAGAATCATTTATATTCATTTGACAACCGTATGTTTGAATATAATATTTCATTAAATCTCCATAATAATAGGTAATATTACCGGTTTACGTCTAACTTTTTCATACAAAAATCGACTTAAATTTTCTCTTAAAGAGTTTTTTAAAGTAGCCCAATCAATTACTTTTTTAGATAATTGCTTTTCTAGGATACATATACAACGTTTTTTAGACTCTCTCATTAATGTATCCGATTCGCGCACATAAACAAACCCACGCGAAATAATATCAGGACCTGATATTATTTCATAAGATGAAGAATCTATTGTAGCTACTACCATTAAAATACCATCTTGAGATAATTGTTTACGATCGCGCAATACTATATTCCCTACATCACCCACTCCAAGTCCATCAATTAACATTTTACCTGCCTGAACTTTTCCTTTTGTATTTATTCTATTTTTTTTTAAATCTATAACTGTTCCGTTTTGAGCTATTACGATATTTTCTTTAGGTATACCTACCTCATGAGCTAGTTTAGCATGTTTTTTTAAATGTCGTACTTCTCCATGAATAGGAATGAAAAATTTAGGACGAACAAGATTTAACATTAACTTGAGTTCTTCTTGGCTTGCATGTCCTGAAACGTGTATCCCTAAATCACTTTCATATATAACCTCTGCACCTTGACTTATTAAAGAATCAATAGTCTTAGCTACTGATTTTTCGTTTCCGGGTATAGGCGTAGCTGAGACCAAAACAGTATCTGTAGGAAGAATTTCTACTTGCTTATGTCCATTGCTTGCCATGCGTGAAAGTGCAGACATCGGTTCTCCTTGGCTCCCTGTAGTAATTATAGCAAGTTTAGAACCTACATAATTTTTTATCTCATCCAAATCAATTAATATAGTTGGGACAAAGGTTAAATACCCTAATTCAGAAGCAATATTAACCAAATTTACCATACTTCTTCCGCATATTGCTACTTTTCTACCATATTTTACTGCACTATCAATTGCTTGCTGTATTCTATGGGTATTGGAAGAAAATGTAGCTATTATGATTCTATCTGTTGCAGAAGCAAACACACGCTCAAAAGTTATTCCTGTCTACTGCTTTTTTCACTTGGTGTAAATCCTGGCTTTTCAGCTCCCGTACTATCTGAAAGCAAAGCTAAAACGCCTTTCTCCCCAAGAGAGGCCAGTCGATAAAAATCCGTTACCCGTCCGTCTACAGGCGTTTGGTCTATTTTAAAATCTCCCGTATAAACTATTGCTCCATAAGGAGTATGTATCACAATTGACATGGCATCCGGAATACTATGATTCATATGAATAAATTCTAACCTAAAATTCCCTACATTTATTTTTTGTCTTGCTTCAATATTAACTAAAATATTATTTTTTATACCAGCTTCTTTTAGTTTATTATTTATTATACCACAAGCCAGTTTGCTGCCAAATATAGGTACATCAGGTATTTCTTTTAATACATATGGTATAGCACCAATATGATCTTCATGTGGATGAGTAATCGCAATCCCTTTAACTTTATCTTTGTTTTCAATTAGATATGACATATCAGGGATCACAAAATCTATTCCTAACATATCATCTTCCGGAAATCTTAACCCAGCATCAACAATAAGCATTTCATACTCTGAAATGAACTATTGTCATATTTTTACCTATTTCTCCTAATCCCCCTAACGGGATTATTTGTAATTTATCTGTCAAAGTACCTCCTTTTATTTGAGTAAAACAAAACTAAGTATCAATTTAATTGATACCTTCCTAAAAAATTTAACGCTTTAACCAGCCTAACAAAACAACACCTAGACCCCGCACAAAACACTTCCTGTTTATTATAGATTATTTTTAAAAATTATTCAATACTTTTCATTTGTTTATAAATTTAAGAAGTTTATAACATTTAATGCATAAATTTAGTAAAAACCTTTCTCTCAATTTTTAACTATGTTTTTAAAAAATAAAGTTAATTGAAAATTACTTGCCCCTAAAATAAAGATATCCTTACTGTAAAATGTAGACGGAAACATTTTTATATAATCGAATATCTTGTATTAACTTCTTAATTATTAGATTGTTGTATCATAAAATTAATTAAAATACGCGTACCAAATCCTGTTGCTCCAGCATCTATCCAAGATTTCGGCGTTTCTATATTATTAGTACCAGCAATATCAATATGCGCCCAGCTAGTATTTCCAACAAAATTTTCTAGAAACTTGGCAGCAGTAATTGTACCTGCACCTAAATCCATAGATATATTTTTTATGTCTGCTACATGACTTTTTAATGTTTCATTGTAATCTTCATACATAGGAAGTTTCCATAGCCGTTCATTGCATTCATTTCCTACGGCAAATAGTTTATTTGATAGATCTTCGTTATTAGACATCAAACCAGCAACATTTTTCCCCAGCGCCGTAATTACCGCTCCAGTTAAAGATGCAATATCAATAATAACGTTTGCTCCTAAATCTTTAGCGTAACATAAACCATCTGCAAGTATGATTCTACCTTCCGCATCAGTATTTACTACTTCTATTGTTTTTCCGTTCATTGCAGTTAGTATATCCCCGACTTTATAGGAATACCCGCCAGGCATATTTTCAACCAACGGCATTATTGCAACAACATTAATATTTAATTTCATTTTTGCTACAGCATTGATTGCTGCAAGGCAGATTGCTGCTCCTACCATATCCATATGCATTTGTCTCATAAAGTGAGAACCTTTTATACATAATCCACCAGAATCAAATATGACGCCTTTACCCACTAATGCAAGTAAATCTGTTTTATTTTTAGGATCTCCTTTATAAATTGCAACAACCATACAAGGATCATGTTTACTTCCTTTTCCTACTGCAAGTATTCCGCCGGCATTCATTTTTTCTAATCCTTTATTATCAAAAACATCTATATCTAAACCATTTTTTATAGACTCTTTTTGAGCTATTTCAACAAACCTTTGAATATCTAAATAATTTGCTGGCATATTAGTAAGATTTCGTGCAAATGATAAAGCTTTTGCCTCGATGCAATATTTTTGGATTATATTATCGATACTCTTATTATTTTTGTCACTATCTAAAATAATAAGCAACTTTTGAACCTTATTTTCTTTTTCAGTTTTAAATTGTTGATAAAAATATTGTCCGATATAAGCTCCGCTTATTATTGCTTGTAAAAAAAACTCTATAGAATAGTTTTTTTGGCATTCTTTATTTATTAAAATTGCAACTGTTTTTGCTCTATTTTTAACTGCATAACGCAATGCAGTTGACGTGGCTTTTTGTAATTTATAATTAGTAAATTCGTTGAATTTGCCAAGCCCAACAAATAAAATTTTTACAGCTTTTATCTTATCAAAAGTAAATATTTCCGTTGTTTTACCTAATTCGCCAATTTGTGTATTTTTATAAATAAAAATTTTTATATTGTTCCAAAAATCATCCGTTAGTCTATCAATTTCATTCAAATATTTATCACTAAATAAATTTACGATTAATATATCGCACTTAATATTAAAAATTTCTTCTTTTGTTAACTCTAATTTCATAAATTATCCTTTTTATAATTCGAAAAAATAACAGTAGCTTTTCCATCAATAGCTTTTATGTTTCCTTCTATAAATACTGACGTGTTTATAACTAGTCTTTTTTTTTCTGAAATTATTTCTTCGATTGTTAACCTGAATAAAGCTTCTGCCCCTACTTTAACAGGTTTTAAAAATTTAACTTCTTGCCTTAAATAAATTGTACCTTTTCCTGGGAATTTCGTTCCTAATATTCCAGAAAATTGGCTAACAACAAGCATTCCATGGCAAATTGTTTCCTTAAATAAAGTATTTTTAGCAAATTCATCATCAAAATGAATAGGATTATAATCTTTTGTTACGGCGCCAAAACCTGAAACAAGGTTTTTACTCATAACACGCTTTTCTTCATAAGTATCGCCAATTTGATACACTTTTTCCTCCATATATAATAAAAATTTATTAGTAAACATACTTTTCATAAAAATAATCATTGAAATATATTTTAATTTGTCGAGAACAAATTTAAAAAAAATTTAAACGTAAACTTTATTAATTAATCGCACTTTGATTTAGACTAAATCTAAAATTCTTTGGATATGATCTATCTCTATTAATTCACATTTTATTTTTCTTTTTAATTTTCTTATACTTATTTTAGGTAAAATTATTGTTTTAAATCCTAACATTTCGGCTTCAGTTATTCGTTCAGCAACATTAATTACTCCTCTAACTTCACCTGTAAGTCCAATTTCTCCAAAAGCTACAACATCGTTTCCTATTATAAAATCTTTGTAACTTGATAATATAGCAAGTGTTACCGCTAAATCTGCCGCTGGCTCATTAACTTTTATTCCCCCAACAGAGTTTATAAATATGTCTGTCTGTCCAAAATTAATTCCGATCCTTTTTTCCAAAATCGCGAGTAAAATTATCAACCTGTTATAGTCAAATCCTGCTACTAAACGGCGAGGCATTCCATAGTAGCTTTGAGTGGCCAAAGCCTGAATCTCTACAAGAAGTGGACGGTTCCCTTCTATAAAAGGCGTAACAATTGCACCTGCATGAGCATTTATTCTTTCCGATAAAAGTATTGCCGACGGATTTAGTATTTCTTTTAATCCACTTTCTTCCATTGAAAAAATGCCGCACTCATTGATACTGCCAAAACGATTTTTTATAACTCGTAATAATCTTAAATTATAATTAAACTCCCCTTCAAAATATAATACAACATCTACCATATGTTCGAGTAATTTTGGACCTGCTATTTGTCCATCTTTCGTGATATGCCCTATAATAAGAATCGCTATATTTAACTCTTTTGAGATCCTCACTAATTTAGCAGTGCATTCTCTGATTTGAGATACGCTTCCAGGTGAACTTGTTATATCAGGATCAAATATGGTTTGAATAGAGTCTATAATCATAAACTGCGGGCTTAACTGCTGTACTTCTAATAATATTTCCGCAATATTTATAGTTGTATACAAAAACAAACCAGTACCATATTTACCAAACCTATTCACCCGCATTTTAATTTGCGAAGCTGATTCCTCTCCTGATACATATAATATTTTCCTTTCATTCAAAGATAAACTCATAGCTACCTGCATAAGCAGAGTAGATTTTCCTACGCCTGGATCTCCACCTAATAATATTACAGAACCAGGCATAATGCCTCCGCCAAGGACTTTGTCAAATTCTTTATTACCTGTATCTAACCTCTCACTGCTATTAAAAAAAACGCTCCTTAATAGTACAGGTTTATTGTGAGTAGTAGTACTAAATTTATATTTAGTACTTTCGTTATTAATTATTTCTTCTGTAAAACAGTTCCACCCATTGCACACTGGACACCTTCCCAACCATTTACCAGCTTGATATCCACATGAATTACAAAAAAACTGAGTTTTTTGTTTAACCATTAAAATGAACCTTCTTAAAATAGTTTATATTTTAAATAAATTTTATTCGCATAAACATAAATTAATTTTAGCTATTGCTTCTTTTTTAATAATGCTTTTTGTCAGTAGTTCTTCAATCTTTCTTGATTTTGAAATATTAATGTAACCTTTATTTGACACGAATTAATTGATCCCTACACTCGTTTCCACTTGTACTTTTATAAATTGATGAAACTGTGCCAATTTTCTAACCGTTGTCAATCTGATAATGCTACTTTAGATCTCAGCAATATGTTTTACAAACTCTTTTATTTCCTGAATTTTAAAAATCATAGTTGATATAGTTGATGTTGACACAGTTAGTTTCCGTATTATCTACAACTCGTAGATCTTTATCTATTTTTATATCATCGCTAAAACTATAATTTTTATAGATAAAGTTTTTCCTATTTTTTTGTTATAATATCAAATAATCACATAGGTATTCTTATACCATTTTTTATTTTTTTAGCAAAATCTGCTCCAAAATTATAAGCTTGTTCTATTTCTTGATCAGTAGGAGCCCATTTACAACTAAACGAACCGCCGATAATATTACTAGCCATAGAAGTAAACATTTGTTCTATTTCTTTTATTGCAGCTCCTGACCATCCAAATGAGCCAAAAGCAGCAAAAATTTTATTTTTTGGTTTTAAACCCTTTAAATGATATAAAAACCCACCCATTGAAGGTAATAATGTATTATGCATTGTAGACGATCCCATCATGATTCCTCTTGCACCTAAAAGTTCACGTGTAATTTCAGCTTGCTCTAAAGGTTTAAATAAATGAAGCGTTACAAAAACATCCTTCGATCTTACTCCTTCAAAAATCGCTTTAGCCAACTTATTCGTGGAACTCCACATTGTATCATATATAATTACTACTTTTTCTTCTGTTTTATAAGTTGCCCAATTATTATATCTTTTAAAAACTTCACTAATGTATTTTCGTAGTAATATACCATGGCTTGGAGCTATTATTTCTATAGGAAAAGGTAAATTTGTAAACTTATTTAAAGCTCCTATAATTTGTTTTCCAAGATGCATCAATATATTCGCATAATATTTTTCTAACTCAAACATTATACTATTAAAATCATTTTCATCGTCAAATAATTTAGAACTACATATATGTTGCCCAAAAGCATCATTAGAAAAAAGAATTTTTTCTCCTTCAAGATAAGTCGCCATGCTATCAGGCCAATGAACCATAGGTATTGGGTAAAAATGTAATTTATTTTTTCCCAACTCTAAACTATCCCCCTCTTTTACTACTATAAATTTAAAATTTTCTCCATACTGCTTTATTATTGTGTCTTTAGCCTGCTCCGTACATACTAATGTAGCGTTAGGAGCTCTTTTTATCAGATACGGTAATCCACTTGCGTGATCCGGTTCAATATGATTAACAACAATATAATCAAGTTTATTTAAAGAAATTATGCTAGAAATCATCTTTTCTTGGTCCTGCTCAAAAGTATATTTTACTCCATCAATAACTGCTGTTTTTTCATCAATAATTAAATAAGAGTTATAGGTTATTCCTCTTAACGTAGTATAACCGTGAAAGTCACGCATATTCCAATCCATACCACCAATATAATACACTGTTTTTGCAATTTTTTTTGCATACATAATTACATTTCTCCTTTATCCTTTTAAATTTAATGTCGAAACTATTATTTTTCTACAAATTCAAAAAATTCAAATTTTCAAGGATTTATAAAAATTATTTATACAAATATTATTTTATTTGCTAGATTTTTTATGCAAGTAATACTCTTTTACTACCCAAAATACAGGTAACCCTAATAGTGTTAAAAAAAGAGACATAAATGACATGCCAGGACTTCTAATAAGTGTAGCTATGAATACAAATAAACCACCTAATAAAGCCAAAAACGGTACAATTGGATATAAAGGCACTTTATAAGGACGTTCCATATTAGGACGATTTCTTCTCAGTAAAAATAAACCAATGTATGTTAAAATATAAAATAACCAATTAGACAAAATAGAAAAATTCGCCAACCAATCTGCATCCACAGTTAATTCAAATAAAGCAAACACCATCAAAAACATTATACTATTAATAGGTGTTCCAAACCCCTTATGTATTTTGCCAAACCAACTTGAAAATGGAATTTGTTTTCTGCAAGCCATTGCATAGGGCACTCGAGGCAAGGTTAAATTATAACCATTTATTGTACCAAACATTGAAACCAATATTCCTACATTTATTAATTTACCTCCAATCGAACCGAATAGCTTCATTGCTACTGCTGCAGACGTTGCTTTACCGTAAAGTATTATTTCATTATTTGATATTGTATGAAAAATTGCTAAATTTACTGCAAGGTAAGCTACAATAACTATCAAAACCCCTACAAATATTGCTTTAGGTATTATTTTTATCGGATTTTTCATTTCTCCAGCTACTATAGCTACACTAGAAAATCCCTCATAAGCAAAAAATGTTGCTAACATTGCCATTCCTAGACCTGTAAATGAAAAAGAACCGAGCATAACTCCAGGCTCAACTATTGTATTTTTTCCCCATATTAAACCAGCCAATGATAATAGTATTATAGGAACTAATTTAATAGCTGTTGCAATTGTTTGGACGTACCCTGCGTACTTTGCACCTGTAATATTTATCATTGTTATTATAAATAAAACGCTACCAGCAATCGGAATTCGCATACCGACAGCTAACCCGAATGTTTGTATGAAAATTGCCGAAAAATATAAACTCAATGCGGCAAATGTCGCAGGAGCAAATATTACTGTTTGCATCCAACCAAAAAGATAAGACACTTTTTCACCGTAAATTTCCTGAAGATAAGCGTATATTCCACCTGTTCTTGGAATGGATGCTCCAAGTTCTGCTATTGTTAATCCTCCGGCCATAACACATATCCCACCTATTATCCATGCGCATAATGCTCCTTTTACTCCTCCAGCAGAACCTAAAACATCAGCAGGTCTTACAAATACACCTGCTCCAATAACAGTTCCTATAACAATAGATAATGCAGGCCAATAACCTATATCTCGCTTTAAACCTTTTTCTGTCTCGATTAATGTATCTTTCATTTTTTCGCCTCCTATTATATTCATATAAATCGGATTTACTTATAGATTAACTTTTAACCAGGCGGCCATGTCATCTTTCTCCCACCTAATAAATGCCAATGCAAATGATCTACTGTCTGTCCTCCATCATCTTTTGTATTTATAACCTGTCTAAACCCTTTTTCAACTATTTCATATTTTTTAGCAAGTTTTTTTATAGCTTTAATTATAGCGTGAATAAATTTATTATCATCGTCCTGAATATCTATAAAATTTTTTATATGTTTTTTAGGTACCATTAAAATATGGATGGGTGCCATAGGCTTAATATCGTTAAATGCTACAATATATTTGTCTTGATAAATAATTTCCGAAGGAATAGCTCCTTTTATTATCCCGCAAAAAATACAACTTTTCATATTATAAAAAATCCTTTCTTTGATATTTTAAAAATTACAGTTAAGAATACCTAAATCGTTTTTATTTACTAAATTATTGCCAATTATATTTTGATAAGGTACAAAACTACTACTTGCTATTGAGCAACGTAACCCTAATTTTATTATAATTTCGTTGTTTCGCGCATAGTACTTCTTCGCACATTATTTATGATTATTTTACCAATTGGTATATACTTTTCTAATTGGTATATACTTTTCTATTAGAAATATTTTGTTTGCTTATTTTAATTGCAATGTCTGCAATACGTTGCTATATTCCATAATCGGGGTCATAAATTCACTAAAAACAGGAGCACATATTTGGCCTCCGTAATATTGTCCTTTAGGGTCATCGATAACTACTATTGCTACATATTTAGGTGCTTCTACTGGTCCAAAACCTATAAAAGAAGAAATATAATGACCTGAAGAATACCCTGTACCAGATGTATTTAATCGTTCTGCTGTTCCTGTTTTTCCACCAAAATGATATCCTTCTACTTTGGCTTTTACTCCACTGCCTTGTAAAACATCTTTTTCAAATAAATTAACTAATTTTTGTGTAGCTTCGCGATTCAATAATTGGCTACCTTTATATTTATTAAATTTTTTATAAATACTCCCATCTCTGTTGCAAATTTCTTTAATAATATGCGGTTTTATAGTTAATCCTCCGTTACACATTGCAGAAACAGCGGTAACTAACTGCAAAGGAGTCACCGCAACACCCTGCCCAATAGAAACACTGGCCAAATCAGACAAAGTCATTTTATTTTCATTAAATAATATACCAGATTCTTCCCCAGGTAACTCTATGCCAGTTTTTTTACCAAAACCAAATTTATCCACATATTGCGTAATCATATGTTTCCCCAATCGTTGTCCTACTTTAACAAAAACAGTATTTATTGAATTACTAAAAGCATGAATAAAATCTAGATCTCCCCACTTACCTCCATCCCAATTTCTTATAAACCTACCATTAATATTTATTGACCCTGTGTCATGAAATATTTCTTCAGGAGATACCAATTTTTCATTAAGAGCTATAGCAGCAATAACTGTTTTGAACGTTGAACCTGGCTCGTATATACTAAAAAATCTGTTATTAAGTTGATGAGAATTAACTTTAAAAATTTTATTAGGATTAAAAGTAGGCCTACTTGCCATAGCCAATATTTCACCATTATTTGGATTCATAATTATAACCGCCATAGAATTAGCTTTAGTCTTAACCATTGAGCGATCCATTGTTTGCTCAACAGTAAATTGTATTCTATTATCTAAAGTTAAAAATACTTTTCGTCCTTCTTTTAACAATTCATAATTGAAAGCTGAACCTGTTATAGGATTTCCATACTGATCTATGAAAAGTTTTTGTTTTAACATTTCTCCTTTTAACTCTTTATCAAGATGAAACTCTATTCCAGCCAAACCGTTATCATCAATTCCGACAAATCCTAATACATGAGCTGCTAACTGGTCATTAGGATAATATCTTTTACTTTCTTCAATAAAATATAAACCGATAATTTTATTATTTTTAATATAATTTTGGACTTGTTTTGAAATATCATTTTCTAAAGAGCGCTCTATCCAAATAAATCCTGCGTCACTAGTAAGTCGCTTTATTAAATCGGGTTTTCTTATACCTAGTATTATAGCCAAATCATTCGCTATTTGGTCACGAGAAACTCTATTTTTTTTTAGTTCAATACAATTTGCATAAAGAGACCTAACCATAATACTTATTGCAAGCTCTTTTCCGTTACGGTCGTAAATATTGCCACGTGGATTCTTAATTTTCTTAAAATCATTTACCTGTTCATTTATTTTATCGATAAAAAAATCAGATATGCCCACCTGTAAATACGCTAATCTGATGAAAATAAACAAAAATAAAACAGTTAAAATCACAATTACCAAGCGTAGCCGATGATTTATATATGAAAAAGATTGCATATTCTACCCTAAATAACTACTTTTTTATCTTTTCTCACCCATAAAAAAAGATCTAAAACATATCATCATACTCTATTTAAGTGTAACTCTTTACCCTAAATGTTCATTATACTATTTTTAATTTAGTTATGTGTAAAAATTTATATTAAAACTATATCTAATTTATTTTAAACGTTCCCAAATTTGACTACTTTTTTGAATAAAAAAGATGTGCAATATATCGCGTTTTTTACTTTTATTTTAGCTTAAGAATAATTTTTTCTCTAGCTGTTGTCAAAAAAACCCTCATCCCTTCTTTTAATTCCCCTGTTACAATTTTTTTAGATATTTCTGTTTCTAAAGCCTTCTGTATCAATCTTTTTAATGGTCTTGCGCCAAATTGCGGATCATAGCCTTTTTTCGCTATAATCTCTAATACTTTATCATCCCAAATGAGCGATACTGCAACCTGGTGTTTTAATCTATTCTTTAATTGAGTTAATAATATTGCCGATATCTGCATTATTTGTTCTATTAATAAAGCTTTAAATATTATTATTTCATCCACTCTATTAATAAATTCCGGTCTAAAATATATCTTTAATAAATTAAATACTGTTATTTTTGTATTTTCCCAATTCAGGCTATTTAATATTTCCTGCGATCCTAAATTTGAAGTCATTATTATAACAGTATTTTTTAAATCTACTACTCTTCCTTTATTATCTGTCAATCGTCCCTCGTCTAAAATTTGTAATAATATATTGAATATATCTGAATGCGCTTTTTCTATTTCATCAAATAACACTACGCTATACGGCTTACGTCTCACAGCTTTGGTTAATTGTCCTTCTTCTTCGTATCCAATATATCCTGGAGGTGCACCTATTAAACGAGCTAAAGAATGTTTTTCCATATATTCGCTCATATCCAAACGTATTATCGCTCGTTCGCTATCAAAAAGCTGTTGGGCTAATGTTTTCGCTAGTTCAGTCTTTACAACCCCTGTAGGGCCTAAAAATATAAACGAACCTATTGGCCTATTTGGGTCCTTAATTCCCGCTCTTGCTCTTATAACTGCTTCATTTACAGCTGCTATAGCTTCATCTTGCCCAACTACTCTTTTACTCAGTTCTTCTTTTAAATAAATCAGTTTTTGTCGCTCTCCGGTAAGCAATTTTGTTACAGGAACCCCTGTCCAAATGCTCACGACTTTCGCTATATCGTTCTCATCTACTTCCTCTTTTAATAAACGATTACCTGATTCGTTAGATAATTTTTCTTCTTCAGTTTTAATGTGTTTTTCTAATTTGGGCAATTCTCCATATTTCAATTCTGAAGCGCGGTTAAGTTCCCCTGCTCTTTCTGCCACTTCCATTTCTAACTTTGCATCGGTAATCATTTTTTTTATTTGTCTTAAACTACTTATTCCTTTTTTTCCTCTTCCCATTGTTTTCTCAATTTATCAACATAATTTTTAATTTGCGCAAGTTCTTCTTGTAATTTTATTAATCTATCTTGCGATACTTTATCTACTTCTTTTTTCAAAGCCTGTTCTTCTATTTGTAACTGCATAATTTCTCGCAATTTTTCATCAAGCTCTGTAGGCATAGATTCTATTTCTGTTTTCAATTTAGCTGCAGATTCATCCATTAAATCTATAGCTTTATCCGGTAAAAACCGATCTATTATGTATCTATCTGATAATATTGCTGCGGCAACAAGAGCACTATCTCTTATTTTTACTCCGCAGCGTCTTTTTCTACGTATTTACGATATTCATTCAAAGTTGTAGCTCCTATGCATTTTAATTCTCCGCGTGCAAGCATAGGTTTTAAAATATTTCCAGCATCTATTGATCCTTCTGATGCACCAGCTCCTACTATAGTATGCAACTCATCTATAAATAAAATAATTTTCCCTTCAGTTTTAGCAATTCCATTCAAAACAGCTTTCAATCGTTCTTCAAATTCTCCTCGATATTTTGCGCCAGCAAGTAAAGCTCCCATATCAAGAGAATATAAAAATTTATTTTTCAAACTTTCTGGAACATCGTTTTTTATTATACGTTGAGCTAATCCTTCTACTATAGCGGTTTTACCTACTCCTGGTTCTCCAATTAAAACAGGATTATTTTTTGTTCGTCTAGATAAAATTTCAATTATTCGCCTTATTTCATCATCTCTACCAATAACAGGATCAAGCTTATTTTGTTTAGCTAACTGTGTAAAATCACGACCATATTTTTTTAATACTTCATATTGTTCTTCAGGACTATCTATCGTAATATTTATACCGCCTCGATAGTCTAAAATAGCCTTTTTAACACGATCATAAATTAGTCCGTAAGATTGACATAAATTTATAATCTCATCATCTCCTTCGCTACAAACAGCCAATAGCAAATGTTCGACCCCAATAAATTTATCGCTCATAAAAGTCATAATTTGTTCGCTTTTATCAAAAATTCTAATTAAAGCAAGGCTAAAAGTTAATCTTTCAGAAACGCCTTTTACAATTGGAATTTTCTTAAATATTTGTTCCACTCTAATATGTAATATTTTTTTATCAATATTCGCGCTTTTTAAAATAGCATCAATAATCTTTAAATCATTCTCTTCTAATAGAGATTTAAACAAATGAATAGTAGATACTTCCTGATGATGGTGAACTGCCGCCATTTGATGCGATTTTTGTAAAATAATCAACGATTTTTGTGTAAACTTTTCATGGTCCATAAATAAACTCTTCCCTTATTATGTTCCTTCCTAACTAAAATTCAAGTTTGTCTAGATAGCCTAATTTATCTAATCTATATTTCAGCAATTTTTTTATAAAATTCTACTTTCTTTTCACTTAAAAATGCAGGTATATCTATCAAAATTTTTAGAAGAGCATCTCCCTTCTTTCCGTTTTTTCTTTTAAAACTTTGTCCAGAAATGCGCAATATTTTTCCTGAACGCGTATTAGGTGGAATATTTATTTCAATTTTTCCTGTGGGTAAATTAACTATCTTTTTACATCCTAGCACAGCTTGTTCAGGATAAATTGTTATGCTTGTTACGATATCATAATTTCCTGATAAACGCCAAACTCCGCTAGGATCAGGCTTTAACTTTAATAATAATACTCCGCCATTGTTCCCTATTTTACTTAATCTCAAAATTGAATTTGGCAAAGAATTTTGGGGAATATTAATTTCTATTGTTTTAATTTTTTCATCAGTTTTAATAGAAATTCTCTTTTGGGTTCCCATAAGCAATTGGTCTACAGGTATTTCAATTGATGCATTACTTTCTTCAACTTGTTCCTCATAATTAGAACCAGAAAATCGATTATTATTGTCGGTATAAGACCTTTTATCGCTAAAAATATCGCTAAAAACCGCACTGAAAAAATCAGAAAATCCATTTGTGCTTTGAAAAGAAAAGTTGGTATTATTTTTAAAATCTCCATAGTTAAATTCTTGGCCTGTTTGCCAATTACTTCCAAAAGAGTCATATTTTTTTCTTTTTTCAGGATCTCCTAACGCTTCGTAAGCTTCATTTATTTGTTTAAATTTTTCTTCAGCTTTTTTTTTCGCTTCTCCTTTATGTCTATCAGGATGCCACTGTTTCGCCAATTTACGATAAGCTTTTTTTATTTCTTGATCATCGCAACCACGTTTAACTCCTAAAACATCATAATAATCAATATATTTCACTAAATTTTCTCCAGTTTTTAAATGATTTTGATAATGAAATTTATTTTACCAAATCTGAAGCAAAGACCACTTGTATACCTGACTCTTCAATTTCATTTAGCATTTCTTTAAAGGCTTGTACAGTATGTGGCCTAGCATGACCTATAGCAATTATACAACCATATTCTTGTGCCATATTTATCGCTTTACGAATCATTGTTTTAATTTTTTCAACATTTGTGCTATTGTCTAAAAATATACCATTTTCACTTGTAGGAACTCCACATTCTGTAGCCACATTGCAAACAACACTGTTAGGTACCGTTTTACTGTCAATAAAAAATAGTTTTCCATACTGTTTGACTGTTTTCATCACTATCTTCATAACTCTTTTGCTTTGGGTAGCTTTTGAGCCTTGATGATTGTTTATTCCTACCAATTCAGGAGTTGCTGCAATAGCATTCATTATTAATTGTTGTATCTGTTTATCTGTCATAGTTGCTTTAATAGTAATTTTCTCAGCGGAGCAATTTCCTATTGCCTCCATAGGTAAATGCAGCATAACCTGTTTCCCATTACTATGAGCTAAAGAGATAACTGCTTTGCTTGCCGTCAGATAAGGAATAACTGAAAAAGTTAAAGGTATATTTATTTTTGCTAAATTTTCTGCTTCATTATAAGAATATCCGCAATCATCTATAATAAATGCTATTTTTCCATGACCTCTAACTATTTTAACTTTTGGGAATTTATAATTTTTAAGTTTATTAGGTTTTTGAAAAATTTTCTCTTGTGCTTTTGCTACATTTTCTGTTCCTTTTATAGATTCTTTTTGTTCATCTTCGTTTAATGAATTTGAAGTTTTTATAGATTCTTTTTGTTCGTCTTCGTTCAATGAATTTGAAATTTGTTGTTTAACAGAAGTCTGTTGATTAACATTTGCACTTATAAAAAACACGCTTGCAATAAAGCTTATAATAATTATTAAAGCAATTATAAAAATAACTGGTTTTTTCTTTGTATATTTTCCCCCACTCATATAGCTTCCATCCTTTCTAGTTAATATGTATATTATATAACAATAATTCTTTGTATAAAAAATATAAAATTAGACGTTTATTTGCCAACATGGGCGTAAAAATATTAAATATATCCGCAAAAACAATTTTTTCCACTTCGCCAGATTACAGTTATACTTTTACACCTTAATATATACGACAACTATCCAAAAGCTCTAAGAAAAATAGAATAATGTATATCTGCATACATGTACTTATTACTAAAAGATTAACCGCATAATAATTATCTAAAGCAGAAATATCATGAAATAATGCACTATTAATCATCCTTGCTTGAGAATAAAGTGATTAATTTTGTATTTTTATCTTTTATTTTATAGTAAAATATGTTACCGTCAATGATTTATGTTTATTTTATTATTAAACCATTCTTACGTTTAAATCATTATCACTTGACTTCATCTAAATTAGTTGAACTATTGTCGATAAAATGCCCTGTTATGCTGATATTTCTCCTTTTCCATTATTTTATACAATCTAACTTTTCGAGTATATAGTTATTGTTAAACACAAAATACCAAAGTTAAAATCAAAGATGGTAATTTTCTATGTTTTCCTCGTTTGGCTAGTTTTTATCTTTATAAAAGCGTAAATAATATTAATTTTTATCATAATCATGAATACAATCATGTGAATATTTATATAAGTTATAAGTAAAAATATTTTACATTTATCTAAAATTAAGATGAAGCTTTATAGCATTATTAACCTGTTCTTGCTGTTTTTTAGATAATTGACCAATTTTTCTTTTTAACCTGAGTTTATTAATAGTACGTATCTGTTCACATTTTGCTTTACTATCTTTATCTAAACCATTTTTAACCTCATTTAAAAGAACTTGAAAAGGGTATACTTTTGATAATCGACTTGATATAGGAATGATAGTAATAAGTGGCGAAGCACTATTAAAAAAATTATTACTAATAATTATAGCCGGACGTACCTTATCAGTTTCAGCTGATATTTCCATAGCTAGTTCAACTAAATATATTTCTCCACGTTTCATGCTAAATCACCGTCGGTTATACTCCACACAACATTCTCTTTTTGTTCTATTTTATCTCTTCCGTATGGTTCATATATTTTATTAAATAAATAATTCTGATAATGCTGTAAAGCAACAGTAATTATCGAAGAAGCAGTTTTGTGATATTTCTGCTGAAGCTTATGAACGAAATTAGATAATTCAATAGGTAAACATATCGATATTTTCTCTTTATTAATCATAATATTGCCTTTACGATGCCCTTTCTTTCTTTAAACGATAATAAATTATACTGCAAAAAAAAATTATTGTAAATAAACTTAATATTTAAAAGCAACAAAAATTCACTGAAAAAATATCGAAGTAACATTTTTCATCACCAAAATACATAAATTTATTAATAAATATTAGGTAGAAAAAATATAAATGAACTTACAAATTATCGTAAGTTCATTTATATTTGTTAGTTTCTTACTTTGAGCAATCGATAATAAATATTCTTTTAATCAAATTTAAATAAACAATATTCTACTTATCTCTCATTATCTCTCAAAACGATACTGTTTACAACCAATGTTTAAGTTAATATTACTTACAAACTTATATAATCTTTTGTACAGCCCTACTACGCCGTTTATTTATTGTGTTATTTTTTCCTATTTTATTATATTCAATATACAGTTAAAAGGTTAAAAGGTTAATAGAATTATTATACCTATTTCTTACTTCAAAATTTATTTTAACTAAAAAGAAGATATTTTACTGTGCAACTCCTAATTGATATCGCAGCTATCTATAGAACTACTTTTAGGTAATAGCAAAATGAACAAAATTACAAGAAGTATTTTTATGTTTTCACTATCTACTTATTATAGCATTTGTAAGCTATAATAATGGAGCGGGTGATGGGGATCGAACCCACGCAACCAGCTTGGAAGGCTGGGGCTCTACCACTGAGCTACACCCGCACTAAACATTTACTGGTCGGAGCGGCAGGATTCGAACCTGCGGCCTCCTGGTCCCAAGCCAGGCGCTCTACCAAGCTAAGCTACGCCCCGTAATTTTTCAATAATACTATTTTTCAATATATAACTTATAGAAAAGTTAATTAATAGCAACGCCCATCATTATAAATCTTTCTTTAACTTATTGTCAATGATTAAAAACCAAAATTTACAAAATAAATTGCGTTAGATCTTGATTTGTCACAATTTTACTCAGCTTTTGCTGAACATATTTTCTATCTATTTTTATTAAACCTGGATTTTCAGGTGCATTAAAAGATATATCTTCCATCAATTTTTCCATAATAGTATGTAAACGTCTTGCTCCGATATTTTCGGTTTCCATGTTTATTTTAGCAGCTATTTCTGCAATTTCGTCTAAAGCATCTTTTTCATATTCAACTTGTATTTTTTCTGTTTCTAAAAGATTTACATATTGCTTTATAAGCGAATTAGAAGGTTCTGTTAATATTTTTTTAAAATCTTCTTTACTTAAACTTTCTAATTCTACTCTTATTGGAAATCTCCCTTGCAATTCCGGTATTAAATCAGACGGTTTTGACATGTGAAAAGCCCCAGCTGCTATAAATAAAATATGATCTGTTTTAACAGCACCATGTTTCGTCATCACAGTAGAACCTTCAACGATAGGTAGTATATCTCTTTGTACTCCTTCTCGAGAAACATCAGGACCAGCAGACCCGTTTCCGCGTCCTGCAATTTTATCTATTTCATCAACAAAAATAATTCCCGAATTTTCTGCGAGTCTTACTCCATCTCTATTTATTTCGTCTGTATCAATTAATTTTTGTGCTTCCTCCTGCTCAAATATTTTTCTCGCTTCACTCACTTTCATTTTACGTTTTTTGTTTTTTTTAGGGATCATATTGGTAATCATTTCCTGTAAATTCATTCCTAATTCTTCCATATTTCCTACTCCAAGCATACCTAGCATAGGAACTCCCGTTGATTCAATTAAAACCTCAATTATTTCATTTTCTAACTCTCCAGCGCGTAACTTTTCTCTTAATTTTTCACGATCATTTTTTTCACTATCCTGTGAATCAGGTTGCTGTACACCGCTTGTACCAAATAATAAACCCAAAGGATTTACCGAACTATTTGACTGTTTAGTTGGGAAAAAACAATCTAATATCCTTTCTTCAGCAACTTCTATAGCTCTTTTTTTTACACTTTTTACTTTTTGTTTTTTTATAATGCGAATTGCTTCCGCTATTAAATCTCTAATTATAGATTCGACATCTCTGCCAACATACCCCACTTCTGTAAATTTAGTAGCTTCTACCTTTATAAAAGGAGCATTCGTCAATTTAGCCAATCGCCTGGCAATTTCTGTTTTTCCCACTCCTGTCGGCCCAATCATCAAAATATTTTTGGGAATAATGTCTTCTTGAACCTCTTTGGGCAAATTACGGGCACGCCAACGATTACGTAACGCTATGGCTACAGATTTTTTTGCTGCTCCCTGTCCTACTATATATTTATCAAGCTCAGCTACAATTTGTTTAGGTGTTAATTCTAACAATTAATTTTCCTCCAATTTATAATGTTTCGACAACAATGTGCCTATTAGTATAAACACAAATATCTGCAGCAATTTGCATAGACTTTTCTACAACTTCTTCTGCTGATAACTCTGAATACGAGACTAATGCTCGAGCAGCTGCTAAAGCAAATGCTCCGCCCGAACCTATTGCACATATTCCATCATCAGGTTCTATAACTTCTCCTGTTCCTGATATTAGCAATATTTTTTCAATATCAGCAACTATAAGCATAGCTTCCAGTCTTCTTAAAACCCGGTCCGTACGCCAATCTTTTGCTAACTCAACAGCTGCACGTAACAAATTTCCGTTAAATTCTTGTAATTTCCCTTCAAATTTCCCAAACAATGCAAACGCATCTGCCACAGAACCAGCAAATCCTGATATAACCTTGTTATTATAAATCCTGCGCACTTTCTTCGCATTATGTTTCATAATCATCGTTTGGCCAAATGTTACCTGTCCGTCACCTGCAATTGCCGTTTTACCTTTATGATTTATAGCTACAATAGTAGTGCCACGAAAACTATTAGTAATTTCTCCCATATTATTCCTTTCTTAATTTAATTATTACTTTAAAAATTAATCTTATTTTTCAAAACTCTTAATCTTATTTTTATATTCTTAAATATGTAGGATTATAATTACTTCTTAATCTTTTAAAAATAACATGAGTATGAAGAGGAATAGCAGCTAAATTAGATAGCTGACAAATAAAAAATCATGACTATTAGTTTGATTATATAATTCAAGACGTACTTTTTGCAAATAATTTTTTACTACCTTTATAGCTATTTTATTTATATACATGATTTTTCCTTTTCCACCCTTTACCTAAAATTAAAAAAACCTAAATATTCTTAATAGTAACCTCATAAGCTGCTTACTCGTGGGACTGAAAAATATAGCATCTTTATAATATATTTACCCTTAATACATAATATTATAAATCTTATTTAGTAAAAAATTCATCTGTTTAATATCTAATTTCAATAAAGATATAGTCAAAAAAAATAGTTTTTGCGAATTATTCGGGTAATAAATAACTATAAAAAGATCTTAAGGCTGATAATTTACGACTGATAGACCTTTTTTTGTCATATCCAAAAAGTCCTTATATCAAACAAAGAAACTATTTTTTCTGTTCTCCATAAAAATAATATTTATCTTTTTTTATTTTTTATCTTTTCTAAAATAGGTGAAATAAAATCACGTTTTGTGTTCTTAAACTGACTATTGGATATATTATTATCTGTAACATATCTTAAAAAAAATTTAAATAACATTAAAGCAATTAAAGTCTTTTTATACTCTTTACGGGCAGCATTTATGTTTAAAACCACGCCTGCGCCAGCTGATTAACCTGCTATTCTAATAATTTTACCTACCATAAAAGATCTCACTTCTATATATCTTAAAATTAGTAAGGGCTGTAGATTCATCCAATGTATTATACCTCTTTTCCTTAATTTTGTGACACTACTTATCTAAATAGATCTCTCTTTAAATCTTTTAAGCTAATTGATTTTTCTTCTATGTGATGTGAACAAAATCGATCGTATTATTCCTTCTCCACAAAATAATTTATCAGCCTACTTTTATTATATAGATAAATAATATAAATATTATCTAAACTAATCCTATTATGATATATTATGGGTCTAACTGTATCATAAAAATATGACATTTTATGAACTAGAATGAGTTTTTAGATCTCAATTCAACCAACTTTATCGTACAATCTATTTTATAAGTTAACCAATTAACTTTTCTGACTTTAATTTCTGTTCTGATCATATTCATTATTAAATTATTGTTTATTTACTATAATTTCGACTTTTTTAGTATTCTTATCTTTTTTCCCATAACCACAAAAAAAACAATATTTGCCTAAAAAATGTCCTTTAAATATTTTTTTAAACAAATACTTATCGCATTTAGGACATTTTTCTTCAAAAGGAATATCCCAAGAAGCAAACATACATTTTGGATATGTACTACACCCAAAAAATTTTGATCCTTTTTTACTTTTTTTCTCTGTTAAAAATCCTTTATTACAACTTTGACAAATAAATTCAGTTATTTTTTTAATTTTTTTAGAAAACTTACATTCAGGGTAAGCAGGACAAGCTAAAAATTCCCCAAATCGTCCTTTTTTATAGACTAGATTTTTATTACAATTATCACATAATTCTTCAGATATTTTTTCAGGAAACTTTTGTTTCTGTAACGTGACTTCTGCTCTTTCTAAATCACCCTTAAAAGAATCAAAAAATTTTCTTAGAACCTCTACTCGTTTTTTTTCTCCTGCTGCTATCTCATCAAGTTTACCTTCCATAGAAGCTGTAAATTTTATATCTACGATTGACGCAAAATATTGTTTTAATAAGTCATTGACAATATAACCCAATTTTGTAAGGAAAAAATTTTTATCTATTTTTTCAACATAACCTCTATTTGTTATTGTCTCAATAATAGGTACGTAAGTACTTGGGCGTCCTATTCCCATCTCTTCTAAGTATTTAATCAATGATGCCTCATTATATCTTGCCGGTGGCTCAGTAAATTTTTGTTTAGATTGAATTTCGACTAACCCTAATTTTTCTCCAATGTTAATCGGAGGAATAATTTTAGTTTTCTTTTTTTTCTCTTTATCATCATAAACTATTGTAAATCCAGCAAATTTTACTCTTGACCCGGAGGCTTTTAATAAATACTTACCAGCCTGTATTTCACAAGTTGTTACATCATACACTACAGGAGATATTTGGCTTGCAATAAATCTTTCCCAGACAAGTTTATACACTTTCCATAAATTGCTATCAACATTATCTTTTAATTGTTCTGGAAGAATACGAGCATCCACAGGCCTTATAGCCTCATGTGCATCTTGAGCCGCTTTCTTTTTGTAAACATTTGGCTTTATGGGTAAATACTGAGATCCGAAAGTATCTATTATTATTTTTCTTGCTAATTCGATAGACTGCTGTGATAAACGAAAAGAATCTGTCCTCATATAAGTTATTAATCCTGTATGTCCAATACCTTTTATTTCTAATCCTTCATATAATTGCTGAGCCAAGTGCATTGTTTTTTTTGGAGAAAACCCTAATCGGTGTGAACATTCTTGTTGCATAGAACTTGTTATAAACGGAGGCAAAGAGTTACGCTTTCTTTCTTTGTGGTTTAAAAAATTTACAATATATGTGCTTTTTTTTAAATCCGATATAATTAAATCATTTTGTTTTTTATTTATTATGTCGAATTTTTTTCCATTTAGTTTTATTAAGGTTACAGTAAATTTTTTGTTTTTATCGACTTCTAATAATACATCAATAGTCCAATATTCTTTAGGAATAAACGCTTTTATTTCATTTTCACGGTCGCAAATACAACTTACAACGACAGATTGCACTCTACCTGCACTTAACCCCTTTTGTACTTTTTTCCATAATAAAGGGCTAAGTTTATAACCTACTATACGATCAAGTATCCGTCTTGTTTGTTGAGCTTCAACAAGGTTTAAATCGATATTTCTCGGATTGTTAATCGCTTCTGTAACACAAGTTTTAGTGATTTCATTAAAAACAATTCTGCATAATTCGTAGCTATCTATTCCAAGCATTTCTGCAATATGCCAGGCTATTGCTTCTCCTTCACGGTCAGGGTCAGTAGCAATATAAATTTTGTCAACTTTATTAGCTTCTTTTTTTAATTCTGTTATGGTAGCACGCTTATCTCGTATAATAATATATTTGGGTTCAAAATCATTTTCTATATTTATTCCAAATTGGCTTTTAGGCAAATTTCTTATATGCCCTTTTGACGATTTTACTGTAAAATCTTTACCTAAATATTTTTCAATCGTTTTCGCTTTTGCGGGAGATTCAACTAAAATTAGTTTTTTCAAGTTTTTCCTCCTAATGTTTCCTAAATATATTTTTTATCATACTCTTTACGCACAAAAACACGTATACTCATACTGTATAAAATAACATATATTTTTTATTTAAAACTCTACAATTCAGTAGTAAACCACCCACACTTTAAGGATAACTTAAATATAAACTACTATATATTTATTCTTCCCAGTTATTCGAAAATGAATAATTTTTTGATATTTAATAAGTTTTTATTTGATATCTATCTAATAATATCGTCAGCTATTGTGTCAGAAACTAGGCCATTAATTATTCAATAAGGTTTTTATTTTTTTAAATAAGACATAAAATTTTTCCGATTGCCTTCTGGTACCGCGATAAATTTACAGTACCCTTTTTTATACCTATACATATTAAATAACATACTTCGCATCAGCATGCAAAAAGGCTTCTTTATAATTTTATTAAAGCCGGAGCATGACATTTATCATTTACAATCATACTAACATCTCTTTCAATAAAATTTCTTCGGCAATTTTAAAAGCAGCTTTCGGTTTAGCTAACTTCAAAATGTTCATTTTTAAAAACTTTATTTTCTTTTTTGAAAATAAAAGCTTATAAATCAGGTTATTTAAATCTTTCAAATCTTTAAGAATTATAGCAGAATTATTTTGCAAAAGAAATTCTGCATTGTGCCATTCATGTCCTGGAATAGGTTTAAAAATAACCATAGGTAATCCACAACTTAATGCTTCTGCTATCGTAACACCGCCTGCCTTAGTAATCATTACGTCTGCCGCAAACATTAATTCGTTGATAAAATTAATATAAGAAAAAATTTTAACACATTTGGAGTTATCAGTATTAAAATACGATAACTCATTTACCAATTTGTCATTAGTACCTGCCACAATAATAATATTTATTTTATAAGAAATTTTACATAATTGATTTAAAATTTCTTTCATTGGTAAAAGACCCGTTCCTCCTCCCATTATAATAATAATAGGCTTATTAGGGATCAACCCTAATTTTTCGCAAATTTCATTACGTTTAATATATTGGCAAAAATAGCGAGAAATTGGGATTCCATAAACACAAATCTTTTTCTTAGATATACCAAGATTAATTAAAGCTTTTTTAACATTACTATTTCCCACAAAATATTTACGCAAATTTTTAAAATACCACCAATAGTGCATTGAATAATCTGTCACAATTCCATATACAGGAATATTTATCTTTTTTTTCTTAATAAGTTATCTAAAATTCCGGCAGGTAAAAAATGAGAACAAATAATGGCCTCAGGATTAATTCTTTTTATTTCCTTGTACATTTTATAAGAACCAATAATATTAAAAATACTTCTTATTAGCGTGAAACGTGCGTAATTGTTTTCAATTTTATATAATACGCCATACATTATGGGTATTTTACTAATAAGGATAAAATAAAATTTAACTGCTATTTTTTCTATTATCGAAGGATATAAAGAAAAAATATTAATTAAACGTATATCAAGGTTATTATTTGTCATTTTCATTGCTTCTATAACTGACTTGGCTGCACTTGTATGTCCATAGCCAAAAGGTGCGGTGAAAAATAAAATGGGTTTCATTTTCTTCTACTTTTATTTTTTATATTTATTTTTTTATATTTATTTTTTAAAAGTATGATTCTTTTTTAATTGCATACGATAAAAAGCTACGAGTGTTAGAAAAGTGATTTTAATTTTTCTATTTACAGCACTAATATCTTTTCCCTATACTTACTTATACTCATATAACTTAGGTACAATATATACTAGCACTAATTTACGAAACTAATTCTGAGATTCGCATCGTGTATATCAAGGGTTTAATTTCAAAGAAAACATTTTTCCTTGAAATTTTTTTCTTTGAAATTATTTTGCAATACCATGCATACCTATAACATTATAAGCCATTAGTATAACAGTTTTTATAATATATATATAAAAACTTACAGGCAATTATATAAATTTTATTGAAACACTAAAAATATTCTTAGCTTTATTTTTATTTGCAGATATTTAGAAAATTATATCAACCTATACTCTTAATCGTTAATTACGAAACCTAAAAACTTAAACTTTAACTATATTTTTTGTAGCTTGCACAAATTATTCAATACAGAACGTTTATTTTGATTTGTATTTATTTTCTTTTAATTTTAAAATTAAACTATAACCTATTAAAATAATATTAGCCGTATATTTACTTATATATATTTATCTATCAAAAAATAACAAACAAAAAAGGTAACCATCTACATTAGATTAACTATACAAAAAAAATATTGGCATTAACGGTAAAATTTATTAATATTCTTAAACTCGCGCCTAGGATTGACATTATACTGAATAATATTGTAGATTCTATATATTCGGTCTCTTTACATGATAATATATTCACAAAATTAAAAATAGCAACCACAAATTTTTGTTAATAGCTACTTTATTATTAAACTATACCCACGAAATAAACAATGGTATAAATATACTATTGTCTTAAATTTTCTAAGTATTCCAAGCGCTGCTACAAAAAACTGATTATAAAAAATCTATTAAAATAATTTATATTTACATCGAATTATATAAAAAATTCGTCATAATGACAAACTCATTTACACTTAAAGTTTCTCCACGCCTATTGCAATCAATGCCTGTTGTCATATAAAAAGATTGTACTTCATCTTTAGTAATTCCAATATTTATCAGATTATTTTTTAAAGTTTTTCTACGTTCTGCGAAGGCTGCTTTGATTAAATAAAAAAAAAACTTTTTATCTATAACTTTTACTGGAGGACACTGTCGCAAATCAAAACGCATCATACAAGAACTTACTTTCGGCTCAGGAATAAAAGAACTTGCTGAAACCTCAAAAAGTATACTAGGAATAAAAATATAATTTACAGCTACACTCACTGCTCCGTATTCTTTAGATGAAGGATTTGCAATAAACCGTTCAGCAGTTTCTTTTTGTACCATAGATAAAATAAATTTTAAAGGCGGTTCCTGTTCAATAAGAGTCATAATAATTGGTGTAGTTATATAATAAGGTAAATTTGCTACTATTTTATAAGATTTACCTCCAAATAAATTTTTTAAGTTCATTGACAATATATCGTTTTGTATTATTTGTAAATTACTTTTCTGTAGTAAAACCTTATCTAAAACCTCAACCATTTTTTTATCTAATTCTATTGCTTTAACAATAGCTCCGGCATTTAATAAACCTTCGGTAAGAGAACCTATACCTGGTCCTATTTCCAACACCAAATCATTCTTCTTTATATTAGCCATATAAATAATCTTTTTAACAACATTTTCATTTATTAGAAAGTTTTGCCCTAATTTTTTAGATGCCCTTATTTTAAAATTTCGCAAAATTTCTTTTGTTACATCTCTTTTAGCAATTGTTAAGTTCATTGATTTGCGTTATTTCTCATTTCAATTTTTAAAATATGAATTCACTATTCAGATTTTTTATTGCTACATTATAGCTGTTCAACCTATTTAAAAACCGTTTATAAACGTATTGACTATTGGTTATAATACTACTGCTTAAAACAAATTATTCTTAACAATGACAAAATATATTCTTTTATAAGCGAAAGATTTTTATTCATTATTTGAGAATATAAACTTTCATCATTCGTTTTCCAAACTTAACAGCTTCATTGTGATAATTCATGCAAAGATCAATTCTATTTCCTTTTATTACTCCTCCCGTATCAGCGGCTATTGCCATACCATAGCCTGGAATATACAAGCGCGTTCCTAAACGAATAATAATATGAACATAAAAAAATCAAAAAAACATAAAAGAATAGGTATTAACTACTACTTAAAATAACGCTAACATAGAAAAATAAACTAAATGAACTTCATAAACTTCTAAAAATTTTAAATACACAAATAAATACTAAGGTATATGATTTTTTACTTTTACATACTATGTTAAACTATCTAATAATAAGTAAAAGAATTCGGTAAGGTTAGGTATTAATGGTTTACTTCTAAATCGTAAATCTAATATGATTACAATTTAATTGATAAACTAAAGTATTTATTTAAAAGGAGAATATGATAATGAATTATGATATAAAAACAAACTTAAATGCTTTTTTATCTCGACACTCAACTATGACTGTATCAACTGCATCTAGTAATGGAAAACCAATGGCACATACTGTATGTTTTGCTCATAAAGAAAATAGAGTTTATTTCCCCACTTCGAAAAATAGCCGTAAAATTACAAATATAGCATCTCATCCAGATGTATTAATTACCATGTATGATCAACCTATTAAATATAATGGAATCCAATCAATCCAAATAGGAGGAAAAGCTTTTATTTTAACAGAACCGGATCGAATCAAAGAAGCGGAAGAATTACTCAAGGCCAAAATACCAGAACTATCAACAATTTTACAGCAAATACCTAATTGTGTAATATGTAAAATTGAATTGACTGAAGGTCATCTTATAGATAATAAAATTCATTTTGGATTTACGGTAAAAATTAAGTATTAAATCAAATAAATCATTACTACTATTATTTTTTGTAAACCGAATAACAAATTATATTCAAAAATTTGGTAGTTTCATATCTGTTGTTATAAAAATACGTGCCGAAAACATAAATTCTATTTTATCCATAAAGTTTTGTAGATCTTTTTCTAATATAATAAATAAAGTTAGAAACTATCTAACTGTGCCTGTAATTTTAAACGGTTAAATATCAACTATTTTTATTCTCTTAATAAATCAAATATATCTTTCAAAACTACATTTAAATAAAAAATCCTCCATTTATATTTAAAACATGTCCTGTTATAAAATCCGCTTCTTTAGATGCAAAATAAAAAACCGACTGAGCTACCTCTTCTGCCGTTCCATATCTAGAAAGAGGAGTATCATTTATTAGGCGTTGTTTATTTTTGTTGTCAATATATTTATTCATATCAGTATCTATTATCCCAGGGGCTATGCAATTTACTTGTATGTTAAATAATCCCACTTCTTTGGCGAGTGCTTTAGTAAAACCAATAACTGCAGCTTTAGCCGTAGAATAATGAACTTCGCATGAAGCTCCTGTCAATCCCCACATTGAAGATATATTTATTATTTTCCCTTTTTTATGTGAAATCATTTTCGGCAAAATTAATTTACAACAATTAAACATGCCTTTTATATGGACGTTAATCATATTATCCCATTCTATTTCACTTATATCTATAAATAATTTTTGCTGAGCGATACCTGCATTATTTACTAAAACATCTATATCTCCAAACCATTCAAAAGTGTTTTGTACCATTTCTTTTACTTGTTGATTTTTTGTTATATCAGCTTTATGAAGCATCACATTACAACCAACTGCTTGAAGCTCTTTTTGTAATTTTTGAGCTTGAAGGTACGAGTTTAAATAATTTATTATTACATTATAATTATTTTTAGCAAATAACTTAGCTATTTCCCTTCCTATTCCACGTGATGCCCCTGTTATTAAAATTGTTTGTTTTTTCAAAAAAATCTCCTTTAAAATCTAATACAATTGATAGGATTTTATTTTAGTTATTTTTCGTTTATCGTGAACAATACAGATAATTTCTTTCTATATAATTTTTACTGAACCATATTGTTTACAATATTTTAAATACTTTATATCATTTTTACTGGCTATATTTCAAACTTTAAACTTTTAAATTTTTCTTATTTAAATAATTTTCTATCGTTTCCCTTAAAGTTATTACGCCAAGATTTGAACAATGCATTTTATTATTTGGCAAACCGTCTAACGCGTCAATAACATCTTTCTCAGTTATTTTTAATGCTTGCACAATCGTTTTTCCTTTTGCCAACTGAGTTATCATACTACCTGTAGCAATAGATGCTGTACATCCGAAAACAAGATATTTTACATCTTGTATTATACCGTTAGATACCTTTATAGTCATATTTAATAAATCACCGCAGCTTGCGTCTCCGTGGGTTGCTTCTCCGTCAGACTCATCAATACTACCTGTGTTTTGCGGATTTACAAAATTTTCGATTACTTTATAAGAATACAAAACTAACGCTCCCTCATATTAAAATCATTTTTAAATAATCAGCTATTTTTTAATTTAAAGGCAATGGGGAAATGATATTATTTTACTTTTTATATTATCCTAGCAAATATTTCGCTAATTTTTCTTAAATGCTTTTTATTGTTAAATATTTACTTTTCTTTTATATTGCTTATAGGCCAATGTTTAAACATTTTTTTGTTCTGCTATAAACCGTACTAGCCTGTATCTGAACTTAGTATTATACTTTGTTTAACGGCTTTCTATTTTGCTTTTTAGTAGTATTGAAAATTTGGTATAAAAGGTAAATTCATAATAAAAATAAGCATATATTTTACTTATTCAAATATTACTAAACTATTTCAAAAGCATTTTATAAAAATAAACAATACATCCTATTAAACCAGTATATCCAATCAAGGATTTTTTATAATAATTCACTTACATATTAACTCACTATATTAGGTATTTAATGTTGTTTTTACGTGTGAAATATCCAAATTTTTAAAGTTTTTTATATACTTTTTTAATTTCTGTACAGCTAAGTTATGAACAGTATCTTGAGGATAGTTATGATTTTTGTTAGGCGTACCCGCTTTTTTATCTGTAAGTAATTCTAGTCCTTCATCAATTGTTTTAGCGGCATATATATGGAATTGTTTGTTTTTTATCGCTTCAATTACTTCATCTTTTAAGTTTAAATTTTTAATATTTGGATCAGGAATTAAAACTCCTTGTTTACCTGTTAATCCTTTTAGCTTACATACAATGAAATATCCTTCTATTTTTTCTGTTACTCCACCTACAGGTTGTAGTTCTCCCTTTTGATTTACAGAACCTGTTACAGCTATGTACTGTTTTATAGGTATTTCTGATAAACTAGATATTATAGCATAAAGTTCAGCGCTGGATGCACTATCTCCATCAACTCCGCTGTATTCTTGTTCAAAAGTTAAACTGCAAGATAAGCTAAGAGGTTCATTTTGAGCGTATTTTTCTCCCAAATAGCCTGCTAAAGTAAGAACTCCTTTACTGTGAATACTCCCGCTTATTTGTACTTCTCTCTCTATATTTATAATACCTGCTTTCCCCATAAAAGTGTTTGCAGTTATTTTTGACGGTTTACCAAATATATATGCTCCTGTGCTTATTACCGCTAGCCCATTGATTTGCCCTGTTTTTTTACCTTTAGTATCAAGCAAAAATATTTCTTTTTCAAACATTTCATGTATTTTTTCTTCAATTTTATTTTCTCTTTTATCACGTTCATATATAGCTTTTTTTACATCGCATCCGTCAATGCCAGTTTTGTTTTTCTTTGTAGCCCACACATCTGCTTCACAGGCAAGCTCTACTATATTTTTAAACTCTGTGCTCAATTTATCTTGACTTCCGGCTAAACGGCTACAATATTCCATTAGAGCAAAAATACCAGTTGTATCAAAAGGTTTCAATTTCTCTTGTTCAATAACTGAATTAATAAACCAATGCAGCTTTTCAATATTTTCAGAATTATTCTTCATTTCTACGTCAAAATCGGCATGTATTCTAAAAAGTTTACTAAAATCCTCGTCGTAACTGCTAAGAAGCATATGAATCATAGGATTACCTATTAAGATAACCTTAATAATCAAAGGTATAGGCTGTGGTCGAAGTGACGCCATGGCCAACAAACTGTACTGTTCTCCTAAATTTTCTATAAAAAGCTGTCCTGTTTTAAGCGCACGTTTTAATCCTTCCCAAGCTCCTATATTCATTAATAAATCTTTGGCATTAAGAATTAAATAACCCCCATTTGCTTTATGGAGAGCGCCTGGTTTTATCAA
This sequence comes from uncultured Negativicutes bacterium, assembly GCA_963721525.1. Lineage (GTDB taxonomy): Bacteria > Bacillota > Negativicutes > JBAXTZ01 > JBAXTZ01 > CAVRJL01. The sequence continues at coordinate 121,180 of CAVRJL010000015.1, forward strand.
AGTAAAATCTGTAGTTAGAGCGCTCATTCTATTTTCGTATTCAACTCTACCAAAAAGATTATAATATGTAGGATTTATTTCAAACACTACGGGAGCTCCTTTTTGTTCTTTATTATTAATAAATATATTAACCTTATAACGCTCCATTCCATCATCTTTTTTTTTGCCTATAATATTTAAGGCATTTTCTTCTTCTTGAACGGAAGTTTTAAAATTATTTAAATTTTTTATCATATCAGCTTGAACTTTTTTTAAATAATGATAAACATCCTTAAAATTTCTATATTTTTCTAAAAATTCATTTAAAACCCTTTCAACCGTATATAGAGCAATTTCTTCATCAAATTGTTTTAAATTTCCTCTCATTTCTCGATCAACTTTTTGTATTTTTCGAACTACCTCAAGAGCCATATTGTGGACTTCTATCATTCTTTTATCTATTTCTTCTTTATCTATGTTGCTTAATTTTTGATATTCTTCTGAACTGATAGGTTTATTATTTATAATAGGTACTCCGACGAAACCTGCCGATGTCCATTGAGGAGAGACTCCCATCTCTTCAGCTTTTTGATTAAATGTAGAAAAAACTTCTCCTCTTGTTTCTTGTACTTGTTTTATAATCTGACTACGCGTTTTTTCATAATTTTCCGAGGAAAATGCTTTATTTACTTCTATTTTAATTTCTTCAACAATTTTTTCCATATCATTATAAAGCTCAATACCCATACCTGTAGGTAAACATATCGCTATAGGGAAATCAGGAGAAACAAAGTTATTAACATACACCCAATCGTTAGGACTTTGTTCATTATCGGCCAACCTTGATACTGCTTTTTTGGTATATGTTGTCTTACCTGTTCCAGCTATGCCAGAAATAAAAACGTTATATCCACATTTTTTCATTATTAAACCGAACTCGATGGATTTTACTGCTCTATCTTGTCCTATTATTTCTTCTATAGGTTCAATTTTATAATTTTCTCTAGGTAATTGTGTTTTATCACAAAAATATTTTAATTCTTTCGCTTCTAACTCACGCCATGAACCCATTTAATCCTCCTTACTTATAACCGTTCTTTAAGTAATTTATTAACCATCTCAGGATTAGCTCTCCCATTTGTTTGTTTCATTATCTGTCCTATTAAAAATCCTATAGCTTTTTCTTTCCCCATTTTGTAATCATCTACAGATTTAGAATTATTTTTTATAACTTCTTCTACTATTTTTAGCATAGTTTTTTCGTCACTTATTTGCTCTAATTTTTTTTCATTTATTATTTCTTGTGCCGATTTTTGACTATTCCACATTTCTTTAATAACTATTTTCCCTATATTTAGAGAGATTTTTCCTTTTTCTATTAAAAATATCAATTCGCCTAATTTCTCAGCGCTTATCCTAGATTCACTTATTTTAATATTTGTCGTATTACATAATCTTAATAATTCTCCTATTAGCCAATTTACTGCGCTTTTAGGATTACATCCTAGTTTTCGTAATCGATCATAATATTTCGCAAACGCTAAATCACCTATTATAATGGAAGCGTCATATTCAGATAAACCGTCATCGTTTACCAGCCTTTTCAGTCTGCTTTCAGCTAATTCAGGTATTTGTCCCTTTATATTCTCAATAAAATCTTTTTCTAACTTTAAAGGAGGCAAGTCAGGCTCAGATAAATAACGATAATCACTAACATTTTCTTTCATTCTAAGCAATAAAGTAACTCCTTTGCTCTCATCGAAGGAACGTGTTTCCTGAAATATTTTTCCCTTTTCTTGTAGTATTTTTATTTGTCTTTCTACTTCGTATTCAATCCCATCTTGAATGGATTTGAAGGAATTAAGATTTTTCAATTCTATTTTCGTACCAAATTTTTCTTGCCCTATTAATTTTACAGATACATTAGCATCACAGCGAAAACTCCCCTCTTCCATTTTACAATCCGATATATTTATATATTGTAATATATTTTTCAATTTTTCTAAATAGGCTTTTGCTTCTTGTGCACTACGTATATCAGGTTCTGATACTATCTCAATCAATGGTATACCCCCACGATTATAATCTATATAAGTTTCATCCGAAATAATTATATTTCCTTTATGTACCAATTTACCGGCATCTTCTTCCATATGAATACGAGTTATGCCTATTTTTTTTATTTTGTTATCAACTTTTATATTAATCCAGCCACTACACGCTATAGGCAGATCATATTGAGATATTTGAAAATTTTTCGGAATATCAGGATAATAATAATGCTTACGATCAAATTTAGAATATGTTGCAATATTACAATTAAGAGCCAAGCCTGCTTTCACTGCTAATAGCAACACTTTTTTATTCAAAACAGGTAATATACCAGGCATTCCGATACATATAGGGCATATATTTGTATTAGGGAGGGAGCCAAATTTTGTACTGCAACCACAAAACATTTTACTATCTGTTTTCAGTTCGACATGCGTTTCTAACCCTATTATAGCCTCATACTTCATACTATATACCTCCGTTTAAAGCAATGCGATTAGCTAAGCCTGTTTCTCTCTCAAAAGAAAATCCTATTCTTAACAATTTTGCTTCATCAAGCGCTTTTCCGATAAGTTGCATTCCTAAAGGTAATCCATTTATATAAGCGCATGGCAAAGATAAAGCAGGAATTCCTGCTAAATTCACAGTGACAGTACAAACATCTGTCAAATACATTGCGAGAGCATCTTTTATCTTTTCGCCTATTTTAAATGGAACAAAAGGAGCTACAGGTGTAAGCAAAACATCGACTTTCTGAAAAATTTCATCAAAATCCCGCTTTATTAAATGACGAATTTTTAGAGCTTTTAAATAATAGGCATCATAGTAACCTGATGACAATACGTATGTTCCAAACATTATGCGCTTCTTAACTTCCTCACAAAAACCTTTATTCCTAGTATTTTTCATCATTTCTGTTACATTGTTACCATTTACCCTTTTGCCATACTTCACACCATCAAAGCGGGCTAAATTTGAACTTGCCTCAGCTGTACTTATAATATAATATATTGCCAACGCATATTTGATATTTGGCATATTAATATCAATAATTTCAGCGCCAAGTTTTTTATAAATATTTATTGCGTCTTCAAAAGCTTTTCCCACCTCACAGGGTATACCATTGTCGAAATATTCTTTTGGGATCCCTATTTTAAATCCTTTAATTCCTTTATCAATTTTCGCTGTATAATCTTCTTTAGGCCTATTAATACTTGTTGAATCTTTATCATCATAAAAACTTACTTCATTCATTAATAAAGCCGCATCATAGACATCGCGCGTTAATGTTCCTACTACATCTAAAGAAGAAGCGTAAGATACTAATCCATAGCGCGATACACGTCCATATGTAGGTTTTAATCCGACTACCCCACAAAAAGCAGCAGGAAGGCGCACTGAACCTCCAGTGTCAGACCCTAATGCCCAAATTGCTCCTCCATAAGCCACGGCTGCTGCGCTTCCTCCACTGGAACCACCTGGAACACGGCTTAAATCCCACGGGTTTTTAGTAATAAAAAAAGCGGAATTTTCGGTGGATGATCCCATAGCGAATTCATCCTGGTTTGTTTTTCCTATAATAGGTGCGCCTGTATTTTTAAGTTTTGCTACAACTGCGGCATCATATGGAGGAATGAAGTTACTTAAAATTTCAGAAGCGCATGTTGTTTTTATTCCTTTAACACAAAAATTATCTTTTATTGCTCCAGGAATACCATATAGTGCAGAATTATTGTTTTGCACAACATTTTGTTCCTCCATGAAAGTTATATATGCTTTAACTTTTGGATCTATTTCGTTTACTCTTTTTTTTACGCTTTGCCAAATTTCTTTAACCGCAATATTTTTAGCATACAATTCTTTTTTTAATTGTGCAATAGTCATTTTAAAAAGTTCCAATTTTTTCTCCTTTATCCTTCTATTTTTTCTCCTTTATCCTTCTATAACTTTTGGCGCAATAAAATATTTTTCATTAGATTGCGGAGCATTATTAAGTGTTTGTTTACGTTCGAGCGACTCTTTAACTTTGTCTTCACGCAACACGTTAAAATTTGGCAACGGATAAATAAGAGGATTAATATCTTCAGTATTAATATTTTTTATTATTTCAATATAGTCTAAAATAATATTAAAATGAATTTGCATTTTTTTTATAGTTTCTTCATTTAAACTTAATCGACTTAAAAGTGCTATTTGTTCTATTTCTTCACGCGTTATCATTTTTCCTCCAGATATTTAGAAAATGGTATAATAATAGCATAATAAAGGATTTATTATAATATAATATAAACAACTTTTAACAAGTTTATTTGTAGTTAAGTTTATATCCGTTTAATATATACTATATGCGGTTGAGTATAATCCTGTTCATCCTTAATCTGGCTTATTTTTACTTTAGGTCGCACAATTAATTCTTAAACCTAATATTCAATAAAATTATCTATTTAAATGTCTTTTTTGCTAACCATTTAATTTCTAAGTTTTTGTATCTACTGACTCTATTAACTTTTTTTCAATAGTCAAAATTAGTTTTGATAAAAATAGGTATTTCTAGTAACATTTTATGTATATTTGATGGCAAGTATTTATATTAATAACTCTTTTAGCCTATAATAATATTCTTTATTTTTACGACTTTGAAAAGATTAAATTTTATTAATTCAATCAATATATTTTATCTTATTATGACAGCAATGAATTAAGTAAAACTTGTAAAGAATATACTATTTGGGAATATTAATTATTATTTTTAAAAATTCCTGCTCATTAATTGTCTTTATTCCTAGTGTAATAGCCTTTTTCAATTTACTGCCCGGATCATTCCCAACCAATACATAATCTATTTTATTACTGACAGCCGCGGATATTTTCCCGCCGTTTATTTCTATTAACCGTTTTGCTTCAATCCGTTTTAATGAAGGTAAAGATCCTGTTAATATAAACGTTTTACCTTTTAGAATGCTGTCTTGTTTTGAAATATTAGCAGATATTTTTACTCCTGCTTCTTTCAAACGTTTTATAAAATAAAGATTTTGAGCTGAAGAAAAATAATTTTTAATTGCAGACGCTGTTTTTTTACCAAATTCGCTTACTTTCAGTATATCTTCATAGCTTGCATTTATAATATTATTTATGGAACCAAACTCTATAGCTAAAGTTTGAGCTGTTTTTTTACCTACTTGTCTTATTCCTAAACCGTATAGAACATTTTCTAGAAAAGCTTTTTTACTTCTATTTATATTTTTTATAAGATTAGATGCAGATTTTACGCCAAATCGTTTTAAAGTCATTAACTGTTCTTTTTTTAAAGTATATAAATCGGCAGCGTTGGTAATTAGTTTTTCTCGCAATAATAGTTCAATATTAGAAGGCCCTAATCCTTCAATATTCATTGCATTTAGAGAAGCAAAATGAATAATCTGTTCCTTTACTTGTGCAGGACATTTTTCATTTACACAACGTATAGATACTTCATTTTGTATTGTAATCAGCTTCCCTTTACATATAGGACAAAATTTAGGAAATTGAAATTTTATTTCATTTCCACTCCGCTTTTCAACAGATACTTTTACAAGCTTGGGTATAATTTCGCCTGCCTTATGAATTAGAATAAAATCATTTATTCTAACATCATTTTTTTTAATATAAGCACGATTATGAAGAGAAACCTTGCTGACTAAACTTCCTGCTATCCATACCGGTTTTAATTTAGCCACAGGCGTTATAATTCCCGTTCTTCCCACAAAAATAGTTATATTAAGTATTTGTGTTTGAACTTGTTCAGGAGAAAATTTATAAGCTAGTGCCCACCGTGGTTCTTTTGCTGTACTACCAAGTATTTTCTGCCATCCAAATCTATTTATTTTAACAACTATCCCATCAGTTTCATAAGGTAAAATATGTCGTTTATCTTTCCATATATTAATAAAATTAATAATTTGCTCAATATTTGTACAATAGCTAAAATTAGGATTAACATTAAATCCAAAGTGTCGTAAAACTGCAAGTAGCTTATATTGGGTATTTGCTCTTTTTTCGTCAATATTACTAACAGAATAAAAAAATGCATCTAATTCTCTATTAGCTGTAATTGTGCTATCTAATTGCCGAAGTGAACCTGCAGCCGCATTTCTAGGATTAGCAAATAGTTGTTCTCCATTTTCGGCGCGCTCTTTATTTAATTTTACAAAAGCATTTTTCGACATAAAAACTTCCCCGCGTACTTCTATACGTGCTGGAAAATTAACTTTATTTATTTTTTTTGGTATAGTCTGTATGGTCTTAACATTTTTAGTTACATCTTCGCCATATTCTCCAGTACCACGTGTAGCTGCTCTTCTTAATACACCATTTTCATATAGTAAATTTATTGATATTCCATCTATTTTTAATTCTGTTACATATTCAATATTTTCTTCTTCTAATAATTTACGGATCCTAACATCGAAATTTCTTAAATCTTCTTCTGAAAAGACGTTCGCTAAACTTAACATAGGTGTTTCATGCTTAATGTGAACAAATTCTGACAAAACATCTCCACCCACTTTGCTTATCGGAGAATCTATAATTTTAAATTGAGGATATTTTTCTTCTAATTTCTTCAATTCTCTCATTAAAGAGTCAAAATAAGTATCATCTATTTCTGGGTTATTTTCTACATAGTATTTATATTCATGCCTTTTAATAACTTCTCTTAACTTTTTAATTCTTTCTTCAGGAAACATCATATATCCACTCCAAAAATATTACAAAAAACTAGCCTAATTATTTACTATTACGTTTTTTTCTCTAAAATTGTTTCTTAAAATAAATTTTCAAAAATTAACTATTAACTATAAAAGTTTATTTGCTTTTCCAATAATTTAAAACAAATATAGTTATCAATATTAAACTTAAAATGGTTGAAATTATCCAAATAATAAAGATTACTTTTAGTAGAACATCATAATAATTATATTCATAAATAAAATATGGATAATTCCAAAGTTTATTAAAAAGACATAGTATTAATATACTAAGTAAAACAAGCCATAATCTATTTATACCAGGATAATTTATTTTCTCTAAAAAATACTTTATCTTATTGTTTTTAATTTTTTCATCTTTTTTATCCACTGAAATTTAACCTCATATAGCAATTTTTACTAACAATTATTTTTTAACCCTTATTTAAGTAATTCTATTAATTCGGAAAATTTTGTTTTACTATTATTTATTTTTTCTCTGCCTCCGATTACGCAATAAATGTTTTTCTCCATACAATTTTTTATCATCAGTGATAAACTTCTTATTGTTTTAGGACTAGTACAAAGTAATTGCTCTCTTTCCTCTTTTAAATTCTCATATGTTTTTCCTATAATATAATGGTCAATAGAAGTATTTCCTTTTTGTGGTGCAGTAAGCGGCATATCAACTCTACTTAAAGTTCCTATAATATATTTGAGCATTTCTCTATTAGAAGGATTAAATTTACTTATAAATTCAAAAGCCTTATCATATATTGCCAATGTGTTGTCCAAGTTAGGGTCTCGATAAGAACTAAAAAACATAACTCCTGTTGATTTAAACTCCGCTTTTGCTCCGTAAGCCCCTCCTAAAACTCTTATATTTGTCCAAAGAAAATCATAATTTAAAATAATTTCAAGCACTTTTAATGAACCTATATATTCGTAGCCTAATTGTGAAAAATTAGCTCCTTTTAAAACATATTGTACTTTACTTGGTATTATAAGTGCTTGATTTTTTACTAAACAATTCAAATTATAATCATATGTTACACCCTTGTTAGAATCTAAATTAGAAAGAAATAAAGATAATTTTTCTTTTACTATTTTAATAGTATTATTATCTCCCGTAAAATGTATAAGTAAATCATTTTGAGAAAATAACTTTTTACTTACTATTTTTAATTTTTCAATTAGACTTTCAACTTTTTTATCAAAATTATCGTCTAAAGCGCAAATAAAATTATAAAAAGGATATAGAGATCGTGCTCTATAAACGCCAATTGGATAAATATAAGACAATAAGGTATCTTCGGCTACAATATTTCCTTGTTCCATAAAAAATAATTCTAAATCTGCCCTTGTTTCTTTTATTAACTCCATTAATCGCCTTTTGTCATCAAATTTAGAGTTTATTAATATTTCTGCTGTCAGCGAATAAACTTTTTCTATGTTAGAGGAAAGCGTTTTTATCGATATCACTGTTTTAGGATATATGTTATTTTTATTTTTATAAGCACAATAAAATCCGTTATTTATGGTCCAATTCCCTGCATAAATATTTAACTCGTTTGATAACTCAATATAACTTCTTTTTTCAGTATTGATTTCTCCTAATAATCTTATCAATAAATTCACATAATCAAAGTCTTCAGGTGAAATTGAACTCATATTAAAATAAAAATTTATATAAGCTATATTATTAGTAAAGATTTTTGTATGAGCAATTGTCATATCGTTATTTTTTTTTATTTCCAATGGGAACATTTCAGGTAATTTTCGTAAATCTTCAAAATTCAGCAAAGGAATTTTTTTCAAATCTTCTTCTTTATCTATACGATCCTGCCATTTTTTTAATTCTTTTGTTTCTTTAACTAAATTTTTTAATTGAAAATAAATCATAGATTGTTTTTTATATTCAAGTTTAAGCTTGAATTTTCTATTATATTCTCCCTCTAATCCTCGTACAGGGATAACAGAAATTAGAGCGGAATGATTATTGTTTAAAAAATACTTATTAATTAATTGTTCAAAATAATTTTCTTTTAAACCTTTCCGTAATTTTAATAAATATTGCTCATATTGCAAAGCATTTAAAGGGTTTCCTCCATGCAACCATGTATCCATAGCAGTTATATTGTATATCAAACCTTTAGGATATAGGCCGAAATCCGCTTCTCGTAAACTAAATTCTTTGCGATTTAACACTGCTTCTATAAGTTTTTTATCAATACCCTTTTTTACTAATTGTTTTAAAGTATCATTAATTATAGATTGAAATTTATGAACATCTTCAATATTAGCATTAACAGCTTTTATTGAAAATACAGGCTGCAATATTGATGAGTCAAAGTCGCCGTAAACATCTTGCCCTATATGCGCTTCAAGGAGAGCTAATTTAAGAGGAGAAGCGGCAGTATCGAGTAAAATTGCTTGAAGTGAACTAAAAGCCATAGTAAGCTCAACATCAAGAATATTGCCTATAACAAAAGACTGAGATAAAAATGTTTTATTAGATAAATCACAATTATTTGCTATAGGATATTTAAAAGTTACTTTTTTGGAATTACTAAAACCTTTCTCTATAGGAATATTAGGATATATACCTACTTTTTTATATTTTGAAAAATACTGATTCTCTAAATAATTTAAATTTTCTTCAATATCTATATCGCCATACAAATATACATAAGAATTGGCAGGGTGATAATATTTATTGTAGAAATCGAAAAACATTTCATAAGTTAAATCAGGAATGTGATCAGGATATCCACCACTTTCCATACCATAAGGAGTAGAGGGAAATAAAGTCTTAAAAATAAATCTATCAACAAGCCTCTCAGGCGAAGAAAAAACACCTTTCATTTCATTATATACTACACCATTAATTGTTAAATCATTTTTTAAATTTTCTAATTCGTAACGCCAGCCTTCCTGATAAAAGATATTAGGATTATCTTTTATTTTTGGATTAAATACTGCATCTAAATAAACATCAGTTAAGTTTCGTAAATCTTTAAAATTTTTGCTTGCTACAGGGTACATGGTTTTGTCAGGAAAAGTCATAGCATTAACAAAAGTTTTCAATGAACCTTTTACAAGCTCTAAAAAAGGCTCTTTTAAAGGATATTTTTTAGAACCAGCAAGAACCGAATGCTCAAGAATATGCGCTATCCCTGTATTATCTTTTGCCGGTGTTTTAAAAGAAATAGAAAAAACCTTGTTATCATCATCGTTTTTTAAAACCAACAATCTTGCACCACTGTTAATATGTTCAAAAATATAAGCATTACTGTTTATTTCTTTAATAAATTGTTTTTCTTTCAATAAAAATTTATGATACACTTCATTTATTTCCAAAACAACCTCCAAATATTTTTCTATTTAACTCTATCTGAGATAAATAAGCATATTATTCCACCTATAATACCAGAAAAAAACTGTGGCCAACTCATAGTAAAAGTAAGGATAAATACTAAGTTAGTTGGCAAAACAACAAATGATAAAATAAGTTTAGTAAAAATAAATATTATTAGTGCTTTAATTATGCTTGCACAAAATAATGCTAAAAATTGATTTTTTTGTAATAATTTAAATATAATAATGAGAAAGCTATTACCTAAAAATATTGGAAAAATAAAAATGGGTAAAGGTATTTGATATTGCAAGAATGCCATACAAGGCGCTATCAATGCTAATAATATAGAAGCTTTTAAGTTTATTTTATAAGAAGATATCAATAAACAAGCATTTACTAATCCACCAATAACAAATGGAGCTATAAACAACGGTATAGGTAAAAAAAATCGTAGCGATTGAAAAATTATAATCAAAACTAAAATAAACGCTGTATATACTATTTGTCTTATATATGAAACCCTTACATACATAATACCACCTTATATAATATTCAATAAACTCGTCAATCAATTTTATTTTGTTTATTTGTATGAATATTATTCGATATCTGATAAGGTTTATCTTGAAAAATTTGTCCATTTTCAATAAATACGGTTATCATTAATTTATCTAAAATTAAATTTATATCTTCTTTAGAGAGTAAAATTAAAGGAATTTTATATTTACCCCAAATTTCTAGCACTACGTCGTTTTTTATTGACTTATCCGTTATTATTGCTCCAGCGACAGCAGTATACCTACTATTTTTCATGCTTAGTGTTTTTATAATTAAAATTTCTCCGTTTTTTAGCTTATTTTGTATATCTTCTTCCTTTTTACATATACACGATATTCCCGTATACATCTTTTTATCTCCAATTCCAGCACCTTTGAATATATTGTATCTGACTTTTCTTACGCTGATCATATTAGTAGTTCCTACCTTTCCTACTGGGATGCCGGCAGTTACTACAATATTATCTCCGTTTTTACAAAATTTTTTAGAAATTGCTATACTTATGACGTTAGAGATAATTTGATCTGTATATTTCCAATTTAAACCTATAAAGGGGTAAACCCCCCAAATTAGTGTCATTTTTCTAAGCTGTTCTTTATGAGGAGTGATAGCTACAATAGGAGCTTTCGGACGATATTTTGATATTATAAGAGGAGTAGATCCTGTTTCTGTCGGTGAAATAATGGCTTTTGCACCAATTTCTTGTGCTACCTGCACGCTGGCATGTGATATGGCAGTTGTAACAGCAAGTTCGTAGTTACTTATACCTCTTGCCATTAGCATTTCATTATACTTTAAAGCCGACTCAGTTTTGGTCACAATTCTTGTCATTATTTCTACAGACTCCACTGGGTATTTCCCATTAGCTGTTTCTGCACTTAACATAACAGCGTCTGCTCCATCTAAAATAGCGTTGGCAACATCACTCGTTTCAGCTCTTGTAGGCCTCGGGTTTGTAATCATTGACTCTAACATTTGTGTAGCAATAATTACTGGTTTCCCACCTGCATTAGCTTCAGATACAATCATTTTTTGCAAAATAGGAACATTTTCAGGTGGAATTTCAACTCCTAAATCTCCGCGTGCTACCATAATTGCATCTGCCTCTTTGACAATTTCTTTAATGTTGTTTACGCCTGCCATATTTTCTATTTTAGCGATAATAAGCATTTTAGAACCTACTTTATTTAACTCACTGCGAATCAAACAAATATCATTTGCAGATTGAGTAAAAGAAGCAGCAATAAAATCCATTTTTTGCTCAGCGCCAAACAGTAAGTCTTCTATGTCCATTTGAGATAAAGGAGGCAATTTTAAACGAACACCAGGAACAGCAACACGCTTTCGATTGCTTATTATTCCGCTATTTAATATTTCTGTTATTACTTCCTTATTTTTTACTGTAAGCACTTTTAATTCTATTAATCCATCTGCTAATAGAATAATCTCATTTTCTGATACTTCATTATGTAAATTATTATATGTTTGATAGGTTTTTTCTTTATTTCCTACGATTTCTTCATTTGTAAGAATAAACTTATTCCCCTTGGTTAATTCCGCTTTACCTTTTTCGAAAGAACCTAATCTTACTTCAGGCCCTTTGTTATCTAAAATTAATCCTATAGGCTTATCTATTTTTTCCTCTACCTCACGTATCAAATAAATTTTTTTTTTATGTTCTTCATATGTCCCATGAGAAAAGTTAAAACGCGCTAAATTCATGCCAGTTTTTATCATCTTTTCTATAATTTCTTGTTTTATAGTACTTGGTCCTAGGGTACAAATAATTTTTGTTTTTTTTTCCATAAAATTCCTCTTTATATACCGTTTTTATTACTATTTTTAAAGAAAATTCATTTATTATTCAATTTTAATATTTTTTGCACCAAATACTTTTTTTAATTTATTTATAACATTCTCAGATAAAAGCAATCCTTTGTTTGTATTAACTTTTATAATTTTATTTGTATCTATTAGATGAATAGATACGGGAGTATTCCCTTTAAATTTTTTAAAAACATCAGTTAGTTTATTATAATTTTCTTGTATATCAATATTTCTTATATGAATGTGCGGCCTGTATTCTTCCAAGGAAATAATTTTTGCAGCTATTATTTTATTTATATCATTACTATTATTTATTTGTCCTTTTATAAACACAGCCATATTATTCCTCAATAAATAGCAATATTTTTTAAAAATCGCAGGGAAAGCGATAATTTCTACATTTGCTGTAAAATCTTCTAATGAACATACAGCCATTAATTTACCTTTTTTAGTAGTTATTTTTTTTATATTAGATAATATTCCTGCGCAAACAACAATATTCCTTTCACTAAATTCTTCATTATTTATATTGAAAATATTATCTAAACCACATAATTTATCAGAAAATTTATTTAATGGATGTCCGGATAAATAAAATCCCGATGCTTCTTTTTCCATTTTCAATAAATAATCTTCATTATACTCATCAATTAATGGATACTCAAAAGTATATTTTATTTCTTCCTTACTAAAGAGAGCTATTTGTAAAGAATTATTATCAAGCTGATTTTTTTGAGCATTGCTTATTGCTTGCTCTAATACGGCTATAAGTTGAGCTCTTTTAGTATTGAATAAATCCAGAGCGCCGGTATAAATTAAATTTTCAAGCGCTCTTTTATTTACAACTCGCAAATTAACTCTACGTAGAAATTCGTTAAAATCACTAAACTTACCATTTTGTTTTCTACTTGATATTATTGAATCTACTGCACTTTCACCAATATTTTTTATAGCGGTAAGACCGAAACGTATACAACTATTTTCTACTATAAACTTAGAACAACTATTATTGATATTCGGAGGTAGGATTTTTATTCCATCGCGACGGCAAATCTCTAAATAATAACTCGCACTTTTAGTATCATTTACAACGTTGCTTAAAAATGCTGCCATATATTCTAATTTATAGTTAGCCTTGAGATAAGCTGTAGTGTAACTTATCATAGCATAAGCAGCACTATGTGATTTATTGAACCCATAACCACTGAATTTATCTATTAGGTAGAATACATATTCGGCCATTTTTTTTCATACCCTTTTTTCAAAGCACCAGCAATAAATTTTTCTTTTTGAGCCGCTAAAACTTCGGATTTTTTTCCCCCCATAGCTCTACGTACAATATCTGCTTGTGTCAGCGAAAATCCTCCCATAATATTAGCTATTTGCATAACTTGTTCTTGATAAAGTATTATTCCTAACGTTTCTTTCAAAATAGGTTCCAGAGTAGAATGTAAATAATCAATAGGAATTTCGCCTCGTCGTCTTTTTAGAAATTCAGTAACCATACCTGATTTTATTGTGGCTGGTCTATGTAATGCCAATATGGGAATAAGGTCATTAAAAAATTTAGGACGAAAATCTCTTATCAGTTTTGTCATTCCTTCAGATTCTAACTGAAATAAACACTGCGTATTTCCTACACATAGCATTTGCGCAACTTTTTCATCATTTAAAGGAATTCTTTCTATGTCTAAATTTTTACCATGCATATCTTTTATTATATTCACTGTATCTTGAATTATCGTTAAATTGCGTAATCCAAGCAAATCCATTTTCAATAAACCAATTTCTTCTATAGAATCTTTATCCAATTGAGTTACTATACCTTTATCTACATTAAGTTGCACAGGTATATAATCTGACAAATCACTTTTTGAGATAACAATACCTGCAGCATGGACTGGTACATGCCGTGGCATGCCTTCCAATTCTAAAGCTAATTCTATTATTTCCTTTATTTTTTCATTTTTATGGTACAAAATACTTAATTCACTAGACTCTTTTAAAGAATCCAATATTGTAATATTAGGTTTTTTGGGTATTACTTTGCAAACTTTATCAATATCTGCAAAAGGAATACCCATAACCCTTGCTACATCTTTTATTGCTGCTTTAGCAGCCATTGTCCCAAATGTTGCTATTTGTCCTACTTGTTGTTTCCCATACTTATCCACTATATAATCAATTATCTCTTGCCTACGCACATAACATACATCTGTATCGATATCAGGCATCGTTGATCGTTTAGGGTTTAAAAATCGTTCGAACAGCAACCCGTACTTAATAGGGTCAATATTTGTTATTCCAAGTATATACGCTACAATACTACCTGCAGAAGAGCCTCTACCTGGACCTACAGGAATCCTATTTTCGCGTGCGAATTGGATAAAATCCCACACAATAAGAAAATAATCACAAAACCCCATTTGTTCTATTATTTGCAACTCATTGTTCATTTTTTCTCGTACTAATTCAATAGATACATCTCCGTTTTTATACCTTTTTTGTAAAAGTTTTTCGCATAATTCTCTTAGAAAATTGCTTGCCTTTTGATGAGATTGCAACGGATAAGCAGGTAAAAATATTTTATTAAACTCAATTTCAATATTGCAACGTCGTGCAATTTTACCAGAATTAATTATTGCGTTACGATATTTATCCTCAGGAAATAATTCTTCCATCAATCTTTGTGGTTTAAACCAAAATTCATTAGTAGCAAATTTGAATCTATGTATATCATTCAATTTACTATTTGTTTGAATGCAAAGTAATATATCGTGAACTTTTGAATGTGATTGTTCTATATAATGAATATCATTTGTAGCAACAACAGGAGTGTCGGTACGATGAGATAATTCCATTAAAATAGTATTTACTTTTAATTGTTCTTGTAAATTATGATTTTGCAACTCCAAGAAGAAATTGTCTTCTCCAAATATAATTTTATATTGCTCTATTATCTTTTTAGCATCTTCGAAATTATTTTTAAGAATCGCCTTGGGAATTTCTCCACCCAAACACCCACTTAAAGCAATAATTCCCTCAGAATGCATACCTAGAAGCTGTTTATCAACACGCGGTTTATAGTAAAAACCTTCTAAAAAGCTTTTGGATACTAATTTTATAATGTTTTTTAATCCTTTATTATTTTCTGCTAATAAAACCAAATGGCTACCTATGTCATCTTCCCGTCCTTTTTTATCAAAACGAGATAAACCAGCGACATATACTTCACAGCCAATAATAGGTTTTATTCCTATTTTTATCGCATTTTTGTAAAAATTGATATACCCATATAAAGCACCATGATCAGTCAACGCTACTGATTTCATTTTATATTCAGCAGTTTTATTTATTATATTCTTAATGCGTGCCGACCCATCTAATAAACTATATTCGCTATGAACATGTAAATGAACAAACTCAGACATATTATCCTCGTATAATATAATATATTAAAACCCTGTTAAATTCGGGGATTATCTGAAGAATACTTTCTTTTCAATTCATCCACTGAAAAAGCTGAAGATTGTCCTATAATTTTTTTCTGTACAGAAGTACGCCCCAAAGAAAAAACGTATATTTCTAAAGCGACTTCGTTTACATATCCACCTGCAAATGTTCTTGCCCCATCTAAAAAATCGTATATCCTTGCTTATTTTCTTCACTTAAGTTTTTTAAATTAATTAAAATACAACTATTCTTTTTTAATTCAGTAATAAGCGAATTTGCTTCATTGAAATCCATAGGCATCTCTATTTTTATTTGTATTCGTTCGTAATTTTCTTTTTCTTGCTCATAAAATATTCTTTTTCTTTTTTATCCGTTAATTCTTCATTTTTTTCTTCTATTGGAAATATCCAATTTTTAATAGATTTAAAAATTCCCATATATTGCTCCTTAATATATTTTATACATACATTACCTTACTTGACATTTTATGAGCTTTTCCCAATCGTGGAATAATAATATTATTTTTGTCCTGAATACAGTTCTTTATACTTGATATCTCATAAATATTATGCTATTTTTTCTTTCAGACATTTATGTTTTAAATAGTATAAAATTCTGCTACCATCTCGTGCCGCTTGAAAATATTATCATTGTCGGCTGTAATAATTAATTAATTATTTTATCTTTTATTTTATCTTTTTCAACAGTACAAGTATACTTAACTTAGCTTATAAACTGTTCAACTCTTTTTTATTTAAATCTTCATCAAAATTTAAATATAAGGTCGCAAAATAACAGCAGTTACTATTCCTAACGAATTATTATTCTCTCAACAGGTATGGTAGATATTGTATTCCCTTTATTTAATCTTGTTAAATATATAATATATTGCCTAAGTTATACTTGCAGCAACTGCATGATAATACAATCTTACCTTTATAATAGTTTCATTATACAGTTTGAACCAATAAAATTTTTTTATTAAATTCTTCGTGTTTGTTCAATCTAAAAGATAAATTTTATAGATTATATTCCGACGTATATAATGTTATAACAATTATATAGTATATATTTTTTAGTAAATCCTCCAATAATAATTCAGGGAACAACATAGTGATCAATATATAATGTGCATGAGAATAAAATCAAGTTCCTTAGCTTAAATAAAAATCTTCTATTATATAATATCTTCACTATGACTAAGTACTTGAAATAAACCACAATAACAAACTTTTAATGAATTTTTCGACTTTTGTATTTTCCATAACCATAATTTCTGGCTCATTTGTACTTTAGACCTTTTAAAGATTATTTTTGTATATAGATAATCAATGAATACATCATTTGTAGAAGTCAATACCTTTATTTACAATAATCCGCATGTTTCATGGAACCTTAGGTCCTCCGATAGAATAACCTTTTAATCGACTTCTATCATAGTTCTAATAAATGTTCCTACTGGTCTTTTAAATATAGAACCTGCGCTAGGATAATTTACAGGCTGTTTTTCTTTTCTACGATTATTAAGTTCATAGATAACAGCTAATATTTTATCTTTACTCCCTCTATTTAATTCAAACTCAATGCTTAGTATTATTCTTTGTTTTGAAAAATACTTTTACGATAACCGAATAAAATTTCATTTTTAGTATAAATTTTTATGTTTCCATTTCTTGTAATCACTGTAACAGTATCTATATTGTCTTTTATCTCGCCATTATAGGCTCCCGCATTCATATAAACAGCTCCACCTAAACTTCCTGGAATACCGCAGACAAACTCTAACCCTGTAATCCTTGTTTAGCCGTAAACAACGATACGTTTTTTAATGCGACCCCACAATACGATTTTATTCTATTTCCCCCTAACAGTTTAATAGTATTAAAAATACCTTTAGATAATTTTATTACAAATCCCTCTAACCCCGTATCGCTAACTAAAATATTCGAACCCTCACCTATTATAAAAAAAGGTATGTTGTTTTCATTTGCAAAAAAAATAATATTTCTTAATTCTTCAATTGAACTAGGAAATAAAAAACATTCGGCCGGACCACCTAGTTTAAAAGAAGTATATTTCCATAACGGCTCGTTAAAAAAAATATTTTTTACAGGCAGCATAACTTTTATTTTATTGCGCAGACTTTGATTGAGTTTTTTCGTCTTCAAACAAACTCATTCTTCTTTGGCTGTATTTCCTACAATTCTATAAAGATCTTGAATTATAACTTCAAATTTCATTACAGCTGCCAAATAGTCTTTTGCTTTATTATTTAAGTTTATTATTTCATAAAGTTTATTAATTTCTTCAGTTTTTGCCTTCTGGTCTTCCTTTTTACCGGATAAAGCGGATACTTGTAAATCTGTCTGTTTTTTAAAAAAATCTTTAACCATTGTTTTTGCCGTTTCATCCTCGCCTAAATTTTCTTTTGCTTTATTTAAAGCTATAAATTCTTCACAGTTTTTTAGTGCAAAAGAAAATTTATGAATTTCATTATAAATATTACTCATATCTCATACCTCTATTTGTTAAGATGCTAAATTAGCAAGTTTATAAAAATATTTTACCATAAATAAATAAACTAAAATAGTAATTATTTCCACTTTTCAATAAGGATATAAAATTTTATTTTTTTAAAAGTTTTCGAAATACTAAAAGCGCTTTTGATATTAACCAAAAGCGCCTAAATAAAATTTTAATGGTGACTCACGATGGATTCGAACCATCGACACCCTGATTAAAAGTCAGGTGCTCTACCAACTGAGCTAGTGAGTCAATAATGTGGCAGGGGCGGCTGGACTCGAACCAACGCATGCGGGAGTCAAAGTCCCGTGCCTTACCGACTTGGCTACGCCCCTAAAATAAATGAAAAAGCTAACTGGGGTGACTGAAGGGGTTCGAACCCTCGAATAACGGAGCCACAATCCGCCGTGTTAACCACTTCACCACAGCCACCACCTATAACAACCGCCATTTTAACATTTATTAATATGAAAGTCAATGAAAAAATAAGTGAAAGATAAAAATTAAAACAAAAAAATACAATTATTTTGTTTTAATTTTCTTGAATTGGTATAACTGCTTTACCATTATAATTTCCACATCCTGCACATACAGTATGCGACATTTTTGGTTTATGACATTGTGGGCAATTAATAATATTAGGTAAATCTAACTTCCAGTTAGCACGGCGTCTATCTCTACGTGCTTTTGATGTTTTTCTTTTCGGTACTGCCAATGTATAATGCCTCCTTATAATGTGTTAGAAAAATATTTATAAACTTATTTTTTTAATAAATCTTCTATTTTAACAGACCCAATAACAATTTACGCACAACATTAAGCCGTCAATTTTTTCAGCTATTTAATTATTCAAATGCAGACAAATATTTTTTGTCATATCTTCTAAAAAACCTAATCAGATATATCAACAATTATTATTTTTTGTACAACAAAAAAATTATATTCATTATTTAACGAAAAGTCAAATTAATGTTTATTTTTACTAAAAGTTGTTTCTCCATTAATTTTTCTTTATACGTCTTGCCATTTCTTGCGCAATATAAGAAGCAACCTCATCCGCAAAACTGTTAGCCCCAAATCCAGCATCATAACCTAATTCTTTAGCTAATTCGTGAGATATGCGAGGGCCTCCACAAATCAATATAACTTTATCTCGCAATTCTTCAGCTTCAAGTAATTCTACAAGCTCTGTCATATTCTGAATATGCACATCTTTTTGTGTAACAATTTGTGACACCAATAACACATCTGCTTTTATCTCCCCCGCTTTGATAATAAATTCTTCGTTAGAAACTTGACTTCCCATATTTAAAGCCTCAAACATTTCATAACGTTCTAAGCCATAATGACCTGCAAATCCTTTCATATTCATAATAGCATCTATACCGACAGTATGAGCATCTGTCCCAGTGCTAGCGCCAACAACAACAATTTTTTTACCAATATTTTCTTTAATAAACGTGTTCGTTTCTTCCATACTCCATATTGCAGATTGCATTTTAACAACCTGTATGTGAGTATAATCAACAGTTTGAGAAGATTCTCCATATCCTATAAAAAAAGTAAACCCGGGAGTTAATTCTTTATAATGAGTTATTTCCGGATTTTCCAAACCAAGTTTTTTCATCAGTTTTTTTGCAGCTTCAATGGCTTTATCTTCACAAGAAACAGGCAAAGTAAAAGATATTTGAACTTTACCGTCGTTCATAGTATCTCCGTAAGGTTTTATTGCTTTAAAATTCAGTGTTCTATCTAAATTGTTGGTTTTTATTGTATAACTGCTCATTTATACCTCCCTGACATTTTTGGAATAAATAAATTAAAATAATTTCCCCCTTTTTGCGTTACTCCATCTAAACCTTTACCACTTGTTCTCATACGCTTTACATCACCAAATATTCCCTTTTCCAACGCAGCAAATAAACTTTCCTCAGCAATACGGTCAAGTAACTCAACAGCTTCGTCTAATACTTTGTGAGCACGTTTTTGAATTATTCCGTCTTTTTTGAATTCGATTTCATCTCCGATGTTTTTCATATTATTAAATATGTATTTAGCATTCTCAATTGATAAAAACCTATCAGACATAAAGGGCGTATGTATGGCCTCAGTTAACATACCTAAAAGCTGTATTCCCTGTTTTGTCCAAATAGATACAATATTAAATAGAGCATCTTGAATATGCCCTTTAAAAATATTTCCTGTCATAAATTTGGTAGGGGGCATATATTTAAGCGGTGCTTTAGGAAATATTTCTCTTATCATCTGTGCTTGCGCTAATTCAAATAAAAAACCGTTTTCCATATTAGGATCAATCTCAAAAGCATGTCCTAACCCCATTTGTTCTTGAGGAATACCTGCTAATAGTGCTAACTGTTCATTGATAAAATCTGAAGCCAAAACGGTAAATCCTTGCTCTACCGCATCAGCAGTAGTCAAATAATTATCTTCACCTGTGTTTATAATTACCCCGGCAAAACCATTTATGATTCTACTAAAAAATTGGTCTATTAATGTACGCTGCATATTTATATCTCGAAAAAGTATACCGTATAAAGCGTCGTTTAACATTACATCTAGTCGTTCTAAAGCTCCAATAGCCGCTATTTCCGGCATACAAAGCCCTGAACAATAATTTACTAAACGAACATATTTACCTATTTCTATGCTTACTTCGTCAAGTGCCATACGCATAATTCTAAAATTTTCTTGTGTAGCAAAAGTTCCGCCAAAACCTTCTATAGTAGCTCCGTAAGGGACAGCATCCAGTAAACTTTGTCCGGTAGATCTAATAATTGCGACTATATCGGCACCCTGTCTAGCTGCTGCTTTCGCTTGTACAACATCTTCATAAATGTTTCCTGTGGCTACTATTACGTAGATATAAGGTTTGGTCCCTTCCCCCAATTGATTTAAATATTCATCTCGTTTTTTTCTATTGGCTTCTATTTTTTCAATTGTTTTATCAATTATAGGGACTACTGCCATTTTTATCTTTTTTATCGTGGCTATTGGCATCATTGCTAAATTAATTTCTTTATTAGCAATTTTTTCGGCAATTTGCTGAGGAGAAAATTTTGTTTGCGCTAGTACATTACCAAGATAAAACATAGCTCCTTCACTTAAAACACCGTTTGTTTTCAAATGATCAACAACAATGTTAGGAAGAGGAACATCATTTCTATCTACTCCATCAATGCCCATTAACCTGCATATGGTTCTTTCTACTGTCACTGTTGTATATTTTTCAACAAATAATTGTACATCCGAAGCTATTTTTGCTGCCTTATTTCGCGCATAATTTACTTTCGAAAAATCAAGTCCTATTTTACTTTGCATTTTTGCTCCTCCTGTAATATTTTTCTTGCTTTGTGTATAATTTTATTTGATACACCTATAATTTCTGCTATTGTCAATGCTTCTTCCGGTATTTCTTCATTATTTTGCGGTATAATGGAATAATCAATCAAATCGCTTAAATCCTTTTCCCCTATTCTTAATTTTTTAAATAATTCTTTTTTCAATCCTTTTACTCGTAATCTCTTTATTTTTTTCAAATTTAATCCCGGATAATGAGTAGTTATTAACGAAATAGAATCACTATTAGCCAAAATTTGCAATACTGAAGCTAAAATAGCTTTTCCTTCGGAAGGATTTGTTGTCCTCGCTACTTCATCAAGCAAAATTAATGCCTTTTTATTGCTATTTGCAAAATTAACTGCCTTATCAACATATAAAATTTCCGCAGCATAAGAACTTAATCCATGTTGAATAGACTGTAAATCTCCACATAATAAAAATATTTCCTCAACTATATGTAATTTTGCTTTTTGTGCAGGTACAAAGAAACCGCTTTGGAACATTACTTGGGCTAATGCTATTGATTTTAACAATACTGTTTTACCTGACATATTAGCACCTGTTAAAATTGTTACACCATTATACAAATTTATATCAACTTCTTGAAAATTTTTTCCTTTTTTTTCCAAGTAAAATCGTATCTCTGGATTGAATAATTTATAAAATTCTATACCCTTATCTGCAATTATCGGCTTATGTAGCCCAAATTGAATAGCCTGCAATGCTTTTGCCATCTCAATATCTAAAATTGCCGCTTTTTCCTGCCCATCTAATAATTTTTTAACATATATTTTTAATTCTTTGCTCAATTTTCGGCGTACTTGATACTCTAATTCATCAATTTGCGCCTGTATTAGCATTAGACTTTTCTTTTCAATTGTATTTTGTTTTTTAAATCGCGCTTTTTTCAATTGCGGTAAATAAGAATCGTAGATATAAAAACTCGGTATCCTATTTCTATCCGGATCAAGTAAATTAAGTGCATTTAAAAAATCATTTGAGGCAAAATCAGGTAAATTGTTTAATAAATTCATTCTCAAATCATTTGCGACAAAAATAAAATTTTTTATTTCAAAAAATTCTATATCATCTAAAACGAAATTGCTTTCTAATTTTTCTAAAATTCCGCCTATATCTTTTACACGCGATAAATTA
The DNA here is from genome assembly GCA_963721525.1 of uncultured Negativicutes bacterium. GTDB lineage: Bacteria > Bacillota > Negativicutes > JBAXTZ01 > JBAXTZ01 > CAVRJL01. The sequence goes on from CAVRJL010000015.1 coordinate 144,169, forward strand.
TGTCTTATGATATTAAATATTTCTTTATTAGCAAGTAAAAAATTATATACTTTTTCAGTTATGTCAAATTTTGCCATTATTTTGCTTTTATTTTGCTCAAAACATAATAATCTTATTTTTTTTCTGCCAAGAGAAGTAAGAATGTCCAAATTTTCTAATATATAATTAATACCTGTAAAAGAATAATGTTTTAAACATTTTTTCAATTTTTACTATCCTTTACATTTATTACAGGAATATTTATGTACTTTTTTAAAGTGTAAATTATTTTTTCTGTATTTATATTATACCCTGTAGGCGAATAAGGATTTACAGTAATAGCCAGCAATTTTGCATTTTTAATAACTTTTATATTTCCGCCTATATCTATATAACGATTATATACTTCAGATGTAAAAAATATTTTAGTAAAATCGCGTATAACTAATTTAACAGCAATTTTTTGCAAAATCAATTCATTTAAAAATTTATTTGTAACGCCGCCTGCTATAAAAATCGCTTCAGCTTCTTCTATTAATTTAATATATTGTTTGTCTATTTGTATCGCAGTTTGTATAGGCACTTTTTCAAGTTTATCTTTTACGATCCTCCAAACACCTTCCAAGCAATTTGCAAAAAATTTCTGATATTTAGAAGAAGTCTTTTCTAATTGCGCCATTTTTGTAATATGTACAGTTTTTTTTATTAGTTCTTTTAAATTTAGAGATAAAGCTAATCCTGTTGCAATAATCAAACTGTCAGTGACTATTGGTGAACCAGAGCTTAATCTAAATAAAGCTCCGTCTACCAATACCAATTTAGCGCCCAGTACCTTTAGCTGTTCAATACAATCTTTTACCCACTTTACACTAGGGGGTCCACTTAGTATTATTTTGCCTTTCTCCAACGCTTTAGCAAATATTAACCTACCAAGAGCAGTACGTTTATCAGTTATACAAAGTATTTCGGAAAGGAACTTTTTTTGACTATAATGCTTTTCTGAACTTAAAAATAACATATCCTTATAAATAATAATTTCCGGTTTTTTTGTTTTTGTTACTTGATCAACTGTTTCTCCATCTATACCTATGGAAGTTAAGGCAATAGTTTTACCTGAGCTTTTCAACTTATCTATAAGCCAATTAAAAGTTACTGTTTTTCCAGCATTCTTTTGCATTCCTACTATAGCAATACTTTTTATGTGGTCATCTATTTCTATGTTATTAATTATCATTTATTTATCCTAATCAGTACGTAAAAGAACAATTAAAAAAGTACTCCTTGAAATAGAAAGGTATCCATATAGATAAAATTTTGCAGAGTTAAAATTATTCTTGCTATTAAAAGAATTCTGTTTATTTAAATGCTAACAAATTTTATTATCGCTATAAGTGTTATGTTCCTATTCATTACTCTGCCTGATATTAACGAACTTCTAGTTTTTTTAATATAACTAAAAACATCAACTTATAAAGTATCTATTTTACATATTTTATCGACAAATTTATTTATATAAACCTACTATTAATTAAACATAAAACATATAAAAATAATTCAAACTAAAAATTACTTTAAATTATTTTTATATAATATATTTTTTAAAAAACCCTTTTTATTTTATACATTTTTAACGTTTTTTACTACGCATTTTTCTTTCTAAATATTCAGGTTCTAAACTTATACGATTATTTCCAAGTAATAAAGCTGCTACACCGCTTATACTATATTTGCTACGGTATTCGCTATCATCAACATCAGTATCAATATATTCAGGTTCATGATATGTTGTTATAACACCTTCATAGTTTCGCAATACTATAGTACCCGCATTTTGTGAAAGCAAATATTGAGGCATTACCCTTATTTTACCTCCTCCTCCAGGAGCATCTACAACAAAACTAGGTATACAATACCCCGATGTATGTCCTATGAGAGCCTCCATAATTGCTATTCCTTTAGACACTGCTGTTCTAAAATGACCTATCCCTTTTGACATATCGCATTGATATATATAATAAGGACGAACTCTATTTTTTGTAAGCTCATGTACTAACTCCATCATTATATAAGCACTATCATTCACGCCTCTCAATAATACCGTCTGATTACCTAAAGGAATACCTGCATCTGCTAATTTAGAGCATGCTTCTCTGGCAGCAGAAGTTATTTCTTTCGGATGATTAAAATGAGTATTTAACCAAACAGGATGATATTTTTTTAGCACTTTTATCAAGTTGTTTGTAATTCTTTGTGGCATTACTACAGGAGTACGACTTCCTATTCTCACTATTTCCACATGCTTAATCTTTCTTAATTCGGTAAAAATATAATCCAAAAAATCGTCGCTTTGTAATAGCGCATCTCCACCTGATATAAGCACATCCCTTATTTGGAGAGTATTGCGTATATATTCAATAGATTTTTCTATATCATCTTTAGTCCGGCCTGTGTCATACTGTCCTACATTTCTACGACGTGTACAATGCCGGCAATACATGGAACATTGGTCTGTTATATAAAAAAGTATTCTATCTGGATAGCGATGAGTTATGCAAGGTGCAGGATGGTCTGTATCTTCATGTAAAGGATCATCCATATCCCACATTGAGCCTTCTAATTCTTTTACTGTCGGAACTGCTTGACGTCGAATAGGACATTTTGGATTATTTGCATCCATTAAACTTGCATAATAAGGAGTTATTGCCATTCTTAATGTTTTAAGACAATTTTTTATTCCTTCCTCTTCTTCTCTTGTAAGGTTAATAACTTTTTTTAAATTTTCTACTGTTGTAATACGATTTTTAACTTGCCAATGCCAATCATTCCAATCGTTTTCAGTAACACTTGACCAAAGAGGAATTTTTTTATAGTTTTTCATTTTTCTTTTCATCCTCCATATTATAAATAAAGTTTTTCGAAAAGTTCTCTAATTGATTTTGACTCACGCATAATATTAATAGCAAGGTCAGCATGTCCTTTTGTATAACCATTACCGATTAACATATCAAGATCCTTACCAACTCCTTCAGCTCCTAAAGCTGCTTTAGTAAAAGATGTAGCCATAGAAAAAAAATAAAGCGTCCCATTATCTTTAGTTATTAAAACTGAGCTTGTTTCAGTATCAGGAATATTAACATTGTTTATTACAATATCGCAAAGCTGATTATCAGTAATTTTTTGTATTTTTTCATAGATATCTATAGATTTTGTCGCATCTGCTGTTATTACTTCATGCGCCAAATGTAAATCAATTAAACGTTGCGCGTTATATTTATTATACTCAATAACAATTACTTTTCCTGTTTTACCTATGCTTTTCATTGCCTGATAAGAACATAATATGCCTGATTTGCCGCCTCCTCCTATTACACAAACAGTATCGCCTTCTTTTACTAATTTTGCCGTTTGTGCAGGAGCACCAGCTACGTCTAAGACTGCTAAAGCAAGCTTTTCAGGAATATCTTGAGGTAATTTTGCATATATACCGCTCGCAAATAATATTGCCTGCCCCTCAATGTCCACTTGATCATTTTCGATATTTACTTTATTTATTTTATTTACTTTTAAAGGAGTTAAAGATAAAGAAACAAGCGTGGCAATCTTATCTCCTACTTTTATTTTTTTATCAGGAAATTCTGGTCCGATTTTTTTAATAACTCCAATTAACATTCCTCCAGAACCAGTAACTGGATTTTGCATTTTACCATGCTGAGCAATTATTTCTTGAATCATTTGATCCATTTTATTAACGCTTTTGTTGCACACATCTTTGATTTGTGTAAAGCTTGCCGAGTCTATATTAAGAGTCGTTACATCTATAAGTATCTCGTTATCATAAATTTCCATTGTATTTTCAATTTTTTTTGCTACCTGAGGTAAAACTCCAATTGGTTCTATTACTCTATGAGTTCCATATTTACAACCTTTTTTCATTTTTTCTACCTTCCTATTCCTAAAATTTTACGCGCCTCATCAGGAGTAGCTACTTCTCTTCCTATTTCTTTTGATATACGTACTATGCGAGCAACAAGATGAGCATTTGATTGAGCTAATACTCCTTTTTTATAATATACATTATCTTCAAAACCTACTCTTACATGCCCTCCCATCGCTATGGCATACGTGGCTAAAGGGAGTTCGTAGCGTCCTATGCCCGCAACTGTCCAAGTACAATCGCTTGATATATGTTTTGTTAGAAATACTAAATTTTCTACATTGCCAGACATAGCGCCTGGTACTCCAAGTACAAAATCAAAATGTAAAGGCATTTTCAGTAAACCTTTTTTTACTAAATTCAAAGCAGTATCAATCATACCGTCTTCAAAAACTTCTATTTCAGGTTTTATATTTCTATCTAACATTTCTTTAGCAAATTTCTTTATATTTTCAGGTGTATTCATAAAAACGTCATCTCCAAAATTACATGTACCTGTAGATAAAGTTGACATTTCCGGATTTAATAATAACGGCTGTACTCTTTGTTCAAAAGTATGCCAAACAGCTCCTCCAGTAGAAGGTTGGAAAATAACATTGCATTTTTCAGCAATTCTTTTTTTTATCTCTTTATACACTTCATAGTTTTGTGTAGGATTTCCTTTTTTATCACGAGCATGTACATGAATAATGGAAACACCTGCCTGAAAACATTCATAAGCGGCCTCAGCAATTTCGTTAGGCGTAAGCGGAAGATTTGGCTGTTCTTTCCTTGTTACTTCAGCTCCAGTTAATGCTGCCGTAATAATAAGCTTTTTCATGTTTTACCTCCGAAAATAATTATCTACGCTGACATTTTTTCGGAACTACACAAGTTCCACTAGCTTTACATACAACAATAGGCTCTATTAGAAAATCGGCCGCAGATTCTGATAAGTCTGAACGTGGAGCTACCACTTTACGCGCTTCAAAGATCATTTTACGAGAAGTTTTTCCAATATTCGTTATTTTTCCTTTTGCCTCAATATAATCTCCGGTGTAAACAGGAACTAGAAATTGAATATTATCATAAGCACAAAATAAACCTTCATCTCCATCCTTTCTAATTAACAGTTCTGTTGCTACATCACCAAATAATTGTAATATCTTCGCTCCATCTACAAGGTTTCCACCATAATGAGCATCAGCTTGACTCATTCGTAACCTGATAAGTATTTTGTCCATTTTTACCTCCATTATGCTAAAAGTATTTATTCGTAAATGTTCATTTTTGGTACTTTGCTTGCAATTATCAAATGTGCTTCAGTAACTTTAACAACTTCCTCAACCGTAGTATTTGGAGCTATTTCTTTTAATAATAGCCCCTCTTCTGTAGGTTCAATTACAGCCATGTCTGTAATTACTAAATCTATTTTCCTGGTCGAAGTAAGAGGGAAGGTGCATTTTTTTAATATTTTCGCTATACCTTTAACTGTATGTGTCATAGCTACAATTACTTTTTTAGCTCCTACTGTAAGGTCCATAGCTCCTCCCATGCCAAAGATCATTTTACCTGGTATATTCCAACTAGCTACTTGCCCAGCTTCATCTACTTGTAATCCGCCAATAACTGTAATATCCAAATGCCCCCCGCGAACTATTGAAAAAGAATCAAGACTATCTATAATAGCAGATCCCGGAATAGCAGTTGTAAAATCACCTCCTGAATTTGTTAAAGATTTATTTTCTAAACCTGGTAAAGGAGCGGGTCCGATGCCCAATAAGCCGTTTTCGGAGTGGAAAAGTACATCTATCCCTTTAGGCAAATATTCTACCACAAGCATAGGTAATCCTATACCAAGATTTACTATATTTCCGTCCTCTATTTCTTGTGCAACCCTTTTAGCTATTAATATTTTTTCATCCATTTTTTATCTCCTTACCACAATGTAATCTATTAAGGCGCTAGAAGTATGGACAGTATCAGGAGAAATTCCCCCTGTTGGTACAATTTCTTCTACTTCAGCGATAACAATATCCCCTGAAAAAGCCATAATTGGGTTAAAATTTCTTGCTGTAAACTCATACTGCAAATTGCCTTTGTAATCAGCTCTTTTAGCTTTTATTAAAGACAAATTAGCTATTAGAGGAGTTTCTAGAAGAAATGTTTTTCCGTCGAATTTAATAGTTTTTTTCCCTTTTTCTACAGTTGTTCCAACTCCTGTAGGAGTTAATATTCCTCCTAATCCCACTCCGCCCGCTCTTATGCGTTCAACTAATGTACCTTGAGGGATAAATTCAATTTCGATTTGCTTATTTATATATTGTTCTTGTGTATCTTTATTTGTTCCTATATGTGATACATAAAGCTTTTTTATTAATTGTGCAGCAATGAGACGCCCAACTCCTTTCCCCTTAAAGGATGTATCATTCGTAATTACTGTTAAATCATTAGTACCCATTTTAACAATTTGCTCAAGTACTAAATCAGGTGTTCCTACTCCTAAAAATCCTCCTATCATAAGAGTGTCTTTTCTAACAACTATTTTTGCAGCTTCTTGCGCAGATAATATTTTCAATTTAGCCTCCTTTTAAAATATGGTAATCAACCACGCTTTTATTTATTGTTTCATTCTGAACATTATGATAAATTTCCATTATAAACTTTCTATTGTCTTTCAATTATCAATTTACTAGTGTATTCGCCTATTATTATAAATTTAAGATACTATATCTATAGTAAAATGTATTTTATTACAATAAATTTTACTAAATAAAAATTTTTATACCAAACGAACAAAATATTTAACCTTAATGATAATAATAATTAACATATAATTTGTATGAAAAATACACTCAAGGAAAAAAATAATACTAAAAATAAAAACAAATAATTACTTGAACAATTAAGCATAATAGGTAAAGAAAAATATTTTATCTTTAAAGTAATAATAACAGGAATTATAAGAAAAAGTATTATCGCTCCAAAACCAGCAAAATTTAAAGCTAATATAAAGATATTAGAACAAAAAATGACAATAAGTAAAGGGACAATAAAAGTTACGACAATAGGTATAATATTTCTTTTTAGTTTTTTACTAGTTTCTATGCAACTCACTTTAAATAAATCCTGATTAAAATGGAAAAGAGATATCGAAGCTCCTAAAAAAGACGTTGTAATAGATAGGATAGATACAACTTTTATAAAAGTTATAACTGCAATATTTTTGTTATTTAACGCTATTAAATTCATTAAATCCTCTACATTAGCGTTTAATTTTTTTTGGAATAAAACCTCGAAACTATTGCTACCTGTTTGAGGAATGTTTGAAATTACTGCTATAATCCATAATATATAAATAAATAAAGGGAGTATGCTTCCTATAATAATTACTCGTCTTAAAGCTTTCTTATTTGAGTTTAAATAAGATCTGATAGTAGGAATAATATTATGCCAAATAAAAGTAGTCATTATTGCTGGCCATTTAGGAAGAACGAATAGAAAATTACTTTTATATATAATATTAGAATATTTAAATTTGCTTAACAACAATATAATAGCCGCTGAAAATAATCCAAGCTTCAGTATCAAAAAAAACCTATTTGCATATTCAACAGATTTAATCCCTGCCAAAATAAAGACTGAGAAAAAAATAACAAAAATAATAGCACATAAATTATTTTTTAAATTTAGTACTGAGCTGAAAACAGAACCTGCGGCTGCAATGTATGCTATTGATATAACAATCATAGTATAAAAAAAACATACGATTATTAAAATTTCCCCTGCTTTACCCAAAAATTTCTTTCCCATAGTTGAGAAACTAATATTTTCTGGTAATGCTAGAATTATATCCAGAAACAATAATGCAGTGTAAAGAGTAATAAGCCATGTTGTAACTAAAATAGCAGACCCAATAAATATACCTGTATGAGCTATAATAATAGGTAAAGCGAAGATCCCTGCTCCAATTTCAGTTCCTATTACCAAAAATATGGCTCCTATTTCTTTATTAAATAACCTCGTGTTCATTTAAAATTCCTTTATGCAAAAGCCGCTAAATCAAGAAAAATATGTATTTTTTATTTTTAACGTTTCTTACTTAACTAAACTTTATTAGGAAGCATATTGTTTTCTTTTACTACTGAATTTTTACATATATTATGAATATATTGATATATAACAATAATTACTAAACAAGTTAATACTGTATAAAAAGCTACCTTTTGTGTAGGATCACAAAACATTCCTATAATAACAGCAGTATTTAGTATAAGTCCTAATATAGGAGTGAAAGGATAAAACTTATCTCTAAATTTTAAATCAGTAATTTTTCTGCCGAAATTTTCAATTTTTCTATGAAAATTAATTTGACACCAAGAAATTATTATCCATATTAAACAACCTATTAGTCCTGTTGCACTCATTAGCCATAGAAAAACTTTATTTGGAGATATAAATGCTGTAGTTAAAGCTAACCCCGTAATTAACAAAGTTCCTAATACTCCGATATAAGGTACTCCCTGCTTATTTGTATTAGTGAAAAATTTAGGAGCTACTCTTTCGTTTCCCATCGACCATAATAAACGCGAACAAGCGTAAAGTGCCGAGTTTATTGAGGAAAGACACGAAGTTAAAACAACAAAATTCATTATTTCAGAAGCATATGGAATATTTGCAATTTTAAAAACTAAAGCAAAAGGGCTTTGCGAAGTATTTGATTCTTTCCATGGTAAAATACAAGCTAAAACAACCATTGCTAAAACATAAAATAATAAAATACGTAAACCAACACTTTTAATTGCTTTAGGTACATTTTTTTCAGGATTTTCTGATTCTCCAGCGGCTATCCCTACTAGTTCAGCTCCTTGAAAGGAAGTTGCAACATTAACCATAACAAAAATAATAGCTATTCCTCCAACAGGAAAAAATCCACTCTGATAGAAAGCCTTAAATCCAATAATATGCTCTTTAGGTCCAAATAATATTAAAAATCCGCCAATTAATATAAATATTATTATCGCTAAAACTTTTATACCAGCAAACCAAAATTCGGTTTCGCCATAAACTTTAACAGAACAAACATTTGATATAGCTAAAATTCCTAAAAATATTAAACACCATATCCATTCGGGTATAGTGGGAAGCCAATTTGCCATAATCATTGCCGCAGCAGTTAAAGACATTGCTGCAGCTGTTCCCCAATTAATCCAATATAACCAACCTGTAATGGATCCCATAAGCGGAGAAATAAAACGTGTAGCATACGCTTGAAATGAACCTGATATGGGAATTGCAACAGCCATCTCTGCTAATGACAATAAAGCCAACAACATAATAAATCCACCAACTATAAAAGCTACTAAACTGCCTAGCGGTCCTGCTTGATTTAAAATTTTTCCTACACCTACAAATAAGCCTGATCCTATTGTTCCTCCTACAGCTATCATTGATAAATGGCGCGCTTTCATACCACGCTTTAAAGAGTCTTTATCAGAATAAATCTCTTGTTTTTGCACCATTATTTGCTCCTTATATTAAAAAATTAAAACTCAAACTTATAATTATTAAACACTTTTACATTATGATACCAAAAACTCATTAAGCAATTACCCTATTTACTCAAACTTTCACAAAAGTTACATATTTTAAAGAGAATAAAGTTACAGATAGCGTACTAAATTATAGGAATCTCGTGCGATTATAAGTTCTTCGTTTGTAGGGATAACAAATATTCTTGTTGGCATACAAGAATTGCCTATTTCTCTTTCTATTCCTCTACATATATTACGTTCCTTATCTATTTGAATACCAATAATTTCTAACCCTTCACAAATTTTTTTCCTCGCTATATGCATATTTTCTCCCACACCTGCAGTAAATACAACTGCGTGAGCTCCTCCTAGTAAACCATAATAACTCGATATATAACTTTTTACTACAGTAACGTACATATCTAATGCAAGTATAGCTCGTTTATTACCTTTTTCTGCCGCTTCTTCTATATCTCTCATATCGCTCGAAATTCCAGAAATGCCTAATATTCCCGATTTATTATTTAAATAGGTATCTATTTCATGTGTACTCATACCTGTTTTTCTATTTAAATAAGTTATAATCCCTGGGTCTAGACTCCCGCAACGCGTCCCCATAATTAACCCATCTAAAGGGGTCATTCCCATAGTAGTATCAATTGAATGCCCATTTTTTATAGCAGCAATACTTGCTCCATTTCCTAAATGACAGGAAATAACTTTAAGATCATATGGATCTTTTTCTAAAATTTGAGATAAGCGACACAAAATATATTTATGAGAAATACCATGAAAACCATATTTACGTATTTTATATTTTTCGTAAAACTCATATGGTAACCCATAAAGATAATTTTCACGAGGCATTTTTTGATGGAATGCTGTATCAAAACAGGCTGCATTTTTTATTTTAGGCAATAACTTCATACAGGCCTTTACTCCTTTTAAATTGACAGGGTTATGTAAAGGAGCTATATCTGAAACTTCATTAATATAATTGATAACCTTATCATCAATTATTACTGTATCACTGTAAAATTCTCCTCCGTGAACTACTCTATGCCCAATAACTTCAATTTCTTCAATTGAAGACAGTACTCCATACTGTTTATCAATTATCATATCAAACATAAGTTCTACGGATTTAGCATGATTAGGTATTTCGGCATAAAAAGAATAGGTTTCGCCGTTCTCACTTGTTTGCTTTATCACTGCGCCTGGACAACCTATACATTCTACTATTCCTTTACCTAACACTTTTTCTGACGGCATATCGATTATTTGATATTTTAAAGACGAACTTCCGCAATTAATTATTAATACTTTCATTTTTTGCCTCTTTTACATTATAAATAATTCATTTTTAAATTTAAAGTATTTTTAAAATGAACTTTAGCACATTTACTTAAAATAACATCCCCGTTTTTTGTAATCAATTTTTCAGCAAAATCATTTACTATTTTTCCTGCCCCTTTTGGAAAAATGCAATAAAATTGTTTTCCTAGTTGCTCTAAACTAGATAAAAATGCATCTCTTGCTAAAATCGATGCTGCACCCACAAAAGGAATATATTCCGCTTTTACAAGATTAAATTGTTTAATACTTTTGGGTAAACACAACCACCTAGATATTTTCTTATCGTCAGTAAATTTATCTATAATATATTGTTTAATATTTTTTTCTTTTTTCAACACCTCATTTGCCACCTTCCCATGTGCCCAAGCTAATAAATCATTTAAATTTTTACTTTCTTTAGAGAAAAGAATAAATTGTTCATTGTATTTTTCAGGAAGCAAGCTAAATTCAACAAAATATCCTTGAAAATTTTTTCTTATTTTTTCAGCTAATTCTTTAATTCTTTTATCGCTCAAAACTTTACTATCTCTAATACCTAATTGTAACAATTTATCACTAGCTTCTTTATTTCCGAAAACTGCCGCAACACATAAAGAACCAAAATAATCACCTTTACCTGCCTCATCAGCTCCTGCAACAAAATATTTAAGATCATTTGATAAAAATATATCTTTGTTACAATTATTTTGTAATAATTTAGGTTGAAAAAATTCGTTTTCTAGATGTTTTTTAAATTCAGAACTTTTACCGCTTAAAACTTTTGAAATTCCCTTTTTCCCTTTATAAATGCAGATAGTAATTTTTTCAGTGTTTTTTTTTAAAACAAGCTTCACACCACATTTTATTAATTCTTTTGTTAATTCTATAGTTTCATTTTGCGCGAATCTTTCAATATTAATAATTAATTGATTTTTATCTAACATTAAAATTTATACATCCAAAATATTTTTAATAAAAATGCAGGCTTTACAGCTGATTATAATGTCCTGCAATACACGTATGCCCTTCACTACTTATTAATGCTAACTGGCGTATTATCAAAAATTAGTCCTATCTTCCCAATACAACGAACGCTACTATTTATTTATTATTGTAATAAGCCCTTTGAAAACACCTCACCTGTGGGTTTAGCGAATTTATAAGCTACGAATTTTTTAAATTCCTACTATGGAGATATTTTTATCCAAGTTTGTTTCCTTGTCTGAACTAAATCTCTTAATTCGCTAAGTATTTCCTTTTTCGTCATAATACTTATTTTATCATTGTTATAATAAAACTCAAAAAAATAGGTTACATTAGTTCTGATTTTAAATAATTTTTCTACATCTTCACGACCTAAATATACACATTTTGACGATATTCCTACAGATATCTCTTTAATCATAACGTGTCTTCTTAAATTTATCATAAATAATATTGTTTAACCATAAAAATTTTTATTTTTTATACGTTCTATATTAAAATATAGTTTTTCTTCGTCAATTTTTAATAACTTTTTATTTTTCATAACTATTTTGCCATTAATAATAACTGTTTCAATATCACTTCTATCCGCAGCATAAATAAGTTGCGAAACAAGATTTCTACGCGGATACCAATGTGGCTTATACAAATCTAAAATTATCAAATCTGCATAATACTCTCTTTTAATTTGTCCTATATTATTTCCTAAACCTAATGCTTTAGCCCCGTAATTTGTTGCCATTTGTAATACTTGTTTAGCTTTTAAAGCCGTTGCATTTCCTATTTTCCCTTTTTGCAATAAAGCTGTCAATCTTGTTTCTGCAAGCATATCTAATTTATTATTACTTGCAGCTCCATCTGTTCCTATAGCTACCTCTATGCCTGTATTAAGCATTTTATACACAGGTGCAATTCCATTGCCTAAAATCATGTTAGAACTAGGATTATGCGCTACAATTACTTTATTTGCTGCTAATAAATATATGTCTTCGTCGTTAACATGTATGCAATGTGAAGCTAAAGTTCCAGAATCAAAAAAACTACTTTCATACGCTACCCTTACAGGTGATTTCCCATATAATTTATAAGATTGTTCTACTTCATAAGTTGATTCAGATAAATGTATTTGTGTGCGTATTCCTAAGTTAATGGCGCGTTCTTTAATGATTTTAAGATATTTAGGTGGACAATTATATGGAGAATGAGCTGCTAACATAATAGTTAGACGATTATCAAAAGCGTTATTATAATTATGAAACATATTTTCGCCTTCTTGCAATTTAGAGTAAAAAATATTTGCAGATGAGTTAGACATAGCTATTCCTCTTGATAATACAGCTCTTATACCACTATCATTCACAGCTTTACTCATTTCATCGATATAAAAATACATATCAGCAAAAGAAGTAACTCCCCCTCTTATCATTTCTGCTATTGCTAACAGTGTTCCCCAATAAACAACTTCTCCATCAAAAAGGTTTTCTGCTGGAGAAATTTTATCATTAAGCCATTTTTCTAATGACATATCATCTGCATATCCACGTAATATACTCATTGGAGCATGGCAATGAGCATTAATAAAACCTGGCATTACAATTTTATTTGAGCAATCAATTGTTTCTACTTTAAACTTATCAGTTGTAACAGAAAATAATCCTACTTTTCTTATTTTTTTCCCTTCAATAAGTATCGAACCTTTTTCAATTTTTCCATTATGATGAACTAAAAATCCGTCCTTTAATAAAAGCATTTTAACTCCGAGTTATACAAATATTTTAAAAAATAATTCTATGAAAAATCCTTCCCCAGTTTTTATGCTTACTATATTTCTATTTTTATTAAATTTAACTTGGATCAGTTTGGATCAGTTTTTATCGAACTCTTCTACAATAATTAAACCCTTATTTCTCCCTATATTAAAAATATTTAAACTTATATTATGTATTCTATCAAAATTTGCAATTTTAAATTTTATAACCTATTTTAATTAATTTCCCAGCTGCTAATTTTTTTCATTGTTTGATAATCATTAAAATCAAACTGCAAAGGAGTTATTGAAATTTTTCCTGCTCTTAAAGCTTCTACATCACTTTTAGGCCGTTCCGAATCATTTATATCTATACCCCCCATCCAATAATATATTCTTCCTCTAGGATCTATCCTTCTTTCAAATGTATTTTTAAATCTATTTTCTCCAATAGTGGTTATACTGATACCATTAATAATATTTTTATTAGGGACATTTATATTTAATAGCAATGGTTTTTTTTCTTCTAATAATTTAAATAATAATTTAGACGCATATTTTGCCGCTATAGAAAAATCAGCTTCCTTTCCACCATTTATATCCATTGAAATAGCTAACGCTGGTAATCCAAAATTTAAACCTTCAATAGCCGCTCCAACTGTACCCGAATACATTACATTTATTCCAAGGTTAGTGCCGTGATTTATTCCTGCAGCAACGATATTGGGTTTATCATTTTTTAATAGTTCTACAAGACCCCAAATTATACAATCTGAAGGAGTGCCACTAGTTTGCCATGCTTTTACATTATTTGTTTTCATATCAAAATTATTAACGATTATAGGCTTATTCAAAGTTAAAGCTTGGCTTTGGGCACTTCTTTCCCTATCAGGAGCAACAACCGTTACTCGACCAATATTAGCCAGTTCTTTTGCTAAAATACGTATTCCTTTTGCCGTTATACCATCATCATTTGTAACTAAAATATGCACTATTTTTTCCCTTTATGCTTATTTGCCTAATAAATTTTTACTTCTATCTATGATTGTATTGCTATCTAAATAACCAATAAAATTAATTGCTCATTGTTTACCAATTTTCGTAAATACTTTGCATCTATTTTTCAATTTCCATTTCCATATTCCATTTTCATAAATATTTTTGGCAAACATTTGATAATATCTGACGCTATAATATTATATTTCCCTATTTTTGACGCTTGCAAAGCAGCTTGAGAGTGTAAAAATACGCCAATTTTAGCGGCATCTTCAGGAAGTACTCCTTTAGATAGCATTGCCCCTATTATTCCCGTTAATATGTCCCCAGCTCCTAAAGTAGCATTTTTAGCATTAGAATAATTATTTACAAAAACTTCACTTTTTGGCGTACTGATAATAGTATTCGCGCCTTTTAAAACGACAATACAATTAAATTTTTTCGCGGTAAAAACAGCTTTTCCTATCCTGTCAGCTTCAATTTCTTTTACCGAACAATTTAAAAAACATGCCAATTCTCCATTATGCGGAGTTATTATCACCGTTTTTTTCGTTGTTCTCAACAAATTCGGCCTATTACCGATAAGTACAATAGCATCTGCATCCAAAACTATAGGGACATAGAGAACATTCAATAATTTTTCTAAGATAAATAGATTGGATATATTGCATTCTATACCTGGACCTATCGCAAAACTTTTTGCTTTTTTTTCAGCCTGGAGCATGATTTTAACTTCAGAAGATAATATTTTATTTTTAAAAGTTTTTAATCCTTTTATTACTACTTCAGGACACAAAGTGGATAACTGTGGAAGTATATCAATACTTGTTAATAATTTCACATACCCTGCCCCTGAATATAAAGCTGCATTTGCACATAATGCTGCAGCTCCACTACTATTAGAACTTCCCGCCCATATTACAATGCTACCTCGATTATATTTATAAGTATCTTTATTTTCCTTGGGGAAAATTGCTTTCACTAATTTTTTACTCAACAATTTACCGTTCTTTTTAGTACTCATTTTATATTTCCTATATATAACAAATTATAAGTGAAACTAACGAATAACTATTCTAACTTATTAAGTATACCTTGAAAACAAGATAAGCTATATTATTTTTATAAAAATTTAGAAAGAGTTAATTGGCAACATTTATATATTTTAAATGAGAGATAAACATCTAAACGATTAAAAAATTTTATTTTTTATTAATTTATATTTACTAAGTTTTCTTATTAAAATACTTCCTATTGTAGGGAAGCATTCAATCTCTTTTTCTGAAAATACGCCGATAAATAATATAGCTGGGATATAAATAAAAATACCTATACTTATTGCTATTAAACAAGAAGGAACTAGTTTGCCTGTTAAATAATATAATACGTTATAAATAGTCAGCGTGCTTATGCCCATAATAATAGAAGTTCCAGTTATTTTTGCAGTTTTCTTAATATCAATGGCAAATCCAATATATTTATATACAAAAAAAACGTTTAATACAGCAGCTAACCCTATATCAATATTTGTTGCCCATGCAGCGCCTTTTATTCCTATTTTTGGCATAGCGGTAAATATCCAAGTTATTATTATTTTTATTACGGCTGAAATTATCATATTTATGAAAGGTATTAAAGTTTTTCCCATACCTTGCAAAGCAGCGGTAGATACTTGTTGAATGCCAAGTAGAAATATCCCTATAGACGTAATAGCTATTGACCAACTTGCTCCTACATCTTTATATAAAATAATACTTATAGGGGTGGCCAATAACCATAAACCGAAAAATGAAGGTATAGTAATTATATTTGAAATATTATAAGCTAAGGCAGTTTTCTCCTTAATATCCTTAACCTTTCCAAGGATTCGTGACTCGGAAAGTGCAGGCACTAAACTTGCAGATAAAGAATAGGTTAATATAGACACCCCGGCAATAACAGGCATTGCCATTCCTATTAAATAACCAAAAAGTTTTGTGGATTCTCTTACTGTAAATCCTGCGCATCTCAATCTAAATGGAACAATGAGAGAATCAAGCTGAGCTACCATAGGTAACATTAAACTTGACAAAGCAACAGGAACAGCTAAAGCCCCTATTCTTTTTATTACTTTAAATGTCTTCTCTTTTTTACTATTAATTTTCAAAATACCTAATTTTTTACTCTTAATAAAATAATAAAATATTAGTATAATAGTACCTACAACCGCACCTGGTAATGCTCCAAAATTTGCCCCTGCCGCACCTAACTCTACACTTTTATATATATGCATTCCTAGATATGCCGCTCCAAGCATTGATAATACTCGAAATATTTGTTCTCCGATCTGCGAAATAGCATTTGGTATCATTTCTTGGAACCCTTGAAAATATCCTCTAAGAACCGCTTCAATTGTAACAAAAATTATTGCAGGTGATAAAATAACTATAGCATAATAGGTTCTAGGATCTTGAATAATTCCAAGAGTTATTGCAAATTTTGCATAATAATACATCACAAAACTTAATAATGACCCCAAAATAAATAAAACTTTAAAAGAAATATTAAAAACGCGTTGCGCCTCTAAACTATCTCCTTGTGCGAGTTTTTCGGCAATAAGAATAGCTATCGCAGAAGGTATGCCTGCAGTCGATATTGATATCGCAACCAAATAGATAGCATATGCTATAGTAAACACACCCATACCTTCTGCGCCTATTACACGTGCTAAAATTATTTTACCGAAAGCTCCTATAAGTTTAACCAATAAACCCGCACCAGTTAAAATTGTTGCTCCTTTTAAAAATTTTTCTCTACTCAAAATACAAACTTCCTTAAAAAAAGTTAAATTTAACATTTATTCCAATTATATTTTTATATAACATCCAGTATGTAGTCTGATTTCCTAATTTATTTGTTTTTAAATACAAGTTTATTATCACAAATAGCTGCTACAATACCTAGTTTGATTTATATAACAATAAATCAAACAACTTACTTGAAGCCTTACTTCTATGGCTTATCTCATTTTTTCTTTTAGCGTTAATTGGGACATTGTTTTACCTAATTCAGGAATAAAAAATATTAAATCATATCCAAATCCAGCGCTGCCCAGTCTTTCACTTAAAATTAAACCTTCGCAACAGCCTTCAGTAACCAGAACAATTTACCAATGTTATCCCACGCAATAATGGTAACACATCGATAACGAGCAGTTCTTTTAATATCAGGGAAATTTTTCATCATCAATAACAATTTCTGATCAGTTCCGGCAATGTGGTCAAAAAAATCCCAAGAGTGCCATTCAAAGCATCCACTTCTAATTTGCTATCATCCGCTAAACAAGGATTACCTATTTTTTCAAAGTAATATTCAGCTTTTAAATTTGAAATATTTTATAAGAAAATTTTAAAAACAAGCTCCAACTTGCCAAGCAGCTTCTCCCAGTACTTTTTTTTGTATTTCTATAATTTCACTAATGGCTTTTGCTCCGACTTGCAACATTTCTTGCAATTGATTATAAGTAAATGTTCCATTTTCGCCTGTGCCTTGAACTTCTACAAAATCTCCTTTCCCAGTCATAATGAGGTTCATATCTACTACTGCTTTACTATCTTCCTCATAACATAAATCAACATATAATTCTCCATTAACGATGCCAACTGAAATAGCAGCCAAAAAATCTATAATGGGGAAAAAAGATTTATCTGAGTTTTTATATAAATTATTCATGGCATCAACGAGAGCAATATACGCGCCTGTTATTGCTGCTGTACGGGTTCCACCATCAGCTTGAATAACATCGCAATCTATCCAAACAGTTTTTTCGCCAAAAATATTAAGATTCATAATACTACGTAATGAACGCCCTATAAGTCGCTGTATCTCATGTGTACGTCCTGTTATTTTTCCTTTACTTGCTTCCCTTTGCACTCTCATTTTCGTAGAACGAGGCAAAAGTGCATATTCTGCGGTAACCCATCCTTGCCCTTGTCCTTTTAACCATTGAGGAACTCTATCTTCAATAGTAGCAGAGCAAATAACTTTTGTATCTCCAAATTCTACCAAAACCGACCCTTCAGCATGTTTTAAATAATTGCGTAGAAATTTTATCTGTCTTTTGTGCGTATTTTGTCTTCCGTCAATTCTCAACGTTTATACCTTCCATAACCTGCCTAAAATTCTTTATAATACATATAGGCCTTTTCTCATTTGTATTACCAAAAGGATTATTTATCAAAATATCGGCTAATAAATTTTTTTTTATTTTTTTAGTTGCTGCAACAATCAAAGATCTTTTTAAATCATTTACATCGGCTATACAAACGCCAAAACAGTTCACTTTCTCTTTTATTTTCTTAATCTCTTTTTCAGGATGATTAGGTCCATAAACAATGTATTTATCAAAAGGAGGACAAGTACCCGTAACATCATCAATTAAGCTTGCTTGTATACCTGCTAGTTTATAAAATACTCCTTTTTGCCCGAATAGTTTCGCTATCGCTCCTGCTATCATAGCAAATAATACTCTCCATTTTCCTGCAGCATTAATACAAGCTTGCATACCATAAATAGTTGACAAACTTCCTTCTTTCCCAATAAACCTGTTCAATAAACGAGCTAGCCAATATATTTTCATTTCTTCATACCTTAATATTTTACCTTGAGTAATTGCTACTACGCTTTCAGCAATACAAATAACATCATCTTTTCCTACTTTCTCTTCAGTGTAAAATGCCACAATTTCAACAATATCATCTTTAGAAGTAAATATCCTTGTATCTATTGCAATAATCTTTATTCTATTCATGTCCATCCTCTTATTTCAGTAAAGCTTTAGTTAATGCGCTGTTAATTTCTTCGGTAGTAAATACAATACGCTCTTTATGTATATAATAATCTTTTCTAGAAACAGCTTGATAATAAATATCGATAGGTAAATCGGGCACTTGACTTAAAACTGTCACTATGTTTTCTTGTTTAGAAATAAATTTTAAATTAATTATAATATCATCTCCTTCTCCGACATAAAAAACACTAGCGCACCAGTAATTATCATTTCTAGGGTCATTTACTCGATACAAATTTGTATCTATTACTAATTTATTACATTGTTCATTAGGTAAATAATGTCTTGGAAAAACATCTATAAGAGATCCAAATTGCTTACCTCCATTATAAAATGGCACCGAACAAGTCATTTCGATATCATTATCGTTTTCTCGCACGACTTCTAAAGGAGTTCTTTTTTTTATAAGGAATATAAATTTAGCCTCACCTTGTATTTTAACAAATAAATACCAACACAAACAAATGAATATAAATATTAAAATTGTAATTTGCATTGCTATCATATATACTCTACTCCTTAAAAACTTTCTTTTGTATCATAAACTTTGTATTCAAATACTTATTTGCAATTTTCCGTACTATATTTAAATTACCGCTAAAATATAACTTTGTTTTACCATAGCTCCTCTTATAGCTTAATATTTTTTTTTGAGCTAAACTTTTAAAAACATCATTCGCTGTATCTATTGATGGATCAACAAACCAAACTTTAGTATTAAAAAAATTTTTTAAGCTTTCTCTTATAAAAGAGTAGTGCGTACAAGCTAAAATGATCGTATCTACTTGCGCTTTAATTAATGGGTTTGTATATTTTGTAAGCAATTTTTTAAAGTTTGTATCCATTATTTTATTTTTATCAATTGAATCAGCCCATCCAGGGCATGCCTGTGAAAAAACACTTATAGAGTTATCTGCTTTTTTTATTTCCTTTTCATGATACTCACCCATTATAGTTGCTTGTGTGCTTAGAATACCTATTTTTTTGTTTTTGGTCAAATCAACTGCCTGCTTTACTCCATTATTTACTCCAATTATTCCCACTTGCGAAAATTTTGTTCTCAAGCAATTTAAAGTGTTAATAGTTAAAGTATTACAAGCTAAAACTATTAGCTTGCAGTTCTTAGAAAGTAAAAAGTCTGCAATTTCACAACCTATTTTTCTTAATTCGTTTTCTGGACGCGACCCAAATGGACATCTTGCACTATCCCCAAAATAAATATAATCCTCATTTGGCATAAATTTTATTAGTTGATTTAATATATTAAATCCCCCTATTCCTGAATCTAATACTCCTATAGGTAAATCCTTCATATTATTTCTCTTTTCTTTTGTTAGCTATTTTTTAATGAATTCTCGCTTAAGTTCTACAAACAGATGTATTTAACATATTTAATAACAATTTTAATAATATCACGTCTTTAAAAAACGGCAACAATAAAAATTATTTTATTGTATCTTTTCTTTTAAATAACTACCAATAAACAACCATAAAATATCTTATAACTGAAGTAAAAATACTCTAATCTTTTTATGAAAAAAAGTTAAGTTTATTTTTTTATAAACCTGTTTATACTTTAAATTCGAGTATTCCATCTAATAATAAAAATTTATGTTGTACAGTAAAAGCTACCGCATATGAGTATGAAGCTATTAATATTCTATATACAGTAAATTATCAGGATCATATCGATATAGATTATTATTATTATGAATGATATTTCCCTCTAAAATATTCTATAATTAATATTCTAAAGGTAATTAAATCATAACTTGATCTACCTTGATCTACATTGTATAATTATGAAATTACTTAGATCCCTAGCAAAAACACTACCATTTATAAATAAATTATCCCCAGAAGATTTTTAAGCTGAAAGTTATTGGAAACAATTTTCTAATGAGCATTTCAGCACAAACATCGAAATAATTTCTTATAGAACAATTATTTTCCATCAACTGTTCTTGCCTAATTAAAAATATTTCTGAAAAATTATCTATTTCTATCTTTACTCTTTATCTCTAAACTGTGAAAAATTCAACTTCTTTTTATTCCACTAATATAAATTAAAAAGACGCTACTAATACTCCTTTATATTTATCCATTAAAAATTTCCAATTTTTTTAATTTTTTATGAATAACTGAAACATTAATATAAAGAAAATATTTTTCTTCCACAAATAATTAGTCTTTTATAAATATAAAGTTTATTTAAAGATCATAATTACCATTAATAACAGAAACAATTATATCCTCCAAATAACGAGTAATTATGATCTTTAAATTCAACCATTTTTAATAATTTATTTTACTCTAACTTTTGATTTTAAGGTAATCAATCTTACTTTATTCAACAACACTACACGAAGTGTTCTCTGCTTTAAGATCATTTGGTATCGTTATTTTACTTGTCAAATAATTATCGGTTATTTATATTTTTTCTTAGCTATATATGAATTATTTTTCGTCTGTAAAATACTTTTACCGGACTTATTTTTACCAATGATTGTATAAAATTATACATTGTTAATCCTAAGATTAATTACTTTTTAAGCACACATATACTTTTTTTAAAATGAAATAATTATATATTTTCTTATAATATAATCATTTCGGAATTTTTCTTTTAACGACTACGATTTTCATATCCATATTCTTTAAATACTAAATTCACCAATAAAATATTAATAACAATGAAAATACTATCTTTTGTTCTATTTGTTCTATTACTCAATACTTAACTTAAAAATTATTTTCAATTAATACTATTTAAATAAAACTTTATTATTTTCATTATTTGGTTTTTAGTTATTCCTTCAATTTTCACCAACTTATTTCTACTTATTTTACCTTTTATTATACTTACAAATTTTTTATGTATTTTAAGCAACTCAGATAAAAACTCACAACAAGATTTATTGGCTTTTCCATTTACAGGTAATGATGACAAACTTATTTTTAGAGCATTGCCATACAAACCACAAATAGCATTTTTCTTCGAATTAGGCTGTAATTTTATTTTGAGTGTAACATATCTATCATATTCTTTTATTTGTAACATTATCATAAACTAAAAAACTTACCTTTATATGTTTAGTTCTAATAAATTTACTATTAGCGTATAAATCAATATTTTTATATTATACAGAAATAATTTGCGCAATAATGAAAAATTAAGAATTAAAAAATTCGCTTATATTATATTTTTTAAAAAACAGTTTCAACTAAATTGCATAATTATGTTATTATATTATAATATATTTTTTTATTACTTCATAATAGCGTAAAATATTTTATCTAGTTGCCTTTATAAATCTATTCCCATTCTTTACTTGTTTTAATATCAGTATTTTCAGGTACAAAAATAAAAGTAGTTGCACTTACTTTTTTTCCTGTTCCTCCAATAGTATAAACAGCCCCACTCATGAAATCTAATATACGTCTAGATATATCTTTGGAAGTTTCAGAACAATCAATAATTACCTGTTGATTTTTTTTTATACAATCTGCAGCTTTTTGCGCGTCTTCAAATTTTTCAGGTTGAATAACAACTAAATCTATATCTAACTTAGCGATATATTCTTGGAATTTTTCTTTTTTTGTGCCATACACATAATTTTCTTCTAAATTTTTTACATTTCTAGATTTATCAATGTTTTTCTTGTCATCCAAACGATTGAATAAATAAGGTAATGAAGTATCTTTTCCCTTTTCATTTTCTTCTTCAATATCTTCTAATCCCAGTATTTTCCATATTTTTTTAAACATTTGTATATACCTCCTAGAATCTAGCGCCAAAAATATTACTACCTATCCTTACCATGTTCGATCCTTCTTCAATAGCTATTTGGAAATCGGAGGACATACCCATTGAAAGATAAGTAATATTATTATTTCCATAAATATTTTTAAATTTTTGAAATAAGCTATTCATATCGCTAAAACACCGTCTTATTTCTTCAGGATTTTTTGTATAAGGTGCTATTGCCATTAATCCTTTTAGTTTTACATACTTTAAAAGTAGGATTTTTTCAATTAAATTTTCGCTTTTTTCTTTATCTATACCATATTTTTGTTTTTCGTTTCCAATATTTATTTGAATCAGTACTTCCTGAAGTTTGTTTATCTTTTCAGCTTCTCTATTTAATTTTAAAGCTAAATAATCGCTGTCTACAGATTGTATGCATCTAAAAATTTGTATAGCCTGTTTAACTTTATTTGTTTGCAAATGTCCTATTAAATGCCATTGCGTAGTTAAATTATTCTTTTCTTTTTTTAAAATTGCTTCCTGAACTTTGCTTTCACCAAAAATATTTACACCAAGATTCATCGCTTCAATAATAGAAGATGTTGAATAATTTTTACTTACAGCAACTAATTGTACGTTTCCATTATCAATTTTTCGATTATTATAAGCTTTTTCTATTTGTAAATAAATATTCTCTATCCTTTGTTTTAACATAATTATTTTAACAACCTTTTAGAAAAATTTTATTTTTTAAAAAAATAATTATTAAAAAGTGGCCTGTATCTTTTTACTCTTTTCTGCAAAAAATATTTCATTATTATAATAAATACATATATCTTCTTTTTATATATTTTTATTATGTAGGCCTATATTTTTATAGTTATTCATTTATTTTAACAGTTTTTTATGCTTATCAACAATAATTTGTTCCTTATTCCCTATGTTAAATCCCATATTCTAGTTATCTAATCTATTTTTGTTTAAAAAACCTAAATAAGTGGATAATGCATTCTTTAAATTATATTTATTTAATAAATATAATTTGTCTAACCAACAATTAACCCATACTTTTCTACATTGCATAACTTAAAAATCAAAAATTAAATTTTCAATGAAAAATCAGCGTTTATTATCTTTCTTTTTAATAAGCTTTCTTGCACATCGATAATTTTTTGATTGCGAGATCCTCTATAAGCTAATTGTAAATCGCGTTCACTTTTTATGTATTTCCCATCTATAATCCAATCCGTAAATTGTAATAATTTTAATATAGAAATATCCTTTTCTCCTAATTTCAATAATTGTTCATAACAATAACCTGTATAAATTAATAAATTATATTTCTTATTGTTTTTAATATAAGATGCTAAATTAAGCAACTTATACGCTTGTAAAAAAGGTTCTCCTCCCGAAAAAGTTACTCCACGTATTAATCTAGCTTTATCAATTATATTTATAAGTTCTTTTTCTTGAAATTCCTGTCCACCTAATAAACTATGTGTATCCGGATTATGACAATTCGGACAATTATGTAAACAACCTTGAAAAAAAATAACCAATCTTAATCCTGGTCCATCAACTACACTTTCATTAACAATTCCTGATACTCTAATAAACATACTTCCCCACATAAATTATATCTTTATTATTTATTCTTTATTTTAATAGTACTTTTTAAAGGGACACAACATATAGGACAACCATTATCTTGGATTAGCCCAAAGTATTTGCAATTTACGCAAAAATCAACCGGGAAATTTATTCCTGCATAACCTATATCGCAATTTTTCATATGCTTTAATAAATCTTCTACCGCTTCATAATTATTAATCGGTGAAGATACAAGCTCTACATAACTTATATGTCCAGCATTCGTATATTTATGGAACGCTCCTTCAATCTTTATTTTTTCGAAAGCACTTATGTTGTATTTTACAGGAATATGAAAGGAATTTGTATAATAATCTTTATCAGTAATTTTGTCTATTATACCAAATTTTTCTTTATCAATCTTAACAAATCTACCTGCTAATCCTTCGGCTGGAGTAGCAAGAAGAGTATAGTTCAACTTATAATAATTTGTGTATTCGTCTGTTTTTTTACGCATATAAGATAAAATTTTTTGTCCTAATTTATGAGCGTCTTCATCTTCTCCATGGTGTTTTCCTTCCAAACCAATTAAAGTTTCTGCTAACCCTATAAATCCTATTGACAAAGAACCATTTTTTATGGCATTTTGTATATAACTATCTACTTTTAAATTTTCCGACCCTAAATATAACTTTTGTCCCATTAAAAAAGGCATATCTTTAACTTTTAATTTAGCCTGTATATTATATCTATGAAATAATTGCCTGGCTGTAAGATTCAATATTTCATCAAGTAGTTTGAAAAATATATCTATATTCCCTTTGGCTTTAAGTGCAATTCTAGGTAAATTTACAGTAGTAAAACTTAAATTTCCCCTACCGTCTGTTTGTTCTAATCCGTTTATATTGGAAATTACGCGTGTACGACAACCCATGTATGCTATATCTGTTCCATAAGCAGAATTAAAAGAAGAGTCCATAAAACTAAATGTAGGATTAAGTCTACGGGATGCAACTCTGATAGCTAACCGAAATAAATCATAATTAGGATCTGACTTATTAAAGTTTATACCTTCTTTAATTCTAAAAATAATGTTAGGGAAAATAGGACTTTCTCCATGTCCTAATCCTTTTTCATAGGCCAAAAGAATGCCTTTTGTTACAGCTCTGGCCGCAAAAGACGTTTCACATCCTAAATTTAAACTGGAGAATGGAACTTGAGCACCTGCCCTACTATGCATACTATTTAAATTATAAATTAAAGCTTCCATAGCTTGATAAATTTCATTTTCATTAGCATTAAACATAAAAGGAGCCATATCGCGATCAAAAAAAGCAAAAGACTGTCCTCCATGCATATCGTTTTGAGAACTTTGCAGTATTATTGCTGCTAACGCTGTTGCCGAAGCTGGCCTTTTAGGCGAACGAATATAACCATGCCCTGTATCAAAACCTAATCGTAAAAGTTTTCCTAAAGGTATTTGAATACATGTAAGGGTTTTAGCATAAAAGTCTAAATCATGAATATGTATATCTCCATTAATATGTGCGTTTGCCATTTCTTCAGGTATCAACCTATGTAAATAATAAGCTTTTGATGCAACTGATGCTATTTGCAGCATTTTAGCTGAAGGAGAATTCGAAATATTAGCATTTTCTTTACTTGTTTCAATTAAAATTTCTGAAACAGCGTCCATCAAATCAGATTTACATTCTCGAATACGATTTCTACGGTTTCGATATAATATATAAGCTTTAGCAGTTTTGGCATGTCCAGTATCTATAAGTATTTTTTCTACTGCATCCTGTATCTGCTCAACAGAAAAAATTTTTCCACTATATATGGTAGTTTTTAAATAATCCAGAACCACGCCAGTAAGCTCAATTGCTTGTTGTTTATTTTCTCCTCCTATATATTCGGCTGCAGCAAAAATGGCTCTACTTATTTTATTTATATTAAATTCTACAATTCTGCCATCTCGTTTTTTTATATGCGAAAACATTTATATTTTACCTGCTTTTGCTTTCATATTTTATTTCCCAATTGCAAATATTTTACTATTAATATAAAATTTACTATGCTTTCATATTGCTTGCAAATTGAAAGCAAAACGTACACAAAATACTTTATCAATGCTTTATAAATTATTTTCCTTATTGCCTAACTTATTATTTCACCTCAATAAATATTACATATTTTCCGCCTTTCTTCTCAATTTAATAACCAAATTTTTAATAAAATCATTTGAGGGTTATACTTTTGTTCAATAAACAAATAATTTCACAAAATCTATCATTTCTTACTACTAAAAAATTTACTTATTTTATTGACTTATATGGTGTAAATATTTTATCGTAACGCAAACATTTGAAATGGCTTCTAACGGGATTTTTTTAATATGCAACACTTAATTTACTACTTTTATATCAGATATATATTAATAAAAAGAAAATATATAAACAACTCTAAAAACATATTTCAAACAAAATTTCTACATGTAAACTATATATAGCACTTTAAAAAATGTTATATACTGTAAAATGTTATATACTGTAATTTGCGTTTTAAAGGTAACTATATTTATTTTCTAAATTTATATTATAATTAATTAATAAAATTATAATTTACTGATAAAAGTAGAAAAGGAAAGCTCTCGCTTTCCTTATTTTTTATGGTGGGCCTACCTGGAATCGAACCAGGGGCCAACCGGTTATGAGCCGGTTGCTCTACCGCTGAGCTATAGGCCCATTCGCCTAACACAAAATTTATTATATACATTTCAGCATATATAGTCAATAATTAATCTAAAAAATCTCTTAGTTTTTTACTTCTAGTGGGATGCCTTAATTTTCTCAAAGCTTTAGCTTCAATTTGCCTAATGCGTTCCCTTGTTACACCAAAATATTTACCCACATCCTCCAATGTTCTAGATTTACCATCCCTTAAACCAAATCTTAACTGTAAAACTTTTTTTTCTCTTTCTGTTAAAGTTTCTAATACTTCTTCTAATTGCTCTTTCATTAACACGAAGGAAGCTTCTTCATTAGGTGCTATTGCTTCATGGTCTTCAATAAAATCTCCCAAATGAGAATCTTCTTCTTCTCCAATAGGAGTCTCTAATGAAACAGGTTCTTGAGCTATTTTCATAATTTCTCGAATTTTATCTTCGCTAATACCCATTTCCTTAGCTATTTCTTCTACATTTGGATCTCTACCGAAACTTTGCAATAAATGCCTTGAAATACGCATAAACTTATTTATCGTTTCAACCATATGTACAGGTATCCTTATTGTACGCGCTTGATCGGCGATTGCTCTTGTAATAGCCTGCCTAATCCACCAGGTAGCATATGTACTAAATTTATATCCTTTTTTATAGTCGAATTTTTCCACAGCTTTTATTAAGCCAAGGTTACCTTCCTGAATTAAATCTAAAAAAAGCATACCGCGACCTACATATCTTTTAGCGATACTTACTACTAACCTTAGATTTGCTTCAGCTAATTCGTTTTTTGCTTTTTCGTCGCCTTCTTGAATTCTCATTGCTAAAGATATTTCTTCATCAGCTTTTAATAAAGAAACTTTTCCTATCTCTTTTAAATACATTCTTACAGGATCATCAATATTTGTTACCTGAAGAATACTTAAATCTACATTATCTATTTTAAGTTGATTTTCATTTACCAAAACTTTATCGATTTTTTCAATCAAAGAATCATCGGACAATCCATTAGTAACTTCTTTTCCCATATTTTTCAACTCATTAAGTAAAGCATCCATATCTTCAGGTAAAAATTCATCGGGAATTACATTATTAATATCATCAAAACTAACCTGATTATTTTTTTGAGCGGCTATATCTATTAATTTTTTTAGTAAGTAGTTATATTTATTATTTCTTTTTTCATTCTCTTTCATTGTCTCCTCCGTTCAATAAAACAATCTTTTTATTTTTCAATAATTCTTTTTCCTCGCTTAGTTTAGCCGCAATCCTAAATTTTTCAATATACTGTTCGTTACCTTGTTTTTCTAATAATTCAGCTTCTATTATATGCATATTTATCCTATTTTCTAAATTAAATAAATATCTTCTGAGAAAAAAATCATCAATAAAATTTTTTAAATCTTGCTTGCAATCATCTAAACTCGTACTCGTTAAAATTTCTGAAAATAAAGAATTAAAGTTTTTATCAAGATCCAAAAACATCTGTGAATCAGATAAAAATTTTCTATTTTTTACATAAATTACATATATATATTCCCATAAGGATCTCGTATTTTTTGAAAGAAAATTACTCGTCTTTAGATATTCACAAATTTTACCTCTTAAATGTTCGTTTTCAAGGAAAATACGAATTATTTTCTTTTCTTCCTTTTCTTGTTTATCAATTTTAGTAGCTACTTCTTTCAATAAACGCTTATTAAAATATTTATTTTTCCCCCTTATTTTATTATATTCTTCAATAATTAATTTTTCAGATATTTTTAATTTATTAGAAACTAAAGGCAAATAACTCTCCACTTCTATTTTATTAGGATATAAACAAAAAAAGTTTAATATATTATTAAGTGCCTTAGCTTGATTATCTAAATCAAAGCTTTTCATTGATTTTACGTTGTCCTCAATCATAAATTCCAGCACACTAAAAGTATTATTCATTAAATTTAAAAATTTTTCTTTACCAAATGTTCGAACATATTCATCCGGATCTTTAGCATCAACAATAGTAATCGGAAAAACTTTTACTCCACTATGTTTAATGGCATCATACGCTTTTAATGTCGCAGCCCGTCCTGCGGGGTCATTATCATATGCAAAATATATAGATGATGAAAATTTGGAAGCGAGTGCCGCTTGGCGAGCTGAAAAAGCAGTTCCCATTGTTCCTACCGTATTTTTTATACCATAACTATGCAAGATGATAACATCAAAATAACCCTCTACTATAATAAGTTTGTTTGTTTCGCGTGCAGCAATACCCGCAATATTCAATCCATATAAGCAGTTTCTCTTGCTAAATAACTCCGTATCAGGTGTATTTAAATATTTGGGTTGAACATCAGTTATTTTTCTGCCACCAAATCCTACTATCCTATTCATCAAATCGAATATTGGTATTATTATTCTATCTCGAAATATATCGACATTTCTATTAATTAATTTTTTTTTACTTAAACCTGCTCTTACTAAAATATCAGCTTGGATATTTCGCTTAATCAATGATTGAGTTAGCTTGTCGTAAAAATTTGGGGCATAACCTATCTTAAATTGTTCTATTATTTTTAAGTTGATTCCTCTTTTTTTTAAATATTCCAATGCTTTCTTACCATAATTTGTTTTTAATAAACAAGCATGAAAAAAATCACTTGCTAATAAATTAGCTTTTACTATTTCATTTCTTTCATTTTCAGCTTTTATATTTTTAGAATTTACTTGTGGTAAACTTATTCTAAATCGTCTGGCTAAATTATACACAATATCAATAAAAGGCCTATTTTCTATCAGTGTTAAAAATTTAAATATGTCGCCTCCTATTTGACAACCAAAACAATAGAATAGTTTTTTTTCGCTGTTAATCGAAAAAGAAGGAGTTTTTTCATTATGAAAAGGACAACAACCCCAAAAATTACGCCCTCTTTTTTCTAAAACAACATATTCAGATATTAAATCTACAATATCAGCTATCTCCTTAATTTCAGAAACCGCGCAAATAAAGGCCGAATCAAGTGACATAATACCTCTTAAATTTTAAATAATAAAATATATATTGTTATAATTACAGTTATTGTATATTAATTCTACGATACATTCTGTTATTGCAGATAACTATCTTTTAAACCTACAAAGTAAAGCAAAAGTCAAGTTTTCCTCCCTATAATTTAAAATTTCTCCTATGACTTATTGAATTAAATTTAATCCGTTTTTTTCTTTTGATAGAATTCAATATTCCTATATTTTACTCATTATGATTAAAACGTCTTACTTTTCTTGTAGGTTACAAATCTTTTTTCTGTGCTATGTCCGAAAGTAGTATGCTTTA
Source organism: uncultured Negativicutes bacterium (assembly GCA_963721525.1). Lineage (GTDB taxonomy): Bacteria > Bacillota > Negativicutes > JBAXTZ01 > JBAXTZ01 > CAVRJL01. The sequence goes on from CAVRJL010000015.1 coordinate 174,864, forward strand.
CACATAACTAAGTGGCTGCTACACTTTCAATTAAACTTTAGTTTAAACACAAATCATACGCGCTCATTACCATAATTTACGCAACCACTAAACAATTAAACGAGTTCGATGATGATTATCATATTTTGATAAAAACTTGTTCTCATTTAATTCATTTTGCTCTCTTAATAATTATAAAACTATCCCACTATTTTTGTACAATTAAAAAACCTGCAACTTAATTCTTTAATATTGATTAATAAATTTAAACGATTATTTTTAACTTTTTCATCATCAACCATAATCAGAATTTTATCGAAAAAATTATTAATAATATAAACTAATGTTTCGAGTTTTTCAAAATATTCAGAAACATTAATATCTTTTTCAGAAATTTTATTTAAATTTTCAATCTCTCTATAAGCTTTGTATAGTTGTAATTCAGCTTTTTCTACAAATAAGTCTTTATCTATTTTCTTTTGTTTTTGTTCAGGTAAATAATTTTTACTTATATTTATTATTCTAGTATACGCATTAATAAGTTGCTTAAATCCATCTTTCTTACTAACTTTATTTATAATATCTGCTTTTTCTAATATTTTTTGCGGATAATTCAGTTCATTGATTGTTAAAACAGCATCAATAATATCGTATCGTATATTATGTTTTTGCAGCACTCTCTTTAACGTTTGATTAAAAAACCTCTTAATAATTTTATAAACAGAATCTTTTCCATTACCGCTTTTTATATTATAGTATTGTTTTTTAGAATGATTAAAATTGTTTAAGGATTTAAAAATAATAAAATCTATAGACAATTTATCAATACTTGTTGCTAAAATATTTACAATAGCCATTATTTGTCTTCGTATTCCATGAGGATCTTGCGAACTTGTTGGTATTTCCCCAGTAATTATACAAGCACAAATATTATCTATTTTATCCACCATGGATAATATTTTGCCTATTATTGAGTTCGGCAAACTATCTCCAATAAAACGAGGTAAATAATGTTCGTATATAGCATCTGCTACTTCTGCGTTTTCACCAGCAAGTAACGCATATTCCCGCCCCATATAACCTTGAAGTTCAGGAAATTCACCTACTATATTTGTTGTTAAATCCGTTTTAGAAAGGTAAGCTGCCCTTTCTAAGTTAGTAAAATCAACCTCCTTTCCCTTGCTATAATTTCCGCCATAATATGTATACAAAAATTCATACGCTAAATATTTAATTCGTTTAGTTTTAGCTAAAAGAGAATTTTCAAGTAAACCTTCATAAAAAACTATATGCTCAAGCTTACTTACTCTATTTACTGGTTTTACTTTACAATCTTCATCAAAAAAAAATTGTGCATCTGCCAAGCGCGCACGCAATACTCTTTCATTTCCCTTTTTTACTAAATCCAATTGTTCATTATTACCATTACGCACCGCTATAAATTTATTTAATAAATTCCCTTGAGTATCTTTTACAGGAAAATATTTTTGATGTTCTTTCATCGGCGTTATTATTACTAGTTCTGGTAATTTTAAATATTTTTTCTCAAATTCACCCATAAAAGCATAAGGATATTCCACCAAATAAGTAACTTCGTTAAGTAATTTTTCATCTATTTCGACTTTAATATTGCTATCCGAAGCTAATTTTTCTATTTGCTTTTTTATTTCATTTTTACGTTCATTCTGGTCTATAATTACAAAATTTTTTGTTAATTCGGTAAAATAACGATTAATAGAATTTATTTTTATCGCTTCTTTAGTTAAAAATCTATGCCCAAACGTGAATCTATTTGACTTAATACCAGCAAATTCCATATCTATCAAGTCTTTATCCAGCAAAGCAAGTATCCAATGGATAGGGCGAACAAATTTTGTGTTCGATGTACCCCAACGCATAGTTTGAGAAAATTTCAATGTATTTATTATTTGAGTTAATATATTCGGCAAAATTTCTTGTGTTGCTATACCTTTGATAACTTTATTAGCATAGATATATCCTTCTTTTTGAACCAGACTATTTAATTCAACATTTTGTGAACGGGCAAACCCCTCTCCTGCTTTTGTCCAGGCACCTTCTTCATTTAAAGCAACTTTTATTGATGGCCCTTTAATAGATATTTTTCTATCAGATTGTTTTTCTGGTAAACTTTTAATAAACAATACTATCCTGCGAGGTGTTCCTAAAGATTCTATTTTACTATATTTTAGTGCATTTTTAAAAAATATATTTGCTGCTATCTCTTTTATTTGACTTAAAATATTATCCATAAATCGTGCAGGTATTTCTTCTGTTCCTATTTCCAATAAAAAATCCTTAAACATTTATTAAACACCTTTCAATAATGGAAATCCCATTTTTTCTCTTTGTCTCACATATGTTTGTGCACATAATACAGCTAATTTTCTCACTTTAGCTATATAAGTTGCCCTAGCACCAACCCCAATAGCTCCTCGAGCTTCCAATAAATTAAATACATGGGAACACTTTAAAACGTAGTCATAAGCAGGCATAACTGCCTTTTTATTTATTGTTTTTTCTGCTTCAAGCTCATATTTATCAAATAAATCAAACAATAAATTTATATCAGCAAATTCAAAAGCGTATTTAGAATTTTCATATTCATTTTGTTTAAATACGTCTCCATAAGATACTCCTTTTACACATTCTAAATCATAAACATTTTCTACTCCTTGCATATACATAGCAAGACGTTCTAAACCAATAGTAATTTCAGCAGCAATAGGATTACATTCTAAACTCCCCACTTGCTGAAAATAGGTAAACTGTGTAATTTCCATACCGTCTAACCATACTTCCCAACCTAATCCCGCTGCTCCAAATGTAGGATTTTCCCAGTTATCTTCTACAAATCTTATATCATGTTTTAAAGGATCAATCCCAGTTTCCATTAAACAATTTAAATATATTTCTTGTATATTAAATGGCGCTGGTTTCATAAGAACTTGAAATTGATGGTGCTGAAATAAACGATTAGGATTCTCTCCATATCGCCCGTCTTTTGGTCGACGGCTAGGTTCTACATAGGCAACATTCCAAGGCTCGGGGCCGAGTACCCTTAAAAAACTAGCAGGATTAATTGTACCCGCTCCTTTTTCTATATCATAAGGCTGAGCTATAATACAATTTTGCATTGCCCAATAATTCTGTAGCTTTAAAATTAAATTCTGTAAGGTCATTTATCCTCCATAATACAAAATATTTACTCAACGTTTTTTATGAAATCACTTTTCATATAATATGCTTGTATTATTCCCTTATCATCATATATTCCTGCTATATCAATTTTACAATTAATTTATTGTATAAATTAATTGTTATTAATAATGTTTAGCTACTTTAACTACATTTGCTATTTCACTTCTAGTAATAATTTTCATAGGTAAGTCTAATCTTGTAAATCTATTTGTTTTTATCTAAGTCATAAACGTAAGTCAATCTATTACCCTTGTCTGGCTGTTTAATATTATCGAAATAGGAGAAAATGTTTTTCTATGTTCGCTTGTAATTCCATATTTGAATAAGGCTTCCATATGTTTTTTTGTCCCATATCCTTTATGTTTGACAAATCCATACCAAGGATATAGTTCATCAAGTTTGTCCATTATCTCATCTCGAATAACTTTTGCCATAATGGAAGCTGCAGCCACAGATAAACTTTTTTCATCCGCCTTTGTAATACTGAAAACCTTGGCATCTTTTATATCTGGCAACGGCATAGCATCGCTTATTATAACTTTAGGTCTTAATTTTAAGCCCTCTATTGCTTTATACATGGCTAATTTGCTTGCCTGATGAATATTAATTTTATCAATTGTTTTCACATCCACTATTGCAAAATTATAAGTAAGTGCTTTTTTTTTTATTTCAACAAATATTTTTTTACGCATTGATTGAGATAATTTTTTCGAATCATTTAAATTTATTATTTTTATATTTTTCAGAAAAATTACAACCGCAGCAACAACAGGTCCAGCTAACGATCCTCTCCCTACTTCATCTATTCCTGCTATTAAAGAATACCCTTGGTTAATAAACATATTTTCATATTGTAGCATTTTTTCTAAACGTATATCTTCTTTTATTTTATTTTCCAAACGTTTTTTATACTGTTTTACTAATATTTTTACCGTTATTCTTTTATCTTTTTCTAATTGATATAAAGCATTATTGCTAATATTTCCTTTTTTTAATAAAATAGAAATCTGAGCACTTGTTAAATTATTCAAAATATTTTCCTCTTAGTTTTGTTAACCTAAAATAATGCGCGTTGAAATTATAATTTAATATAAAGTTCTTCGCATTTTATCTAATATTAATTTTTATCTATATTTACATATTACTTTATTATTGCTCTGTTTATATATTTTATAATTAAATATTTCTTTATCTTTTAAAAAAGTTTAATCTAGCAATTAACGTTTTTTACTATCAGAAGTGTGTACTATATTTTTTATGTACAGAAAATTTCCACGCATTGGTCCGGACGCAGCCTTTAATAGTTGGGTTATTCCTATCATTACACTAAAAAAATAACTATGGTCTATATAATATTTTTTAGATATCTTGCTAATTATTTTTATCGTTTTAATTTCAATTATTATTAACCATTTTAAGTTTTTTTATTTCGTAAGGTTTAATTAGAATCAATGTTATTTACGTTTTCAATATTTTTCTTATTAATATTTTTATAAGTTTTGATAAGTTCTATATAAATTTTTGCGGATTGTTTTATTTTATTTATTTCGTTATCAGTTAATTTTCTTATAAATCTCGCTGGAATCCCAGCAAATAAAGAATAAGAGGGAACAACTTTATTTGCAGTTACTACTGATCCTGCCGCTATTAACGCACAGTCAGATATTTTAGCTCCATTTAATATTATGGCTCCCATACCTACTAATACATTGTCCGAAATTGTACAAGCATGCACCACAGTATTATGACCCATAGTAACGTTACAACCTATTCTACAAGACTTCTCTAAATCTCCATGTATTACAGAATTATCTTGTATATTCGTATTTCTTCCAATAATAATTGGACCACAATCTCCTCTTAATACAGTATTAAACCAGATGCTTGAATTTTCTTCTATTTGTACATTGCCAATAATCCTTGTTCCTGCCGCAATAAAGCAACTTTTGTCGATTTTAGGACAATATTCTTTATATTTATAAATCATAAAATTTCCTCTGAATACGTAAATTATTTAAACTCTAATTTATTTACCATTTACTCCTAATGATGCTTTACGAGATAAGTTTATTCTACCCATTTTATCAATTTCACTAACTTTTACTTTTACTTCATCTCCTACTCTTATAACATCTTCAACTTTATTTACTCTTTCATTACTAAGCTGAGATATATGCACAAATCCTTCTTTATAAGGTAAAATTTCTATAAAAGCACCAAATTGCATTATACGAGTGACTTTCCCAATATATATTTTACCTACCTCTACTTCAGCAGTTAAAAGCTCTATCATTTTTTTTGCTTTTTCTCCTGCTATTGAGTCAATGGCAGCTATGAAAATTTTTCCATTGTCTTCAATATCAATTTTTGCTCCTGTCTCCTCGATAATCTTTTTTATAATTTTCCCACCAGGGCCTATAACATCTCGTATTTTGTTTGGATTAATTGATAATTTTATAATTCTCGGCGCAAAGGGTGATAATTCAGATCTAGGTTTATCAATAATTTCAAGCATTTTTTTCAATATATGAATTCGGCCTATTTTTGCTTGTTGCAAAGCATCATGTAATATTTCGTAGTTTAATCCATCTATTTTTACGTCCATTTGTATAGCGGTAATTCCTTTAGAGGTTCCTGCTAATTTAAAATCCATATCCCCAAGCTTATCTTCTAATCCTTGTATATCTGTGAGTATACTATAATTATCCCCATCTTTAACAAGCCCCATAGCTATTCCTGATACAGGCTCTTTTATAGGTACTCCTGCGTCCATTAAAGATAAAGTACTACCACACACACTTCCCATTGAACTGGATCCATTTGATTCCAAAACTTCTGAAACTAAACGCATTGTATAAGGAAATTCTTCGTCAGTTGGTAACACAGGTAAAAGTGCTCTTTCAGCAAGTGAACCATGTCCTATTTCCCTTCTTCCCGGACTTCGTTGAGGTTTAACCTCTCCAACGCAATAACCCGGAAAATTATAATGATGCATATACTTTTTCGATCCTTCAATGCCAACCCCATCTAAAATTTGTTCTTCGCTTAAACAACCTAATGTGATTATTGTCATCACTTGTGTTTGCCCTCTCGTAAAAAGAGCTGAGCCATGAGTTCGTCTAAATAAATCTACTTCGCAGCTTATAGGACGAATCTCATTAAGTGTTCTCCCATCCGGGCGTATTTTATCAACAACTATCATTTTACGAACAATATCTTCTACAATTGCTAATATTATATAAGAAATGTCTTTTTCATTATCAGGATATATTGAAATAAAATATTCTTTAGATTGTTTAACTACTTCAGCAATTGCTTCTTCGCGTTGAAACTTATCAGTATTTTTAACAGCGATTTTGAGATTATTTCCAACATATTCTATAAGCGCTTCTTCTATTGCCTTAGGTGGAACATACGCCTCCACTTCCTTTTTCTCTTTTCCTATCGCAGCAACTATTTTTTCTTGAAAAGTTACTATTTTTTTAATTTCTTCATGTGCAAAAATAATTCCATCAAGAATAACTTTTTCAGGCAATTGATCTGCTTCTCCTTCAACCATAAGTATAGCGTCTTTTGTGCCGGCAATAACCATGTTCATAGGACTATTATCTAATTGTTCTATATTAGGATTAATAATATAATTTATACCATCAAACCCTACTTTTACTCCTGCTACAGGTCCGTTAAAAATAATATCAGATATCATTAAAGCAGTTGATGCACCTATTATTGCCGCTATTTCAGGACTATTATCAGGATCAACAGATAAAACTGTTGCAATGACTTGAACATCGTTTCTTAATCCAGCTTTGAATAAAGGTCTTAATGTCCTATCTATTAATCTACTTGTCAATATAGCGGATTCCGGTGGTCGCCCTTCTCGTTTAATAAATCCTCCAGGTATTTTACCAACAGAATAAAGTTTTTCTTCGTAGTCTACATTAAGTGGGAAAAAATCTATGCCCGCTCTAGGTTCTTTAGATTGAGTGACAGCTACTATTACAGCCGTATCACCATAACGTACAAGAACCGAACCATTAGCTTGTTTCGCCATTTTTCCGAACTCAAGAATAAACTCTCTACCAGCAATATTTATTTTAAAAAATCTATGCATATTCCCTCCTATTCATTTGAACTTTAGACAAAACAAATATTTTTGATTCCCCAAAAATTCAGACTCGACTATATAATATTTTTAATAAAAAAACGGGGAAAAACCCCCGTATATATTACTTTCGAACATTCAGTTTTTCAATAATATTACGATAACGTTCGAGTGAATTAGCTTTTAAATAGTTTAACAACCCTCTACGTTTTCCGACTAGTCTTAATAATCCTCTGCGAGTATGATGGTCTTTATTGTGTTTTTTTAAATGTTCTGTTAAATAGGATATACGTTCTGTTATTAGCGCAGTTTGTACTTCAGGTGATCCTGTATCATTTTCACCGCGCGAATATAATTTTATAATTCCCGACTTTCTTTCTTTTGTTAACATAATAATCTCCTCTAACTCAATTTAACGCTCTGTACAGTAAACTATTGAGGAAATAAATAAACCATACAGGCGTATAATTAATAAGTGTAGCATAAAAAATATAATTAGCAATTATTAGTAAATAGAAAAGCTTATACAAATAATACTATGTTATTTTTTTACTTTTAATAAATATAATTATAAACATTAAATTTTTATTGGTTTATTAACTTTTTATAAAGTATAATAGAATATGTTTTAAGTATTTAAAGAAAAAGGTTTTATTTATGAAAGTTATACATGAAGAACTAGATATCTTAAGAGGATTTGCTCTTTTAGGACTAATCTTAAGAAATATAACATATACCTTTAACACAATCAAATTTAATGAAAAACCTATATTTTCTTTTGGCATTAATTTCGTTACAGATGTGACATTTTTTTTTATGTTTTTAATAGGAATTACAATGTTTTTGTCAAAAGAAAATAATATAGCAGAAATAATTTTAAAAAAAGGTTTAAAATTTCTAATTGCTGGATTTACTTTAAATAGTTTTAGAGCTTTAATTTTTTATCTCATAGCTAAAAAAACGTATGGAGTAGCTAATTTAATTCCTGTAGGAGGAATAAGCTGTTTTAGTCCTATATTTAATGGAGATTTTTATCATTTTTTAGGATTGTTTTTTTTACTTTTCGGCTTAATTCTTTTTTTAAAAATACCTATAAATACTGCTTTTATTACGATTTTAGTCAGTATTTTTTTAATAAAACCAATTTTTTTAAAGGAAAATGAAATAATTTACTGGATCTATTTTTTGGGCTATTTTTATCCTCTAAAATCGTATACTGGGCATATGCTAATTCCAATATTTTTCCCGCTATTAAGCTGGATTTTTTATCCATTAACAGGTTATTTTTTCGGATATCTGATTCAAAAATATGAAAATGATAAAGAGAAGATGTATCGAATTTTGCTTAAAATAAGTTTTTTTGTATGTATAATACTAACTTATGTATTAATCATAAAACATCCTTTATATAATCCGTTCGGATTAGGAAAAAATAATACGCAATATTATCTACAAGATAGTATTGCGTATATCTCGATATCCCCCTATATAATCTTCGTATTAAGTTTAATCTTTTCTATTAAAGATATTATTATTCCACAAAAAGTAAAAACTTTCCTAATTCACTTAAGTAAAAATATCATTACTTACTATGTGTTGCAATGGATAATAGTTGATTCTTTAAGATTATTAATCGGGCAATATTTCAACAGTAGTTATATTCTATGGATCATCTACTATTTTTTAACATTAAGTTTAATTGTTATATTTGCAAATATATGTTTAAAAATTAAAAAAATAATAATAATATAGATTAACTTACTTTAAACTAATTTTGTCTACAATTGCTAAAGCAACCTTCTCAGGAGACATTGGTAAAGTATAGAAATTAATACCGATTGCATCATAAAGAGCATTAGCAATGGCCGAAGGTACAGAAATCATTGGATGCTCTCCGATACCACGAGCGCCAAACGGTCCATCTGCTTGCGGATATTCTATAATAATGGGTATAATTTCAATAGGAATATCTTTAGATGTTGGAATTTTATTATCTGTAAAAGAAGAATTCAGGAGATTTCCATCCTTGCTAAATTTAAAAGATTCCACTAAAGCCGAACCTATTCCTTGTAGTACGCCACCTATTATTTGTCCCTCAACTAATTTTCTATTGATGGCCTGTCCCACATCAAATGCAGATACTATTTTTATAATCTTGATTTCTCCTGTATCAATATCTACTTCAATTTCTACCCCATGCGCTCCAAACGTCCAATCTAAAGCTGGAAGACCTTGTCCAGTATCAGGGTTGAGGTAGGTTAATCCTTCAGCCATATAAATACCGTGAGCAATAACTGGTCCCCCAATACCATTCCCATCCTCATATACATACCCCATAGCTAAATCTTTATAAGAAATGCGCTTATGAGTATGTTGGATATGAAAAATAGTTCCCATGCCATAATCTAATTCTTCAATTGGACAACGCAATATCTGAACAGCAATTTCTTTCATTTGCTTCACCATATTGTGCGCACATCTTTTTACTGCATTCCCACCCATAAATGTATATTTAGACGCAACGGTTGACCAATCATAAGGGTGTCTATCAGTATCATTCTCCTGAATTACCTTAACTTTTTCTAACGGAATATCCAAAACTTCAGCAGCAATTTGCGCTATTGCCGTATTCGAGCCTTGTCCCATATCTACTGCTCCAACCATAACACTGACATTACCGTCCTCATCCATTTGCATAATTGCTGAAGACGAAGTATTAGGAGGCATGGCAGGGGCTTTTTGCAAACAAGCTATACCTTTACCACGAACTTTACCTGTCTTTATTGCTGCTTGTTGCTTCTCCTTCGAACGATATCCTTCCCATTCTATTGCCTTAATTACCGCTTCAATACATTTAGCAGGCTTACCTGAATTTTCAGTAATATGCTCCCCGCTAATAGTAATCGAGTTGGCGCGCAAAATATTTTTCATACGGAACTCGTAAGGATCCATGCTAAGCTTTTGTGCAACTAAATCCATCTGACGCTCGATAATCCAATGTGTTTCCAAATGGCCGAACCCACGATAAGCTGTACTAAAAACTTTATTAGTATATAACGTGCGAGAATGCAATTCAATATTGGAAATATCATAAGGCCCTGCTCCTGAATAAATAGCAGCTCTACCAACATTTACCCCATAATCAGCATAGGCTCCACTATCCCAATCATAATAAATTTCCATAGCTATAATTTTACCGTCGTTAGTGACTCCTGTTTTAATGCGACCACGCATACCAGCACGACAAGGTAATTGATTGAATTCTTCTTCACGCGTAGCGGTTAATTTAACAGGGCGTCCTTTACAAGCTTTTGAAAGAATAGCTACTAATGGTTCAAGATGGATACCTGCTTTACCACCAAACCCACCTCCTACATAAGGTACAATTATTTGAATCTCTTGCCTAGAAATTCCTAATGCCTTAGCTAAAAGCTGTCTTACGCCAAAGGGAGATTGTGTCGAAGACCAGACTTTTAATTGATTAGAATATGGGTTAGCTTGAGCAATCGCTACATGAGTTTCTATCGGTACATGCCCCACTGGTGGTAAACTCAGCTCATTTTTTACAATCAAATTTGCTGCGATAAATCCTTTTTGTATATTCCCCTTTATAGTTTTATTCCAGCTTGCAATATTAGAATCATTCTGAGGGAAAAATACTCCTTTAATATACTCTAATTCATTAATATCTTCATGAACTAATATTTTCCCCTCTAAAGCCTCATCAATTGTTTTTACGCTGGGTAACTTATTGTATTTAACCTTTATAAGAGCAAGTGCGCGTTCGGCAGTTTCTTCATTAACAGCTGCTACGGCTACAACCGGCTCGCCTTGGTATCTCACTTTTTCTCTCGCTAAGATTCGTTTATCTACCATATATAATCCAAGTAAATATGGAATATCTTTGCCTGTAAGAATAACCTTTACTCCTGCTAATTTTTTTGCAGCACTTATGTCTATAGATACAATTTCCGCTCTGGCATGTGGAGAATGCAAGCATTTTGCATAAAGCATTCCAGGTAATTCCATGTCAAAAGTATAAACTGCTCTTCCTGTTACTTTTTCACAAGCATCTATTCTCAAGGGAGATTTTCCAATATATCGATATTGTTTTTCAGCCATTTCCCCTTGCCTCACTTTCCAGTTTAGCCGCTGCTAATATAGCTTTAATAATTGGGGTATATCCCGTGCATCTGCAAAAATTACCGGCAATCGCCTCTTTTATTTCCTCAATAGTTGGATTTTGATTTCGATCCAATAAAGACCGTGCTGACATTAACATTCCCGGAGTACAAAAACCACATTGCAAAGCATCATAATTTATAAACGCTTGTTGTAAAATTGAAAGCTTTCCATCTTTGCTTAAACCTTCTACTGTAATAATTTTTGCCTTTTCAGCCTCAACCGCTAAAACCATACACGAATTTACCGTTTTACCATTCATACTAACAGTACAAGCTCCACATTCTCCTTCTCCGCAACCTTCTTTAGTCCCAAAAAGTTTCAGCGTATTACGTAAAAAACTCAACAAAGTCATTGTCGGGTCAATCATTGCTTCCACCTGTTCACCATTTACAGAACAACTAAGTTTAACGCGTGGAAAACTAGAATCAATATATATAAAACAATTCTGTTTATCAGTATAATTTTCGCACATTTTAGAGACCTCACATATCCAATAACTTAGAGATGCCACGCTTTACCAATATTCCTGCAATATGAAGTCGATATTGAACACAGGAGCGCACATCAGAAATAGGATTGATTTGTTTACGTACTTCATCGCATGCTAAATTAGCAAGTTCATGTGTTAATGGCTGAGAACTAAGGAATTTTTCCAATTTAGTAAGACGTATTGGAGTCGGAGCTATTGCTGCCATAGCTATTAAGAAGAATTTTTTTGATACAAATCTTATCGCTACTCCAACAATCGTTAAATCATGTCCTTTTATTCGTGATTGCTTAGAATATACGCTATTATCATCAATATCTACATCAGGTAACGATATGCCAATCACTAGTTCTCCAGGCAGGAGAACTGTTTTTTTTACACCAATAAAAAAATCTTTAATATTCACAATACGTTTGCATTGATAACCAGCAATATGTATTTTTGCTTCGTATATTAAAAGTGCAGGAGCCAAATCAGCTCCAGGAGATGCATTACATATATTTCCTACTACAGTAGCACGGTTACGTAACTGGTAAGATGCTAATAAATTCGCTGCCTGTATTAAAGAGCTGTACTTGTTTTGAATAAAAACGGATTGAGCTACCTGATTAACAGTAACTGCAGCCCCAATAAACAAGCCTTCTGATGGTTTATATTCTAATAATTGAGCTTCAGGTATTGATTTAATATCTAAAATATGATTAGGAGTTTCTAGATTATGGCGTAATCTTACCATTAAATCAGTACCCCCAGCAAGAATTTTAGTACCATTATTTTTCTTTAAATAAATTAAAGCTTCTTCAAGATAATACGGTCTTATATAGTTGAACTTACTTAACACAGTGCCTATCCCTCCCAACCTTTTTGCCGTAAGGCAATGATGTATAAATACCCTATTTGCTTAATTAAAATTTTTAAAGCCTAATGAGAGATAATTTCGTTTTTATTTACACTTACTTTTAATAATAATTTTACTATGTTCAAAAGGACATTTTCCAGGTCTCAGGATACCACTGACAGCTTGAAGATTTCGGTCTTCTACATGGTCAAAAAGCATAGGGGATTTAGAGCCATATGTAATATATTTCAACGGTTCGGCAGACAATTTTGCTGAAACTATTTCTTCAGTTCCTCTAGCTTGAGCTAAACGTTGTGCGATTGGACTTACTATCATACTATGCCCCGCAAAATAATTATTACTTGCATCAGGACCCACTGCATTAGTTGCTATAACATACACGTGATTATCGTAGGCTCGAGCACGACATGTTAGTTCCCAAATATCAAAGCTTCGCATAAAAGCCGAAGGACGAGTAATTATTTCTGCTCCTTTAAGAGTAAGCTTTCTAACAAGCTCTGGAAAATCTCCATCATAACAAATTATCATACCGATTTTACCTAGGGCAGTATCAAACACCGGCGTTTCTATTCCAGGAGTTGTCCAACCTCCACCTTCAATTCCTTCTGTAGAAAAAGGATGAGTTTTTCGATAAACACCAATAATTTTACCGTCAGGCCCTATTAATACTGAGGAATTATATATTATGGGACTTGTATCTCCTTTTTCGTACATTGGCCAAACTACATGAACTTCTAATTGACGTGCAACTTTGCCTACTTTACGAGTAATATCTCCTGGAATGACATCAGCTAATTGCTCATATATATTCTCTACGGGAATATTAGGGCTAAATCCAGTAGTCACATTCTCTGGGAAAACTACTAATTCCGCTCCATGTTCGCTAACTGCTCTGTTAAGCCATTCAAGTGCTTTAGCAGTATTATACTGTACATCATTCGGCTTAACTGCAATTTGCACAGAGCAAGCTACAAAATCTTTCACTATTTATTGTCTCCTTATTTCATAATAGAAATATTAACAAAGAAATACCGTATGTTTTTATTATATTTCGTTCTAAAGTTAAATTATTCTTCATCATAAGCTACTATACGGCAAATAGAAGATTCACCCCCTTCAAATCGCCAAGGATAGCATCCTATAATTAAATGTTTATTAAGAATTTGAGTAATTTCACCGCCGATGTTTTCAGCATGAATAATGTCATGTGGAAAAAGATCTATATGCATTAACTGATAATGATCATTAGGAAAGATATCAGAAATACTCTTATTATATTTTGCTTGAAAATATGATTCGCACTCAACAGCCTGTTTCGGACACCAATCTCGAATTTTAGTATTCATAGGATGATCTGCAGATCCACAATCTACTCCAATCAATTTTATTTCCATATCACGGCACCATTTAGCAAATTCACGAGTAGGACCAGGATGTTTAACCATATAACGAACCTCGTCAGCTCCTGGTTGATCCCAAGCATATTTAGAATATCCTGTATGAATAATCAATATGTCTCCTTTATGGACTTCTACACGGTCCGTAATATCTTTCGATGTATATATACCATAATCTTCAGCTATATCGCTCAAATCAACTACAACCCCGAGACCTATAAGGTCTGAAAGAGGTATACTGGCAATATCACGACCATGAGTACAAAAATGTAAAGATCCATCTAAATGAGTACCTACATGGTTAGAAGTTGTAATCAATTGACCATTAGCTCCATTAGAACTAAGCCTCTTAAAAAATTTAATTTGTAAAGGCTCATAAGTAGGCCATGGCGGAGTAAGATGACTTAATTTCTGTGTAAGATCATACATTTTTACTTTGTTCCAATTTTTTACCATTTCATTAGCTCCTTATTTGATAATCTATTTAATACGCTTTGCTAAAGCTAAAAGCGCTTTTTCAAAACATTCGGCAGGGGGATTTACTATGCCAGCTCCTACTTGTCCAATTCCAGAATCTTTATGAGCCATACCAGTATTGATAACTGGCAAAATCCCACTAGCAATAACTTTACGTACGTCAATACCTGTCGATGCACCACGAAAATTTAAATTAGGATTAGCATAATTTTGATTTTCTCCTAAAGTAATTTCAGCCATTCTTTCCGAATAAGCTAAGGCATCGTCCACAGAGCCCCCAACAAATTGTACAATAGCCGGAGCTCCGCCCATGGCAAAACCACCAATACCTAAAGTTTCAGTGATAGCGCTATCTCCAATATCTGGATTAGCATCTTTTATTGTATAACCGGGAAACATAAGTCCTTGAATCATTTGTGCTGGTCCAGTGAACCACGTATTACCCGGACAACCACTTACACGAATACCAAATTCCACTCCATTTCGACACATAGTAGTCACAACAGTGCTATTTTCAATACCATGCGCAGCATCTAATGCCGATTTGCAAGCAGGCATAGATAAATTCAAGAAAAAATGGTCATTAGAATTGATAAATTCAACAACCCGAATAATGGCTTGCAAATCAGCATTGACTCGTAATAGAGAAGGCGTAATACTCCTAACAAACAGGCTTGTTCCTGCTTTATTGCGATTATGACACTCATCCCCCATTTGTACTGCTTGAGCAATAAGACTACGTATATCAATTCCTCCGGATAGTTTAATAGCTTCTTTTACAATCGGACCGAACTCAGTTTCAATCCATTTTAGTTTATTAATAACTTCTTGATCATAAGCACCAAAACGTAATACTTTTCCAAGCCCTTCGTTAAATGAACAATATGCGAAGTTACCGTGGGTTTTATTCTCAATTACCTGTACCGGCATTGATGCTGACAAAATACCTGCCATTGGACCTACTGCATTATGTTCATGGCAAGGAGAAAATTTTATTTTTCCCGAAGCAGCTAAATTGCTAGCCTCATTTTCATTATTAGCCAACCCTTCATAAATAAGCGCACCAACAATAGCTCCCTTCATAGGTCCAGCCATTTTTCTCCAACTAATTGGAGGACCAGCGTGTAAAATGGTATATTTAGTCATTCCAGGGATAATATTAATAGCTGTGTCTATATCTACTAAAAATGGATGAGCCTTTATAATAACATCTACAGCTTTGGCATTAGCAACATTAATTTTATCAATATTATTTAATTTATCCAATACTTTAATAAGTTCGGGATTTCCTCCGGCAGGCGGCTTCCAATCTAACTGGATAGCATTTATTCCTTGCAATTTAAGTTCTGCTGTAAAAGTTTCAGCACCAATATTTAAAACCGTAATTTCATTTTTAAATAAATTATCTATTGTATTCATATATACATTTCCTCCCGTTTTTTAACAATTAAACTTGCTAAACGAGCGGCCTGCGCATTACTTTTTGCCAATAATACTCCTGCTGAAGCTAATTTTTGCATCTGTATATTGCTTCCTTGTATGTCTTGTTCAGTACCGCACACATAACCAATTATTTCTAAATTTCGTCCTGATTCTATTGCAATGCGCTTAGCTTCTATAATAGTCGGCAACGTACTCCCAACCGGATCAGGGTGGGAACCATATCCAAGCACAAAATCCATTAAAATAACTGCTGTTTCTGGATCAGCCGCTTCTTTTAAAATACGAGGTAACCGTAAAGAAGGTTCAATCATAGGATGTGGTTTCCCTTTGGTAAATATATCATCTCCTAAATCAATAAAAGTATTCCCTTTACTAATATTATGAGGATCATCTAAAATTTCTTCTGTGTTTTTAGTAATATTAGAATAAATTTTTAGTCCGTGGTCTTTAACTATATTTATAGCTTCAACACATAAAGTACCACCACAGAATAGACCACGAATATATTTTTGACTGATTAAAAATTTTGTATTTGTAGGTATGGCTAAATCATTAATTTTATTCTCATAGGTTAGTATATTTTCCTTTTTACAAATAGCTACAGCTGTGTGAGCTGTGGCTTCCAAAGTCTTACAAAAATATACTCCTGTTTTTTCCATTTGGACATCTTTATAATTAAGAAAGCAAATCACAATAGGTTTCGATATATTTTTCAGTTTATCAAATATTTTATTTGTTACTTTTTTGGATGGTGGCTTAGAAATTAAAACAATAATTTCCGTATTGTTGTGTCGCTGTAATGCATCTAAAGAGTCCAGCATAGTAATACCACCAACAGCTTCACTTAAATCTCTTCCACCAGTGCCTATAACCTGAGAAATACCTTCGCCTAAACGATCAATTAACACTGAAACTTCCTGAGTACCTGTTCCCGATGCTCCGATTATACCAATATTTCCTGCTTTAACTACGTTGGCAAAACATAATCCAAAATTATTTATTATAGCTGTTCCGCAATCCGGGCCCATTATTAAAAGTCCTTGTTTGTGAGCAAATTTTTTTAAGGCAATTTCTTCTTTTATACTTACGTTATCACTAAATATCATAACATGTAAATTGTTTTTTAAAGCTTGCATAGCTTCGCGAGCTGCATATTGTCCAGGAACTGAGATAATAGCTAAATTAAGATTTGAGACCATTTTTATTGCAGATTCTATTGATGAAGGATTAATTTGTTTACCGTTTTTGCGAAAAGACTGCTTTTTAGTTAAAGTTTCCTCTACTGTTTGAATAGCTCCGATACAAATAGATTCGTTTTTTGCTCTAACTGCAATAATTAAATCATTGGTTCCGGCTATATCAATCTCTTTATTATAAATTTCTATACGTTGTAACAACTCCTTATTCATATCAGTTGCCATAACTACAACAGCGTCATTTACTCCTTCTATAGCAGCAATCTTACCGGACAATGCCATTAAAGTTACAGAATCATGATATGAATCTTTTTTTATTAAGATTTTTAAATTCAAATTCTTTCCCTCCTGATTCGATTATTTAGTCAATTCTACACCAAGTTCCAAACCGCTAATTAAACCAATTGCTAAGTCTGTTCCTGATAATGAACCAATTTTAAGTATTTTCAAGATAGCATTTTTTAGCGGTTGTGACGATATAGCTGCACGTAATAAAGCGATTATATTTTCTCGGGTCTTTCCTTGCGCAGCTAATATAATCATTTCTTGACTAACAGCCGTAGTTTGCTTTCGAGCAATAGTTGCTAAATCGAATCCTAAATTCTTATACTCCTCATCAAAAGGACTGTTGCACATATGAAAAATTGTAATTATCCCAGCACAAAAGTCATCTCCCGATGGAGTAAGACCACCACCTAATCCAATTAATTTAGATCCCCAAAGATGCGCATCCTGAAAATTTTTTATATATAAGGCCTTTAAAAATTTTTGTGAATTTTTCGCTAAATGTTCAGTATAAATATTATTCGCTTTTATTTTAGTATTATTAGAATGTGATTTTAATAATCCGCCTCCCCTGCCATAATTTACTATATATTTTCGCAAAATATGTAAATTATTTTTTAACAACAACATATCCTGTTTCTTTGGGAAAGCAGGTAATACCGATTCCCATACTAATACGCTGTTTAATTTAATGTTCATATTTCCAACATATAAAACTCCAGAAATAGCCGTTACTATATCTCCAAGTTTAATTTTCATATCTGTAAAAGAAAATTTCGCATCTACTCGTAAAGTACGAGGAGCATTATCCTGCTGTTGTGAAGCAATGCTATACATTTTACCATCACTACAATTAATATTGATAACTTGACGAAATATGCTATGTATTTGTCCAAAAAATACCGAATGTAAAATCAGCTCTACAAAAGCAATATCTCCACTAAGAATCTTTACTTGCGAAATATATCACCTACTTTGTATATATTTGAAATATATACTTCTATAAATTAACTTAATTTTCTCATGGCCTATTTTTATTTCACACTCTTTTCTACAACATCATTCATTAAAGAACACATTTCCAACACTTTAAAAGTTATACTAACTATGATAGAAACAATAGTAGCTAAAACCATTCCTTTCATTTCTACTGAACCAATGTTAATATGAGCACCACTAATACCGACAATAAAAACAACCGAGGTTAATATTAAATTTTTTACATTATTATAGTCTACTTTAGATTCTACTAGTATACGAATACCAGACGCGGCAATAACACCAAATAATAACATTGAAATACCGCCCATGACAGAAATGGGAATGCTTTGAATCACAGCAGCTAATTTCCCAACAAAAGACAAAGTAATAGCCATAATGGCAGATCCTGCAATAACATATACGCTATATACCTTAGTAATAGCCATAACGCCAATATTTTCTCCATAAGTAGTATTTGGAGTAGAACCAAACAAACCAGAAATCAATGTGGATACACCATTACCTAGTAATGAGCGATGTAAACCAGGATCTTTAAAAAGGTCTTTTCCAACAATATTACCAGTTACCATCAAATGTCCCATATGTTCAGCGATGACTACTAAAGTAGCCGGTATAATTATTATAATGGCATTAAGTTGAAAGGATGGTACGTAAAAAGTAGGGATAGCAAATAAAGCAGCTTTGGCTATACCACTCATGTCTATAATTCCAAGAAAAAGAGCTAAAATATAACCGCTAAATACTCCAATAAGAATAGAAATAATAGATAAAAACCCACGAAAAACAACTGAACCCAGAATAGTAACTACTAAAGTAAATAGCGATACTGTTACTATTTTAGGATCAAAGCTTTTAGCTGTAAATCCTGCCATGTTTGCCGCTACAGGAGCTAATTCTAAACCAATAAGAGCAACAATCGCTCCCATAGCAGCTGGTGGGAATATTATATCAAGCCACTTCACCCCAACAACTCCAATTACTAAGGCCGCTAAAATAAATATTAATCCAACTACAATAAAACCTCCAAGAGCTGCCTTATATCCATATTGAGATAAAACGACGATTACTGGAGATACAAAAGCAAAGCTCGAGCCAAGATAACCTGGTATGCGTCCTTTGCTAATAAAGATATAAAGCAATGTTCCTATCCCATTGAATAATAATACAGTAGCAGGATTTACTTTAAATAGGATAGGAACAAGAACAGTTGCTCCAAACATAGCAAATAAATGCTGTAGGCTAAGAGGAATACATTCTAACAAAGATGGGCGTTCATGAACATCGATAACTCGCTTGACCATTTTTTCACCATATTTCCATTTACTTAATTCGCTTTCAGTTTAATATATTAATTTACTACTAGTATTAAACTTAAATATAAGCGGGTAATCTTTTATTAGTAATTTTATTTAAAAATCGTTATATATTGCAACTTATAACTTTATAATATTTTCAATCAACAACCAGCTGCTTCCTGACCATAAGTACAACCAATAAAATAATTTATTTAAATAGTATAGTCTAGTCTCATTCATAATACTTATTAAGGCTCAAAAACAACATTAATTATTTAAAAAATATCCTTTTTACTTATTCTCTCATATTATGGCGGAGAGAGTGGGATTTGAACCCACGAGAGCTTTCGTTCTACACGATTTCGAGTCGTGCGCCTTTAACCAGACTCGGCCACCTCTCCAATTTCATTTATTGTTACTTGTAGGAGAAATTTAAAACTAACTATACATTATTTTATCTTTTATCTTTAAAAAATTCAACTAATATTTTGCTACATTTTTCTTCTAATATCCCTCCGATCGTTTCCAATCCATAATTGAAATTTTTATCAAAAGGTATACCTAACCTAGAATGTATTGCTCCATGTTTATTGTCTGAAGCACCGTAAACAAGTTTTTTTATTCGAGCATTTACTATAGCTCCTGCACACATAGGACAAGGTTCAAGAGTTACATAAATATTAGTATTATTTAACCGCCAACTATTTAAGGATTCACAAGCTATCCTCATAGCCAGGATCTCAGCATGAGCAGTAACATCTTTAGTTGATTCTCGTTTATTATATGTTGTAGCTAGTATTTTATCACCTAGCGTCAATACCGCTCCTATAGGAACTTCCCCTACTCTACTAGCTTTTTTTGCTTCCAAAAGAGCTATTTTCATAATTTCCTTATCATTCATAGAATCACCAAAATTTTTTATATTTAAACTTCGATTGAAATATAAATTTAATTAATTTCAATTTTTATTAATAAATGTACCTCTGTATCTTGAATTAAAAATGTTTGTTTAAATAAATTTATCTCTTTATCTGATACACTTTCTTGCCTTTATCGTTTTCCCTATAATTTTGGCTCTCATTATTTCTATACTTTATTTTTTGTTGTAATAATTCGCATTTTTGAAATTTTTAACTTAAGTCCACGTATTGTTTATTTGCATTCTCCTAAAAAGGCTCCTCTTACTTCATTTAACATATACAAAGAACCACAAACAACAATAAGTTCATCTTTTTCTACTTGTTCTCTCAACCAATTAACTGCCTGCGAAATTTTACAAAATGAAATCGCTTCTTTACTGTTTTTCAAAAATTGTTTCGTTAGTTTATTCCTAGATAACCCTAAATTATTCGAAACCGTTACAGTTGCAGCTTTATATATGAGTGGAGCAAGAATTTTAATAGCTTCTATGTAATTTTTATTTACTAACATTCCGAATAATAAGTATATTTTTTTGTTTAAAAAATTTTCGCTTAAAAACTCTGCTAAACTTTTTATTCCTTGAGAATTATGTGCTCCATCCAAAATAATTATAGGATTAAAGCTTATTATTTCTAAACGACCAGGCCACCTTGCGTTGTTTAACCCATTAGTTATATCTTTTTCACTTATTTTTAATTTTCCACTTTTTACTATTTCTTCGATCGCAGTTATAGCTAACGCTGCATTTTGTAGCTGATATTTACCAATTAATTGTATTGTCAAGTTTTTATAAACGCCGAAATCAAAAACCTGCTCAGTTAATGTATTTTTTTTTAATAAAATTTTATTAAAATTGACAATATTCAGTTGAGAGTTTTTTTTATTTACTTTTTTTTTTATAATTTTATCTACTTCGTTTTGCTGTTTGTAAGAAATAACTTTACAATTATTCTTTATAATACCACATTTTTCATCTGCTATTTTCGTCAAAGTATTTCCTAAAAAATTTGCATGATCAAAATCTATTGTTGTAAGCACTACCGCTAAAACATCGTCAATCACATTCGTAGCATCAAGTCTTCCCCCTAATCCTGTTTCTAATACAACAATTTCACAATTTTCGTCAGCAAAAAATAAAAAAGCAGCCACAGTCAATATTTCGAATCCGCTTAATTTTAATCTTAAAAATTTTTCTCTTTTTAATACTAAATTGATGTTATAACAAAATACTTTTTTTTTTATTTGTTCATTATTTATCTTTATTCGTTCTGTATATTCAGCTAAATGAGGTGATGTATATAAGCCTACTTTATATCCTGCTTCTCTTAAAATTTCGGCAATAAATATAGCTGTAGATCCTTTCCCATTTGTACCTGCTAAATGGATAACCTTAAATTTCTTTTCTGGATTGCTTAGACTTGTAAGTATTTCTTTAATCATTTGCAAATCATTTTCATTGACAGATAAATTTGTTGTTTTATCCACTCTTCTATTAAGTTCATGACATATTTGTTTATAATAAAATTCTGGTTCTCTTTTCAAAAGAATTATTTTCTCCTTATTATAAGCAACTAATTTTTTATAATATATTTTATACTTATTTAATAATTTATGCGCGAATAAGTCATTACTAGTAATTTTATTTTTTGCTATGAGATCAAGCGTTTCTAAAATAAATCACCATTCACATAACTGGAAATATAGTTAATATTTAATAAATATAAAGTATTTGTCAAATTGCTTTTATAATCACTATTTTTTTGCAATCACTTATAACAGTACTAAATACTTTTTTAAACTCTTCTATTTCCAATATATTATCTGATATTTTTTTATAAAGTTTAAATCCTCAATATTTTCCTCTACGTTGTTTCTTAAATAAGCTGTTAGATAATACCTTAGATCCTTCTCTTTTTTTTTATCACAAACTTTATAATTCACCATATTTATCATATAATAAATAGTCTCTCCTTTAAAATTTTTATATATTATTATTTATAAAAATAGTTTCTTCTCTATCAGGGCCAACTGATATTATATTTATAGGTACAGCAGATAGTTGAACTATTATATCGAGAAAAAGTTTAGTATTTTTAGGTAAATCGTCATAATCACGAATAGTTCTTATAGATTGTTTCCATCCTTCGATTTCAATATATTTTGGTTCCATTTGTGATAAAATATTTAAGCTAGCCGGATAAGTTTCTATTATTTCATTTTTATATTTATATCCTGTACAAATTTTTATAGTTTCTAAATTATCAAGTATATCCAAACGAGTGACAGCTAAGGAAGTTATACCATTTACTACTATGGCATGTTTTAGCATAATTATATCAAGCCAACCGCAACGTCTTGGACGACCTGTAGTTGTACCATATTCCTTTCCTGTTTCTCTAATATAATTTCCTGTATCATCATCAATTTCTGATAAAAACGGACCTGATCCTACTCGTGTTGTATAAGCCTTTACAACTCCTATTATTTCTTTTATATTCACTGATCCTAATCCTGACCCTATATACACACCTCCCAATGTAGGATTTGATGAAGTAACATAAGGATAAGTTCCAAAATCCACATCTAGAAAAGTTGCTTGTGCTCCTTCAAATAAAATTTTTTTATTCTCTTTTACCGCATTATTTATCAACTTAATAGTATCGCATACATAAATACGCAGTTGCTTACCATACTGTGTATATTGACTGTATAATTTTTCAAAATTAAATTTTTTGTTAAATAAAAAATTTTTTTCTTCTAAATTCATTTTCAGTTTTTCATATAAAACTTCCGGTTCAAGCAAATCAATCATTCTTATACCTATGCGATTATATTTGTCCACATAACATGGACCAATTCCGCGTTTTGTAGTTCCAATTTTTTTACTACCTAAATTTTCTTCTTGAAGCTCATCTTGTAGCTTATGGTAAGGAAATATCACATGTGCCCTATCAGAAATTTTCAACAAATTTGTATTTATACTCTCTCTCCTTATTTTATCTATTTCTTTAATTAATACCTGCGGGTCTATAACAACTCCGTTACCTAATACACAAATAATATTAGAATATAATATTCCTGAAGGTAAAAGATGAAGTTTAAATTCTTTTCCATTAGTTATAACAGTATGTCCTGCGTTATTTCCACCTTGATATCTAACAACCATATCTGCTTGTTCAGCCAAATAATCAACGATTTTTCCTTTTCCTTCATCTCCCCATTGTGTGCCAATAACTGCTGATACGGACATAATTTCCTCCAAAAAATTTAAAGAGCAAAACGCTTAAATATCGTATCAATATGTCTCAAATAGTATTGATAATTAAAACAATTATTTATTTCTTTTTTTGTCAAAAATTTATTTATATTTGAATCTTTTATTATGTTTTCTTTAAAGTTTGTTTTTTTTATCCATGCTGCCATAGCATTTCGTTGCACCCACAAATAAGCTTCTTCTCTAGTTACACCTTTATCTATAAGAGACAACAATAATCTTTGGCTAAAAATAAGTCCCCCCGTTTTATTTAAATTTACCTTCATATCCTCTTTTTTTACTACAAGATTATCAATCACACTAGCCATTAATTTTAACATATAATCAAGCAAAACGGTAGAGTTAGGTAATATTACTCGTTCCACTGAAGAATGTGATATATCACGTTCATGCCATAAAGCAATATTTTCCAAAGAAGCTAAAGAGTTTCCACGTAATATACGCGCCAGCCCGCTTATTCTTTCACAAAGTATAGGGTTACGTTTATGAGGCATAGCTGAAGAACCTTTTTGTTCTTCTGCAAAAAATTCTTCAACTTCTTGAATCTCTGTACGTTGTAAATTACGGATTTCAATAGCAAATTTGTCCAAAGAACAGCCTACTAGCGCAATACTATTTAAAAATTCCGCATGTCTATCTCTTTGTATTATTTGAGTAGCAGCTTTAACAGGTTGTAAATTCATTTTCTCACTTACATATTGTTCAACATAAGGATCCACAAAAGCGTAAGTCCCTACTGCTCCAGATATTTTTGCTACAGCTATGGTATTTTTTGCTTTCTCCATACGTTCAATATCACGGTTAATCTCATCTAACCAAACAGCTAATTTTAAACCAAAAGATATAGGTTCTGCATGCACACCATGTGTACGTCCAATCATAAGAGTGTATTTATATTCTCTCATTTTTTTCATAATTATTTTTTTTAAGTTGCATAATTTCTTTATTATAATTTTAGCAGCTGTCACGCATAAAATACATAATGTTGTATCTTTTATATCGCTTGAAGTTAGCCCCATATGTATATATTTTGCTGCTTCACCTATATTTTCTCCAATACAAGTTAGAAAAGCTATTAAATCATGGTGTGTCTTTTTTTCAAGCTCCTTTATTCTTTTTACTGAAAATTTTGCTCTTTTTTTAATTTGTTTTAAAGCATATTCTGGAACAATTCCTAATTCAAACATAGCTTCTGCTGCTAATATCTCTATTTTTAGCATTATCTTAAACTGGCTTTCTTCAGTCCAAATTTTACCCATTTCTTCGGTCGAATACTTGATCAACAATAATACCTCACTACATCACAAAAAAATTAAAATCCAGTACTACCAAATCCACCGTTCCTATTTTTATTCGCCACATCATTGTCAGTCTTTAAATATTTATAAAAAATTCCTTGCGCTATTCTACTAAATTTTTTTATTAATACATTAAATTTTCCCATATTAAAAAAAGGAAGCATAATATGTCCTTCATTTGTTGGATTGTTATAATAATCACTATCTATTATTCCTTGAGAATTAAGTAAAATAATATTGTATTTTATTGCTAAACTTGAACGAATATGTATACCTAAATATTCATCCTCTTGCATATAAGATTTGATTCCGGTTGAAATCAAAATTAATTTATTTATAGGAATTATTACATCTTCAATCGCTCTTATATCGTAGCCTGCACTATTTGTAGTTCTGCGCTTAGGTAAAGGAGTTTTCAAAATACTATCATTATATTTTGAAATATATTCAAACCCTCTAATTCTCATATTTTAATATATCCTTTATTTTTATATATTGTCTAATATAATCAATTATTTTTTTCTAAAAACAATAACGCTTTAGCTGCGGCACTTTGTTCGGCTTGTTTTTTGTTTTTTCCTTCTCCGTAGCTAAAAAATTTATTATCAATAAAAACTTCTACATTAAACCAAGGCGCATGATCAGGCCCTGTAGTAGATATTAATTTGTATTCAATAATTTTCTTTACAAATTTTCTATTTCCTTGCACAATTTCTTGTAAAAGTGTTTTGTAGTCTCTATATTTACCTAAAGAGTTTAAATTTTCCTCAAATAAGGAAAAAATGACTTTTTCAGTAATTTCTATGCCTTGACCTATATAAATAGCTCCGATTAAAGCCTCAAGTGTATCTGCTAATATAGATGGACGCTTTTCTCCTTTCGACTTCCTCTCCCCTCGTCCTAATCTTATATATTTACCTACTCCTATCTTAATCGCCAATTGAGCTAAAGTTTTTTCACGAACTATTTCTGCTCTTAATTTTGTTAATTCTCCTTCATTAACTTTCGGAAAATGTTCAAATAAAAACCGACTTATTACTAAATCCAATACAGCATCTCCTAAGAATTCTAATCTTTCATTACTTTGAATATTTTTAATAACACTTTTTTCATTAGCATAGGAACTATGAATTAATGCTGTATAAATAAATTTATTAAAAGAAAAATCTATTCCTGTGTATTGCTTGAGTTTAGGAGGTATAATATATTTTTTTTTTTTATTAAGTTATTTATCAATGTATTTTTTCACCACCAAGGACATATTATGTTCTTAAAAATCAAAACATTTTAATATAGCTACCATAATTTGTTCTTTTTAAAGTTTTTAAAAGAACAAATTTGAATCTAATTAAGATCATGATTTTTTAGATGTATTGTAGATTAATTTATTTGATCTTAATTAGATCATAAATATATGTATTAAAAGATCGTTTATTTTCAATAATTATAGTTCCTCTGCCTTAAATATTGCGTCGTTTAATGACAACGACACATACTTATAGCGTCTAAATCTTTATGAAAATTATCTACGTTAGCTCTATTTATGGTTTAAGACATATTTTTTTATTGCAAATTTATCTCTAACTCCCTAAAACGAATACGAAGAATATTTCGGTTAATTATTATGAATAAACAATTAAGTCTGTAAACTTTTTTTATCAATATATTTTCAAAAATCAAGATAATCTGAACTAAGTTGACGTTACTATACTCACTTCTGTTATACTAACCCCATTTTTTATAGAAATAATTTAACTAGCCAATTATTAAAGTTTTATCCTCATTAAAGTAAGTTAAAGTTTATTGCTTTTTTCCGTAATTAGTTGCACAATATCATTTATTGTTTTAATCCTTTCGGCAACATCATCTGGAATTTCAATTTCAAATTTTTCTTCAAATGACATCATCAGTTCTACAATATCAAGAGAATCTGCTCCTAAATCATCTATAAATGTAGCTTCACCCATAATATCATCTGAATTTATTGTTAATTGTTCAGCAACAATATCTCTAACTTGGTCAAAAATTTTACTATCTGCCGATGTGCTCATATAACCATCTCCTTAACTTAGTTACTTCATTAATATTTCCCAATCTAACCAAAAAATTTGTCTATATCCTCTTAATTTACTACAGCTATACTATTTTTTGTCAATAAAACTAGGAAAGATAATATTCATTCTAATATTGCATGAAGATAACTAATTAGATAAATATTTTACTAATCCTATAACTTCAGCTTTCGCTACTAAACAATTAACTTATGCTATATTATCTATGAAAATCGTGTTAATTTTACAATGCCTACGTTGTAAAGTCCAAATATTTATAGCATCTAACTTTTTTTGTATGTGATTACTGTCTTAATTATACGTAAGAAGATTAAAATTAAATTTACAGTAGTTGCTGTTGCTATTTTTTAATCTTTACACGTTCAACTTAATCAATTATTTACTAAATTTATTTATTGCTAACATAATTAAACAATCAATCAATTCACTATATTTTATGCCACTTGCTTGCCAAAGTTTAGTGTACATACTTATAGAAGTAAATCCAGGCAAAGTATTAATTTCATTAATAAAAAACTTTTCGTCTTTAGTAAGAAAAAAATCTATTCTCGCCAGCCCACTACAACATAAAACTTCATATGCTTTAACTGCTAAATTTAAACACTCTGTTATTTTTTTTTTCGGCAAATCTACAGGAATTTTAAATTTTGTGTTTTTACTATCAATATATTTAACAGCGTACGAATAAAAGCGCTTATTTAATATTATTTCTCCTGGCAAAGATATTATAGGATGCTCATTACCTAGTACAGCGCATTCTATTTCTCTTACTTCATAAAACTTTTCCACTAAAACTTTATTATCATATTTAAAAGCTAAATCAATTGCCGAAAAAAATTTTTTTTCGGAAAATATCTTGCTTATTCCTATAGAAGAACCCATATTTGCTGGTTTTATAAATAAAGGCAAGCCGAGCTTTTCTTTGACTTTTAAAAAATCTAATTTCTCATTTTTTTTAAAACTTAAAAATTCTACTATCGGTAAATTTGCATCGCGAAATAAACGTTTAGAAATATCTTTATCCATGGCTAAAGCTGAACCCAACACATTCGATCCAACAAAAGGTATTCCGAGTAAATTTAATAATCCTTGTATTGTGCCATCTTCACCATTAGGTCCATGTAAAATAGGAAAAACTACATCATATTTTACTGGGGTTTTATCATCTTTAAAAAAAATTCCATCACCAAGTCTTATACTAAGCGGTCTCCCCTTTATATTTAAATGCACCTCTCTAGAATCAGTATAATTTATCAAGAAGTTTTCATTTTCTAATAAATACCAATACCCATCTTTATCTATACCAATTATAGATATTTCATATTTATCTTTATCTATTGCTTTATTTATATAATAAGCAGATATTAATGATACCTCGTGTTCTGCTGATTTGCCCCCACACAAAATCGCCAATTTTATTTTTTTCATTTTTCACCCATTATATTCTACAAGTTTTTAAAAGTCAATTTATACTTTATTACATTACAAAATTACATTACAAAACAACATGTATTTAGCGTTAGTTTTTTTATCTTCTAATTTCTACACTAATTTTTTAGCCAAGCTTACTCTATATTTCTTAAAATTTTCTAAACTATATCTATATTATTCTTATTAACATAGCTGCCAAAATTACAATCTTGTTGTTACCTATATATTACATCTTTATTAATTAAATATACAACTTTTTTCTTATAAGTTAGTGACTTTTAATTCTATTTATTGCTTTTTTTAAATTTCAATTATCCAATTATTAATTTATTTTAGAAAGAATTATAACATGATAATAACAAGCGCTGTGTTTATATTTAATAAATAGATTTTGTTTTTTGTATTTTTAACCTTATTTTCTTCATATAAATCAAAATAATAAGAAAATTTATTAAAAGCACTATGATGGAAAAATTTAGTTTTATATTTATTTTTTCACTATAACTATATATACTCATTCCAATTAACATAGCACTATTTTCCATCATATTTTGACACGCTACCGCTCGACCTGTACCGATAGTGGTATAACCGATTTTTTGCAAACAAGCATTTAATGGAACAACAAAAACCGCTCCAAAAACTCCTATAAACAGTAAAGATATTATAACTAAAATAAATGACTTTATAATTAAAAACGATGATAACATTAGTGCTACACCATATCCCCCATAAAATATTCTATGAATACGTTGCATTGAAATAAAATAAGGCACAATAAAAGAACCTAAAATTAAGCCTATTCCTGTTAAAGAAAAAAATAAACTTATATACGAAGTATTTGTTAAAGACCATCGTAATTGTAACCACATAATAAATATCATTCTAAATACTGTTGCAACCATCCAAAAACTTGAAGTCCCCATTATCGCAAATTTACTTATAGAATTACTAAAAAGAATCTGAAAATCTTTAATGAAAGAAATTATAAAATCGTTTAGTTTTAGTTCTTTTTTTGGCATATCTTTTGGAATACCAAAACTAAATACTATCGAAATAATGAAAACTATAAAACTTAATACGATGGAAAACTTTAAAGAATAGTTAACTAAAAATCCCCCTGTTATTCCGCCGCATAAAATAGCTACTATTGTAGTAGCTTCCATCCAGGAATTATATTTTACAAGATATTCTTCTTCATTACATAACCAAGGCAAAAGTCCGTATTTAGGCATGGTATAAATTGCTGCTCCGCATCCTATTATAAAATAAACTACTATTGGATTTGCTATATTAAATAGCAAAACCATACTAATTAATTTAACTAAATTCCCAACTTTTAAGACATGAGTTTTAGGATATTTATCTGTTATACGTCCTAAAATTGAAGAAAATAATAAATAAGGAACTAAAAAAAAAGTTTGAGCTAAAGGAACATAATAATGAGGGTAATTATAACATTTCACAATATTAATAATTATATAAATAATCATATTATCGCCTACTGCAGCAAAAAACTGTGATATTATTAAGAAATTTATTGGTTTATTTAAACAAATCATTTTAAAAAACTTCTACCCCAAAATAAAATTTTAATACTTCGTAGATTTATTCCTCCTTTTTCTTCCTTTCATATAAGCCTTTAAGAGCTATATAATCGGTTTTTCCATTACCTAGTAAAGGTAAGTTATCAACTAATATTACTTCTTCAGGATAAGCAAGCATGGTTTGACCTGTAGCATACCAACATTTTCTTAAACTTTTCAAATCGATATGCAATAAAGCAATAAATACTATTATTTTTTCGCCTCGTTTTTCATCATAAACATTTATAGCCGCACATTTAACTTTATTAAGACAAATAGAGATATTTTTTTCTACCATATCTAAACTAATCATCTCGCCGCTTATTTTCGCAAACCTTTTTAATCGTGATACAATTTTTATATAATCTTCCTCGTCAATAGAAATCACATCCCCTGTGTCATGATAATTATTCTCTAAGGGAATAAAACCCTTACCGTGCACAATATAGCCTTTCATTACATTAGGCCCTTTAACTTTCAATAAACCTACTTTTGTATTTTCTTTATAATTTAATCCTTCTATAGGTTCTATAATATATTCGATTCCAGGTAATATTTTCCCTACACAACCTTTTTTGTGAAAGAGTTTGCTACTTATAGAAAGAAAAGGAGAAGCTTCCGTAACCCCATATCCTTCCATAACCATTATAGAAAACTTTTCCAACCATTGATTTCTTGTAAAGTCTGTTAATTTTTCTCCCCCAGAGACAACATATCTTATACTATTAAAATCATAGTGATGTGCATAATTAGCATATCCATTTAGAAAAGTTGGAGTGCTCAAAAGGATTGTAATATTAAAATCATAACAAATTTCAGGTATTTCTTTATAATGCAATGGCGAAGGATATAATAGTAGAGGTATTCCTTCGATTAAAGGTAAAATAGCTCCTGCCATTAGTCCAAAAGCATGAAATAAAGGTAAAGCATTAAACATAAAATCTGCTGGAGTTATATCAAAAACGCTTATCCCTTGGCATATATTAGCCAAAATTGACTTATGAGTAAGAACAACTCCCTTCGGAATACTTTCAGTTCCACTTGTAAATAAAATAATTTCCTGGTCGGTATTATTTTTAGCTTTAAATAAAAGAACAGTTTTAATCCAACCTATAAATTTATCTAATATATTTATTCTTTTACTAATATCCTCTAGGTAAATTAAATGGCATTTTTCTTGTAATTTTTCTTCCAAAGATTCCAGGTTTGCTTTTTTTATAAAAGTTCTTGAAGTTATTATGGTTTTAACTTGTGTAGTTGCTATGCATAATAAATTATTAGTTAATCCTAAGGTATAATTAATCATTACAATGTTTTTATTTATAGAGAATAAACCAAATAAAGTAGGAATAATAGAAAGAATATTGGGTAACATAATTCCTATATATCTTTCATTTTGTAAAATATTTTTAAATACTTTGCCTAAAATATTAGTAGCAATTACAACCCCCTTATAGCTTAATTTTATTTCATTATTATCATAAATAATATGCTTATCCCAACCATGTTTATCTGCAGAATCCAATAATTTATTAAATAAGTTATTAATATTTCTATTTTGATACATACATGCTTTAGCCTTTAACTCCTGTAATATACTAATTATTTTATCAGCATAAATACGTTTATAAGAATTTATAATAACATTTTCCTTAAAAGATAAATTAAAAGCTTTACCGATACATAAAGTTATTTCATGAAACCAAAAAGTCTTATATTTATTTTTGATAAAAGTAAATCTACTATGTTCTAACCCAAACGTTCCTATAGGTAAGATTTTCGCATTGCTTTTTGCTGCTATCCATACTATACCACTATAGCCCTTCATGGTTATCCCTGTAGTTGTTAAGCGACCTTCTGGGAAAATAAATACATGTTTTTTTTCATTTAACTTTTTTATTATATTTTTCATAGAATAAGCATTTTTTTGATTAATAGATACAAATTCACACGCATATTTAAAAATCCAATTAAGTTTTTTTACATATTGCGAATGAATTACATAAAAAGTATCTTTAGGCATTATAGTATAAAATAATATTGCATCAATAAAAGAGACATGATTAGCTATAAATATAGTAGGTTTTTCTATTTTCTTAAGTTCATTTTTGTTGACAATCCTAACAGTATAAAAAATTTTTATTACTAATTTACATAATAAACGCAATAATGATCTAATCAAAGTATACCTCCGTATTTGAAAATAATTACTAAGCTTTTTATTTTCAAATTATTGTAAGGTTCTAAAAAAAGTAAAGATATAAATTTACGTAAAATTAAAATAAACGGTATTTATTATTCGTCAAAAATTGAATAAAAATATTTTACAAAACTTACAAACATTTTAAATTCAAAACTTACAAACTGAAACTGTAGTATTCTTTTGTTTGTATAATTGCATATATCCAATCATTTAGATACTTATAAGACAAAATTTTAACCCATTGTTCAGCTAATCCAAAAACTTTGGC
The DNA here is from genome assembly GCA_963721525.1 of uncultured Negativicutes bacterium. Taxonomy (GTDB): domain Bacteria; phylum Bacillota; class Negativicutes; order JBAXTZ01; family JBAXTZ01; genus CAVRJL01. The sequence goes on from CAVRJL010000015.1 coordinate 207,846, forward strand.
TAATTTAAGTTGATCTGCTGAAGCATGGATATTCTCTATACTGAGCTTTGCAGGTAATAATAAAACTATTTCTCCTTGAAAATATAATTATAAAACAAAGAAATTCAGATACTTAGAAAATAAGAACTCCACTTTAGCTGTTGTGCAATTTTTACTAATTTCATCCTAAATAAATATTTATAATTTACTTTATCTAGAAATTGTATTTCTATCATATTCATTTTACCCTCTACATGAAAAAAGAACTTAACACTTCTATAATTTTGTAAAATAATCCTCCAATAACCATTGAAAAAGGAATAGTCCAAATCCAAGCTAGAAACATTTTTTTTATTGTTGCCCATCTTACAGCATTAAATCTTTTAGCCGCTCCAACACCTGCTATAGAGCAGGATACAATATGCGTAGTACTTACAGGTAAATGTAATGAAGTTGCAGTAAAAATTATTAATGATGAACTGAAATCAGCGGCAAATCCTGACAAAGAATCAAGCTTAAAAATTTTACTACTCATCGTTTTTATTATCTTAACACCACCCATGCTGGTCCCTGCTGTCATTGCTAATGATGCCGCAAGTTTTACCCAAAAAGGTACTTCTATATTTGATAACCAACCAATAGAAAATAAAGATAATGTAATAATACCCATACCTTTTTGGGCATCATTTGACCCATTAGAAAATGCCATCATTGCTACAGAAACAATTTGCAACTTTTTAAAGCGCCTATTGATATCTCTTGGAGCCCATCGACCAAACATCCAAAAAAAAGCTATCATAATACAAAAAGCTATTGTTAGCGCTATCAATGGCGAATAAATTAAAAATTGAAGTATTTTTATGATGCCTTTTATTTTTAAAACAGAAACTCTGCTAGAAGCTAATATTGCTCCGATTAATCCTCCTATTAAAGCATGAGACGAACTTGAGGGTATTCCTTTCCACCACGTAAATAGGTTCCAAAAAATCGCTCCAATTATTGCTGCTAATATTACCTTTAAATTTATTCGATTAGCAAAAACTATATCGTTAACAATAGTTTTTGCAACTCCTGTCGAATACATTGCACCAAAAAAATTCATCACCGCAGATATTGCTACAGCTTTTCTTGGAGTTAATGCCCGTGTCGAAATAGCAATAGCAATAGCGTTAGCTGCATCATGAAATCCATTTATATAATCAAAAACTAACGACCCAACTATAATAACAATAACTAAAGATACACTAAGCATATTTCATTACTAATCCTCGAATTATATGAGCAAAATCATCACAATGATCAAGAGTGTTTTCTAGCAGTTCGTATATTTCTTTCCACTTTATTATTTCTATGGGGTTTTGGCATTCAATGAATAAATTAGCTAACTCTCGATTGTAAATTCTATCTCCTTCATCTTCTAGTTCAATAACATTATAACATTGCTCTAAAATTTGTTCTCTATTTGTTTTCATATCCTGTAGAAACTTAAAAATTAAAAATAATTCGTCAGCACAAGATGCTAATAAAGTACACATTTCTAAAGCACCTGGAATAGTTCTTGATATTTTAAATACAACCATCCTATCAACTATTTCTTTAATCATTCCAACAAAATTTTTAAGTTTTTTTATGATTAAAAAAATCTCTTCCCTATCAATCGGAGTAATAAAGCTTTGATTTAATTTGTCAATAACTGCCTCATGCAGTTCAATTATTGAATAAGCATAGTTGGTGTACTGGGTTAGTGGGGAAGACGTGTTCGTAAAGAGTTGATGGAGCTGGGAGATTTTGTTGACCTCGTTATAGGCCCGGACGAATACCGCAAGCTTCCCGCACTTATAGAAGCAGCGGACGATGGTGAAAAGGGAGTCGCCGTGAAACTTTCCCGTGTCGAAAAGTACGACGACATTATCCCTTTCCGCACGATGGAATAAGTGCCTGGGTTTCTATTATGCGCGGGTGCGATAAATTTTGTACCATACTGTGTCATCCCTGCACACACCAGCCGCGAGCAAAGCCAATCGCTGGCTTCTATTATTGTATCGGAAATAAAAACTTCGCGCCGTGACTTTAAGGAAGTAACACTGCTTGGTCAGAACGTGAACTCATACAGCGATGGTGCATTCGATTTTGCAGATTTGCTGAATACCATTGCCGAGGTTGATAAGAACATACGTGTAAGGTTCATGACTTCCCATCCCACGGATATATCAGCGAAGCTGATTACAGCCATTGCATCGCGGGACAACATTTGTAATTACCTACACTTACCTGTGCAATCAGGTTCAAATAGAATTTTAGAATTGATGAACAGAACATACACAAGAGAGCAGTACCTTGCCCTTGTCCACAAAATCAAAAAAGTTATTCCCGATATAAGTCTCTCTACTGATATTATTTCAGGCTTTCCGACTGAAACGGAAGATGACCACAAAAAGACATTAGATTTATTGCGAGAAATAGAATTTGACGGCGCCTATACATTCAAATATTCTCCGCGAGAGAATACGAAAGCCTGGCATATGGGTGATGACGTCCCCGAAGAAGAAAAGAATCGCCGGTTAAGCGAAATCATTGATCTTCAGCGTCCTATTTCACTCAGTCGCAACTCAACGATGATTGGTACCATAGTAGAAGTTCTTGTTGAAGGGCTCAGTAAAAAATCCGTACATGATTTTTGTGGCAGAACCGATACAAATAAAATGGTTATCTTTCCCAAAAACGGCGATGCCATTGGTGATTACATCGGCGTCCATATTGAACGTGCAAATTCGGCAACATTGTTTGGTTCCAGAGCCGGACACCTGCTTCCTCAATTTGCAATGCTCACCACATAGGAAGATTAATGCCATGAAAACGTTTATCAAAACGATTATTCGTACGATTTATATTTTCGTTTTATTCACAGGAACGCTTTCCGCTCAAACAAACTCGGGGGAGCCGGATATTCGGCGTCGTCTCGAAATGATTGAGAAGGGTCAAGCGGAAGCAGTTCGGGCTGAGCTTCCATCGCTCATGACGAACTATCAGAACAATCCCGGCGTCATGTACTTACAGGCAGTGCTCACTGCAGATGGCGCAGAAGCGGCAAAATTGTACCAAAATATTGTCGATAATTTTCCAAAATGTGAATGGGGCGATGATGCGCTCTACAAGCTTTATCAATATTATTATTCTATTGGCCTGTACAAAACAGCCGATCAAAAACTGACACAATTAAAAGAAGAATATCCATTTTCTGCATATGCGGCGAAAAAAATCCGGCAGTGGAAGAAAGCAAGGAGCGAAAGAAAAACCGACAATGGTGAACCGAAAAGGAAACGTGCCAAAGTTTGCAACAAACTCACCGTAGAAGTCGGTGAGTTTTCGACGCTTCAAAACGCCGGCGAGTTGAAAGCAAAATTTGAAAAAGAGGGCTATCAATCAAACATCTTTACCATTGTCAGTAATGGTAAAAAACTTTACAAAGTTTGGGTGGGTGAATTCCAGACTTATAAGGACGCGACAAAATTCACTGCGGAAATTAAAAGCAAATCAATTTAGCATCGATGGTTGTCTCACGTTTTTAATGGACCGAGAAGAATTCCAGCAAATATACGGCATTGTTGGGAAATCGCCGGAGATACAGGAAATTGTTGATGTCGTTCAGCAAGTAGCACCGACCGACATTACTGTGCTTATTTCTGGAGAGAGTGGGACGGGTAAGGAAATTATTGCCAAGGCGATTCACGGTGCAAGCAAGCGATCTCAACACGCTCTCGTTTCAGTTAACTGCGGAGCGATTCCGGAAGGTCTTATTGAAAGCGAGCTATTCGGACATGAAAAAGGCGCGTTTACCAGCGTTGCGGATATGCGCCATGGATATTTTGAGATTGCAGATGGTGGAACCATTCTCCTCGATGAAATCGGCGATATGCCGCTCTCGACACAAGTGAAGTTATTGCGCGTGCTGGAAAGCGGAGAGTATATCAGAGTCGGCTCATCGTCGGCACGCAAGACAGATGTGCGTGTCATCGCCGCGACGAACAAACTGCTGGATTATGAAGTTCAACAAAAACATTTTCGTCCTGATTTATATTTTCGATTACGCTCGGTTAATATTCATTTACCACCGCTCCGGAACAGGAAGGAAGATATTCCTGCGCTTGTTGAGCAATTTGTGAAAGAGATCTCGGACAAGAACAAGATTCAGTTTGGCGGATTTACCGATGATGCAACCGAACTATTGATGAATTATAGCTGGCCGGGAAACATCCGTGAACTGCGAAATGCAATCGAAAGTATGCTTATTCTAGAAAATGGCAAGCGCCTTGATGGGCGACGACGTAAGAAAATATCTTCGTGAGCAGCCCTCGGTGCTGACGGAACGAAATCTGCCTGTTGTTTCAAACAAAACCGTTGAGCAAGCAGAACGTGAGCTCATTTATCGTGCCTTGGTGGATCTTAAATCCAATATTATTGAGATGAAAGAGCTGTTGACCGGGCGGATCTCTCATACGAGTGAATTCGATGGTAATAACACACAACCACACAACGGCAATGGTATTCTGACTATGGATGAAATGGAACGACGGATGATTTCCAGCTCACTGAATCGAAACAAAGGGAATCGTGGTCTCGCCGCAAGAGAATTGAACATTCAGCGAGCGGACGCTGTACCGAAAAATAAAAGATTTTGGACTTCAATGAAAAACAAAAAAATGCAAAACAGAAACTGTAAAACGTTAAGTAGAATGTCGAATCCAGGGAATCTTTTTTTCATTTCATTTTATTTTTCATTTTTCGTTGTACCTGTCGGATGTTCCTTATTCCTTCAAAGGTGGATCGGTACCGCCTCATTTAAAAACAATTGCAATTCCTGTTGTGGAAGATGTCAGCCCATATGGTGATCCGACACTTCGGACGACATTCACAAATCAATTAGTGGCTTTATTTACCGGCGATAATACACTTCAACTGACAGATCGTAATCCAGCAATTCCTATGCTCGAAGGTGTGATAACAGATGTGACAGATGTGCCCTTGGTGTGCAGGGCGGTGAACAGGTCGCCCAGCGTCGTATCACGGTTACCGTACAGAATCGACGTTCAGGATTTGAAACTTCGCAAGAAAATATGGGAAAAAAGTTTTACGCAGCTGGGGAGATTATCCTTCGGGTGGCGGTTTTGCACAGCGCGCAGCGAAGGAACTACAGAGGCGGTCAGAAAAAATAACAGAAGATATTCTCAACGAAACAGTCGCAGGATGGTAATATGACACTCGCAATATTTTTATTTAGACAGGAAATTATAGAAAATCCAGCATTCTCGGATTTCGTAATGTATCTCTATTTTATTTCGTTGCTCATTCTCTTCGCATTCGGTGCACACGGATTTGTGATGGTGTATCATTTATGAAACAGCGCGGCACTGCAAGCGTTCAACCGCCTCTGAAAGAGACACCCGTCGTGACGATACAGCTCCCGTTGTTCAACGAACTGTATGTTGCCGATCGCTGATCAGATGCAGTATGCGCGCTTGATTATCCCAAAGATAAATTGGAAGTGCAGGTGCTAGATGATTCGACAGATACAGACGGTTAATTAGTGGAGACAGCTGTGATCGCGCTATCGTGCTCTCGGATATGACATAAAACATTTATGTCGATCATCTCGTTCTGGATATAAAGCGGGTGCCCTGAAATACGGACTCGAGACCGCGCGCGGTGAATTCATAGCGATCTTCGATGCAGACTTTATCCCCAATACGGATTTTCTTGAAAAAACTATTCCTCATTTTTTCACCGACCCAAAAATCGGCGATCGTACAAACACGCTGGGAACATATAAACCACGAATTTCAATGCTTACCCGTGCACAGGCCTTTGCGCTTGACGGACACTTTGTTGTGGAACAAGATGTGCGCAACAAAGCGGGATTCTTCATTCAGTTTAATGGTACGGGAGGGGTTTGGCGCAAGGCAACCATTCTTGATGCCGGAAATTGGCAATCAGATACATTGACGGAAGATTTAGATCTAAGTTACCGCGCACAACTTCGGGGGTGAAGGTTCAAATATCTCACCGATGTCACCTCACCGGCTGAATTGCCTGCGGAAGTAAATGCTTTGAAGTCCCAACAATTTCGCTGGACGAAGGGAGCTATCGAAACTGCCACGCAAAATGATTCCAGAAGTATGGAAATCAAACATACCACTGCGTATTAAAATTCACTCAACATTTCATTTAACAAGTAATATTGTTTATCCATTTATTGTATTCGCTGGAATATTGAACAATAGGTTCCAGCTTATTTTCATAAAACAACAAGGAGCGATTCGCTTGGACCCGGTCTACCTCGGCGTGTCGATCAACGGCGTTCGCGCGGCCAGCGCCGAAAAGGCGTCCCGGGAATCCGCGTTGGACGTCTTCCCGTCCAACCTGGTCGCCTCGATGGAAGTGACCAAGGTGACGACGCCCGACATGGAGAGCGACGCCATCGGCAGCGTCAACGTGCTCACACACAACGGCCTCGAGCAGCAGGGGGCGTACGGAATGTTTTCCGCCGGGGGCAGCTATGCCAACCAGTTGCAGAAGACGGGCGGCTTTGCCGTGGCCGGCAACTACGGCGACACGATCATGAATGGCAAGCTCGCCTTTGCCGTCGGGTTGGCGGCGGACAAGCGCCTATCCTCGACTTTCTCCGAACCGGAGACGACCGTCTGGTCGCAGCTCAAGTCGCCGACCGACGGCCAGATGCACTGGATTCTGGGCGGACAGGATTTTCGCGACTACGATTCGATGCGCGCCCGCCAGGGGGCGACCGTTTCCGTCGACTACAAATTCAGCGACACCAGCAAGGTCTGGGTCCGGCTGCTCAGCTGCGCCTACCTCGAACGAAACGAGCAGTGGCTGACCACGTTCAACTTCGGCGCAGGCACCGTCCAGGCGCTCACCGACACGACGGCGTCGGTCACGCTTCCATCCAAGCAGATCCTGAAGTCGATGACGATGATCGTGAATAACAAGCGCTCGAGCTCCGCCGTCGGCGGATATGAGGGAAAATTCGGCGCCTTTACCGATGATTTCACGACGGGTTACACAGCCGGCAAGTACACCCGGCCCTCCCTCCAGATCGCTTTCCAGAACACCGGCTCTACGGGTCTCACCTACAACCTCGCCAATCCGTACGACAATGTCGTGACCCAGACCAGCGGGCCCGACATCGGCAACCCCGCCAATTATTCCCTGAGCACCAAGAGCGGCTACAGCAACACGACCTCCAACATGCACGAGGAAACGGTGCGCGACGACCTGCGCTACGACTTCACGGCCGCGGGCCGGCCGGCCTACCTGAAGTTCGGAGTGGAATACCGCAACAAGAACAACAATCTGGACACGTTCAAAGAGGGCATCACGGCGATCCCGTGGACGCTCAACAGCGGCACGATCTATCCCGGATATGACACTCGGACGAGCTTTGGGCATTTTGCGAATTTCCAAATCCGCCAGGAGCAGGTGGAGAGCTTCTACCAGACCCAAAGCCAGTACACCCAGGCGATGACGCCAGCGACCACCTATGGCGGCGCCTTCGTGGCGCTGGAGGACATTTCCTCCGCCTACGTCATGGGTGGCATGACCTTTGGCAAGCTAAAGGTCATGGCCGGCTCGCGTTTTGAGCACACGCATTTCTGGATCGACGGCTGGCAGTACGATGCGACAACGGCGGTCGCGACGCCGGTCATCTACGTGAAGAATTATGACAACGCGCTGCCCTCCGTGGTCTTCACGTACGAATTCACCCCGCAGACGATCGGGCGGGCATCCTGGAGCAACACGCTGGCGCGGCCGGATTACCAGGTGACCGCCCCGGGACGGGCGATCAACGATTCTGCCCGCACGGTGTATGTCCTCCAGTTCTTTTAATGAATGTACGATATAGGTGGGCCGGACTGTCGGGGGGATATGCAGGTGATCAATATAAACCTGGTCCATGCCCACATTCATTGCCCCAATAATATCCGCTTCCACATTGTCCCCGAGCATAATGCTTTCCTCTTTTAACGCACCGGTTTTCTGGAGCGCATATTCAAAAATTTCCTTCTGTGGCTTTAGACTGTTGGAACTCTCCGAGGTGATTACTTCCCTAAAAAAATAATCCGAGCCCGGAACTTGCCAGTTTGTTATGCTGGGTTTTTTCAAAACCATTGGTTATCAGGTGAAGCTGGTAATTCTTTTGGGTCAGGTATTCCAGTATTTCTTTGGCATAGGGGAATAATATTTTTCGGGTAGGGAGGGATTCCAGGAAATACACCCCCATTTCCCTGGCCAGTGGTTCACTTCCTATTTTAAAATCCAGCAATGTGAGCCACATTCTTTTCCATCGGAGTTCCTCTGCCTTGATAAAACCATTTCGGTACCGATCCCAGAGTCTTTCATTGTGAGCCAGGTAATTTTTATGAAACCGGTCAAAATCATCCACCCCTTTTGACTGTAACTGCATCGTGTGATACAATTCCAGCAGGGTCTGCCTGCTGTTGGCTTCAAAATCCCAAAGCGTATGGTCCAAATCAAAAAAAAGGTGACGGTATTTCATGTGCACAATGTACGATCTTGAGGGAAGATTGTCATTTTTGTCCTTAACTTGCCAACGATAAAAAACGGGTCCATGAATGTGATTATCACTGGGGCATCGAAAGGATTGGGCAAAGCAATGGCGGAATCCTTTGCCGCCCAGGGACATTCCCTGTTCCTTTGTGCGCGCAATGAATTTACCTTGTACCAGGCAATGGAGGAACTGACCGTAAAGTATCCATCGGTCCGCATTAAAGCAAGGCCATTTGATCTCAGCAAAAAAGCAGATGCGGAAGCCTTTGGCGAATGGGTGTTGGCCTTCGGGGTTTCCATCGATGTGCTGATCAACAATGCGGGTAGCTTTGTCCCCGGAAATATCAGCAATGAACCATCCGGCGCCCTTCAGGAAATGCTGGAGGTGAATCTTTTTGCTGCTTATCATCTTACCCGGACGCTGCTCCCCGCCATGAAAAAACAACGGCAGGGCCACATTTTTAATATCTGTTCAATCGCTTCCCTGCAGGCCTATCCGAACGGGGGAGCCTACAGCATCAGCAAATTTGCACTGGCTGGTTTTTCCAAAAACCTGCGGGAAGAATTAAAGACGGATGCTATTAAGGTAACCAGCGTTTACCCAGGGGCCGTATATACGGATTCCTGGTCGGGCAGCGGGGTAGACCCAAATCGGATCATGCGGGACACAGATGTGGCACAAATGGTTTATTCCGCCTCCCAGTTGTCGCCGCAGGCGGATGTCGAGGAATTAGTAATGCGTCCACAACTGGGCGATCTTTAATCCGGCCGGTATAGAGGACAAACGATAAATCTTAACTGGTTTTTAACCCTATCAACCCAATGATCCGACCTTATCCCTGTTTAAATTTGCAATGAACGGCGCATGATTAGTGAAATGTATCGGAAGGAACAAGTTAATTCCATGAGTATCGAAAATTTTGTACGCAACAGTTTTATGGGTTTGATCATGGGTTTATCGCTGACAGGCGCAGCGATTGGACAGGTCAAATTCACTACTGTGCTCAGCAGCAAGGAAATTGGGCACGGCGATTTGTTACAGGTGGAATTCATTGTCGAAAATGCAAATCAGATTGATAACCTGGTTCCTCCTTCCTTCCCGAATTTTAAGATAGCGGAAGGCCCCATCCAATCCAGTGGCATGAGTATCATTAATGGGAATACCTCTCAGTATAAGGGAGTCTCCTATGTTTTGCAGCCGCTAAAGCCAGGCAGGTTTACCATCGAAGGTGCCACGGCCAAAGTCGATGGTAAGCTGATGCACTCTAATACGGTTTCAGTTGTCGTGAGCACCGCCGCGACGGTGTCCCCGGTGCCTTCATCCATGCAACCCCTATGGCCGGGGGAGCCTGCCAGCCGGAGCAGGAATACATCCTAAAGCCTGGTGAAAAACTTTCGGAAAAGATTAAAAAAAATATTTTCGTACGGGTAGAAGCAGATAAAACAAGCTGTTATATCGGGGAACCGCTCGTCGTGACATATAAATTATATTCCAGATTAAAATCAGAATCTAAAGTCACCAAAAGGCCTTCCCTGAATGGGTTCAGTGTCTATGATATGATGGAATCCTGCCAGCGATGCACAGACTGTGGAGACGGTCCATGGCAAAACATTTGCCGTGCATGTTATCCGCAAGTCCCAGGTAATCCCCTTGCAGCCAGGAACGATTGCCCTGGACCCCGCGGAAGTGGACAACAAGGTTTATTTTGTGAAACAGTCTCAAGCCAGCAGAAAAAAGACGAGTCTGCTGGATGAACTCTTTGGCCAATCCATGGGGGACCCAGGGGAAGAAGTGACCCAAAACATCACCCTGCAAAGTCAGCCCCTTTCCATTACTGTAAAACCACTGCCAGAGTTAAACAAACCGGCCGACTTCAATGGAGCAGTGGGACATTATACCATCGAGGCCGGTATCGAGAACAGAAAAATAGCTGCGCGCGATGCAGGTACCCTGAAAGTGATACTACAGGGTACCGGGAACCTTCCTATCGTCAATGCCCCACAGGTAAACTGGCCGGACTCCATTGAAGCCTTTGATCCTACCGCCAAAGAAAAAGTGGACAATACGATAGCACCCCTGGCTGGTTCGAAAACCTTCGAGTATGTTTTTACGCCCCAAAAGCAGGGAAAGTATAAACTCGGACCTGTCGCTTTCTCCTATTTTGACCCTACCAGTGCGAGTTACAAAACCATCGAAAGCCAACCCCTGGATATCGAAGTGGAACCTGCTGCCATTCAAAAATCAGGGGTAATGGCCTCCATCGCAACCAAAGGGAGTAATTTCCGCCAATTATTCCAGCCTTACCTGGAATGGATACTCGCTGTGTTTGCCCTGTCTGTGCTGGCCTATTATCTCTGGAATACAAAATGCGCGGTTGCGCAAAGAGGATGCTCAGGCCAAACTGATCAGCAAGCCACCTCCATCCCTGGAGGAAAAACTGATTCCCACCGTTCTGCCCGAACCGGTGGATCCGTTTCTCAGGGCAAGGAGGATGCTTGCCCAATCTGATTTTAGTGGATTTTACCGGGAGTTCAGCCAGTCATGGGATACCCTGCGGGATGAGCTTAAGATACCCTCGAGCGAGTTAAATAAACAAAATATTGTAGCCGCCCTTTTGCAAAAGGGCTGGGATGGACAAACTATTTCTACCCTGCAAAAAATTCTAAATGATTGTGAGATGAACCTATACTCCCAGAATCACAATGAAAACAATATGCAGCAGATGCTGGAGCAGGCAGAAACCATCTGCAATTGCTTAAAAATGGCCTGATCATGGCCTGAGGATCATTCCGTGTATTTATAGCCGACCCCTCTCACGGAATGGAAAAATTTTGGCTTGCGGCTGTCTGCCTCAAAGTATTTTCTAAAACTTAAAATGAAGTTATCAATCGTTCTGGTAGTCGGATAAACATTATAGCCCCAAACCGCCTGGAGTATTTTTTCACGGGTCACCACCTCGTTTTTATTTTCAATCAGAAGTTTCAGGAGCATCGCTTCCTTTTTACTGAGCTGTATGCGTTGCCCTTTCTGGATGATCGCCTCCTGAGCCTTAAAATCAATGGTATTCTTTCCGAAACTGTAGGTGTCCCCCAGGGAATCTTTATCCTGTAGTTTTTTGTTTTTTTCTATGAGTTTATGCACCCGCAGGATGAGTTCTTCCAGATTAAAAGGTTTGGTAAGGTAATCATCCGCCCCTTTTTTCAAACCCAGGACCCGATCCGCCCCGGTATTTTTGGCGCTAAGCATCAAAATCGGCACTTCGTTATTCTGAACCCGTATACTCTGCGTGACATCAATGCCATCCATTCCCGGCAGCATCACATCCATAATAATCAGGTCAAAATATTCCTGCTGGACAATCTTGATGGCCTGTGTGCCATCAAATGCTGAACTGACGGCGTAACCTTCCAGTTCCAGGTTCAGTTTCAGGGCCTCATGCAGGTTTTGCTCATCTTCAACCAGGAGGATAGAAATTTTATTTTGTTCGCTCATAGACGTGTGATCCAAAGCTTATTTTATACAATGTCATGCAAAAATAATGGCTGGACCTGAATTTGCCGAAACCCTTCCCCCTTTTTGACCCGGTATATATGGTAATGGGGGTAGGAATTGGCTCTGAATCACGGGTTTTTACGATGCCCGGATCCGATTTATACGAGGACCAAAAGATTTCTGCTTTTTAACTTGCACCGCAATTTTAACGCAGTAATTTCGTTATGTAATTCGTACCCTAAAAATGAAAAACATGAAGAAAAATTTTGTATTAGCTATTGTGTTAATTTCTTTTTTGGCCGCCTGTAGCCGTTCTGTAACGCCTTACGAAGCCGCCAACAATCATTATGGACATTGCAGACCCGTGAGATAAATAGATAAATAAATGATTGCGTCCTACGCACCTGTCAAATTTTTTAAGTGGTTGCTCTCAAACGGCAGCCATTTTTATTTTTAATCAGTACTTTTACCGCCTAATTCTCCGGGCATGACGCTTCAGTTTACTTATGATAAAAAACAGGTCCTGGAAGGCCTTCGCAGTCATTTTTTTGGCAGGACCGAAATCAGGACCCTATTTATCATCACCAATGTATTTGCCATTGTATCGGCGATTCTTTTTTATTTTAAGAAAATACAGCCCCTGTCTTTTCTGATTTTTTCTCTGCTTTGGTTTATGCTTTGGATTACCGTAAGGCGCATTTTGCCCTTAAGTATTTATAAAAGGTCGGAGACTTTCCAGGATTCCTTTATCCTGCATATTGAAGAAAATGGGTTGATTCTGCACAGCAGTAAAAACGAACAGGCCTGGCAATGGAGTGATTTTATGATGTATAAGGAAACCCTCCACTTCTTCTTACTCTATTTTGACGGGAAATCATTTTTTATGGTTCCCAAAGAGGCGTTTAAAGACCTCACCGAAATCCAGGCTGTACGGGAGCTCCTGCGTACAAAGATTACCAAATGATTAACTAAGATTGGTTCGATGGTTTAATTTCCCAATTACCCCGTTTCGGCGTATCTTGTGGCGTCAAATGCCATTAATCCTTTGGGGGATTATAAAAGATTCTGCAGATTTTTTTCTCAGCTTTTTTATGCGTTTGGCTGGATTAACTCAGTAAGACTGGTTAACGTTAACCGATAAAAAACGCTTTATGTCTAAAATTTCTTTCAACAATAAAAGTCATGCTTTCTACGATACGCTAAAATATTCCGTTGATCAATATTTCAGCAATAATCACCTTAAAAAAACCGGGAACTGGAAGTTATATGCAAAGAGCAGCATCCTGATTCCGATGGCTATCGGAATCTATATCTCCCTGCTTGTTTTTTCGATGCCCGCTGCGCTTGGCATCGCCCTTTCCTGTCTGCTGGGTCTGGTTCTGGCGAGCATTGGTTTCAATGTGATGCATGATGCATGCCACGGAAGTTATTCAAGCAAAGGCTGGGTGAATGAAATCATGGGGCTCAGCCTGAATGCGCTGGGAGGAAACGCATTTATCTGGAAATTCAAGCACAATATCATCCACCATACCTATACCAATGTGGACGGCATTGATGATGACATAGCCAAAAGCCCGCTGATGCGTCAGTGCACGACCCAAAAATGGGTGCCTGCCCACCGGTTTCAACAATATTATGTGGTGTTGGTATATGCCATCTCCTCCTTTGCTTGGGTTACGATGATGGATTTTAATAAATATTTTAAGGGGAGGATACAAAGTATGCCCCTGCAGAAAATGAGTTTGAGAGAGCACTTTGTATTCTGGCTAAGCAAGGTTTTATACCTTTCCTTTTATGTAGTCATCCCGATTGCTGTGCTGGGCTGGAAGCCATGGGCAATAGGATTTGCCTGCATGCATCTTGCGTTGGGACTGACCCTGGCCATGGTATTCCAGCTGGCTCATGTGGTCGAACATGCCGAATTTGAATATGTCGCCGAGAATGAACATAAGAAGATTGATGAAGAATGGGCTATTCATCAAATTAAGACTACCGCTAATTTCGCGCCTAAGAATAAGATCATCTCCTGGTATGTGGGAGGGCTTAATTTCCAGATTGAACATCACCTCTTTCCCCGGATAAGTCATGTACATTATCCTGCTATCAGCCAGATTGTAAAACAAACCTGTGAGAAATTTAATTTGAATTATAATGAGTTTCCTACCATGATGGCTGCCATTGGATCTCATTTCAGGATGATGAAGCAATTGGGGCAGAAACCCGTCCTCTCCTAACAGCCAACAGGGTTTTGGCGGAGGGAGTTCACGGTATCCCCCTTGCGGAAAGCCTCGATTTCATCCAGAAATGTACGGGCTGCCAGTACCGATTTATATTCGGGCCCCATACTCATAAAAATCCGGACCCATTTTCTGTCCATTCTTTCCAAGCGGATATTCCGGTATAAAATCCAGCTCAGCCAGCAAAATAAAAGGGCAATCGGGAATGCAATGAACCAAAAATAGGGGTCACCCGATGCTATCCAATGACTATTCCAGTACCAGGTGGTATAAAAGGGCAACTGTAACCAGGCAAAGCGTGTTGCCCCAAGAGTTGAAATTTGCAGCCCCGTCAATTTTTGCTGCAACTCGGCTACCGGCTTAATCCCGAATCCGCAATCCGCAATTCACATGAGACGCACCCATCACTGCAACCAATTGCGTCCCGCTCACGCCGGCCAATCCGTCGTCCTCTCCGGCTGGGTCCATTCCCGCCGCGACCTCGGCGGCCTCATCTTTATTGACATCCGCGACCGCGAAGGCCGCACCCAGACCGTCTTCGATCCCTCCGATTTGCCCCGCGAACTGTTCGACCGCGCCGCCTCCCTCCGCAGCGAATGCGTCGTCACCGTCCAGGGCAAGGTCCGCGCCCGCCCCGCCGGCACCAACAATCCAAAAATTGCCACCGGCGAAATCGAAGTCGCCGCCTCCGCCCTCGAAGTCCTCAACATGGCCGAGGTCCTTCCCTTTCCCGTGGACGACCCGGAAATCGCCCGCTCCGTCAACGAGGAACTCCGCCTCCAATATCGCTACCTGGACCTGCGCCGCCCCGAAATGGCCCGCAACCTCCGCCTCCGCAGCCAGGTCGCCGCCGCCACCCGCCTCTACATGGACGAACAGGGCTTCATCGAAGTCGAGACCCCCATTCTTTTCAAATCCACCCCGGAAGGCGCGCGCGAATTCCTCGTCCCCAACCGCCGCGACCCGGGCACCTTTTACGCCCTTCCACAATCGCCCCAGCAATTCAAACAAATGCTCATGGTCGCCGGCCTCGAACGCTATTACCAAATCGCCCGCTGCTTCCGCGACGAAGACCAGCGCGCCGACCGCCAGCTCGAATTCACCCAACTCGACCTCGAAATGAGCTTCATCGAGCGCCAGGACATCTACGACCTCGTCGAAGGCCTCCTCCAGCGCCTCTGGAAACTCGCCCTCAACCTGGACGTGCCCGCCCCCTTCCCGCGCTTTTCCTTCGCCGACGCCCTCAACCGCTGGGGCAGCGACAAGCCCGACACCCGCTTCGGCATGGAACTGGCCGATTTCACCGAAGAATTTCGCGCCAGCAAATTCAAAGTCTTCAGCGGCGCCGTTGCCGCCGGCGGCGTTGTCAAGGCCCTCAATGTCAAGGGCCTGGCCGACGCCACCCAGGGCCAGATCGAAACCATGACCGACTACGCCAAGAGCTTCGGCGCTCGCGGCCTGGCCTACATCAAAGTTGAAAACGGCGAATGGAAATCCCCCATCGTCAAATTCTTCAACCCCGCCGAAAAAGCCGCCCTCGCCCAAAAACTCAAAATCGAGGAAGGCGACTTGATCCTCTTCGCCGCCGACCAATGGCTCAACGCCTGCGAAATCCTCGGCAAAATCCGCCTCTACTGCGCCGACATTCTCAAGAGCCAGGGCCGCCTCGCCATTCCCGCCGGCCAATTCAATTTCCTCTGGGTCATCGAATTCCCGCTCCTCGGTTTCGACCGCGAACAAAACCGCTGGTACTCCAGCCACCATCCCTTCACCGCGCCCGTCGCCGAAGACATTCCCCTCCTGGCCAGCGACCCAAAAAAAGTGCGCGGCCAGCACTACGACATCGTCGTCAACGGCGTGGAATTGGGCGGCGGCTCCATCCGCATCCACCAGCCCGAACTCCAGAAAATCATCTTCGAGCAACTCCTGCAAATCCCGCCCGACGTGGTCAAAGCCAGATTCGGCTACATGCTCGAAGCCTTCAAATACGGCGCTCCGCCCCACGGCGGCATTGCCCTGGGCTTCGACCGCTGGTTGCCATGCTTTGCGGCACCTCCAGCATCCGCGACGTCATTGCCTTCCCCAAGACCGCCAAAGGAGCCGACCTGATGACCGACGCTCCCGCCGCCGTGGAACCCAAACAACTCCGCGACCTCCACATCGAACTCAAAGCCGCCAAGCCTGGCTGAATGGAAATCAAGAAAGTATGAGCCAGCCCGGACGCAATGATCCCTGCCCGTGTGGCAGCGGGAAGAGTACAAAGAATGCTGTCTGCCCCGAGACGAAGCGGCGCGGCGCCAGGAGGAGACGGCGCGCCCCCGCTTCAGGACCGAAGATGGTGAAAAGCCCTATGTCGCTGAATTGCGCCCCGACCTGGATGAGGAGGTGGATCGCTTGCTGCAACGGTTGGAATCGGGCGAGGGCCGCGCGGTGGAACCAGCGATCAAGGCGCTGCTCGAAAAACATCCCCGCTATCACACGACCCACTATGCGATGGGCGTTTATTTCCTAATGGTTATGAACGACCCGTCCAGCGCAATCCCTTATTTTGAACGGGCGGTGCAAATTCTTCCGCCTTTTGCAGAGGCTCATTACAATCTGGGAGGCGCCGCCATGCACGCTGGTGACGCCACCAAAGCGGTTGCGGCCTACCGGGCGGCCGCGCGTTACTCTCAAGCTGGGGATGGAATTGCGGAGAAGGCGCGCAGCCAACTCCACTTCCTTGAAAAGCTCGTGCTCAAGAATTCGACTTTTCCAACTTTGGATGCGTATATGGCGAACGCAAAGCTGTTTGATGAAGCGTTCGAGTGTCTGGCCCATCAGGACTTCGAGCAAGCGGTCCAGCTTTTCAATCGCGTCCTGAGCGAGAACCCGACGCATGTGCAATCCTTCGGCAACCTGGCCCTGGCCTACGCCGGACTGGGCAAGCGGGCCGAGGCGCTGGAGTGTTTCGATCGCGCCCTGGCGCTGGACCCCCGCTATGAGCCGGCCATTGTCAACCGGCGCATCACGGAGCGAATGCGCGAAGGAGAACCCTTCATCCCGGACGGCATGAAAGAGGTATATTACTACGCGGAACGACTCAAGGAGGAGAAGCGGGCGAATTGAATGGGCGCATCTTGACACTGCCCCCATGCAGTTTTTTTCATTCCCTCGCCCCACGAAGTGGGGAGAGGGTTAGGGAGAGGGGATCGCTCCATCGAACGGGGGCAGTGTCAAGATGCGCCCAATTCCATTTCCGCGCGCGGGGTGGACGAGATAAAAGTGGGGGGCTGCTTGAAAAGGAGTCAAACTATAGTATTGGCCTGTACCAGGTGCAAAAGATTGCAGGTCAAGTATTTATGGCGAAACAAGAATGGCGTATTCCCTGTCCACCGTCCCGTCCTCCGTCCCGTCCACCGTAAGCCCTGTGAAGGTGGAAGGCTCAGCGAAGGAGGATGGCGAAGGCGGACGTGGTTCAGTTCTTTGCTTGCCGCTCCACCGTGTTGCCCGAAGATCTTTACCATCCCGATTCCGAATCGGGAGATGGCACGGATTTCTCTTCCACAGGAGGGCACGGAGGCAACGGAGAAATAACTCTGCGCTCTCTGTGTGCTCCTGTTCAAAAGAGTTTGCCTTAAATTCCTTTGGTTGCGGGTTTGCTGCGCTGGGCTTCTCTGCGCGGTTCGACGGCTCGACTGAGCTCGCCGAAGTCTGACTCACCGAAGTCCCTTCGCAGCAATCCCGCCCTCCCAGTGCTTGCAGAATTCACCATTCAAAATTCACTATTCCTAAGTCTCTAACGACCAGGCCCTTGCAACCATCCGCATTTTTTCGCATTTTTCCATTGACATCAATACTTATCAGCTATATAATTGCCCGCGTATGGTAAGGAACGTGGTAAGGAACGAATGGACGAATGCGGAAAGGAGGAACGCGGGATGCCCTTCAATGGCGGCCATGCATTGGGTTCTTCACACGGACTGCCTGCCCTCCGGCCCGTCCTCCAAAGGCCCGGCGAAGGAGGAAGGCTTTGCGGAGGAGGGCGGCCAGGTCAGATCGCGACAGGACGAAGAAGGGTGTGCCGTTCTTCGGCCTCCACAATTTCTCCTTTCTGCTTTCTGTTTTCCAAATTTCTGCTTTTCTTCCAGGGCCACCCCAATCAAGGTCAATAAAGGCAAATTAAGCCAAATTAAGCCAAAAAAATGAGTTTTATGTCACGGCATGGCAAAAAATGGCTGGTTTCGGCGAACTTCCACCCCGGCTTTTGGACTCAACGCCAGACGCACTCCAAGAACCCAGGCAATTCACTATTCACTATTTTCAATTCACCATTCTGCCCCTGCCCGCCTTTTTGCGGCAAATAAGTGCCTCTCCATGAACTATTTACACCTCAAACTGAGTTTTTCCAATCAACCCTAATCAAGCCTAATCAAACCTAATCAAGTTATTTGCTTGTGCCTTGACCATGAACAGCCACCCAAACCAATCGCGTCTTCCTGCCAGCCATTCAAATGAGACTGGAGGAAAATGCTCCCCGACAGGCATTTTATGAATTGGCCCCGGCGATTTCAATTCCGCGCGCGGAACAGCTTGAAATTGGGCTGCCGTTTTTGTATGGTTCTCCCTCATGCCGAAGGTTTTTGAGAAAGACGGATACAAATTCGCGTTCTACAGCAACGAGCACCGCCCGATTCACGTCCATGTCCGGTACGGCGGTGGTGAAGCCATATTCGAGGTCGAGAATGAGGTCGAACTGCGCGCGTCGCATGGTTTGAAAGTCGGCGAATTGTCCAAGGCGCAATCACTTGCGGAAACGAATAGAGAGATGATAATATTGAAGTGGCATGAATACTTTAACTGACATCGCTCGTTCCGCTGCTTACGTTGATGGTTGGATCGTCATCCGCATGGTCAGCGGCGCGGAGATTCGTTTTCCGGTTGCGGAAAATCCGCGTCTCGCGTCTGGCACGCCCCAAGAGTTGAATCATATCGAGATTTCCCCGTTCGGTGTCCATTGGCCTGATTTGGACGAGGACCTGTCGCTTCACGGCTTGCTCGAAGGCAACCACGGCCAGTTTCAGAACATGGCCAAGGTCTGAATCGATCAACACTTCGCAATCCACATCGTCATTTTGTCCAATCAAGGTATCTTCTTATGAACCCAATGACTGCACCCAAAAGCAAGGAAAACGCCTCAGTTCTCAAACCATCCGGCCCGCCCAACCGTCTCGAACAATTGCGCCAGTTCACCCGCGTGGTGGCCGACACGGGGGATTTTGCCCTGATGAAGGAATTCGCGCCGGAGGACGCCACCACCAACCCCAGCCTCATCCTCAAAGCGGCGCAAAAGCCGCATTAACCATCCCCTCCTCCAGCAGGCCATCGCCGATGGCAAAAAGGCAGGGAGTTCGACCGGCGACCTCATGCGCCAAATCCTGGTGTTGTTTCGGCTGTGAGACTTTAAAGGTCGTGCCCGGCCGGGTTTCCACCGAGACCAGCGCCCGGCTGGCCTTTGACACGGCGGCGCTGATTGACGAGGCGCGCGTTTTCAT
>CAVRJL010000016.1:0-122776 GCA_963721525.1 uncultured Negativicutes bacterium
AGCCCTTGGCATCCAGGCCCTGCAGGTCCTTGCCTTCCATCGTCACTTTCCCGGTGGTGGGCTTGTAGAGCGCCAGGATGGTCTTCATCAGGCTGGACTTCCCGCAGCCGCTCTCGCCCACAATGGCAATCGCCTCGCCGTGGCCCAGGTCGAATGTCACCCCATCCACCGCCCGCACGAAGCCGGCATGCCCAAACCCGAAGCGGCGCAACTCGAACCAGACATGCAGGTCCTGGATGGAGAGTAAGGCCGAGTTATCCCCGGTATTTTTATTGATGAGATCGTCTTGTGTTTTCCTGTTAACGGACATGCCCTGCTCCTGATACCCTTATTGATATAACCAGCATTTCACCATCCGCCCGTCTTTCTTCACATCCGGCGGATCCTGTTTACATCTCTCGAAAACTTGCGGGCAGCGCTGCAAACCGGCAGCCCTGCGGCAGATCCACCAGGCTGGCGGCTGGCCCGTGATGAACTCCAGTTCCTTGGTGCCGCGCAACCTTGGCACGCTGGCCATCAGTTTTTGCGAATAGGGGTGCAGCGGCGCTGTGAAGAAATGGGCGGCATCGCCCGTCTCCACGATCTGCCCGGCATACATCACCACCACTTCATCCGCCAGTTCGCTGGAAGCGGCGATATCGTGGGTGATCAAAATAAAGCTGGTGCCCAGTTCGCTCTTGATGCGCTTCAGCACGTTGAAGATATTGGCCTGCGTCAGCACATCCAGCGCCGAGGTCGGCTCATCCAGGATGATCAGGCTGGGCGAAGTCACCAGCGCCATGGCGATCGCCACCCGCTGGCGCATGCCTCCGGACAGCTCGAATGGGTAGCGACTAAAGAAGTCTCCGGTACGCCCACATGGTTGAACATCTTCAGCGCCGTCTGGATGGCTTCTTCTTCTTCATCCCCAGGTGGATCATGGCGGGTTCGGCCACCTGCTCGCCCACCCGCAGGACCGGGTTGAGCGCATTCATGGCTGCCTGCGGCACCATCGACATGCCCACCCAGCGCACCTTCCGCCGGAACTCCTCTTCCTCCAGCTTCATCACATCCTGCCCTCCGGCTAACTTCGCCGGTATATTCTCCACATTCCTGGGCAGCAGCCGCAGGATGGCTTTCACCAGCGAACTCTTCCCGCAGCCGCTCTCCCCAGCACCACCAGGCCCGGTTGTCGTCCAGTCAAAGTGACCTCGTCCACCGCCTGGACCGTCCCGTGGATAGTCCGGAAGTGCAGCACCAGGTCACGAACTTTAACAGCGTATCTTCTGCCATGGGTTCACACCCCTGAGGCGGGGGTTGAAGATACGGTCGAGAGCGAAGCCCAGCAGGGCAAACGCCAGGCCGGTGATGCATCAGGCAGAGCAGCCGGCTGCAGGATCCAATAGTAAGGCCCTTGTACAGCGCCCCGTAATTGAAGGCATCGTCGATGATCTTGCCCCAGGTAGGCAGGGTGGGATCGCCCAGGCCGAGCACGGCCAGGGAGGCCTCCAGGAAGACGAAGGAGGGAACCGAAAGCACCAGGCTGGGGATGAGGGTGGGGATGATCGCGCGGAATCAGATAAAGCCTGATGATGCGCCGGTTGCTCGCGCCATAGGCTTTCGCCGCCTCGATATAAGTCGTTTCCTTCACCTGCATGAAGATGGCCCGGTAGGCCTTGATCTGCCCGGTGAAGATGCTCAGGGCAACCGTGGCACCCAGGATAACCCAGATGCTGCGGCTGAAAAGGGTGCCGATCATGGATCAGGATCGGGCAGGAAGGGCGGTCCAGGTCACCTAAGTAACGCTGGATGAACCCATCCACCCAGCGGCCATACCAGGCGCCGATGGCAGCAATGACCATGGTAAGGACAGACGTCCCGACCGATGCGATCAGGCCGAAGGCCAGGGCCACCGGCACGCCCCACAGCAGCGCCACCATCAGGTCACGCCGGTAGAAGTCCGTTCCGGCCAATCCGGCCACCTGGCCCTGGAAAACGAACTCGGCGGATAAATCCGAACCTTTCTCCCAGGCGATCCCGGTGACCACCAATTGGTAGGTACCCTTGATTGGAACGGGGTTCTTCGGTTTTTTGTTTGCTTTTTGATCGGTGAACAGGGCAATCATGGGGTCTACCCCGTTCAATTTCGTTTGCAGGACCGAGTCTTGTGATATGCGATAGGTATACTCGGCTAGGAACCCCGAAATTTGCGAATGAAATTTTGCGGCCATCCGGGGTGATCCACACCAGGGAAGCAAAGGGCTGCTTTTTTAGAAATTGGGTTTTGAAATACAGCGCGATATCCTGGGGGAAGTCATCATATTTGTAATCAAACGTATAGGTCAGCGTGATGGTGCTGCTGCCGTCGCTGTGGGTCTTGACGGTCCTGGTCAGGTTGCCTTTTTGGGCATTGATGACAAAAGAGATGGGTTCTTTTTTGCTGGTAAATAAGTTATACCATTCCGGTGGAACGGTCTTCGGATTTGGATACCAGACATCCTCGCCGCCACGCCACAAATCAATCGCCTTTTGATAAGGAATGGCGATCATGGTATAGATGGCCACACCGATCAATACCAGAATTACCACCCCGCCTACGATTGCGGAAGGTAACGGGCAATTTCCTGGAGCGCTTTTTTTAAAATTGTTCATGGTCATTCACCCACTTTGACTCTGGGGTCAACCAGGGCATATACGAAATCCAGCACGAACACGGTCAGGGCCAGCAGGTAGGCATAAATGATGGTGATACCTACAATGACCGGCGTATCATAAAACCCAATGGCCGTATACAAAGCGCGACCCAGGCCGGGCCACAGGAAGACTGTTTCCGTAATGATGGCACCCTGCCAGACGCCGATCAGCAGCAGGGCAAACTGGGTAATGATGGTGGGGAGAGTCGGGCGCAGGATGTAACGGCGCTCGATATTGCGGGCCGTCAGCCCCTTGGCCTTGGCCATTTCCACATAATCTTCACTGGAATAGATCAAGAAAAAGGTGCGCCAGTTGTAGATTTGAAGGAAGAAAGAAGCCAGGATCAACGATAGAGCCGGTAGCGCCATGTGTTTGAGCACACTCAAGGCGAATAAGAATGGATTGGTCGGGACAGGCGTATCGGTCAGCCCGCCAAATGGCAGGATATGCAATACCGCGCAAAGATCAGGATCAGGAAAATGCCATAGAACCAGGGCGGCACGGTGGAGGTGGGGGAAAGCGCAATGGTGAGCTTATCCACAGGCTGCCATAATGCCGGGAGAGCGCCAGCGCCAGGAAAAGGGTGCTGAAGAACAGGAATAATTCCAGGTGCCCATCAACAGCAAGGTGGCCGGCAGGCGCCCCAAAATGATCAGGCGCACCTGCCTGGAGCCGTTATCAGCGGTCATGTTCTGGGCACTGCCAAGGTTGAGACCAGCGCGTTCCCAAGATAGCGGAAGCTGCGGACCATGAAGGGCGTATTCAACCCCAGACGATTTTCTTCCAAGGTGATAGTGGCTTCCAATAGTTTTGACGATGGCAGTGTTCATCCTCTGGTAAGCTTTATTACTCATGAAAGACGTGGTTACAGTATCGCGAATCTGGTCTTTCATGATCGTGTCAACATATCCACCCATGTTTGCAATCATGATGGTTAAACAAACGCCGACCACCATGGTGAAGAACAGCGTCAACAAGCGCGTGAGCGTGTAGCGACCAACACACCCAAAAGTGCTCGAAGAGCTTTTCTTCTGCACAACGGGAGCAGCCTGATTTCTACTGCCATTGCATCACCTCATATCAACGTGGGACTTTCGAAAGGGGTACGCATTTTGAGTGTATACAATTGAACACCCTGCGGTATCCCTGCGGGTATCCCTACGGGATGCTTCCGGTGCTATGCAACTATATACACTCAAAATGCGGCGCTTCTTTCATATTCATTGGTTAATGATAGGGGCAAGGTTACCCTTGCCCCTATATTAGTAATCACATTTGGAGCCGCTTACGGTGCAACGGTCACGAACTGTTGCGTAAAGAAGGTTGGAATGGCAACCGGAATGGTAACAACGATGATCTCAAGTTTATCCGATCCAGCTGTCAACTTGGTGGTGATTCCGAGGTCAGGGCAACCGTATAAGCGCCTTCGGCGGTCATCTTCGCATCACCCTGGTTGACGATGGTATTGGTGGCGTCGAACAGCAGGTATTTGACGCTGGTGATATCGCTGGAAGGATACGGAGCATTGTTGAAGCTCACACTCACATTGAAGTCACCTTCCGTGCCGGTCGTCACCTGGGCGGGCCCATCCACGAAACCACCGCAATCTTGGGCGGGCTGAACCGGGACCATTGTACGGTTCATACGGGAAGGCCGGGTAGCGGGTCATGGTGGCGGTCTTTTCCGTGGTGGAGGCGGTCCCAGCATGTAGGGGCCGGTGCCTACCCAGAAGTTGCCATGGGCCTTGTACCAGGCTTTCAGGTTGGCATAGGCGGTCGCGGCATCATCGGGCGTAATGTACTTGCTCAGGGTGGGCGTATGGGATTAACTTCGTGGTAATGGCTTCGTCCAGGTACCCGGAAAGGATATCCAGGCTCGGGCCGCCTACAAAGTTGGTCCACTCGATCTTCTTGGCAGTGGCTTTATCATCAGAGTAAGCCAGTTGTCCGGCAGCTTCGGCCAGGTTGGCGACTGCCAGCACATGCCAGGAACCTTCACCATAAGATACCATGGGTACAAGGTGGTCACATCCAGTTCGGCATCTGCGGAATAAAAATTCTGATAGTACTCGATCGTCAGCGGGCTGGTGGAGGTGATCGGGAAGGCTGCGAAGCCCTGCAGAAGATTGGAAGTTCGGCAGTGCCGCATCATCATAGATCTTGCTGTCTTTATTGGCACGATCGAAGGTCATGATCATGGTCATCAGGAAGTCTGCCACCGACAGCTTGGTACCGTCGTGCCAGGTGACCTTGTCGAACAGGTCAGCGAAGGGGAGTAACTGTTTTTTTCGTTTTTTAAAAATTTGTGAAGTTGGTAAATTCAAAGTTATACATATATAAAAGGAAATTTTATTTAATTCTTCTAGTAATTCTATGATATTCATTATTAATAAAAGCTAATGCTTTAAAACAAAATTGAGAACAAGTTATTATTGCTGGTCCCAAACCAGCAATAAAATTGTTGAGAATTCTTCGGTAACGCGGATAATAAATGATATTTCAGTAACAATATTTCTTGCTAAAAATTACATCTCAATAATGAAAAAATATTTAAAACCATCATTTTTTAGTAAAAAATTATATTATAAATGTATAAATTATATTATAAATGTATAAATGGAGGCGAAATGTCTGATAAATCATCAGAAATTTTTATAGATAAGTCTAAGGCGCTGGATTTAGCAATAAAACAAATAGAAAAAGATTTTGGTAAAGGATCAATAATGAAGTTAGGTGAAGCAAATGAGCGCATGAATATCGAAACTATTTCGACAGGAATGCTTACTCTTGATTTAGCATTAGGAATAGGCGGATTGCCTAGAGGAAGAATAGTAGAGTTATATGGACCTGAGTCAAGTGGAAAAACTACAGTTGCTTTACATGTTATAGCACAAGCTCAAAAGCAACAAGGAGGTATAGCAGCTTTTATAGATGCTGAACATGCCCTTGATGCTGAATATGCTCGTAAACTTGGAGTAGATACTCATAGTTTGTTAATATCGCAACCTGACAATGGAGAGCAAGCTTTAGAGATTGTTGAAGCACTTGTTCGAAGTGGGGCGATTGATGTAATAGTGGTTGACTCAGTAGCTGCTTTAGTGCCTAAAGCAGAAATTGATGGGGAAATGGGAGATTCGCATATGGGTTTACAAGCTCGTTTAATGTCTCAGGCGATGCGAAAATTGACAAGTATATTAAATAAATCACATACAATTGCTATCTTTATAAATCAAATTAGGGAAAAAATTGGCATAAGCTTTGGTAATCCTGAGATAACTACGGGAGGAAGAGCCTTAAAATTTTATGCAAGTATTCGCATGGATGTCCGACGTGGCGAGCAAATAAAAGTCAATGGAACCCCTGTAGGTAACAAAACTACGGTAAAAATAGTAAAAAATAAAGTAGCTCCTCCTTTTAAAACCGCTAATTTTGACTTAATGTATGGCAAAGGTATATCAAAAGAAGGTTGTTTAATTGATATGGGTACTATTACTAATATTTTAGAAAAAAGCGGTACTTGGTATTCTTACAATGGACAAAGGTTAGGTCAAGGTAAGGAAAATGTAAAAAATTTTTTGCAAGAAAATTGTATAATAGCAGAAGAGATAGAACAAAAAATAAAAAAATATGTGGCTAATGGCGAATTAGGTTCAATGAAAATTGTAAATGATAGTGATATAGAAGAATAGTAATTTAAAAGTATTAAGTATGCATTTATTTTTAAATGTTTTGAAAGGAGGTGTAGGAGTGGAAATAGCGTATGTTATTATGATACTTATCATTTTTATTTTAGGATGGTTTATAGGATATTTTTTTAGAAAAAGATTAGCCGAATTAAAAATTCAATCTGCTGAGGAAGCTGCTATAAGAATAATTGAAGAAGCACGCACAATAGGCGAAGCACGTAAAAAAGAAGTTTTATTAGAAGCTAAAGATGATATTTTTAAGATAAAGACCGAGTTTGAAAAAGAAAGCAAAGAAAGACGCAATGAATTAAATAGACTAGAAAAACGTTTATTATATAGGGAAGAAAATCTTGATAGAAAAATTGACAATTTTGAAAAAAAAGAAGAAAGTATTACTTTGAAAGAAGAAATGGTAGAAAGTACTCAAGAAAAAATTAACGCTATTTATTTACAGCAGAAAACGGTTTTAGAAAAAATAGCGGAAATGTCAGAAGAAGAAGCACGTGAAATAGTATTAAAAAAAGTAGAAGAAGCCAGTAGACAAGAAATGGTTGAACTTATTCATTCTATTGAAAAACAAGCAAAAGAAGAAGCTGATAAAAAAGCAAAAGAGATAATTTCGGTAGCCATCCAACGTTGCGCTGCTTATCATGTTGTCGAAACAACTGTATCTGTAGTACCGCTTCCTTCAGAAGAAATGAAGGGAAGAATTATAGGGCGCGAAGGTCGTAATATTAGGACTTTAGAAAATATCACTGGAATAGAACTAATTATAGATGACACTCCTGAAGCTGTTATTCTCTCGGGATTTAATCCTATTAGGAGGGAAATAGCAAGAATGGCATTGGAAAAACTAATTAGTGATGGTAGGATACATCCAGCGCGTATAGAAGAAGTAGTTGGAAAATGTCAAAAAGAGATTGAACAAATAATATGCGAAGCTGGAGAACAAGCTGTTTATGAAGTTGGTTTACATTCTTTACACCCTGAAATTATAAAAACACTTGGACGATTAAAATATCGTACAAGTTTTGGACAAAATATTTTAAAACATTCTATTGAAGTAGCACAAATAGCTGGATTATTAGCTAGTGAAATTGGAGTAGATCCAATTTTAGCTAAACGTGGAGCCATGTTGCATGATATGGGTAAAGCGATAGATTTTGAGATGGAAGGTTCTCATATACAAATTGCTGTGGAGCTTGCACAAAAATATGGCGAGCATAAAGATATCATAAATTGTATAGCTGCTCATCATGGAGAAATAGAGCCAGAGACAATTCAAGCCGTTTTGGTACAAGCTGCTGATGCTATTTCAGCAGCACGACCTGGAGCAAGAAGGGAAACACTTGAATTTTACCTTAAACGATTGCATAGATTGGAAGAAATTGCCAATTCTTTTGAAGGAGTTGAAAGATCTTTTGCAATTCAAGCAGGTCGAGAAATAAGAATTATCGTTATGCCTGATAAAATTGATGATTTAGCAGCAATACAAATTGCTAAGAATATTACAAAAAGAATAGAATCAGAGCTAAAGTATCCTGGTCAAATTAAAGTTACGGTTATTCGAGAGACAAGAGCTGTAAGTTACGCAAAATAGGAAAAAGCTATATCATAAATATTTTGATATAGTTTTTTATGATTGTAACATTAAAAACAATGTGATAACTTTTAAATAAAAAGGGAAATAGATGAAAATTATTGCATTAATAGGTCCAAGTGGAACTGGTAAAAGTTATAATTCTATAAAGGTCGCATTAAGGGAAAGATTGGATGCAATTATTGATGATGGATTATTAATTTATAATGGCAAAACTATAACTGGTTATTCAGCTAAATTAGAGCTAAATAAGATGAGTGCTATTAAAAGAGCCATATTTATTGATAACGCTCATGCTGAACTTATAAAAGAAGCTCTTACATGTTATGGAATAAGAAAGCTTATTAATAGTCTTTTGATTCTTGGTACGTCTAAAGCTATGATAGAAAAAATAACAACGAGATTAAATATTCCTAGAGCAGGGCAATTTATTCGTGTAGAAACAATAAGCACTTAAAAAGACATAAAATATACACTAATAAGAAGAACTTTTTCAGATGAACATGCTGGTCCTTTACCTAAGATAGAATTAAACTCTTCATGGATATAATTATTCCAAAGATCTTTAAAAATAGTGGTAGAGTATTTTGTGAAAGAATTAAGTGCCTATTAGGATAAATATCTATTAACGATAAAGTTATAAGACGTAGGGTTGATAACACAAATAAAAATTATGTGGTTATTATTATAATAACTCAAATATGCATATAAAATATTTGAATATAAAGAAATTAAAATTATTAGCTAAAATTGCAAACGCACAAATATTGGTATGAGGGTTACAATTTATCTTAAAATAATTGTGTAGCTACGATTATTTTTGATGATGTATTATCGATAATTCAATAATGAAGGTCACGAGAAATACTTACTTTTAAATTTATCAATCACATGCCATTAATCCTAAATATTTTTTCTATAAAACTTATATTCATAGAAAAAATTAAGTACAAGATTGTGATTTTTTTAAACATATGCTATCATACTGTGTTGGATGTTATTAAATAAATTAAAATAAAATTATGCGTTAGAGTCAATTGAAAAACAATATATATTTTTAATCATATCTATACGAAAGGAGACGCTTATTAAGCTATATAATTTAATGAATATAACATTTAATAAAGTGGATAAGAACAAAATGGAACTTTTATTTGATGTTCCGGCAAGAATGTTTATTAAATCAATTAATAAGGCGGTTCTAGAAATAGCAAGTAAGATTAATATCCCAGGATTTAGAAAAGGTAAAGCACCGCGTCATATTTTAGAAAACTATTTAGGTAAAAATATAGTTTTACAGGAAGCATATAGAATAGCAGGGGCAGAAATATATGCTGATACTCTCAGGAAGGAAAGAATAGATGCTATAGGACAGCCGAAATTTGAACTTATAGAAATGAAGGATGAATTTGGTTTAAAGTTTAAAGCTATTGTTACACTAAAACCTGATGTAGTGTTAGGAAATTATAAAGAGTTAAATATAGAAAAAAAACAAATTGAAGTAACTGAAGAAGATGTAGAAAAATATATTAATGATCTTCGTACTCGTTTTGCTAAAGTAGTTGTTTGTTCACTTGAAACTAAGTTGGCAAAAGGACATACTGGAGTCATTGATTTTAAAGGATTTATTGAGGATAAACCTTTTACTGGCGGAGAAGCTAAAGCTTATTCACTGGAAATAGGTTCGAATGCTTTTGTTCCGAATTTTGAAGAACAATTGATAGGGATGAAGGCTGGAGAGCAACGAATTGTAAATGTTAAATTTCCTCAAGGGTATCATATCTTTGAGTTAGTAGGTAAAGAAGCTAAATTTGAAGTAATGTTACATACAATAAAAGAAAAAGAGTTTCCTGAACTAAATAACGAATTTGCGAAAGAAGTTGCCGATTTTGAAACAATGGCTGAATTTCGAGAAGATGTTAATAGAACCCTGAAGGAAAATGCTGCAATAGCTTCACAAAAAGAGTTTGATAAAGAAGCTATAAGAACGGTTATTGATAATTCATTTTTTGAAATACCGCAAGAAATGGTTGACAATAGAGTTGAGCAGCTTGTATATGCTTTCTCAACCCAATTAAAGCAACAGGGTGTAAATTTAGATAAATATCTTGAATATACGAAAAGTAGTTTAGAATCGTTTAATAATCAACAAAAAGATATCGCTATAGAACAATTAAAGTATGAGCTAGTTATGGATGCGTTGGTTAAAGCAGAGAATATTGAGATAAAAGAGAAAGAAATAGCTGAACAATTAGAAAAAATAGCGCAAGCACATAAATTAACAACTACTCAAAGTACAAGCCTATTGCGAAAAAAGAATCGGTTTAATGAAGTGCGTACTTTATTGTTACGTAGAAAAGCACATGAATTTATTGTTAAGCAAGCTAACTTTATAACATAAAAATAGTATTATTTTAGGCAACTCAGAGAAAATGAGGATAAATATTAATGTATTATGTTCCGATGGTGATTGAGCAAACAGGTAGAGGCGAAAGAGCTTATGATATCTATTCCCGCCTTTTAAAAGAGCGTATAATTTTTGTAAGTGGACAAATAGATGAATCGTTGTCAAGCCTTGTTGTGGCGCAGTTGCTTTTTTTGGAAGCTGAAGATTCAGAAAAAGATATTTTCATGTATATAAATAGTCCAGGAGGCTCGATTTACGCTGGTATGGCAATTTACGATACTATGCAGTATGTCAAGCCAAATGTTTCTACCGTTTGTATTGGGATGGCTGCAAGCATGGGTGCTTTTTTACTTTGTGGAGGCAATAAAGGTAAGCGCTTTGCTCTTCCACATTCGCGTATAATGATTCATCAGCCAGTTGGAGGTGTCAAAGGACAAGCGTCTGATATAGAAATACATGCCAAAGAAATTTTAAAATTACGGCATCTAATGAATGATTTAATGGCTCAACATACTGGTCAAAAAATAACAAAAATAACTGCAGATACTGAGCGAGATAACTATATGACAGTATCGGACGCATTAGAATATGGACTAATAGATAAAATAATGGAAAGGCAAGAAAAAGTTAATGAAAAATAAGAATAGTGTCAATGGATTAAGTTGTTCTTTTTGTGGGAAACAACATTATCAAGTAAAAAAATTAATTACAGGTCAAGGAGTGTACATTTGTAATGAATGTATTGATATTTGCAATGGAATTCTTGAAGAAGATATAATTGAGGAAAAAGTAGATGATGTAGTTATGCCCCTTACAAATTTACCAAAGCCTATAGAAATAAAGGCATTTTTAGATGAATATGTTATAGGACAAAAAGAAGCTAAAATTACTTTATGTGTTGCTATTTATAATCATTATAAACGTATTATGCCTTTATATAATAAATCTAAGGAAAAAGTAGAAAATAATGAAGACGAAGTGGAAATACAAAAATCTAATATTATTTTACTTGGGCCAACTGGCTCTGGCAAAACATTATTAGCGCAAACTCTTGCTAAAATACTTCATATTCCATTTGCTATTGCGGATGCGACTACTTTAACTGAAGCAGGGTATGTTGGCGAAGATGTTGAAAATATTTTAGTTAAATTATATAGAAATGCTAATATGAATGTTTCTAGAACACAACAAGGAATAATCTATATTGATGAAATAGATAAAATAGCACGTAAATCTGAAAATCGTTCTATTACCCGAGATGTTTCAGGAGAAGGAGTGCAACAAGCTTTACTTAAAATTATTGAAGGAACAACGGCTAATATTCCTCCAACAGGAGGAAGGAAACATCCTACTCAAGATTTCATCACAATTGATACTAAAAATATTTTATTTATATGTGGAGGTTCTTTCGAAGGAGTAGAAAAAATAATTAAGCAACGTATAGGTAAAAAATCGTTAGGGTTTGGAGCGACAATAACTGAAATAAATAAAGACAATTCATACGATACGCTGAAAGAAATTATTCCTGTAGATTTGATTAAATTTGGATTAATACCTGAACTCGTGGGGCGTTTACCTATAGCAGTAGCTCTTGAACCATTGAATATTGAGATATTAAAAACTATTTTCACTAAACCTAAAAATGCGCTTATTAAACAATATAAAAAATTATTACAATTAGATGGAATAGAGTTAGAGCTTGAACCCGAAGCTTTAGATCTTCTATGCAGAGAAGCTTTAGCTCTTTCTACCGGTGCTAGAGGATTACGTTCAATTATTGAAAATATAATGCGCGATATTATGTTTGAAGCCCCTTCTGAAAAAAATGTAAAAAAGTATATCATAACTGCTAATTCTATTTTATACAAAACTAAGCCTTTAATGGTAAAATATTCTGAAGTAACAGAAAATAAATCAGCATAAAAAATCTGTAAATAAAATGGATTTTTGTTGCTCTTGGTCGTTAGTCAGAATAAAAATAAGAGGATGATTGTTACTATGTCATTGAAGTAGTTAGGTTTTACTCGTAAAATTAGAGAGTACTCACTTTTATTAAATTTTGTTTAAGAAAAGATATTATTTATAAATCTAAAATAATAAAATATTAATTAGTGTTAGCTTTTTATTTAAATTATAAAAAACTCGAACATAGTAATTCTACTTCTTCTACTGATATAGATTTCATACAAATATTGTTTTCACAATTAATTTTATCGCATCCCTTGCCATTATAGCTACATTTAGGTTCAGTTTTTATAATTTTTATGCTATTTGGTATAAGTTCGATAGGTTTCCAACGTTCGCAATCATTTACAGCACTGAATAAAGCTACAATGTTTTTACCCATTAATGCGGCCGCATGAGTAAATCCAGAATCTAATCCGATAAATAGTTTAGAGTTTTTAACCATATCAAATCCTTCTAAAACGGTTGTTTCCCCTAATAATATATGAATATTTTTATTATTATGTAATTTTTTTATATTATTTTCTGATAAATCTGTTTTTAATCCTAATATAATTAGAGTGTTTTTTTCAGAAAGTCGCTTAATTAAAGAAATGAATTTTTTTTCTTCCCATTTTTTTGCTTGTTCGGCTGTACCTACATGAATACATATATAATTTTGGAGTTCTAGTTTGTTATATCTTTTTGTAGGGAAATCTGAAAAATGCCAATATTTTAAACAATTAGTTTCTAAAAACATTTCTTTTAAAAAACTACAATAAAGTTCATGCTCATGTCCTTTAAAAATATAAGGTAATGTTTGATCTAATACAAATCCAAAACCGCCAGCATTAAATCCTACCAAATTTTTGGTTTTAGCAAATAGTTTCAGAGCCAACAGAATTCGCCAATCTCCGCGTTTCTCAAATATTAAATCAGCATGTAATTTTTTTAGTTTAGCTATTAAAGTTAAGATATTTCTTTCTCTTTTTCTAGTAAACCTCTTGCAATCAATTTCAATAAGTTCATCAATATACTTAAATTGCTTTAAAAAAATAGATACATAAGAACCGCATGCCACTTTAATATTCGTTGTAGGTAGTTGCTTTTTTAATGATTGTATAAAAGGAAGCATAATTATACAATCACCGATATTTCCATGTTGAACAATTAAGATATCTTTTAATTCTTTTATATTTGTTTGTTTATATTTACGCGAAAATAAAAAATAGCCAATGTAATCAATAAGGACAAGAAGCCTTTTCAAAAATCTATCATGAATATTAGTATATCTATATTTTATAAACATTTTATACCTGCTGTATATGATTAATTAAATGAAAAAGAAAATTATAATAAAATTAAACCAAAACTAACTATACTTAAAAAGCTACATATGTCAGGGCATTTTCTTAGACATAGTTAAGTTGTTGACGAAAGTTCGTGTTTATCGGTTGTATAATTAGAAATTAAGTTTGTTCTTTTTGTTCTATTTTTTTTAATATTGCTTGAAGTAAATTTTTTAATTTTCCAGTTCTTTTTCTATAAGATTTTACCACTCCAATATTGAAACATAATATTGAAATTAAAATAATTAAACATAAAAAAAACAGCTGTCTAGAATTTAAAAAATCTTTAAATAGAAGTAAGATAAATAAGATATCTAAATATAACCACAACCATATATTATAAAAAATTAATTCTACATAATACTTTAACTTTTTCATAATTAAACACCTACTTTAAAAATCATTAATTGATACAGGTATTATAGTTTCATAATTATCAAATATTTTAAATAAACTTTATCACAAAAATCAAATAAAGTAAAATTTTTCAAAGAATTTTAATGAGATAATAATTAAGGATATTTTTCTATTGCTTAATATACCTTAAGTTTAAACTTTATCGTTAATAATTAAAAAATAAATTTATTACTTTTTAAATTTTTATAAAAATTGTTTCTTTTTACATCTTTTTATAAAAATAATATATTTAAGTGTATTTTTGTTATTTTAAAAATTAAAAATGGATGAAAAATGCAAAATAAAAAATTTTTTTACAACGCATTAGAATATAATAAAGAAACAAACGTAAATAATATTATTAAGCTTGAACAACAATTATTTAAATGTCGAGCGTGCCATTTACGAATAGATTGTATAGCTCCGACTTCTTTCAATGGTACGTCAGCTAGTCCATTGATGATTGTTGGTGAGGGTCCTGGAAAAGTTGAAGATGAATATGGGTCACCTTTGGTTGGTCCGTCTGGGAAATTGCTTGATAAAGCACTATTAAGTATTGGAATAACGCGAAATTGCATTTTTACTACAAATGTAATTAAATGTCGTCCAAAATTTAATCGCACTCCGACTATTCAAGAAGGAAAATTTTGCGCTAATTTATGGCTCGATAAAGAAATAACATTAATTTCTCCTAAAATAATTATTTGTCTAGGAAATGTAGCTTTAAAATATTTACGCGGTTCCGAATATCGTATAACTACTAGTAGGGGAGAATTTTTTATTAGTTGTTTTGGCATTATAGCGATGTCTACTTATCATCCGGCTTATTTATTACGCTTAAATGATAAAGAACAAGTTAAAATTAAATGGCATGTATTTCATGATTTGAAGGCAGCTAAAGAAAAATGTCTAGAATTTGTTCCAGAATATCAGTTTGCTAATAAAGCACCAACAAATTTATTAAAAGAAATGGAACATCAAAAAAACAATCGTAAAAAATTTTATTTGTCTGAAAATAGTAATTAAGAGAATTTCACTATTTTTTTGTTTGTATAAAAACTATAGTAAATATAATAGTTTTTATACAAACAAAAGAGTTAACTTTAAGTAAAAAGTTGTTAACAGTAAAATAATTTTTTTATCTTAAACTAAGTATTAATTTAAATTTATATAATATATATCTAAATTATGTAACTATTTATAGAAAGAATAAAAGAAAAAATTGGAATTATTTTGTTGATGCACAATGTTATACATGAAATGAAAAGGATAAATATTTTTAGAACGTTATATAGAGCTTAATAGGTGAAAAAATATAGCATACAATTTTTTATTTATCTATGTTTTCATTTATCAGTTAGCGAGAGAGAATTTTATAAATTGTTTCTTAGAATTAAAAATAAAATTAGTATTATTTGAAAAGATGATGCCGATATTATTAGTTTTATACATTTTTTAATAAGACAAAATTTACTATCTTTAATAATGTAAGAGTTTTTTCTAAACTGAAAATAACTTTTAATAAGTTATTGGTTAAAACTTACATTAATAAAAGTTTATATTATTAGATTTAACTTTATAAGTTTTTATAGAAAAATTATTGCTAATACTGTAACTTAACATTATTACACTGCAATCAATAGTATTAGAAAATGTGTTATAATTAATGGGTTATAATTAATGGTTTATAAAATAAAGAGGTATAAATATTTTATGAGTATGGATATACATTCAAGTAGAGTACTACCTATATCAATTGAAGATGAAATGAAAAATTCTTATATTGACTATGCGATGAGTGTAATCGTATCAAGAGCTTTACCAGACGTAAGAGATGGTTTGAAGCCCGTACATAGGCGTATTTTATATGCAATGCATGAAGCAAACATGATGCATAATAAACCTTATAAAAAGTCCGCTCGTATTGTTGGAGAAGTATTAGGTAAGTTTCATCCGCATGGGGATTCTTCAGTATATGATGCAATTGTTCGTTTAGCGCAAAATTTTTCTACAAGGTATTTATTAGTAGATGGACATGGCAATTTCGGTTCTATTGATGGAGATTCAGCAGCAGCTATGCGTTACACTGAAGTTAGAATGTCTAAAATAGCAGAATCAATTTTAGAAGATATTGAAAAAGATACTGTAGATTTTTGTTCTAACTACGACGAATCATTAATAGAGCCTATTGTTTTGCCTGCTAAGATTCCAAATTTATTGGTAAATGGATCAAGTGGAATAGCTGTAGGAATGTCTACAAATATTCCTCCCCATAATTTAGCAGAAATTATTGATGGTACAATATTACTTATTGATAATCCTGAAATAGAATCCATAGACTTGATGAATGTAATCAAAGGACCTGATTTTCCTACCGGAGCAATTATTCTTGGTAGTGAGGGTATTCGTCAAGCATATACTACAGGAAGAGGTATAATAAAAGTACGAGCAAAATCACATATTGAAGAGACAAACACTGGTAAAATAAGAATTGTAATCACTGAGATTCCTTATCAAATAAATAAGACACGCTTAATTGAAAATATTGCTTATTTAGTTAAAGAAAAAATAATCGAAGGGATATCTGATTTAAGAGATGAATCAGATAGAGCTGGTATGTGTATAGTCATTGAATTACGTAAAGATATAAATTATGAGGTTTTTCTTAATCAATTATATAAACATACTGCATTACAATGTTCTTTCGGTATAATTATGTTAGCATTAGTTGATGGACGCCCAAAAATAATGAACATTAAAGAGATACTAGCTCATTATATTCAACATCAAAAAAATATTATTATTAAAAGATCACAATTTGATTTAGATGAGGCAAGAGGGAGAGAACATATTTTACAAGGATTTATAATAGCTCTAAATAATATTGATAAAGTAATTTTTTCAATTCGTTCTTGCAAGACAACTGAATTAGCAAAAATAGGGTTAAGCGAACAATTTAGCTTATCTAATAAACAATCTCAAGCGATCCTTGAAATAAGGTTACAAAAATTAACAGGATTAGAAAGAGAAAAAATTGATGAAGAATATAAAAAAATTTCAGAGTCAATTTCTCATTTAGAATCGATTTTAAAAGATGATGATATGGTATTAAATATTCTTAAGGAAGAGTTAGCGGAGAAAAAGAAAAAATTTGCTGATTCAAGGAGAACTAAAATAATAGATAATATTGCACCAATTAGTGTAGAAGATTTAATTCCAGAAGAAGAGATACTTATAAGCTTGTCGCACCATGGCTACATAAAACGGCAAGCTCCTGCTACGTATCGCTTGCAAAAACGGGGAGGTAGAGGAGTTACGGGAATGACTACTCGGGATGATGATATTGTTATGGACATTTTTTCTGCAACAACACATCATAATATTATGTTTTTCACTAATACAGGGAAAGTATATCGTATTAAGGGATATCAAATTCCGGAAACGAGTAGGGTGGCTAAAGGTATGGCAATAGTTAACTTATTATCTTTAGACGTAGAAGAAAAGATTACAGCCACTATTCCAGTGAGAGAATTTGTTAACAATAAATATTTATTTATGACAACTAAAGCTGGTATTGTAAAAAAAACGGAATTGAGTGCTTTTGCAAACAATCGTAAGTCAGGATTAATAGCTATCCATCTCGATAATAATGATGAACTAATAAGTGTTAAGCTTACTAATGGCAATCAAAATATCATATTAGGTAGTAAAAAAGCTATGGTTATACAATTTAACGAGAAAGAAGTACGCTCTACAGGGCGAGGAGCACGTGGAGTTAAAGGAATAAGCCTTCTTAGAAACGACTATATAGTGGGTGTAGATGTAATTAAAGATGAAAAGTATCTTTTAACGGTTACTGTAAATGGGTATGGGAAAAGAACTAAAATAAGTGAATATAAAAATCAAAAAAGAGGAGGAAGAGGATTAATTAATAATAGATTGACAAAAAAGATAGGGGAAGTAGTAGGAGTGCGAATGGTAAATAAAAATCATGAGCTTATGATTATAACGAAAAATGGAATAATAATTAAAACTCCTGTAAATGAAGTTTTAGTTTATAATCGTGTAACTCAAGGCGTAAAGGTAATAAATCTTGAAAATAATGATTTAGTTTCTTCCTTTGCATTATTAGAAGCCGAAATAAGTGAGAATGTTTAATTACTTTAATTATGATATTTCAATTTTTTGATGCTTAAGAAAAATTTTTGGATAGAAAATAGCAAAATAATATTTTATAATACCTAAATATAAGCAATTTGCTTCTGTTTTATTTATAATTAAGGTATAGATTATTTCTTAATAACTGTTTTTGAAAGGTTGCGAAAATGACAACTTATTTTTTTACAGGGTTGTTCATGGGTTTGTTTTTTTCTATTTTTACTTGGTTAATACAAGGAAATAAATTGAAAAAACTTATGGAAAAGTTAATTTATGAAAAAGAAGAATGTGCAATATTACGAACAAAATTAGAAGCAGAAAATACAGCTCGTATTGAGGAGAGAAAAACATTAGAAAACAAAATTCAAGAAAATTTAGTAAATGAGAAACGTAATAAAGAAATTTTTATTTCTTTATCTAATGATGTATTAAAAAGCAATACAGATTCTTTAGTAAAAATAGCAAAAGAAGTGTTTGAGAATCAGCAAAATATTGCTCATGGTAATATAAAAATAACTATTGAACCCATAAAAGAGCAGTTATCTAAATTTGAGTCAATTATAAAGGAATTGGAAACAAAACGAGCAGGTGCTTATATGGAAATGAGCGAACAAATTAGACATGTTAAATCAGAACATATTAGATTGCAACAAGAAACAAATAAATTAGTGAAAGCGTTATCAGATTCAAAAGTGCGCGGAAATTGGGGAGAAATGCAATTAAAGCGCGTCGTGGAGTTAGCGGGTATGAAAAAAAACGTTGATTATAAAGAACAAATAACTGATAGAGATGATTATGGAAATTTATTACGACCAGATATGATTATAAAATTACCAGGTGGTAAAAATATAATTATAGACGCTAAAACGCCGCTATCTGCTTATTTAGAAGCTGTTGAAGAAAAAAGTGATCTTAAAAAGAAAGAACTATTCCATAATCATTTAAAGCAAATAAAAAATCATATTGATCAACTTGGGAAAAAAGAGTATTGGAAACAGTTTAATCCGACTCCGGAATTTGTTGTTATGTTTATTCCTTTAGAAGCTTTGGTTAACACTGTATTAGAAATGGATTACACTGTAGTAGAATATGCTGATACTAAAAAAGTAATTATAGCTTCTCCTTTAATTTTATTGTCTTTATTAAAAGCTATAGCTTGTGGTTGGCAACATGAAGCGATAGCTGACGAAATGAAAACTATATTAAATTATGGTAAAGACCTTTATGGTTATACAAAAATATTAGGGGAACATTTAAGCGATATAGGAAAATATTTTACCAAAACAATTGAAAGTTACAATTCGGCAATAGGTTCCATTGAAAGTAGATTTTTACCTAAAGCGCGTAAATTAAATGAGTTGGCAATAAAAAGTGATAAAAAAATTCCTGAATTGGTAGGAATTAGTGCGCTACCTCGAAGAATTGATATTTTAGAATGTGAAAAAAATGAGATAGAGGATAAATAAAATGGAAGTAACTAATATAAAAAAAAAGCTGCTTTAACGGAAATAACTAATATAAAAAAAAGCTGCCTTAATTGCAACTATCATAAATGTTATTCTATCAACCCTTAAAATAATAGTAGGGTTATTAAGTGGTTCTGGAAGCATTATAGCTGAAGCTGCACATTCATTGTCTGATTTTTTTACTTCTTTAATGGCTTTTTTTGCAGTGAAAAGCTCAGATAAGCCGCCTGATAGACTTCACGGATATGGGCATGGAAAAATAGAAAATTTTTCGGGAGCTATTGAATCAATTTTTATTATTTTAATAGCTTTATGGATAGGCTACGAATCAGTAGAAAAGTTATTAAATGGGTTTAAACCTAATTTTTTGCTATATGGTATTATATGTATGGTTATTTCATTGATATCTAATATTTTTATTTCTCGATATTTGCATAAAATAGCAAATAATACTTTTTCAGCTGCTCTTAAAGCTGCTGCTTTGCATAATGATGCTGATGTATGGGCTTCAGGCGGGGTTTTAGGTGGTTTATTAATAATATATTTTACTGGTTGGATATGGATAGATCCAATAATAGCTTTTATAATTGCTGGAATAATTTTAAAAGAAGGCTTTCACTTAACGAAAGTTAATATTTCGAATTTAATTGATGTAAATATTATAGAAGATGAGCCTATAATACGTGATATTATTGAAAGAAATAAAGATATTATTTCTTTGCATAAGCTGCGCACACGCAGAGCTGGAAATATCAAAATTATTGATGTACATGTGATGCTGGATTATAATATAAAACTTGGCGAGGCACATACGATATGTGATTGCATTGAAAAACAAATATATGAAAACCTAGGTAGTTGTGATATAACCATTCATCCTGAGCCGTGCTATATAAGGACAGGTTGTTGTGTACAAAAAGATGAAAATAATTGTGCAAGTTGTTCATCAGGTGATACTAAACATCATGTATAAAATAAATATATATTTATTTTATACATGATGTTTAGTATCACGTTAATTTATTATTTTTTTGGGGGACGTTATGAATGTAAAATTAACAGAATATACTCGTTTAGGAGGATGTGCAGCTAAAATAGAACCTGGATTTTTACAGCAAATTATAAATAGTTTACCTTATGAAAAAAATAATAATATCCTAGTGGGCATGGAAACTTCTGATGATGCTGTTGTTTATAAAATAAATAATGATATAGCTCTAATTCAGACCTTAGATTTTTTTCCTTCTCCTGTGGATGATCCATATACATTTGGGTTAATTGCAGCAGCAAATAGTTTGAGTGATGTTTATGCTATGGGTGGAGAACCTATTACTGCAATGAACATTGTTGCTTTTCCTTTATGTAAATTGGAGGTTAATATATTAAAAGAAATTCTTCACGGTGGGAGTGAAAAATTATTAGAAGCAGGGTGTGCTTTTGCTGGGGGGCATAGTATTGATGATAGTGAGCCTAAATACGGTCTCAGTGTTACAGGTATTGTTCATCCTAAAAAGATTTTACGTAATTTTGGTGCACATATAGGCGATGTTTTATTACTAACTAAGCCTATTGGATGTGGAGTTCTTCTTACAGCTGCTCGGGGCAATATGTTTAAAGAAGGAGTTCAGGCTGCTATTAAAAGCATGATTTCCTTAAATAAGCAAGCTGCACAGATAATAAAAAAATATAAGGTAAATGCTTGTACAGATATTACCGGTTTTGGATTATTGGGACATTTGTATGAAATGGTTTCAGCAAGCAGTGTCAATGCAGTATTAGAATGGGAAAAAATTAAATTTTTTCCGCAAGCTATAGAAGCAGCAAAAATGGGATTTCTCTCTGCTGCAGTATATAGTAATCGTAAATATTATAAGTTTATTAATTTTAATAAAAATGTTCCGGGGGAAATACAAGATCTTTTATTTGACCCACAAACATCCGGAGGTTTATTATTTTCAGTGAAGCAAAATGAAATTAAAAATATTTTAAAAGATTTTGATGAAAAAAATATGGATATTTCAGTTATAGGATATATAAAAGAAAAAGGAAAAGGCGAAATAAATGTTATATAGGTTGAGTTGTGTGGGATTAAAATGTCCATTGCCTGTGATTAAGACAAAAAAATTTTTAGACAATATACAAAATGGAGAACTATTTGTTACTGTAGATAACGATATAGCAAAACAAAATATTTTAAAATTAGTAGCATCTCTAAATTATAGTGCTATAGCCGAGAAAAAAATTAATAAATATGAAATCAGAATATATAAAAATGAAGATAAAGTATTAGAAAAGGAAATGAAGATAGTACAAAAAAATATTGTTGAAATTGCTTATTTAGTTACTTCAAGCGAATTAGGAAAAGGGGATAAAGATTTAGGACAATTTCTTATTAGATCTTTATTTTATACCTTAAATGAAAAAGAAAAAATACCAAAGTTTTTTATTTTTTTAAACCAAGGAGTAGTTTTAACTTGCCAAAAATCAAATATTTTAGAGATACTTCAAAATATGGAACAGAAGGGTACAAAAATTCTTTCATGTGGAGCTTGTTTAGATTTTTATAAATTAACAGCTAAATTAAATGTGGGTAAAATAACTAATATGTACGAAGTGACTGAAATTTTAGAAAATTGTAAGGTCATTAAATTTTAATGAAAACAAAATTTGATAGATTAATAACTTTTATGTCTACTCATCATGCCTTCAAAGCAGAAAAAGTATTAAAAAAAAAAATTGTTATGAAAGTTATTCCCACTCCTCATATTATAACTTCTTCTTGCGGACAAAGTACTTTATTTCGAGGTATTGATGAGAAAAATATAGTAAAAATTTTTAAAGAAACTAATATACAATGGAGTACTATATTCAAATGTGTAATTATGAATTGTACATCAATTATATACGAGAAGTTGTCAAGTGGAGAATTTTATGAGGATACTCGATTTTTTTAATTATATTGAGAAAGAGTATAAATCTTGGGTATTTTTTTTAGTAAAAGCTAGTATTAAAATTATTTTAATTATTGTTATTTCTTTAATTATAATACAAGTTGCCAAAATAATGATTGAGAAAGCAACTAGCTCTACAAGAAGAGCTAAAGTAAATACTTTGAAAACTATGGGAATTAGCTGCATTCGATATATTGTTTTTTTTATAGCCACGGTAAGCATACTACAAGAAATAGGAATAAATACAACCTCACTTTTAGCTGGAGCTTCTATGTTTGGGTTAGTAGTAGGTATAGGTTCGCAAAGTTTAATAAGGGATTTTATTACAGGTTTTTTTATCATATTAGAGAACCAATATGATGTGAGTGATTATATTACAGTTGGAGAAATATCTGGAACAGTTGAAGCAATTAATTTAAAAATCACTAAATTAAGAACAGATGAAGGTATCCAATATACTATACCCAATAGTACTATAACTAAAGTTGCAAATTATTCTCGTAATGAAACTACACTTAATGTAACAGCTATTTTTAGTACTGATATTAATGTTAAAGAAATAGAAAATTTACTAAGAACGGTTTGTATTAAAGCACAAGCCGAAAATAAGAAGATTTTAGAAGGCCCTAGTGTTGTAGGAATAACTGCGATGGATAGAGAAAGTATAACCTTTACTATTACTGCAAAAGCTAAAAAATATAATCAAATTAATATCGAAGCATATTTGCGATCAAAGATACAAACAATAGTTTTTGAATCAAAAAATAAATTAAGTTAAAATAAAATTGATGAATAAAATAAATTAAAAATGGAGAATATATATATATATGAGTACTAACTTAGAAATTGGTATATTGGGATTACCTAAAACAGGTAAAACAACTCTTTTTAATGCTTTAATAAAGTCTATACAGGTTACAAATGCGTATACTACATATTCTATAGAGCCAAATATAGGGGTAGTGTCAGTGCCTGATGAGAGATTAGAAATATTAGCGAAAATTTTTAAAGCTAAAAAAACTACGCCTGCGTCAATGAAATTTGTAGATATAGTAGGGTTAGCTAAAGGAGCTTCTACGGGGTCAGGATTAGGAAATAAGTTTTTATCTCATATACGTACTTCTGATGCAATAATACAGGTAATACGTTGTTTTAAAAGTAAAAATTCATTAATGAAAGAAAATTCTCTTACACAAATAGATATTTTAAATACAGAATTATGTCTAACTGATTTAGATGGGGTTGAGCGAAGGATGGAACGTATAAAAAAAATGAGTAAAAGTGGCGATTTCAAAGCAAAAGCAGAAATGAACATTTTAGGAAAAATAAAGGAAAATCTAGAAGATGGAAAACCAATACGTAGATTAA
Organism: uncultured Negativicutes bacterium; assembly: GCA_963721525.1. Lineage (GTDB taxonomy): Bacteria > Bacillota > Negativicutes > JBAXTZ01 > JBAXTZ01 > CAVRJL01. The sequence continues at coordinate 23,998 of CAVRJL010000016.1, forward strand.
ATTTATCGCTAGTGGAAATAGAAAATATAAAAGAATTATCTCTTTTAACTTTAAAGCCAATTTTATATGTGGCAAATATTAATGAAGAAGCTATATTAAATCCTGAAGAAAATAATGATGTAAAAGCGGTTATAAAAAATGCACAGGAGGAAGGCACTTTAGCTATAGTTGTTGCTGCAAAATTAGAAGCAGAAATAAGCCAATTACTGGATAAAGAAGCAATTATTTTTGCTGAAGAAATGGGAATAAAACAAATGGGACTTACGAAACTAATTAAAGCGAGTTATAAAATTTTAGGATTAATTTCTTTCCTTACAGCAGGGGAAAGGGAAGTGAAGGCTTGGACTATAAAAGAAGGATATAAAGCTTCAAAAGCTGCAGGGAAAATACATAGTGATATTGAAAGAGGATTTATTCGTGCAGAAGTAATAGCATATGATGATTTGGTTACCTGTGGAACAATGAATATAGCTAAAGATAAAGGTAAAGTCAGGCTTGAAGGGAAAGAATATGTAGTAAAAGATGGAGATATTATCAACTTTAGGTTTAATGTTTAATAATATAATATTGTAAGAAGTATAAAAAACACAAATATGTTTAAAATTTATTTATTTATTATGGGGATGGTTGATGAAAAAGTTAATATTAACAAATATAAAAAAGTTTTTAATAGTTATTATTTAAATAAATTGCAAAAATGTAATAGTAAAAAAACTAGACAACAAGTTTTAAGTGCTGCTTTACTTTTGTCTTATATTACAGAAAAATATTTGGATATTTCGTTACAAAAAATGAAGATTAGTTTAAATAAACATGGAAAACCTTTTTTTGTAAATTATTCTAATATATTTTTTAATATTTCTCATTCGGGGAAGTGGGTAGCATGTGCTATTTCAAAGTATCCTGTGGGAGTAGATATACAAAAAATAAGAAAGCTAAATTTAATGAAACTTGCAAATAGATTTTTTTCGCAATCTGAAGTAAGCAAAATACATGAATTAAAGTCAGATTTGATATCGGATTATTTTTATAGTCTTTGGGTATTAAAAGAAAGCTATTTAAAAGCTACAGGTACAAGATTAGTATTTGCTTTAAATAATATTTCATTTCAACTAGCTTATAATGTAAACAAGAAAAATTTTAATGAAATTATTCAACTAAAATGCAATAAAAGTAACCAGTTTAACTATAAATTATATAATTTTAATAAAAATTATAAATTAGCATTATGTGTAAAGTGTGCAAAAAAGGTTGAATTACCTAAGTTTTTCCAAATAATAAATTATAGAAATAAAAAATTTTTATGGTAGAAATTGAATATACACGTTAAAATTTTTAGTTTGAACTCATTTTATTTTGAACTCATTTTATAAAGTTGCAAAAAATCATTATTAATTATATATTATATTAAAGATAAAATCATGCCGGATATAGGTTAGATAATTATTTAATTTCAGGAATATATAATAATAATTTTTTTAAAAGTTAAAGTTATGGGGGTAAAATATTTTGGTTATAGTTCGAGTATAGTTTAGAGTAGCGTTTGTTATCTATTAGGAGTATGTATGTGGAAAAAGATTTTTAGAACCAAAAATTTGATGGACTTAACAAAAGAACAAAAACTAGCAAAAGTTTTGTCATCTTGGGATTTGATTGCTTTAGGAATAGGTTCTACTTTGGGGACAGGTGTTTTTGTTTTAACAGGAATGGAAGCGGCTAAAAATGCCGGACCTGCAGTTGCTATTTCATTCATTTTTGCCGGTATTACAGCAGGTCTGGCAGCTTTAAGTTATGCGGAATTGGCATCAATGATACCGGTTTCCGGAAGTTCTTATACTTATGCTTATATTATAATCGGCGAATTCATTGCTTGGTTAGTTGGATGGAATCTAATATTAGAATATGCTGTTAGTTTAGCTGCTGTTGCAACAGGATGGTCGGCTTATGTGCGAGAGTTACTTAGTAGCTGTGGAATGATTGTGCCATCTTGTTTTGCGAGTTGCCCCAATATTTTTGGAGGTAAAATTGGAGGCGGGATAGATTTTTTTGCTGCCTTAATTACAATAATTGCTGGATGGCTATTATCTCACGGTGTTAAAAATGGGGCAAAAAGCAATAACTTTATGGTACTTGTTAAAATTACAACTATTCTCTTTTTTGTTGTTTTGGCAGCCCCAAGCATTGATATAACAAAGTGGCACCCTTTTATGCCATTTGGATTTAAAGGTGTTATTACAGCTGCATCTATTCTATTTTTCTCTTATTTAGGATTCGATACTGTCTCAACATCTGCAGAAGAATGTAAAAATCCACAAAAATCTTTACCTATAGGGATTTTGGGAACTTTAATTATTTGTTCCTTGTTATATGTTTGTGTATCATTAATTTTAACTGGAGTAGTACCATATACGCAATTAAATACAGCGGCGCCTGTTGGATTTGCATTAAATTATTTAGGATATAAATTTGGATCTACAATTATTATTATTGGTATTTTATTTGGTTTAACGTCAATTATTTTAGCTACTTTATATGGACAAACAAGAATTTTTTTTGCTATGGCTAGAGATGGATTGATTCCTAAAAGGTTATGCACTGTTAATGAGAAATATAAAACCCCAAATTTAATAACATGGATAACTTCTATATTTATTGCTTTGCTGGCAGCCTTAGCACCCATTGATAAAATAGTAGAAATGTCTAATATAGGTACTTATTTTGCTTTTATAACTACTTCTATAGCGGTACTTGGTTTAAGAATAAAAAGGCCAGATATTAAAAGAGGTTTTCGTTGCCCTGGTGTATGGGTCGTTTCTATCTTAGCAATTGCTATGTGTTTTTATTTTTCGGGACAATTAGTTTGGGAAACATGGATTAGATTTATATTATGGTCTATTATAGGTATAATTATTTATTTTTCATATGGATACACTCATAGCGAAGGTGTGTAAGCATAAGTTATAACGTATAAAAATACTGACTGAAGAGGAAATAATGGGTAGAATATGGTTAGGGATAAGTTTAATGTTTTTTGCCTTCTTTCGTAAATATCTTAATCGTAAAATAATTTTTTTATTTTTATATTTTTTCTTAGTTTTAACAATTATTACTATAGCAATAATTGTTAAAACTCAATTTTTTGATATAAAAATAAATTCACAACAATTAATTAATGCTTTAAAAAAAACTGACTACTTAATTATAAATTATTATAGGCAAAAAGGTAATTATCCTTCAAAGATAGAAGATTTGTTATATGCTGGATATAAAATTCCTTTATTGCCTAAAGGGTATAAAATAAGAGAAGGATTTAATCTTACTGCTAATGAAATTATTTATATAAATAAAATAACTAATTTTAGTACTGCGCATAAAGCAGCAGTCATGATTAATTTTCAAGCTTATGATATCGATCATCTGACAAAAATTATTGAATAGGGAAACAGTTTTAAAAACATTTAAGGGATAATTTATTTATGCATAATAAATATGATGTTGTTATTATAGGAGCAGGGCATGCAGGAGTAGAAGCAAGTTTGGCATCAGCACGTCTAGGATGTAAAACTCTTTTGGCTACTTTAAATGCTGATTTTATTGCACAAATGCCTTGTAATCCTGCGATTGGTGGATCTGCTAAAAGTCATATAGTTAGAGAAATCGACGCTTTAGGTGGACAAATGGGCTCTAGTGCAGATAGAGCTTGTATACAAATGCGAATGTTAAATACTGGCAAAGGTTCGGCAGTTCATTCTCTGCGAGCACAAGTAGATAAATTTATATACAGTCGTATTATGAAAGAAATTGTTGAAAATACGACTAACTTGTATTTGAAGCAAGTTTCCATTGAAGAAATATTGATTAGCGAAAAGTCAGTTTATGGTGTACGCTTTGAGACAGGTGAAATTATTGAAGCAAGCTCAATAGTTATATGTGTTGGGACGTTTTTGCGTGGACGGATTATAATTGGGAATTTAATTTATAATTCAGGCCCTAATGGGCAAAGAAATGCTATAAAATTGGCAAATAATCTCGAAAACCTAGGAATTATTTTAAAACGGTTTAAAACTGGAACTCCAGCTCGTATTGATAAACGTAGTTTAAATTTTTCAAAGATGATTATTCAGCAAAGTGAAAAGGAAGGTAATTGGTTTTCTTTTTTAACTCCTTTTTTACAAGAAAAGAATAAAAGTTCATTTTTAAAAAAAAGAAAACCTTGTTGGCTCACGTATACTAATTTCAATACACATAATATTATAAAAGCAAATCTGCATAAGTCGCCGCTTTTTACAGGTATTATTGAAGGAATAGGTCCGCGTTATTGTCCCTCAATAGAAGATAAAGTAATTCGATTTAGCGGTAAAGAACGTCATCAATTATTTATTGAGCCTGAAGGATTACTTACTAATGAGATGTATGTTCAAGGTATGTCTACAAGTTTGCCTGCTAATGTTCAATTGGCTTTTTTACGAACTATTAAAGGATTAGAAAATGTAGAGTTGATAAGACCAGGTTATGCAATTGAATATGATTGCATAGATTCATTGCAGTTAAATTCGTCATTAGAGTGCAAGAACATAAAAGGATTGTTTTCAGCAGGGCAATTCAACGGAACCTCAGGCTATGAAGAGGCAGCTGCACAAGGATTAATTGCTGGAATAAATGCTGCACTTAAAGTACAAAATAAAAAACCTTTTATTTTGCGTAGAACAGAAGCTTATATTGGAACATTAATTGACGATTTAGTTACTAAAGGTACGAATGAGCCTTATAGAATGATGACTTCGCGTTCAGAATTTCGTTTAGTTCTAAGACAGGATAATGCTGATATACGTTTAACAGAAAAAGGGCGTATTATCAAAATAGTTGACGATTTACGTTGGAAACTTTTCTCAAAAAAAAAATATCAAATAGATAATTGTTTAAGTTTACTTAAGAACAGTAAAGTAAATCCTACTGTAGAAGTTCAAAGAAAACTAACTTCTATGGGAACAACTGCTTTGACTAATAGTTTAATTCTTTATGATTTATTGAGAAGACCTGAAACTAAATATGATGATTTAGTTACTTATTTTAATATGCCAAATGTTTCCCTAGATGTGAAAAAGCAAGTAGAAATAATTGCTAAGTACGAAGGTTATATTAATAAACAAAATGATCATGTAGAAAAACAAAAAAGATTAGAAAATAAAATAATTCCTAATAATATTGATTATAATGTTATTCCCCATTTATCAATAGAAGGGAGACAAAAGTTAGAGTTAATTAAACCTTTTTCTATAGGGCAAGCATCAAGAATAAGCGGAGTAAGCGTTGCAGATGTATCTATTTTATTGATTTATATTGAAAATAAAGTGAAGTAAGGAATATTTATGCATATTTTTTGGCAACGTTGAAGAAAGCTTTTGTGAATTTAAATATAACAACAAATAGAACAAATTAATTATTATTATTAACCCTACTGACATTACTTAAGTTTTATGTTATTAAAAAGTATAGATCTTATTCATGCGCATGCAGTAGCTTTCCTGATTATTTTAAGGGAGTTATTTTGTTAACACGAGAGATGTTTTTATTGTGAGCCAAGAAATATTTTTCTTAAAAGAAGCAGTAAAATATTAAATAAGTAACAATGTTTTGTACCTAATTATAATGATATACAGTTTAATATATATATATATTTGCGACGCAGTAACTCGAACTAATAAATTACTCATTTGTAGTTATAAAGTTATACAAATAGTTTTTTAAATAGATAGGTTGTTTTATTTAATGTAAATGCTAATGATTGAAGGAGTAAAAACTAAATAAAATGGTTAATAATAGTACGATAGCAGCTATCTGTACAGGGTTAGGAGAAGGCAGTATAGGAATAGTTCGTGTTTCTGGGAAAGATACTATAAATACTGTTGATAAAATATTCAAAAGTAAAAAATATTTATCTGTTTTGCATATACCTGTTCGTTATGCTGTTTTAGGCAAAGTAATTGATGATAAAGGAGAAATTGATGAGGTTTTATTATTAAAATTCATTGCCCCAAACAGTTATACTGGAGAGAATGTTATAGAAATTCATTGTCATGGTGGGCAAATTGTTTTGAGACGTATTTTGAATGTTTTATTGAGAAATGGAGCGTATTTGGCGCAGCCCGGAGAATTTACAAAAAGAGCCTTTTTGAATGGTAAAATTGATTTGATACAAGCAGAGTCAGTAATAGATATTATTAATGCAAAAACTGACGCGGCACTTCAAGCAGCAAATCGAGGTTTATCAGGAATTTTGTCTTCCAAGGTACATACTATTAGAAATGAAATACTTTTTACGGTTGCTCACATAGAGGCAACTATTGATTATCCTGAAGATGGTATTGAAAATATTCAACACGAAGAAATTTTATCATATGTTACAAAATGGGATAAACAACTAAATGATATTTTAGTGTCAGCAAATCGGGGAAACGTTTTACGAAATGGTCTATTAACAATTATATTAGGTCGGCCTAATGTAGGAAAATCAAGTTTATTAAATTTTTTACTGGGGCAAGAAAGAGCTATTGTTACTAAGATACCAGGTACAACAAGAGATATAATTGAAGAATATATTGATATAGAGGGTATACCCATAAAATTAATTGACACAGCAGGGATTAGAAAAACTTCTAATCCTATAGAACAAATAGGTATTGAACGAGCACTAAAGGTAAGCAATGAAGCAGATTTAATATTATATATATTAGACTATTCTGAGAATATTCATAAGGATGATATTAGAAATTTGAAAAACTTAGAAAAAAAAAATATTCTGTATATAGTAAACAAAATAGATTTGCCGAAAAAATTAAATTTTTTTGATTTAACTAAAAGTTTATCAAATAAACATTCAGTTGTTTATTGTTCAGCACAAACTGGATACGGTTTAGATACATTGATAAAATCAATTAAAAAAACGATTGAAAATATAAAGGGAGCTTTCAATGATGAAGAGATAATGGCTACAGATAGACAGCTAGAAAAAATATATTTAGCAAAAAAAAGTCTAAAAAATATTATTCAAACCATTCATTCTAAAATTCCTTTAGATTGTATAACAATTGATTTACAAGATGGATGTGAGCTTTTAGGCGAAATTACTGGTGAAAGCATACAAGAAGATTTAATTGAGACTATTTTTAAAGAATTTTGCGTAGGTAAATAAAGAATTTTGCGTAGGTAAATAAATAAAATAAAAAAATAAATATTATAACAAATTTAGTGTATTTTTTTATTTGCTTATCTTTGGCACAATACTCAGTCGAAAGAAAAATTAATAGGCATTTAACTTTGATTTTTTTATAAAGACAGTATTATCTTATGGAATGAATTTATGAAAAAAATTAGTAATAATGACTGGACTAATTTTGGTTCTGTAAAAAATAAAACTATTTGCTAATGGTGCAATTATAAATTTGTGAAATAATTTAAAAATTAAAGATCAAATTAGAATTGAAAATAAATTAAGTGGGGAATTTAATAATTGTAACAAAGTTATAATTGGAGATCCTATTTTAGTTAAAAATGGGGAAATAGTTTAAGATCTAATGATGTAACTAAATAATATACTTTCAGGACAGCTATAGGAGTGTAAAACAATATATTAAGCTAAATATAGCGGGGAATTTTATTTAGCTTAGTTTACTTATTATTTGCGAAGCTTGAGATATATAAATGAGTTGAAAATAAAAAGAATAAATTCTGCGACACTGTAAAACAAAAAATATACAGTTGATTTGATTATATTAAATTAGGAAAATAAACTTAAGAGGTTCTTGTATTATGAAAAAAAAAGATATATTTTTTGTTTTATTTGTAGTTTTTATATGGGGATTTGGTTATGCTGTTATTAAGTTAGGAATAAAAGGAGTGCCTCCATTATTTTTAGGAACTATTCGTTTTACACTTTCATCTATTCCTGCTATTTTTTTCGTTAAACGTCCTCCTATAAGTTGGAAATGGATAATTATTTTAGGGTTAACAATTAATGTAGGGCACTTCGCTTTACTTTTTACAGCTATAAAGTTAGGTATATTTGCTGGATTATCTGCTGTAATTATGCAAACACAAGTCCTTTTTACAATGTCAATGTCTGTGATATTCTTAAAAGAAAAATGGGATTGGAATAATATAGTTGGATTGATTTTAGGAATATGTGGGATAGCTAGTATAGGTTCTTGTTGCTTTAGTAGGGAAATGATAGGCCCCTTTTTGTTAACTTTATTAGCTGCTTTTTGTTGGGCGTTAGGGAATATAGTTATAAGCTACTGCAGTCAAAATATGGAAAATTTTTCGATGTTTTCTCTAATAACTTGGTCAGGAGCTATAGCAATCTTACCTTTTGCTTTATTATCTTTATATTTAGAAGGCTTCTCTTCATGGGTTTTTACAATAACTACTCATCCATTATCTTTTGCTTTTTCAGTTATTTATTTGTCTAGTTTAGCTACTATGATAGGTTTTGGATTATGGGGTCAGTTACTTAAAAAATATTCTTCTCTTTTAATAACTCCTTTTGCTCTTTTAATACCAATCGTTAGTATAATTAGCTGTAAAGTAATTTTTAGAGAAAAATTACTTTTTTGGCAAAATATTGGCTGTTTGTTTATATTTTTTGCCTTATTGATAAATATTTTTGGCAGGAAAATAGTAAAGATAATAATAAAAAATAAAAATTTATAGTTATTCGAAAAAATAATTTTGAAACTTAGTCTTTTCCCCATAGTGAATATTTACTATTAGGTAGTAAATACTCAGTATATAACTACCTCTATTTCTTCAGGTATTGATCTATTTATAGGAACAGATCTTGGTTGAAGTTTTCAACTGCTGGTAGTTGCTACAGACGATAATATGCCGATGGAGTCATAAATGAATATAAAGGATAGTCTCTTATCCTTGAATATTGGCGCTTATGTCCAACTTTTCCTCATCTACAAGTTAATGCTGACACAATTTTTAGTAATGCTCAAAATAATAAAATCCATATTAAAATCCGCTATAATTTAGGGGCCTTACTACAACCAGCGATAGTGATAGAAAATTAACAAAATAAAGCAGTTCCGGTAAATTTAAAAAACATTAGCTATAAAATGATACAATCTGTACAACGTAACAATTTAATAAATGTGCTATACACCTTCCTAATAATTAATATATTTTTACTACAATAAAAAAGGATCTACTTCTTTTTTTTATCTCAACTAATTATTGTAACTAGATCAATAGTAAATATTAATGTTATTATAGAAGGAGTATAAAACTATAAGGTAACAATGAAGCTAAAATTCAATTATTATGAGAAAAATGAGGAATAAACACAAGTTAAGTATACATATATTTATAAATGTATATACTTATTAATATATATTGTAAGAGGAGTTCTTGTATATTCAGACATATATTTAAAAATTAGTATTTGCATTAAGACGTATTATAAGCTATAAGATTAGCATAAATTCAAGTTCTACTAATAAGTACTTTGCCGAAGTGGAACTTATTTTTAGTAGTATTTTTATATACTTTATTCACTTAAAAAAGATGTAATTTTATCTTATTATTCACTTTGCTGAGAAAGTACTCATAAGAAATACAAACACGATACAAAATTTTTGGGATTAGGAAATAAATTAAAAGCTTTAGAATAAATTCCCTTAAAATAGGTTTTTTAAATTAAACACAGTCTTTGAAAATATGTTAAATTTATCCAAAATAAAAATAAAACAGAAAAATTAATAAATGAATTATCTAAAATTAAAATAAATTATTTTATGAAAACTATGGCAAAGGAATATAAAAATCCGAACGAAGCATTAAAAAATAATAGAGTATAATTTCACTATAATGTACAAGAGATTATAGAAGATATAAAAATGAAGTAATAGATAAATGTAATTAAATAAAAGAAAACTATCTGCTACAAAATTCAATAAAATGGTATATGCACGAATTTATACTAGAAGCTGAATTATTCTCTTTAAATAAGATAATTAGAATAGATGATAAAAACCGTAATGTATAATATGTGTTTAATTTGATTTTTTATAAAAACTTCTAAAATATATTGAAAATCGTTGTTAAAGTAGTATAATAAAGTTGAGCCTGACAGAAAGCTTAGGAGAGAGTCCGATGACACAGAATAACTCAAAACTAACATAGTTAGACCAACTCAATGTGTTTGTAAAATAAACGAGAAGCAATATTAAGAATGGATACTGATGAATGTGTTTAAGAGTGTGGCTGAATAAGCGAGGTTGATGATCGAAATTAAATATCTTAGTCAAGTTTTCTGTTAGGCTATTTTAAGTGAATTATTAATAATAGTCCAGATGATAAAAGCTGTTTTTATCGTCTGGACTATTAAATATTTAGAGTAATACTAAACAGTATATATATTGATTTGTTAGGGATATAATTAAGTTCGGAATAGCAGCGCAAGCTCCTGGCGATGTACTATGGATAGTCACGCAAGATGAAATCAGTAAGACTAGGACTTGAGCGGACTGACAAGCAATATAAAAGCAATAGCAAAGCATGCAAATTCAGAGGAGCATTTCGAGATAGGCAAAACAATCATTAGGTAAATTAGAATACAACCCTCGTGCTAACTTGTTTAATGGTTATGGGTTAAATAGACAAGAGACGTCGCTAATTTTAAAATTAAGAAATAAAATTGAGACTAGAAATACGATACAGATAATGATTTTTGCTATGAGTAAGTATTACTGGGCTTACGGATTATCTATTGACAAAACGTTACACAAATCAATGTTCTAAAACGACCTATATATGCACCTATATACGCGTTATCGAAAGATTAACTACCAAAACAGTTATGGATAGATCGTTGATTATACGAATGAAGGATGGTTAATGCTGACAAATACCTATAGGTTAGATTATACATTCGAAGAAATATCTTTAGCAATGAGAATTCAAGAAGGTGGTTTGATTTCAAATTGGTTAACTTTTGGAGATGTTGCTTATGAGTTTCTAAAAGCGACAGACTTTCGCGAACACTTAGCGAATCTCGTTAACTTCTAGCTTATATGATTGTGTGTGAAAAACATGATAATATGCGCGGTATTGTACCAATTGAAGCTGAACTGTTAGCTGTTGACGTAGATAGTACAGCTCAACGATTTTTATTAGGCCATTAGAGTATGAGGCGAACGGTTAACAAGTTGGATGAATTATGGTTATTGCAAAACTTAGAACGAAATAAGAGAATTAATTGTCGATAGTTATTTCCCTAATAAGAACGGAGAAGCACATTCAGTAGCTTTGTGTTTTATTGATTCCGGCTTTCGCACTAGACGAAGTATGTGACTTTTTTTATGTACTCAGACGTTTACTATCTATCTAAAGAAGCGCTCATCCGTTAAGATAACGATTATTTAGCACATCGAATATCGATAGAATGCTATATACGGAATTAAACTGTATATAATTAATATTTATGTGTTTAAAGATTTCATTAATGGAAGATGATATGTTGCTGTAGATTGCGAACAATGAGTAAATGCACAAAATGAAAAAATTATGCCAAAAAATAGACAGAATAAGGGATTAATTAATATCAATATTTAATATTTTTTTAATTCATCAGGTTTAATACTTTTTTAATCATATAAAAAATTTTTTAAGATGATTTCCTGCTTAACTTTATTTTTCTCTGTTTTATTAAAAACTTTTATAATCTTTTATTTTATTTCTTATAAAGATTTTTCTTTACTAAGCACTGCTTGTGCTGCTGCTAATTTTGCTATGGGAATTCTAAAAGGGGAACAAGATATAGAATCTAAGCCAATATCATGACAAAATTGAATTGAATTTGGATCTCCACCATGTTCTCCACAAATTCCTATTTGTAAATTAGGACGGGTTTTTTTCCCTTTTTCAGTTGCTATTTTCATTAATTGGCCAACCCCTTTACGATCTAAGGTTATGAAGGGATTTTCTTTAAATATTTTTTTATTTATGTAATCATTCATGAATTTTCCTTCAGCATCGTCTCTACTAAATCCTAAAGTTGTTTGTGTTAAATCATTTGTACCAAAACTAAAAAAATCGGAAACTTCAGCGAGTTCATCTGCTAAAAGTGCAGCTCTAGGTAATTCAATCATTGTACCTACTTTATAAGTAAATTTAATTGAGTTTTCTTCTTGAATTTTTTTTGCAATAATATTGATTTTTTCTTTAAAAAAAATCATTTCATTAATGTCAATAGTTAAAGGTATTTCGATTTCAGGATAAGGATAAAATCCTTCTTTTTTTAAAAGTGCTGTAGCATTAAAAATAGCTTGAACTTGCATTTCATAAATTTCAGGCCAACTGATTCCTAAGCGACATCCCCTATGGCCTAACATTGGATTATTTTCTTGTATAGATTGTATTTTCTCCCATAATTTTTCTAAAATGGGTAATTTTTCTTTGTTTTTACTTGTTTCACGAATTAAAGCGATTTCTATTATAACATCATCATAGCGAGGTAAAAATTCGTGTAATGGGGGATCCAGTAACCTTATACATACAGGATAACCGTCCATTATCTTTAGTATATTATAAAAATCATTTTCTTGAAAAGATAAAAGCTTTGCTAGCGCTTGTAAACGTTGTGTTGAGTTTTCGGCCAGTATCATTTCTTGAATATAAGGTAGACGCTCTGCTCCTAAAAACATGTGCTCAGTACGAGTAAGCCCAATACCTATAGCACCAAATTCACGAGCTTTTAAAGCATCTTCAGGTGTATCCGCATTAGCTCGTATTTGTAGAGTTCTTATACTATCTGCCCAACTGAGAATTTTTAAACATTCAGGAGAAAACTTAGATTTGATTAAAGGTAAATTTCCCATAATAACTTTTCCGCTAGTACCATCAATGGTTAGCATTTCCCCTTCTTTTATTATATAATTACCTATATATAATACCTTTTTTTCTATATCTATGGATAATGATTCGCAACCGCATACACAAGGTTTTCCCATACCTCTTGCCACCACTGCTGCATGTGAAGTCATTCCCCCATGAATAGTAAGTATTCCTTCGGCTGCATGCATCCCATGTATATCATCCGGATTTGTTTCTTTGCTTACAAATATTGTTTTTATATCTCTTTCAGCCATAATTTTTGCCTCATCAGCAGAAAAAATAACTTTACCACATGCGGATCCTGGAGAAGCTGGCAATCCTATTGCAATAGGATTTATTTTTACTGAAGGGTCAAGTTGAGGATGTAAGAGCTGGTCAAGTTGATTAGGTTTAATTGAAAGTAAGGCTTCTTCTTTTGTAATTATTCCTTCTTTTTGTAAATCGTAAGCAGTTTTAATAGTAGCATGAGCACTCATTTTTCCATTTCTTGTTTGTAAAAGAAAAAGATTTCCTTTTTCTATTGTAAATTCAATATCTTGAACATTTTTATAATATTTTTCCAATTTTTTTGCAATTTCCAAAAGTTCTTCATAAATTTGTGGCATATCTATATTTAAGTCATTTATTTTTTTAGGAGTTCGTATACCAGCAACAACGTCTTCACCTTGAGCATTAAATAAGTATTCTCCATATAATGTGTTTTGTCCGTTGGATGGATTACGAGTAAAAGCAACTCCTGTGCCGGAATCGTTTCCCATATTACCAAATACCATTGTTTGTATATTTATTGCTGTACCTAAATTGTGATCGATTTTATTAAGATTACGGTATATAATTGCTCGTTCATTATTCCAAGAATCAAATACTGCCTCAATTGCTAATTTTAATTGTTCTATAGGGTCATTAGGAAAATGTTTCCCCGTACATTTAAAAACGTGATTTTTGTAAATTTTTATTATTTTGCATAATGCTTTTTCGCTTAATTGTTGATCATAAGTTACGTTTTCTTGTTTTTTTGTATTCTCTAGTATATTTTCGAAATCATTTTTTGATATATTAAAAACAATATTAGAAAACATTTGAATAAATCTTCTATAGCAATCTAACGCAAACCAACGATTGTTAGTTTGTTTTATTAAGCCTTTCACTGTTTTAGAGTTTATACCCAAATTTAAAATAGTATCCATCATACCCGGCATTGAAAAAACAGATCCCGAGCGTACGGACAATAATAAAGGATTTTCAAAGTCGCCAAATACCTTATTAGTTTGTTTTTCAATAATTTGTAAATTTGCTTTAATTTCTGAAAGCAAATCAGCCGATAACTTGCAGTTCATAGAGTTATACTTATGGCAAGCTTCAGTAGTAACTATAAATCCAGGAGGTACTGGCAAACCGATTTTAGTCATTTCTGCCAAATTAGCTCCTTTGCTGCCCAATAAAGTTCGCATTTTTTTATTCCCTTCACGAAATAGATAAACATGTTTTGCCATTTCTTAACCCCTTTATATTTTTACAAATTTTAAATGATATAAGTTAGTTGTAATTATATATAAAAAAATATTTGTATAGCAAGTTTTTATTGAAATTATCTTCCCCTATATTAAAAATAAAAAAATATATTTATAAATTAATTAATGATAGCACAACGTTTAAATTTTACATTATAGGCAAATAGAAAACTTATTGTGCTTATAATGTAAAATTTCCATATGATTTTGAAAAAAATAAAATAAGCTATCATACGGATATAGGTTTTATAAAAAAGTTCTTTATGATTAATTTGGAAACTCTAATTTATTTTAGAAAGAAACTCGGACATTTCGGATATTAATGTTGATAAACGTAAACTTCCTTCTATTTTCTATTGTCAAAAAAGACCTTTTATCACATATTGAAATTGAAGTACCCATACTTTTTTAAGAGTTAAAAATAAAAATTGCCGGTACAAATAATATAATGGCATTTTCAAATATTTGATATTTTGTAGTATATTAAATCGTTGAAATAGTGAAGCAATTCTGTTAAAATAACAAGAGGTAAAAATGTTTTTAAAAAAACTATACTTTGAAAAATAATTAAAATTTATAGATTTTAGCGTAGTATTTATTGAAAATTGTAGAAAAATAGGATATTATTTATAAATCATAATTTTTAATAAGTATTATAGTTTGCTAATTATTTATTTATCGTTGCTGTGTATGTCAAAAAACATTTTATCGTACATTTGGTTTTTATTTTTAAATTATTCTAAAATAGGAGTTGTTTATGAAAAAAATATCATTGGTTTTACTAAGTTTCATATTTATTTTTACCGTTGCTGGTTGTGGGAAAACACAAGTAGGAATAGTTGACCAAGGAAAAATAATGAAAAATAGTGAGCACATGAAGCGAATTGGAGAGGAATTTAGAAAAAAAGCTACAGATTTACAGGAAGAAGAATATAAAGCACGCCAAATGATAAAAGATGAAATTTCTAAACAGAAGAAAAATCAGGAAATTAGAAGTAAATGGGAAAAATTACAGAGCGAGACACAACAAAAAGTATTTACAGAATTAAAAGCAGCTGTACAAACTATTGCTAAAGAAAAGGGGTTAGACATAGTTGCTGAAAACATGGTTATTTATACAACTGGAACAGATATCACAGACGAGGTTGTTAAAAGACTAGATGTAAATATTCAATCACAATTTCAATCTAAAGTTAAACCTAAAGAAGTACTCCCCGAAGGGAAAAAAGAGGAGATCTAAGCAGAATAAAAAGTAATTATAATAAATAAAGTTGTTTATAGTGCTGTTTGTGGTAACAAGAAGAGATTAAGCAGAGGATATTAGTTGAGTAAAATTAGGAATGCGCAGTAAGCTGAGAATATTTAAAGTTTCAATTACAGTGGGGTTTTCGAAATTTAGAGTAGTTATTTGATTTAACTTTACCGTAAAATTGAATTGTATGACAGCTGTTGATTAAAAAAACGAAAGGCAATAGGTAATAATTTAAGAATCTTATTCAGTAATTAGTTTTAATGTTTGAATAGGAAATAATATGATAATGAAACTTCATATGTAATTTTCTCAGGATTCGGGGTTTATTATGGTAGACAATAAAGTTGTAATCGGAAGTTTTACAAGTATTCATCAATTATATTAACAAAATCCATAATAAATGATGTTTAGTAAAAAATAAAGGGCTTGTGTTGTTGCGTTATTTTTAAATGATGTAATAATGCTGAGCACTTTATTTTTTTGTATTATACCTCTCAGATAAATATCTATAATTAAGAGAAGTAAAGAGGGCTTTCACAAACTTTAAGTTTGTGAAAATAGAGAAAAAAGTGGAATTGGAGGTAAAATTTATGGGATTAATTATTGAAGAAAAACAGCTTAGGCGAGGATTAAAAAACCGTCATATTCAATTTATAGCTTTAGGATTCATTATTGATAGCGGGTACTTTCTTGGTAATAGTTATGCTATTGAAAAAGCAGGACCGTTATCTATTTTAGGGTATTTACTCGGAGGAATAATTGTCATGATGGTTATGCTTTGCTATCGTGAGCTTATGATATACAAACCTATTACTGGTTCATTTATCACTTATACTAAGGAATTGGTATCGTCAACATGGGCGTGTGGTATTGGTTGGTGCTATTGGTTACAATGCGTTACCCCGTCTGAACCAATAGCTGCCGGTATGATTATGAACTTATTTATGCCTCGAATTGGAACGGTATGGTGGGCTGTATTTTTTTGTTTATTTGTTACAATTTTAAATTTATTTAAAGTGGAAGCTTTTGGAGAAGCTGAATTTTGGCTTTCTTTAACAAAAGTTGGAGCAATTATAGTTTTTAGTATTCTATCTGTATTTATTGGTTTAGGCTGGATTGGGGCTCAAGGTTATATAGGTATAAAATTACTTTTAGGAGACGGTGGTTTTGCTCCTAAAGGTTGGTTTTCTGTTTTTCTTGTTATGATGATAGTATTAGGAAATTATCAAGGAGCTGAAACTATAGGATTAACTGCAGGCGAAAGTAAAAATCCACAAAAATCCTTACCAAAAGCTATTAAAAATGTAACTAATACTATTATAGGATTATATACCATACCTATATTTTTATTATTAGTCATTTTCCCTTGGAGACAAGCTGCAATTTCAGAAAACGCTTTTAGTGAAGCGCTTGTAATTCATGGTTTCAGGTGGTTGGGTAGCGGTATTTCTTTTATTATTTTGATTACAGCTTTATCTGCAGCAAATAGTGATATGTATGCTTGTTCAAGGATATTATATTCTTTGCAAAAAGAAGGATTTGCTCCAAAATTTTTAGGGAAATTAAATATTAAAAATGTTCCACAAAATGCTACTATTATGTCTAATATAATAGCTTGGGTTTTTTTGGTGTTTTATGTATTAGATAAAAGTGGATTATTTTATGAACATCTCCTTTTATTAAGTGGATTTGCTGGAGAAATTGTGTGGATAAGCATTTGCATTGCCCAATTTCGTTTTCGTAAGAAGTACATAGCTTCAGGGCACAATATAGAAAAATTAAGAAACAAAACTCCCTATTTCCCATATCTTACATGGTTAGCAATACTAACACAGGCTGTTTGTTTATTAGCTATGCTTTTTTCTCAAGAAATGAGAGATACTTTAATTTTTGGAATGCTTACTATTTTATTAAGTTCATTAATTTATTATGGATACAAAAAAAAATGGGGAACTAGATTAGCGGCCATCATCAATACTATACTATTTTTTAATTTTAATTAATAATTTAGTGTAAGCTATATAGAAACTATAAAATATAGAATTAATAGTTAGTTTTTATTAAATTTATGCATGTTTTTTTGGATATCATTTTCAAGCCAAAAAAAAGCTATTTCTGTAGAAAGTTTTAAGGTGGGTTGTAATTTTTTCCACTCTTCTTTGTTAAAGCGACTTAATACCCAATTAGAGGTATTCCACTCTAAAGGAGCTTTCCCTATACCTATTTTCAGGCGTGGAAATTGGTCGCCAATATGTGAAATAATTGATTTTAAACCATTATGTCCGCCTGAAGAACCATGCGAACGAATTTTTATTTTACCTAAAGGTAAATCAAGATCATCATAAATGATTAATACATCTTGAGATTTAATTTTATAAAAATTCATAATGTCATTAACGGCTTCCCCACTATAATTCATAAATGTTTGTGGTTTCAATAGTAAAACTTTTTCATTTCTGTTAAATATTTCTGCAACTAGGCTTTTATTTTTTTTAATCCAATTAACACAAAGATTATCAATAATTAAGTCAAGCACTATGAATCCTAAATTATGTTTTGTATATTTATAATGTATTCCAGGATTACCAAGTCCGACTATTAACTTTGGCATATTTATACCTCTTAATAAAAATTGAAAATTAGGCTTTGTTTTTAAATAATGCTTTAAAAAGAAAATTTACTATTTTTTTTTCATATTTTTTTGAGTACAATATGTAAGCTTTGGTATGCTCACAATTGAATACATGCCAAATTTTTTTTGGTTTTTTTGCTGCTTTTATTAATTTATCTCCTTGTCCCAATCCAACAATAGTGTCGTTTTCGGGCTGAATGATGAAAATAGGTCGAGGTGAAATTAAATGTATTTTTTTCATAGCTGAAACATCTTCTACTTTAAACCCTATGATTTTTTCAGCATTTTTTTTTATAGGATTTACTAATTTTTTAGCTAAAAATTTTGGAATATTGGCAAAGTTTATTAATCCTAATTCAATTGTTACTTTTAATGAAGAATAAGGGCTATCCGCAATACAAGCTTTTATTTGTTTAAAACTTGCAGTAGCTAATATTGCTATAACACTACCCATGCTATTCCCCATGATAGCAATTTTGTTTTTATCAATATCGTTCAACGTGTTTAAATAATTTAAACAAGCTTTTACGTCTTTAACTTCTTCTTTCCCAAAGGTAATCATATTTCCCTGGCTATGTCCATGGTGACGAAAATCAGCCATTAATACTGAAAATCCATGGTTGTTGAGAAATTTTGCTATTGGTAACATTTCCTCCCGATGATATTTATAGCCATGCTGCAAAATAACAACTGCTCTATTTGTTCCTGGGATATACCAAGTTGCAAGTTGGAGATTATCATCTGTTACTAAAGTTATTGCTTTAAAGTTTATACCAAATTCAAAAGGAGTAAGTTTAGGTGTAGATCTAAGATTTTTTTTTGTTATCCAAAATTGCCACCAGTGTTTACTATCTATTTGTTTTATAACATTAAGGGTTATATGCATAATAAATAAATTTTTTACTAAATTAAATATTTTATTTATTATTAAAAATAGAATAGGTAATGTTATGGATAGTGTTAATAATATTTTCATTTTTGTTTTATTTTTAAAGAAAAATCAAAAGCTCTTACAGAATGAGTTAAAGAACCGACAGATATGTAATCTACACCTGTAGAGGCTATTCTTGGTATTTTCTTTAAAGTCACGTTACCTGAAACTTCTATTTTAGTTTCTCCGTTAATTAAATTAACCGCTTGATTTAATGTTGTAGATTGCATATTATCGAGTAATATGCAATCTACTTTAGCAAAAAGAGCTTGGTGTACTTCTTTTATCGTTCTGGCCTCTAGTTCAATTTTAAATTTATTTTTCCACTTGGTGCGTATTGCTTCTACTGTTTTTAATATTCCGCCGCCACTATCAATATGATTATCTTTAAGTAGCACCATATCGTATAGTCCCATTCTGTGATTTTGTCCACCCCCGCAACGTACTGCGTATTTTGATAAAGAGCGCCATCCAGGTAAAGTTTTTCGAGTGTCAAGAATTTTAGCTTTACCGAAATTTTTTGCAATCTTTACAAATTTATTTGTTTGTGTGGCTATTCCTGATAAAAAAGCTATAATATTTAGCAATGAGCGCTCGGCTTTAAAAATTTCATCTGTTTGTCCTATGAAATCGGCTATAAGATCCCCTTTATTAATAATATCGCTATCTTTTTTATAAATCTTTATTTGCACATTCTTAAAAAAATGGGAAGAAAAAAATCGGGAAATTACTTTAGAACCGACAAAAATTCCTTTATCTTTACTTACTAATATAGCATTAGTTTTATCATCAGGATTAAAAAGAGGAATTGTTGAAATGTCTCCAATATTCTTAAGATCTTCTTTTAATGATATTGTAATTAGATTTTGCAATTCTAAGTAAGGAAAATTTTTCATATTTAGCCTCGCTTATATTTTAAATAAAAATTTATTTATTTAAAAATACGTTAATATTTAGTAATTATTTTACAATAAATTAAACATGTTTAAAATTGTTTAGATAGATTATTAGTAACCATTGTAATATTTGTTTATAAAAATTTTAGGTATATCAGAATGTAAGATAAAATAAAGATATAAAAGGGAAAAATAAAATAAACCTATAATATTATAGGTTTATTTTATTTTTTGCTAATCTGTTAATTAGAATGGCGGAGTGGAGAGGATTTGAACCTCCGTACGCCTTTCAACGTCTAACGGTTTAGCAAACCGTCCTCTTCAGCCACTTGAGTACCACTCCACTTATAATTTGGCGGAGAGAGTGGGATTCGAACCCACGGCTCTATTTTAGAGTCACCGGTTTTCAAGACCGGCTCCTTAAACCACTCGGACACCTCTCCTTCCTACCAAGAAAAATTATATTAAGATATTTATTATTTGTCAATCAAATTACAATTAATAATTAATATTTGAAATTGTGTTATACTTATGTAATATATTGGAGGTATTTATTTAAAATACGTTAAATATGTAAATAATTTATTTTCTTATAAAGAGAATAATATAGTTATATTAATAAAGATAAGAATTTATATTAAATATAATAATTTTTTACGAAAAAAATTGCCAAAATTGAATGGTTTGTAGTAATATATACTCGAGGTTGTAGTCAATATTTCAAGATAAGTATTAATTTTATCGATTAAGTGGAGGAAATATGAAAAAAAAAATAATAGCGGCAATATTAAGTGTTACTTTTACGATGAGCTTCAATTTAGTAGGTTGTGCTTATGCTTTAACAACTATAAGCCCCTTCAGTGATGTACCGAAAAGTAATTGGGCGTATAGTGCAGTAGAGGAGTTAGTAAAAAAGGGAATCATAGAAGTGGGTCCTGATAAAATGTTTCGAGGGAACCAAAATGTTACAAGATATGAACTAGCAGCCATAATTGTTAGGGCGGTTAGTTCTTACAAAGGAGCAGATAATCACAGTATCTCTCTATTAGAAAAACTTGTTAGAGAGTTTGCAGTAGAACTAAGAGATATTGAAATTCAGTCAAACAATTCACAAGTGCAAGTGAAAATGAAAGTGAAAAATTTAGAAAAAAAAGTGAATACACTACCTAAAGTCAGCGGAACTTTTTCGGTATTAAATTATACTACAATGAGTCAATTGGTTGACCTTTACGGAAGAACTGTTATAAATCCTAAGTGTGATGAGACCTTTTTTTCAACTAATAAATTTAGGACAAATTTACAATTTAATGGAAACATTGATACAAAATGGAACTATATTGGCGAATTACAACTCGAATTACCTATGAACTATAAGGACTATGAAAATAACTCTAATGTGAACGCGCAGATGCGTAGTATTTGTGCAAACGGTAACTTTTGTAATGGATGTAAAGTGAATATAGGACGTTTTGGAGCTTCATCTACTTTATTAAGTAATGGAGTACAAGGTTTACTGTATGGTGATAATCGTATTAACGGAGCGCGTTTAGTATATGAAAATAAAGGATTTAAAGCTGATATTTTTGGCGGATTTTCTGATGTTGGTATGCCTAGATATTATAGTATAGGAGGAATGGAGCGAGGAGCATTGGGTACAGGTTTTATGTTAGGTTATAGTGTTAACGATATTGTTAATATATATGCAGGAATCAAGGAACATATAGGACATAATGCGCCACGTAAAAACAATCCTTACAGCAAAGAAACGTGGTCTCCTATTCAGCATATAACATTTGCAGAGGGAGGTTTTGATATCAAACCAATTGAAAATGTTAAAATAAGCTCTTTGTTTGGCTGGTCCCCTAATATGAAAGACGAATATATTTATTTGTGGAATGGAAAACCACACGGCTTTTTTCAAGCTCCTTTCCTTGAAAATCGTGGTTTTTATGATAATATAGCATGTATTGCACGTATAGATGTGGGGGATTTTGATTTACAAAAAAGATGGTCCTTAAACGCATATGGTCAATTTCATTACGCTGGGAAATATGCCATAATAAACAAGTATATACCTCTTAGCGTAGACGTAGATGGTTACGATTATGGTCATGGCAATGATGGAATTTGTTTAGGAAAAGAGGGGCGAGAAGCAGGTATGAACTTCGTTTTATTCAAAAATGTAAATTGGCATACTTTTGTAACTCAGACAAGTATGGAACCGACGCTAAATAGAATGGTGAGAGTGCCTTATTTAGTTACAAGAAAGGGCAAACTATCTTGGGATAGATTACACTATTGGGAAAGAGACCCTATTGTAACTGTAGGCTCGGAACTTAGTTTTTCTTTCTAACATTCGCTAATTGTTAACAAAAAAGTAAGCGTACGTTCATTTATTGTACCTGATGAATGAGTGTGCGCTTTTTACCGTATTATTATGATATACTTATGCTTATAAATGTTAGGAAAACAATAAAGGTTAGAAATTATTTTATTAACTTTTTGTTAATCCAATTATTCGAGTTGAATTAACTTATTAATATATTGATTACCACCTTAATATTTTATTACACTGATTAAGTAAATTTTTTGAGAGGTAAAAATGGTTACTTTTTTAGAAATAATAGTTTTTTTGTTGTCTATAACGTTAATTTTATCTATTATACTCCAGTCCGGGAAATCTGCCGGTCTTTCTGGTTCTGTGAGTGGAGGGGCAGCGATTTTATTTGGAGGTAAAAGGCGCGGGTTGGATGAGATTTTAGTGAAATTTACGATAATTTGCAGTATTTTGTTTACTATTGCTATTGTTGTTTTAGAAAAAAAACTAAGTTGAGGTATAAATTAGAAACAATTTTTATAAACCTATTTGGGTAATTCTTATTATGGGGAGGTTTAAGTAATAATGTCTCAGTCAATGACTTTATATATTGCTCCTTTCGCAGGAGTAATTTCTTTATTGTTTGCACTAATTATGATGATATCTATTTTAAAAGAATCAAAAGGCAATATTCGTATGCAAGAAATTTCGCAGGCTATCTATGAGGGAGCTATGGCTTTTTTAAATAGACAATATCGTACTTTAATACCATTTACTTTAGTAATCGCAATAGTTTTATATATTAAAATAAGCACTCCTATGGCAATATCTTTTCTAGTTGGTGCGATATGTTCTGCATTATCAGGATATATAGGAATGAATGCTACAACTAAAGCTAATAGTAGGACATGCGAAGCTGCCAGGAATAGCTTAAATAAAGCACTAAGTATTTCTTTTCGTGCGGGTACAGTAATGGGTATGTCAGTAGCGGGTTTAGGATTGCTTGGTGTTTCAGTTCTATATTTAATTTATAGAAATCCTTCGATAATAAATAGTTTTGCTTTTGGAGCTTCGGCAATAGCATTTTTCGCACGTGTAGGTGGGGGTATTTATACTAAAGCAGCTGATATAGGAGCTGATTTAGTAGGAAAAGTAGAAATAGGAATCCCTGAAGATGACCCCAGGAATCCTGCTGTTATTGCCGATAATGTAGGTGATAATGTTGGTGATACTGCTGGCATGGGGGCAGATTTATTTGAATCTTATGGAGCTACTACCATTGCAGCAATGTTATTAGGTAATAATCTTTTTGGTATAAACGGAGTGTTATTTCCTTTATTACTTGGTTCAGCAGGAATTTTTGCTTCAATGATCAGTATGATTTTAGTTCGTACGAATGAAAATGGGAATCCTCAAAATGCTCTTAATAAAGGTATAGTGTCGACAAATATTATATTGATGATAGTTGCTTATTTTTTAAGTAACAAGTTGTTTATAGGTTTTAATTCTAGGGGAATATTTATAGCTGCTGTCAGTGGACTGGTTGTCAATATTGCTATTGGAAAATTGACGGAATATTATACTTCACATGAATTTGCGCCAACACGTAAAATAGCTTATTCTTCTTCGACGGGCGAAGCTACAACTATAATCGCTGGTATAGCAAATGGGCTTAAAAGTACAGGCTGGATAATGTCTGTACTTGTTATTGCTATTGGAGTATCTTATTATAGCGGAGGCGGTATATATGGAATCTCTGTAGCTGCTATGGCAATGTTATCAACATCAGGAATGGTGGTTGCAGTTGATTCTTTTGGGCCAGTAGTAGATAATGCCGGCGGTATAGCTGAAATGGCAAAACTTGGATCAGAAGTTCGAAAACGAACTGATAGGCTTGATGCTGTAGGAAATACTACTGCTGCTATGGCGAAAGGATTTGCCATAGGGTCTGCAGCTTTAACTGCATTAGCGTTATTCAGCGCTTATTCTGAAGAGATAATAAAAAACCATAAATTATCTTTTTTATTAACTAATGGACATATGTATATTAGTATTACAGATACATTTGTATTAATTGGGATGTTTATTGGATCTACCGTGCCATTTTTAGTTTGTGCGCAAACAATGGAAGCAGTTAGCAGAGCAGCTGTCCATATGATTAATGAAGTACGTAGGCAATTTAAGGAAATTCCTGGCATTATGAAAGGGGAAGGAAAACCGAATTATGCTCGTTGTGTAGATATAAGTACTAAATCTGCACTTACTGAGATGACTATACCTGGATTACTTGCAGTTTTTATTCCTTTATTAGTAGGATTTATATTAGGTGCAAAAGCATTAGCTGGGTTTTTAGCTGGGATTACTTCTACAGGAATCTTGTTGGCAATATTTATGGCTAATTCTGGTGGATCATGGGATAATGCAAAGAAATTTATTGAAAAAGGTAACCTTGGAGGAAAAGGAACTAAAGCACATGCTGCTGCAGTAGTTGGCGATACTGTCGGTGATCCTTTTAAAGATACAGCAGGACCAGCAATGAACCCTCTTATTAAAGTTGCTGGAACAATAGCTTTACTTATAGCACCGTTGTTATTTCATTAAGTAGTCGATTGTTTAATATATTTTAACTACTATTTATATCTTTTTTTAAGAGTAGTTTTTGTTATTTTTTTAATTTTATTAATATAATTAATGATATAAAAACTATCGGGGAATATTGCAACTAATAATAAATTGCTTTTTTAATGAAATAGAAATTTTTTATTATATAATATAATAATATTTTTGGAGAAAATAATGGATAAGACAATAATACAAATGATAAAAACTTTTTTATTATTTGTTATTATAGTTTCTTTAGCGCATACTTCATTTGCAAAAGAAATAAACTTTAAAAAAGTAAATTCAATAAAATTAGAAACTACTAAAATTAAACCTGTACAAATTGTTAAAATTCGTTGGTCTGTTATATCGAGAGTTAGTAGCATGAAGAAAATTCGCATAGTATGTGATTTATCAGGAACATATAGTTCCTGTGTAAATATAATTGGTAAAATAAATGAATTAAATAATGTTTTAGAGGTACATTTAAATAATAGTGTTTTATCTCCAAAAATTTATTCTAAAATTATACTTAATTCGCAAATAGTTACTAGTTTTAGGTTTATTGAAAATAAAAAAGATTTAATAATGAGAATACTTTTAACAAAAAAAATACAAAAAAATGATTATACTTTTTTTATTTTAAAAGAGGATCAACTACTAAAAAAACCTTGTCGTTTAGTAGTTGATATTACTAAACTAATTCCTCAAACTAAACTTATGTTCAACTCACGTCTCGAAGGGAAATCTATTTGTATTGATCCTGGCCATGGAGGTAGTGATTGCGGAGCTATAGGTATAGACAAAACTTTTGAAAAAGATATCACCCTTCCAATTTGTTTAGAACTAAAAAATATTTTAGAACAGCAAGGCATAAATGTTATTATGACTCGTGAAATAGATAAGGATGTTTTTTCTCTTAACTCTGTGGGCATCGATGAGCTACAGTCAAGGGTTAATATTGCGAATAATAACAAAACAGATTTATTTATCTGTGTTCATGCCAATTCTTATATAGATACTAATGTACATGGAGTTTCGACCTTTTATTATCCAAAAACAAATTTAGATAGTATTTTAGCAGGATATGTTCAAAAAGAATTTATAAATATTCCCCAATTAAGCGATCGAGGTATTAATAGAGCAAACTTTTATGTATTGAGATATAGCAAGATGCCAGCTATTTTATTAGAAACAGGATTTATAAGTAATAAAAATGATTGCAAACAATTAATAACTAAAAATTTCCAAAAAATAATAGCACTAAGTATTATGAAAGGCGTAGTAAAGTTTTTTTATGATATATCGGATACAATTAAAAGTTAATAGCAATATATGTGTCTTGATGTGTAAGGTTAGTTTGAGATGAGTAAAAAAATATATAAAATAACTTGCATAAAAGAAATGTTCAAATTGGGAGAAAAAATAGGAAAAAGGCTTATCAACAAAAATATAGTTTTGTTAAATGGGGAAATAGGCGCTGGAAAAACTACTTTAACAAAAGGAATAGCTTTAGGGCTAGATATTAAGAAAAATATAACGAGTCCGACTTTCAATTTATTGAACGTTTATTCTGGAAAATATATTTTATATCATTTTGATTTATATAGAATAGAATCTCATTTTGAATTAGAAGACATTGGATTTTATCAATTTATTAAAAACAAAGGTATTGCAGTTATAGAATGGGGAAAAAACTTTATTTGCCATATACCTGGAAAAACTATAATGATAGAAATAAATGTTAAAAACGGGTTGCGTTTAGTTAAAATAGAAGGAATCAAGATTTGAAATGACAATATTGGGCATTGAAACTGCTACTTTAGCTTGTAGTGTATGTTTATTAAATAATAATAGGATTATTAGAGAAATTACTGATCAAAATAATTTAAATCATTCGGTAAAGCTAGTTCCGAATATTGTACAATTATTCGATAAAATCGATTATAAAAAAAATAAATTAAATGCAGTAGCGATTAGCAAAGGACCTGGTTCATTTACAGGGTTAAGGATTGGAATGGCTGTAGCAAAAAGTTTAGCTTATGCATTGAACATACCTATTTTGGCTGTACCTACTATGCGGGGGATGGCCATGCAATGTAGACATCGTGGAAAATATATTATCCCAATTATTAACGCTCAACAAAATACTATATATGCACAAATTTATGGAGCAGCAGGAGAATGTAGTGATACATATATGTTACCAATAAAAGATATACCAAAACTTATAAAGAATTCAGACAAATATGTTTTTTGTGGAGAAATTTCATCTGAAGAAATCGACATCATAAAGACAATTCCAAATGCAAGTATTGTAGAAAAAAAATTATTGCTTCCGCGAGCAAAATATGTAGCATTTATAGGTAAAAGATATTTAGAATGTGGAATGGAAGAGGAACAGTTTTTTTTAGAACCAATGTATATAAGAAAACCAGCAGCAGAAGAAAAACTTAATGTAAAATGATATAATTGAAACGAAAAATAAGATTAAGTTTAGGAGCTAATTATTACTAGAAATAATGTTTAAAATACGCAGAATGTTTTTCTATGAAGCCGAAGAAGTATATAGAATAGAAAAGCAATGTTTTAATGTTTCTATAGGGTCTTTAGATGTGATTATTAATAAAGCGTGTGGTGAAAGCACTATATATCTTGTTGCAGTTGCGAAAAATAAAATAGTAGGTTATTGTGAATTTTGGGTTATCGTTGATGAAATTCATATGAATAATATTGCTGTTTTACCTGAATTTAGAAGAAAAGGAATTGCTAATGCTTTATTAAAAGAAACTATAAACTATGGAATGAGTCACAGTGCAATATCGATGACTTTAGAAGTTAATGTTAATAACATACGAGCTCTTAATTTATATTATTCTTTAGGTTTTATTAGTGAAGGGCGAAGAATTGATTATTATGCTAAAGACCAAGATGCCCTTATTTTATGGAACCGTAAATTATCAGAAAGCAGTTTTTAAAATGAATAAGAAAAAAAATATATTGATTTTGGCTATAGAAACAAGTTGTGATGAAACATGTGCTTCGGTCGTTGCAAATGGACGCAAAATATTATCAAATGTGATCTCATCACAAATTAATACGCATGCATTATATGGAGGAGTAGTACCTGAAATTGCTTCACGTAAGCATATCCAAATCATAACTTTTATAATAGATGAAGCTATAAATCAAGCCAAAGTAACATTAGATGATCTAGATGCCATTGCTGTAACTTATGGGCCAGGACTTATTAGCTCATTATTAGTTGGAGTTTCTGTTGCCAAAGGTTTGAGTTTTGCAAAAAATAAACCGCTTATAGCAGTAAACCATATAGAAAGTCATATTTTTGCTGCTTTTTTAGAGTACGAAGATTTAACCCCTCCGTTTTTGTCTCTTATAGTATCAGGTGGACATACTTCATTGATTAAAGTATATAATTACAATAAATTTGAAGTAGTAGGCCAAACAAGAGATGATGCTGCAGGGGAGATATTTGATAAGGTTGCACGCGTAATGAGCTTAGCCTACCCTGGCGGCCCTGAAATTGAAAAAAAAGCGAAAAACTGTTACAATATAACAATTAGCTTTCCTAAACCAAAATTTAAAAAGAATTGTAGGGAATATTCTAATAATTATGATTTCAGTTTTAGCGGAATAAAATCAGCAGTTATTAGTTTTTTTAGGAATAGAAATGAAAAAGAATTAAATATTAACGACGAAGAAATAGCGGCTGCTTTTCAACAAACTGTTTGTGAATATTTAGCTGAAAATACTATGAAAGCAGCTATTGAGTTTAGTAGTACTAAATTAGTCTTAGCGGGAGGAGTAGCTTCTAATGAAAAATTACGTAGTACAATAAAGAGCTTATGTAATAAAATGAATATAAAGTTATATATACCCACTCCTATTTTATGTACTGATAATGCTGCTATGGTTGCAGCACGTGCATATCGAAAATTTCTTTCAGAAGAATATGCAAATTTAGATTTAGATGCGAAATCAATTTTATAGATTTTTATGATTGCAAAAATTATAATTATGTTTTTAGGAGTAATCTGTGTATAACAAAGAAAAAATTTTTATTATGGATTTTGGTGGTCAATATGCGCAATTGATAGCCCGGAGAATACGCGAATGCGGCGCATATTCAGAAACAGTTTCATATAAAATAGATGTAAATAAAATAAAGGAGGAAAACCCAAAAGGAATTATTTTTTCTGGTGGTCCATTGAGCGTATATGCAGAAAATGCACCTAAATGTGATAAGAAATTGTTTAAAATAGGAATTCCTATTTTAGGTATTTGTTACGGTATGCAACTTATAGCGCATATGCTTGGAGGTCAAGTAGAACGCCCTAATTGTCGAGAATACGGAAATGCCTTAATTAATATTGATAAGAATGATAATTTATTTAAGGGAACGAATAAAAGCCAAACTGTATGGATGAGTCATGGAGACCATATATCTATTGCACCAAAGGATTTTGTTATTAGTGCACAAACAGGCTCGACACCTATTGCTGCTTTTTCAAACTATAAAAAGAAAATATATGGTGTTCAATTTCATCCTGAAGTTACGCATACTTCTTATGGTATGCATATTATTAAAAATTTTTTATTTGATATTTGTAAATGTGCTAATACTTGGAATTTAGGTAATTTTATTGATATTTATGTAAAAAAAATAAAAGCAAAAATAGGATCTAAACAACAAGCTATATGTGCTTTTTCAGGTGGAGTTGACTCTGCTGTTGCAGCAACATTAGTGCATAAAGCTATAGGAAGACAGCTGACATGTATATATGTTAATCATGGGTTTATGCGTAAAAATGAATCTGAAGAAGTAATAAAAATTTTTCGCGACGAACTTAAAATAAATTTGATATATATCGATGCTACAAAAAGATTTATAGAAAAACTAAAAAATATAGTTGACCCTGAGAATAAACGTAAGCTAATAGGAAAAGAGTTTATAAAAATATTTGAAGAAGAAGCTAAAAAATTAGGACATATTAAATTTTTAGTGCAGGGAACTTTATATACTGATATTATAGAAAGCGGAACAGGTATGGCAGCAGTAATTAAAAGCCATCATAATGTAGGTGGTTTGCCTAAAAATATAGATTTTAAACTCATAGAACCTCTTAAAGAATTGTTTAAGGACGAAGTACGCCTATTGGGAATAAAATTAGGACTATCTAAAGAAATAATAGATAGACAACCTTTTCCAGGACCAGGTTTAGCTATACGTATAATTGGAGATGTTACAGTCGAACGCTTAGAAATTTTACGTGAAGCGGATGCTATTGTTCGCGAAGAATTGGAAAGAGCACATGAATATGTTAATGTTTGGCAGGCTTTTGCTGTTTTACTTGTATCTCAAAGCGTTGGCGTAATGGGAGATAAGCGTATTTATGGATACACAATTTGTATACGTTCTGTATCAAGCGAAGATGGTATGACTGCTGATTGGTCACGTATTCCCTATGAAGTATTAGAAATTATGTCAAAAAGAATTGTAAATGAGGTGCATAGTGTTAATAGAGTTGTATATGATATTACATCTAAGCCACCTGCAACAATTGAGTGGGAATAAATAAGGGGATATGAAAATCAGTATATAGTAAATGGACTAAATGTTTTAAAAGTAAAAAATACAGCTAAAATAGCACGGAGGATTATGATTTCTATTAAAAATGGT
Source organism: uncultured Negativicutes bacterium (assembly GCA_963721525.1). GTDB lineage: Bacteria > Bacillota > Negativicutes > JBAXTZ01 > JBAXTZ01 > CAVRJL01. Next base: position 54,736 of record CAVRJL010000016.1, read on the forward strand.
GGAAATAATTTAGGTATAAGTGTGAGATTAAAATTAGATTTACAAGAAGTTAAAGAAAATAATATTCTAAAAGAGAATATCAATTCAGATATCCAGAGAAAACTAGGAGGACTGGAAGAAGAAAATATAAGTGCTATTATGTATGAAAAGTACGGTCTGACTGGGGTAGCAGTATTAATAGAAGCTATAACTGATAATAGAAATATTACTGTTGCGGATATGCGCCATCTTTTTACAAAGTTTGGTGAAAAATTAGGCGAGATAGTTTGCGTAAATTGGATGTTTAAAAATAAAGGTCAATTTACTATTAAAAAAATAAAAAAATTGATGAAGATAAAATAACTTGTCTTGTATATCTCTAGAAGTAGGAAAGGCATTTAAAAAAACAAGCTAGAATCAATTTAAACGAACATAATGATTTAAATTTGAAAGAAATAGTCTTTTTTAGTAAAACGATTAAGTAATAAATTTAATCTAAAAATTTAATTGGTAGGTGTTATGTTGATTTTAGGAATTGATCCTGGTATGGCTATTTGTGGATATGGGTTAGTTTGTCAAAAAGCTAATAAATTATTGGCTGTTACTTATGGGGCGATCTCTACAAAATCTACATATTCAATGAGTAAACGTTTAAATATAATTTATCATGAATTAGGACAGATAATTCATGAATATCGTCCGGATGCAGTTGCAGTTGAACAATTATTTTTCTCTAAAAACGTAAAAACAGCATTAAATGTTGGACAAGCTAGAGGGGTGATAATGTTAGCTGTTGAAAGAATAGGGGAAATATCTATACTTGAATATACTCCATTACAAGTTAAGCAAGCAGTTGTAGGTTATGGTAACGCTGATAAGAAACAGGTAGCATTTATGATTATGAGAATTCTAAATATAAAAAAATGTCCAAAACCGGATGATGTTACGGATGCTTTAGCTTTAGCTATTTGTGGTATAAATAGTTCTATTAATTGTTTGCGATGGAATAAAAAATGATCGGATTTATACGCGGTATTGTGGATACAGTTTTTGACGAATATTGTTTTATGGACTGCAATGGAATAGGTTATAAAGTCTTTATACCAGCTTCCACAAAACTAAAAATAAAACAGGGTGATAATATTCGTTTATATACTTATTTTCACGTACGTAAAGATGCTATGATTCTTTATGGTTTTTTAACAAAAGAGGAGTATGATTTATATTTATTATTAATTAGTATAAATGGGATAGGTGGGAAAGCTGCTGTAGCTATTTTATCTGCTTGCAGCGTAAATAATGTTCGATTAGCTATAATTAATAAAGATATTCTATTTTTCACAAAAATTGTAGGTATAGGTAAAAAAACAGCGGAAAGGATTATTTTAGAGTTAAAGGATAAAATAATAAATTTTGTTGATATTACAGATTTGTCAAAACAAAAATCTTCTGAAGTTAATAACCTGCACAGTGATCAAAATGAAATTATTCAAGCTCTTAAAGAATTAGGATATACTAAATTGGAAATTATGCAGGCAATGAAAAGGATATCCCAAAAGATAACAGGTAAAGAATTGATGAAAGCTGTGTTAAAAGAATGTGGAAAAAACCAATAATAAAAAATAGATAATTTGTTAAAATAAATACAACATATGTATCAAATAAAAATATAAAGCCTATAGAATATGGAGACTATATGGAAAATAGAATAATAGCTTTAAATGAAGGGGAAGGAGATACTTGGCAATATTCTTTACGTCCAAAGCGTTTAAAAGAATATATAGGCCAACCCCAATTGAAAAGAAATCTTGAAATCTTTATTAAAGCTGCTTTAAATAGAAAAGAAACACTTGATCACGTATTATTATATGGACAACCTGGACTTGGTAAAACTACATTAGCTGGAATTATAGCAAATGAATTAAATGTTAATATAAGAATAACTTCTGGTCCAGCAATTGAAAGGCCAGGAGATTTAGCTGCAATAATTACTAATCTCGGGGAATATGATGTATTATTTGTTGATGAAATTCATCGTTTAAGTAGAAGTGTAGAAGAGATTTTATATTCTGCTATGGAGGATTTTGTTCTAGATATTGTTATTGGTAAAGGGCCGAGCGCACGGACAATGCGCATTGATTTACCACCGTTTACTCTTGTGGGTGCAACAACAAAGGCAGGCGCATTATCAGCCCCTCTACGTGATCGTTTTGGCATAGTAGCTCGCCTTGAATATTATTCTTACCAAGACTTAATACATATAATTAATAGATCAGCTGACGTTTTACAAATAGATTTGGACACTCAAGGGACGAAAGTGTTAGCTAAACGTTCACGAGGAACTCCTCGCATCGCTAATAGGCTTCTCAAGCGTGTAAGAGATTTTGCTCAAGTAGAAGGGGAAGGAATAATAACAAAGAACATAGCAAATAAAGCTCTAACATTATTAGAAGTAGATGAGTTAGGACTTGATCAAAATGATCGAAGATTATTAGAAACAGTTATGAAAAAATTTGAAGGTGGACCTGTTGGGTTGGATACTTTAGCTGCTTGTATAGGAGAGGAAGTAGAAACAATTGCGGATGTTGTTGAACCTTTTTTATTACAATTAGGCTTTATCCAAAGAACGCCGCGCGGTAGGATTACGACTCGCGCAGCATACGAACATTTGAAAATAAATTATATTAATAATAAATATTAGCAAAAAAATCTATTACCACCGGATATTATAAAAATTTATTTTTCAATTTAGTTTATATAATTAATTATATAGGGATAATTATTTTGTATTTTTCTGTACTTTCTGTTACTGCTGTTTGCTCAAAAAACGTCCTTTTGTAATTATGTTTTGATCTTTTCACTTTTTTTGTAGCATAATAACCTCTAAATATTTAGTATTTTTAGAGCAAAGAAAAAGTTGTTAAAGAATCGGTAAACTTACTTTCTATTTAGAGGAAATTTAACTTATGAGAATAATTAGGGTTCAATCTAATTTGAAAATTTTATTAGGTTTATCGTCAATAGAGTTTTGGGAGCGGTTCAGTTTTTATACTCTTTCTTATTTATTACCATTTTATATGGTTGATAAAATTATAAATGGTGGAATGGGTTTTTCGGAAACAAGAGCACTGTTCTGGGTAGGGATTTATGGGTTTTGTGCATGGTCTTCTCCTGTACTTGGCGGAATTATTATTGATCGATATCTAGGACTTTTTAACTCTATTTTATTTGGTGGAATGTTAATTATTTGTGGACATTTAACTTTATTTTTTATAAATGTTAATAACTTTCTAATGTTGTTTTTAGGCTTATTGTTAATATGTATCGGTACAGGCTTATTTAAGCCATCCATTACAGGATTAGTTGGACAAGTATATGACAATAGTCCTTTTTATCGAGAAAGAGCATATTCATTTTATTATTCGATTATTAATTTAGGCATATTATTAAGTGGTATGATAAATGGGTTAGTAGTAGCGAAACTTGGTTATAAATGGGGGTTTTCAATAGCAGGAATAGGTATGATTGTAGCGATGTTTTGGATTATAGTTCAATTTTCAGCATTTAGAGAAAAAATTTACTTTATCGATAAAGTAAATAAGCGTGAAACTATCTTAAAATCTCATAAAAATAAATCTTTCATTAGTAAAATAGTTTTACTTTTCAGTTATTTATGTTCTTGGCTATGGGCTTGCGGTTATTTTTTAGGTATAGGTGGGTTTATCATGTTTCTTATAAAACAATACACTAATCGGAGTATAGGTTTTTTTAAGATTCCAATTTTTTGGTTTCCATCGCTTAGTCCTTTGTTGTTAATATTATTTACTTTTATGCTTAACTTTATATGGAAAAGGCTAGACAATATTTATATGGAACCTTCGACCTTTCGTAAACTTGCTTTTGGGCAATTAATATGCGGTATAAATTTAGGTATATTAGTTATTTTATTGTTAAGTATAAAAAATATTTCTCCAAACGCGCATATATTGAAACTCGATTTCTTTATTATTTTTTATATTATTGGAGTTATCGGAGAAATTTTAACATGTCCAATAAGTTATTCATTAATAAGTTCTGTAAGCAAAACAAAAAACATTGGTTTAAATCAAGCAGTTTGTTTTGCATGCTATGGTTTAGGCTCTATTACGGCGGGAAGTATAGCATCATTATTTTATTTAAATTATTCTATAAACTGGATAGTATTTTTTATGATCTGTTCATTTATTACAGCTTTTTCAATGATTTATATTGAAAAAAAATTAAATTTACAGAATTAAATTAAGAACATTAAAGTGCAATATATATATATTTTTTTGCTTTTAACATTTATTTGAATAAAGAATTAATTCGTCGTTTAAATAAAGGAAAACAACTTATACAAGATGAAAAATTATTCCTTTATTTATACTGACAAAATTTGTTTGGCAAAAAACTTTTATTTTAAATATAAATTAAAATAAGTTACTGATTCTTCAATAAAAAATGTATGTTAGAAATTTATGACAACTTTATTGTAATTGTATTTTTAGTAAAAAAGGCAGTAGACTTTTTTAAAATTTATGATACAACATATATGGGTTATGTCAAGAGTATCAATGAAAGAAGATTTTTAAGTAAGTATTGACGTGGAGAGTTTTGTGAGGATTCAAGGTAAAAAGTGGGAAGAAAGGAAGGTGATTCCAATGATAAATTTTATTTATAATGCTTCTAATCTAACAAATCCTTTATTACTTCTCCTGCAATTATTAATCCTGCTATTGCCGGAAGAAATGAAATGCTTCCAGGAGAAGTTTTTCCTGAAGATGATTTTATAAAGCATTTTTTTGGTGTTTCCGTTGAGTATACTACTTTTAAATTTTTAATATTTTTTTTACGTAGTTCCTTTCTTATTATTCTAGAGAAAGGACAATTTTGGGTTTCAAAAATATTTCCTATTTTAAATTTTGTAGGATCAAGTCTATTACCTACTCCCATAGAATTTATAATAGGTATTTTTAAATCTATGGCATTATGTATTAAACACACTTTTGCTTTTATTGTATCTATAGCATCTATTATATAATTACAATGGTGTAATAGCATGCTTTTTATATTAATAAACCATGATAGAGTATGTTCTACAAATATAAATCGGCAGATACATGCTACTTACGAAACAATTAATATAAAGTTTCCTATGTCTGCCCGCGCTAACGATTCTACTGCGTATGAACCCACTCCCCCAATTCCGAATACACCAATAGTACTGGCTTGTAATTTTTGTAGCCCATTATTACCAATAAGAAGTTCAGTTCTAGAAAATTGATTTATAAAATTTTTATTCATTGTTTTGTTCTATATATTGTTCCACCATTTTTGCAGCTATAGCTCCATCTGATGTTGCTGTAACTATTTGTTTTAATAGTTTTTTTCGACAATCACCTGCGGTAAATATCCCATTTATATTTGTTTTTGTTGTTTCGTTAGCAATTATATATCCTTCTTCATCAATATTTAACAAATTAGAAAAAATTTCGGTGTTTGGTATCATACCAAGATAAATAAATATTCCTTCGGTATTATGAATACTTTTTTCGCCGGTAACAGTATTTTTTATTGTTATACTTTCTACAATTTCTGTACCATTGATTGATTCAATGACACTATTAAAACAAAAATTTATTTTCGGATTATTGAAAGCTCTATCTTGTAAAAACTTTGTAGCTCGTAACTTATTGCGACGGTGTACTATTGTTACTATTTGAGCAAATTTTGTAAGATTAAGAGCTTCTTGAATTGCTGAGTTCCCACCGCCTACAAAAACAATATTTTTTGCATTATTATAAAATGCGCTATCACAAATTGCACAATAAGATACTCCCATACCTCGAAATTCTTTTTCTCCAGGACAATTTAAGGTTCGAGCTCTAGCACCTGTAGCTATTATTATAGTTTTGGAATTAAAACTTTTGTTAGTTATAGTCTGAACACTTTTAATTTTATTATCTAAAATTAATTTTGTAGCTTTTACAGTAATTTTTTGAATATTATCAAAATGCTTAATTTGATTTTCCATATAATTACTTAGACTATATCCTGAAATATTACCGGGGGTACCCGGATAGTTTTCAATGTTATTTGTAACAAGCATTTGTCCACCTATAGAACCTTGCTCAATTAATAATATATTTAATTTCGCTCTACCGCAATACAGGGCTGCAGTTATTCCTGCTGGTCCACCACCTATAATTATTGTATCATATATCATAGAAATCTCCTTAATAATGGTTAATAGAAATATTTATATAATTGCATAATATAAGGTAATTATAAAACAATATATAATATTACGCAATTTAAAATAAACGTAGTGAAATAACAAAAGCATGTATGTTAAAGGATAGAACTTAAGAATGTACTTGTTATCCTAAATTTAGCAAAAAAATAAATTATATACATATATAAATAAAAAATTGTAATACGGGTATAATAGTAAAAAATTCTTTTAAAATTACAACAATTTTAAAAGAGGAATCAACATCCTTAGATTAATTTTATTACTATAAAAAGCTCTTGCTTATTTATACTTAATTTGATATAATACACAGTTGTTTATAAAGATGGTCCTATATATAAATTAAATACTTTGGTAAGAACATCTATGTTTCAGGAGGAGAAAAATGAATTTAATTGAATTAATTAATCAGGATCAACTACGTTCGAATATTCCTGAATTTCGACCAGGGGATACTCTAAAGGTGATGGTCAAAATTGTTGAGGGAAGTCACGAGCGTTTACAAGCTTTTGAAGGTGTTTGTATTAAACGTAATGGTGGAACAAGGATACAAGCAACATTTACTGTTCGAAGAATGACTTATGGAGTTGGAATTGAGAGAACTTTTCCTCTTCATTCTCCTCGTATTGATAATATAAATATTATTCGTAGAGGTGTTGTTCGTCGAGCACGATTGTATTATTTACGTAATCTTACAGGAAAAGCAGCACGTATTCGTGAAAAAAGATCATAACTATCCAAAAAGAGCCATATGGCTCTTTTTGGATAGTTATGATCTTTTTATTGTTACGGTTAAAATTTAAAAAGAAAATAAATAATACTATATCAAGATAGAAATTAATTTTTATAGCTGTTGGGCAAAAAATCGACAAGTATAATTTAATTGATCTTAAAATATTGATCTTAAAATAAGGAATTTATGTTTCAATTTTTTCAAAAAAGAAAAAATCCTGTCAATTTAAATATTAATAATTTAGATAAAAACAATCTTCCTAAACATATAGCAATAATTATGGACGGTAATGGGCGCTGGGCAAAAAAAAAAGGCCTAATTCGTTCTCAGGGACATAAGAAAGGTTCAGAGGTTTTACGTACTATTATAAAAACTTCTGCTGATTTAAAGATAAGAATGTTAACTGTATATGCTTTTTCTACCGAAAATTGGAAAAGACCCAAAAACGAAATAAATTTTTTGATGAATTTACTTTCCTATTATCTTGAAAATGAATTAAATGAATTAATAAAAAATAATATACAAATGAGGTTTATTGGTAATTTAGAAGTTTTAAAAGAAACAATCAAAAAGAAGTTAGAGACAAACACTAAGTTGTTATCAAAAAACACTGGACTGATTGTAAATGTTGCATTAAATTACGGTGGCCGTTCGGAAATTATAAAAATAACAAAAGAATTAGTGAAAAAAGTTGTTTATGGTAAATTAAATCTTGACGATATCGATGAGCAAATATTTAATGAAAATTTATTTACTTTTCCATTATCTGATGTTGATTTATTAATAAGAACTGGCTCTAATTATAGAATAAGCAATTTTCTTTTATGGCAAATAGCTTATACAGAATTATATTTTTCAGATTGTTTTTGGCCAGATTTTTCAGTTGAAAAATTTATTGAAGCAATAATAAATTATCAAACACGAGATCGTAGGTTTGGTGGATTATAATTTTGGAGGGAAAATGCTTATTATAAGAACTATAAGCTCAATTGTGGGAATATTTTTGTTGGCTGTTTTAATAATCTGTGGTGGATACTTATATAGTTTAGCTATAGTTTTTTTAGCGTTAATTTCTTGGCTGGAATTAAGTTCATTGTTTCGAAAAGTTGGAGTAAATATAGAAATGACTGTTGGTTTTTTACTTATAGTTTTAAACATGACTTTCGTGCGATACGCTAATTCTACTGAGTGTGATTTTTTTATTTTTATAGGATTTGTTTGGTTGCTCACCAAGGTAATTATTACTAAAGGAAAATTTAATATCGGAGATTGTTTAGGAAACATTTTTTGTTTTTTTTATATTTCTTTTTTATTTTCTCATTTTATTGAATTACGTTTTATAGACGAAGATACTATTTACAAATATAAATACTTTTCTTTATCGTTTGGATCATTGTATTTATCGCTTGCACTGATTGGAACGTGGATAAATGATTCTTTTGCTTATTTGGTCGGGTCAAGCATTGGGAAATATAAAATTAATAGTAAAATAAGTCCTAAAAAAACTTGGGAGGGATTTATTTGTGGAACAATAGGTACGATATTATTTTTAATAATATCCGTTTATTTATTAGGGTTTCCTATATGGCAAGGGATAAGTATTGGATTGATCGTTACTATTTTTGCTTTTTTAGGAGATATGGCAGAATCAGCACTTAAAAGATTTTGTGGTGTAAAAGATTCCGGGAAATTTGTGCCTGGGCATGGGGGTATACTTGATCGTTTTGATAGTATGCTTTTTGTTGTTCCGGCTATTTATTATTTTGTTGTAATTGTTATTTTAAACTGTTAATTAAAATTAAATTATAAAAAATGAAAAAATTAACTATATTTGGCAGTACAGGTTCTATTGGACAACAAACGCTTGATGTTATCAGAAGTCATAAAAATTTATTTTCTGTTGTTGCTATTTCAGGGCAAAAAAATATCGACCTACTTGAGAAACAGATTAATGAATTTAAACCTAAAATTGCAGTTGTTTGCGATAATGAAAAAGGAAATATTTTACGTTCTCGTTATAGTGGGGATACTAAAATTTTTATTGGAAAACAACATTTAACAGATGATGCTGTTATAGGTAAAGCAGATATTGTCTTAAATGCATTAACAGGTTTTGCTGGTTTTAAACCCACATTAGCAGCAATAGAAGCAAAGAAAAGAATTGCGTTAGCCAATAAAGAAACACTTGTTGTTGCAGGGGATATTGTAATGAAGTTGGCGCATGAAAAAAAAGTAGAAATTATTCCAATAGACAGCGAGCATAGCGCCATTTTTCAATGTTTAAATGGTGAAAATAAAAAAAATATGAAGAAAATATTACTAATAGCTTCAGGAGGACCATTTTTTGGTAAAAGTAAAGATGAACTTGAATATATTTCAGTAGAAGAAGCACTTAAACATCCAAATTGGAATATGGGTATGAAAATAAGTATTGACTCTGCTACTTTAGCTAATAAAGGATTAGAAGTTATCGAAGCTAAACATTTATTTGATATGCCTGTTCATGATATAATCGTTTTAGTTCATAAGCAAAGTATTGTTCATTCAATGGTAGAATTTAAAGATAATAATATTATTGCCCAACTAGGATTACCTGATATGCGTATACCTATTCAATATGCACTTACTTACCCCAAGAGGATTTCCGTTAATTATAATTCCGTAGATTTTTTTATTTTCAATAATTTAACTTTTGAGAAGCCTGATTTAGAAACCTTTCGTTGTTTAAAGCTTGCTTATGAATGTGGAGCAGTTGGAGAAAATTATCCTTGTATTTTTAACGCTGTTAACGAAGTAGCGGTGGAGGCATTCTTAAATAAGAAAGTGAAATTTTTAGATATTCCTAATATTATTGAAACGATTTTAAATAAAAGTGAATTTACAAGGATAAATAATATAAACGAAATATTTTTAATTGATAATAAAGCAAGAATCGATGCTAAAAATTATATAAAAAAAATATAAAGTATTAACTTTATTGGAGTATAAATGATTATTATAGGAATAATATCTGTTTTTTTTATTTTGGTTTTTTTTCATGAATTGGGACATTTCATTATGGCAAAGATTACAGGGATGAAAGTAGAAGAATTTGCTATCGGTATGGGTCCTAAATTGATTTCTTTTAAAATTGGTGAAACAAAATATTCTATAGGTATTATACCTATAGGTGGGTATAATAAAATTGTAGGGATGGGTCCAGAAGAACAAAATGAAGAAAGAGGTTTTACTAAAAAATCTCTAGGAGCTCGTTTACTTGTTATTGCATCAGGAGGAGCAATGAATATTGTCTTGCCTATATTTTTATTGTTTACAATATATTTCTTAAATGGTATAGAAAAAATTGAAAATAAACCGATCATAGGTAGTGTGGCGAACAATTCTCCAGCTTATCACGCTGGTATATATGTAAATGATAAAATATTAAAAATAAATAATATTGAAATAAAAACATGGAATAAAGTTATAGATGTTATAAAAAACAACCATGATAAAGAAATAGTATTTTTAATAGAACGCTATAATAAAGAAGTTAATATTAAGATTCACCCTATATATAATAAAGAAATAAAAAAAATAACTCTAGGTATCACACAGAAAACTTATAGACAAAAATTAGGCTGTTTAGATTCTTTTAAGCTTGCGATAATACGCACGTATAAAATAGCAAAATTTATTATTTTTTCTTTATTCAGTATTATTTTAGGAAAAAATAAAGCGGAATTTGCAGGTCCCATTGGATTAATTGCTATGACGAGAGATGCCGTAAAAATAGGTTGGCTTTATCTACTTGAATTTCTTGCTTCATTCAGTATTAATTTAGGAATAATAAATTTAATCCCTATACCTGTTTTAGATGGAGGATATATTGTAATTTTACTAATTGAGGCAATTAGAAGAAAATCTTTTTCTACAAATATTTTATATAAAATACAAATAGTTGGATTTTTCCTTTTAACTTCTTTGTTATTATTTGCTACAATACAAGATTTGTTAAGAATAAGTTAAAAGGAAACTTAAGAGAAGAGAAAATGTATGAAATAATTCGTCGACAAACTAAAAAAATTAAAGTTGGTAATATAAGTATAGGTAATAAATCACCTATAAGTATTCAATCAATGTGTACCACTAAAACTTATGATATTGACTCAACAGTAAACCAAATTAACGATTTAAAAGCTATAGGATGTGATATTATTCGTGTAGCTGTACCCGATATTGCTTCAGCTGAAGCAATTGAAAAAATTAAAAAAAGAATAAATATTCCTCTTATAGCAGATATACATTTTGATTACCGGTTAGCTTTAAAAGCTTTAGAACAAGGTATAGATGGATTAAGGATAAATCCTGGAAATATTGGAAATGTGGAAAATGTAAAGATTGTTGCCAGAGAAGCGAAAAGACGTAATGTTCCGATAAGAATAGGTATAAATAGTGGATCGATAGAAAAAGATTTATTAGAAAAATATGGAAATTTTCCAACTGCAGAAGCGATGGTGCAAAGTGCTATACGCCATATAATAATACTAGAACAATGTGATTTTTATAATATTAAAGTTTCTTTAAAAGCAAATAGCGTTCCTCTGACTATTGAGGCTTATCGTTTATTAGCAAGTCAATATAATTATCCTTTGCATATTGGAATAACTGAAGCAGGAACTATAAAATCTGGAATAGTCAAATCTGCTATAGGCATAGGAATTTTATTAGCGCAAGGAATAGGAGATACAATTAGAGTATCTCTTACAGACGATCCTAAAAAAGAAGTTAAAGCAGGAATTGAAATCCTAAAAGTGTTAGGTTTAAAAAAATATGGAGTAGAATTAATATCTTGTCCTACATGCGCAAGAACAGAGATAGATCTAATAAATCTTTGCAAACGAATAGAAAAAAGAATGCAATGTATAATTGAACCTTTATCAGTAGCAATAATGGGATGTGTTGTTAATGGGCCAGGAGAAGCTAAACAAGCTGATATAGGAATAGCAGGGGGAAAAGGGGAAGGAGTATTATTTATAAAAGGGGAAATAATAAAAAAAGTACCAGAAAATAAGTTAGAAGAAGCTCTTTTTATAGGAATAAACGATATTTTAAAAAATAAAATAATTTATTAGGCTTATGTTTCTGTGAAAACAAAAAATTTTTATCGAATCTTATTCAGGGAGAAATTATTTAAAATTATTTGCAAGGTTATAGAAGTTATGCTATAGTATTTTGGTATTTGGTAAGAGATATTTTCTAGCATTCATATGATACGCCCGGAAGCGTTTACATAAAATTTTTAGTATTTACAACTTAACTGTATAATTTTAGCTGAATAAGGAGGATATAATTATTTATGGGGAAACAACAAAAAATTAGAATTAGATTGAAAGCATATGATCACAAGGCATTAGATATGTGTGCACAACGAATAATTGATACTGTAAAAAGAACTAATGCGTTGGTTGCAGGACCTATACCTCTACCTACAGAAAAAAATACATATACTATTCTTCGTTCACCACACGTTAATAAAGATTCGCGCGAACAATTTGAAATGCGTACACATAAGCGCTTAATTGACATTGTTGAACCTACAAAAAAGACGGTAGATGCTTTAAAAAGACTTGATCTGCCAGCAGGTGTAGATATAGAAATTAAGCTCTAGGAGGAAATATGCAAAAAGGTTTATTAGGTAAAAAGTTGGGAATGACTCAAGTTTTTTCTCAAGATGGCACGTTATTACCAGTGACGGTTGTAGAAGTTACAGATAATGTTGTTTTACAAAATAAGACTATTGAAAATGATGGATATAATGCGGTACAAATTGGTTTTGGAGCAGTTAACGAAAAAAAACTAACTAAACCAGCTATAGGATTTTTTAAAAAAATAAATAAAAAGCCTGTACGATATATTCGCGAAATTCGTTTAAAAGAACCTTCTATTTACACTCCAGGTACTTTATTAGGACCAGATATTCTCAGCATAGGCGAATCAGTTGATATCACAGGTATTTCTAAGGGAAAAGGATTTTCAGGAGGCATTAAACGGCATAATTTTGCACGTGGACCCATGAGTCATGGTTCTAAATCCCATAGAGAACCGGGATCCATGGGGCCAAGAATGTCAGGTGGCGGCGGTAGAGTTTTTAAAGGCAAAAAATTACCTGGACAAATGGGTTTTGAAAAAGTTACTGTCCAAAATTTAACAATAGCAAGAATAGATAAACCTCGTAACTTGCTTCTTATAAAAGGTGCGGTCCCTGGATCTAAAGGGGCTTTAGTTTTAATACGTAGAGCGAAAAAATGCTGATAAACAATAAAGATTAGGGGAATAAGGAGGATTAGTTATTGTGCCTATAGTTAAGGTATATAATATGCAAGGTTCTCAAACTGATGAAATAGATTTAAAAGAGTCTGTTTTTGGAATTAAAGCCAATGAAGCGCTAGTTCATCAGGCAGTAAAAATATATTTAGCTAGTAAAAGATTAGGAACTCACAAGACAAAAAAACGTGATGAAGTGAGAGGAGGAGGCAAAAAACCTTGGCGACAAAAAGGTACAGGGCGTGCACGAGCTGGTTCGATTCGTTCGCCTCTTTGGGTAGGCGGAGGAACGATTTTTGGTCCACACCCACGCAGTTATACTTTTACAATGCCGCGTAAAGCTAGGAGAATAGCTATAAAATCTGCTCTTAGCAGCAAGATAGAATCTTCAGAAATAATAGTTATTGATGAAATAAAATTAGCCGAAATAAAAACAAAGCAAATTGTTGAATTTTTAAAAAATTTTGATAGTCCAAAAAAGGCTTTAATAATAACTGCAGTAAAAAATGAAAATATACTGAAGTCAAGTTTAAATATAACTGGAGTTAAGTCAATAATTTCTGTAGGTATAAATGTTTTCGATTTATTGTACCATGATAAGATTTTTGTTGAAAGAGCAGCAATTTCTAAAATTCAAGAGGTGTGTATATAGTGGATAATTTGCATAATATGGTAATTAAACCTCGTATAACTGAAAAATCAAATGATATGATAACTGAGAATAAATATGTGTTTAAAATCCCACTCACTGTAAATAAAATTGAGATTAAAATAGTTATAGAAAAAATTTTTAAAGTAAAAATAGTTAATGTTAATATAATTAGAGTTTATGGAAAAATAAAACGTATGGGTAAAACTGTAGGTCGTCGTTCTGATTTTAAAAAAGCTATTGTTAAGCTCGCACCGGGTAATCGTATAGAAGCATTAGAAAGTATTTAAGCTTTTATTTGATTTTGAAATAATTAGGAGGGGAAAAAGATGATGGCTCTTAAAACTTTTAAACCAACATCTAAAGGTAGACGTTTTATGAGTGTTGCTGATTTTTCCGATATTACTGCAACAAAGCCGGAACGTTCTTTAGTAGTTAAATTAGATAAACATGGTGGGAGAAATCACCAGGGGCGTTTAACTGTGCGTCATCAGGGTGGAGGCGCTAAAAGAAAATATAGAATTATTGATTGGAAAAGGAATAAGGAAAATATAATTGCTAAAATAGCAACTATTGAATACGATCCTAATCGTTCCGCCTATATTGCTTTATTGCATTATATGGATGGAGAAAAGCGTTATATTTTAGCGCCTAATGGAATAAGAGTCGGAGACATTGTATTAAGTGGAAACGAAGTTGATATTAAGATAGGAAATTGTTTACCTCTTAAAAATATTCCTGTAGGTAGTACTGTCACAATATGGAAATGAAAATAGGCAAGGGGGCTGAAATGGTACGTTCTGCAGGGTCTTTTGCTCAACTTATGGCGAAAGAAGGGAAATATGCTTTATTGCGTTTGCCTTCAGGAGAACAACGTAAAGTTCACTTTAATTGTAGAGCGACTATTGGACAAGTGAGTAACATTAATCATGAAAATATTACTATTGGGAAAGCTGGACGAAATCGTTGGTTGGGGAAAAGACCTGAAAATCGCGGAACCTCAATGAATCCTTGCGATCATCCTCATGGTGGGGGAGAAGGGCGTTCTCCAATAGGTCGGAAACATCCCGTTACTCCTTGGGGAAAATGCGCAATGGGAGCGAAAACTCGGCATAAAAAACTTTCTGATAAGATGATAGTGTCTCGACGTGTAAAATAAATAAATAGGAGGGAATAATGTCAAGATCGACAAAAAAAGGACCTTACGTCCATTCAAGTATATTAAAAAAAATAAACATCATGAATGAAAAAAATGAAAGAAAAGTATTTAAAACATGGTCAAGGACTTCCACAATTTTGCCTAGCTTTGTAGGCCATACTATAGCAGTACACGATGGTCGTAAACATGTTCCTATATATATGACTGAAGATATGGTTGGGCATAAGCTGGGAGAATTTGTGCCAACAAGAACTTTTAAAGGTCACGGGTCTCATACAGAGCGTTCAACATCGTTGAAATAATGGGAGGATTGAATGGAAGCTATAGCTAAAGCAAAATATATACGAATTGCGCCTAGGAAAGCACGTATAGTAATTGATTTAATTCGTGGTAAAAATATTGATGAAGCCATTGCAATTTTGAAGTTCACTCCAAAAATCGGGGCACTGATTGTTGAAAAAGTTTTAAAATCTACTATTGCAAACGCTGAACATAATTATAATATGAATACTTCAAAGTTATACGTATCAAAGGCTTTAGTAGATCAAGGACCAACGTTGAAAAGAATTCATCCAAGATCTCGAGGTCAGGCATTTAAAATTTTGAAAAAAACAAGCCATATCACTATGGTTGTTGCTGAAAGGTAGTAGGAGGGGATTGTGGGGCAAAAGGTAAATCCGCATGGATTAAGAATAGGAATTATAAAATCTTGGGATGCTAAATGGTACGCAGATAAAGATTTTGCGAAATATTTGCATGAAGATATAAAGATTCGTAATTTATTAAAGAAGAAATTATATACTGCTGGAATTTCTCGCGTTATTATAGAACGTAATGGAAATCGTCTTAAAGCCACTATTTTCACAAATAAACCAGGTATAATTATAGGACGAAGCGGTGCAGGTATAGAAGAAATAAAAAAAAATATAGGTCAATTTACTGACCATAATATAGAAGTGCAAATTCAAGAAATAAAACAAATTGACTTGGATGCAGTGTTAGTAGCACAGTTTATTGCTGCTCAATTGGAAAAAAGAATAGCATTTCGTCGTGCTATGAAACAAGCTGTGATACGAACTATGCGTGCTGGTGCTAAGGGAATAAAAGTTATGGTAAGTGGTCGTTTGGGAGGAGCAGAGATAGCTCGAAATGAGCTATATAGAGAAGGAAGTATTCCTCTTCACACGTTGCGTGCAAATATCGACTATGCTATTGCACAAGCGCATACTACTTATGGTATTATTGGCGTAAAAGTATGGATATATAAAGGTGAAATTTTGCCTCAAAAAAAAATTCTTTCTGCTGAAGGAGGCAAACAATAATGCTTGTTCCAAAAAGAAGTAAATTTCGAAAACAATTTCGTGGTAGAATGGTTGGTAAAGCAAATAAAGGAAATAAAGTCTCTCATGGCGAATTTGGATTAACGGCTTTAGAACCGTCTTGGATCACAAATAGACAAATTGAAGCTGCTCGTATTGCGATGACACGTTATATTAAGCGTGGAGGACAAGTTTGGATAAAAATTTTTCCAGATAAACCTGTAACTGCAAAGCCAGCTGAAACTCGTATGGGTAGCGGTAAAGGTTCTCCAGAATATTGGGTTGCTGTGGTGAAACCAGGTAGGGTTATGTTTGAAATTGCTGGAGTGTCTGAAGAGGTTGCAAAAGAAGCATTTCGTTTAGCTGGTCATAAATTACCTATTAAAACAGGTTTTATTAAAAAAGAAACGGAAGGTGAAGTAGTGAAACAAATGAAAGTTAAAGAGATCCGTGAAATGAACGATAATGAATTATTAGGAAAGTTGAATAAATTAAAAGAAGATCTTTTCAACTTACGTTTCCAACTTGCTATTGGGCAATTAGAAAACTTTTCGCGAATACGTGAAGTAAAAAAAAGTATTGCTAGAATAAAAACTGTACAGCGTGAACAGTGAACTGAAACGCGCTTAGGAAAGGAAGAGGTAAAAAAGTGGAAAGAAATGAACGCAAAGTACGT
This sequence comes from uncultured Negativicutes bacterium, assembly GCA_963721525.1. Classification (GTDB taxonomy): domain Bacteria; phylum Bacillota; class Negativicutes; order JBAXTZ01; family JBAXTZ01; genus CAVRJL01. The sequence goes on from CAVRJL010000016.1 coordinate 71,831, forward strand.
ATTGGTAAAGTCGTAAGCAATAAGATGAAAAAAACTGTGGTTATTTCTATCGACCGTATCGTTTCTCATCCAATGTATAAGAAGTTGGTAAACCATACAAAAAAATTTAAAGCTCATGATGAAAAGAATGAATGTTCTATAGGCGATACAGTTAAGATTATGGAAACACGTCCATTATCTAAAAATAAATATTTTAGAGTAGTAAAATTACTGAAAAAGTAAAATAAAACAATTTAGTTGTTTTATGAGCTGAAGGAGATAATTTAATGATTCAGCAAGAAACAAGATTGAATATTGCGGATAATACCGGAGCAAAAGAAATATTATGTATTCGTGTATTGGGAGGATCTTTCCGTAGATATGCTAATATTGGAGATGTTATTGTTGGTTCTGTCAAAGAGGCATCCCCCGGAGGCGTTGTTAAGAAAGGGGAAGTTGTAAAAGCGGTAATTGTTCGTTCTGCTAAAGGACTGAAACGTTCGGATGGATCGTATATTAAATTTGATGATAATGCGGCTGTTATTATAAAAGATGATAAGTCTCCTAAAGGCACTCGTGTATTTGGCCCAGTAGCGAGAGAGTTGCGTGAAAAAGATTTTATGAAGATAATTTCGCTTGCGCCAGAAGTAATTTAGGAAGTAATTTAGGCGGAGGTTTGGAATGGTTAGGGGAAAAAAAATACATATAAAAAAAGGCGACAATGTTATAGTTTTATCAGGAAAGGATAAAGGGAAAAAGGAAAGATTATAGAAGTTATTACCTAACAGTGGAAAAGTTATAATAGAAGGGATAAACAAAGTATACAAACATATGCGTTCTACTCACAAAAAATCCTCAAGGCGGTATTATACTTAAAGAAGCTCCGATTTATGGGTGTAAAGTTATGTTATTATGTCCAAGTTGTAATAAACCGACTAGAATTAGTAAGACGGTTTTATCAGATGGGGAAAAAACTCGTGTTTGTAAAAACTGTGAGGAAATAGTTGATAGCAGAAAATAACGCGTAGAAAGGAGTAAAAAAATGGCATCAAGGCTAAAAGAAAAATATTTTAAAGAGATTGCCGATATTTTAAAGGCAAAATTTAATTACAAAAATATTATGCAAATCCCAAAAATTGAAAAAGTAGTAATTAATGTCGGTATTGGAGAAGCGGTCGGAACTCCTAAAACGATAGATGTCAGCTATGCAAGATATAATGACTATTTCCGGACAAAAGCCTGTTATTACTAAAGCTAAAAAATCAATTGCGGCATTTAAAGTCCGTCAAGGTATGAATTTAGGAATAAAAGTAACTCTTCGCAATGAGAGAATGTATTATTTTTTAGATAAATTAATTAATGTAGCATTGCCAAGAGTACGTGACTTCCGTGGAGTAAGTTCAACGTCTTTTGATGGACGAGGAAATTATAACTATGGGTGTTAAGGAACAACTTATTTTTCCTGAGATAGAATATGATAAAGTTGATGAAATTCGTGGCATGGATATTGCGATTATAACTACGTGCAGAAAATGATGAAGAAGCGCGTGAATTATTAAAATTATCGGCATGCCATTCAGCGTAAAGAAAGGGGAAATAGATAATGGCAAAAAAATCAATGATAGAAAAATGGAAAAGCGAACCGAAATTTCCAACTCGTAAATATAACAGATGCGAAATTTGTGGGCGTCCACATGGATATTTGAGAAAATTTAAAATGTGTAGAATTTGTTTTCGGAATTCAGTGCTATAAAGGTGCTATTCCGGGTGTAACTAAAGCAAGTTGGTAAGCTTTTTATAAAGGGGGTTAACAATAATGGTAATGACCGATCCTATTGCTGATATGCTTACTCGAATTCGTAATGCTAATTCGGTTTATCATGCTAAAGTTGAAATACCGGCGTCAAAAATAAAAGAGGCAATTGCTCATATTCTAAAAGCAGAGGGATTTATAACGGATTATAAATTTATCGGAAATAATAAACAAGGTATTTGAAAGGTTCGATTACGTTATAATATAGATAAACAGAAAGTAATTTCACTGGAATTAAACGTATTTCTAAACCCGGATTACGCGTTTATGCCAAACAGCGAGGAAATACCACGTGTATTTGGGGGCTTAGGTATTGCCATTATATCGACTTCGCAGGGGCTTATGTCTGATAAGCATGCACGTAAAGCTAGTCTCGGTGGTGAAGTTATAGCTTATGTTTGGTAATAAGCGAATAAGCGGAGGTGAATATAAATATGTCAAGAATTGGTAGAAAACCAATTATTATACCCAAAGATATTAATTTAGAAATTAATAATAATTTTATTACAATACAAGGACCTAAAGGGCAATTAAGTAGACAAATTAATATAAAAATAAAGATTGAAGTAAATAATAATGAATTAATTGTAAGACGTCTAAATGATGATAAAATACAAAAAAGTATGCACGGATTATCCAGAACATTAATTGCTAATATGATTGAAGGAGTAACTAAAGGTTTTAGTAAAACTCTAGAAATAGTAGGTATAGGTTATCGTGCTGCTAAAACTGAAAATAATTTAACTTTAACTTTAGGGTTTTCTCATCCTATAGTAGAAGTACCACCAAAAGGAATAAGTATTGATGTGCCAACTCAAAATAAAATTGTAATTAATGGTATTGATAAAGAAGCGGTAGGTGCTTTTGCCGCAAAAATTCGGGGGTATCGTGCACCTGAACCTTATAAGGGGAAAGGAATTAAGTATGAGGGCGAATTAATACGTCGTAAAGCCGGAAAAACTGGAGCTAAAGGTAAAAAATAACACTATTATTAAAGGAGTAAACGTCATGCTCAAAAAAGTAGATAAGAACCTTTCCAGAAAAAACCGTCATCTAAAAATACGTAAAGTAGTTATCGGGACACCGGAAAAGCCACGTTTAAGCATTTTCCGAAGCTTGAAAAATATTTATGCTCAAATTATAGATGACGAAAACGGTAAAACTTTAGTGGCCGCTAATAATATAATAAAAGAATTAAGAGGAAGATACGGTGGTAATATCGAGATAGCAAAAGCTATAGGAAGTATGATAGGTAAACGTGCTTTAGAAAAAGGTATTAAGAAAGTGGTGTTTGATCGTAACGGATACCTTTATCATGGTCGTGTTGAAGCCGTAGCTGTTGGTGCCCGTGAAGCAGGACTAGAATTCTAAATTGGAGGAATAGATGACAAGGATTGATTATTCGACATTAGAGTTGAAAGAAAAGGTTGTATATATTAACCGTGTTGCAAAAGTTGTAAAGGGAGGCCGTAGATTTTCTTTTTCTGCCTTAGTGGTTGTTGGGGATGGAAGTGGATATGTAGGTGTTGGCTTAGGCAAAGCTTCTGAAGTTCCTGAAGCAATTCGTAAGGGCGTTCAAGATGGAAAGAAAAATTTAATAAATGTGCCGATTGTAAACACTACTATTCCTCATGAAATAATAGGATTTTTTGGAGCTGGTAAGGTTTTATTAAAACCGGCAACGCAAGGTACGGGAGTTATAGCCGGTGGTCCTGTTCGCGCGGTCTTAGAATTAGCGGGAGTTAGGAACATCTTGACAAAATCTTTGGGTTCTTCAAACTCTGCCAATATGATAAAGGCTACATTAAATGGATTAGGAATGCTAAAGAAAGTTGATGAAGTTGCTTTATTAAGAGGGCGAAGTATTTCAGATATTTTGGGAGGTAGAAGAATATAATGGCAAAGTTAAAAATTACTTTGAAAAAAAGTTTAATTGGTAGACCAAAAACACAAATAAAAATTGTAGCAGCTTTAGGTTTAAAAAAAACAAATAGTTCTGTAATAAAAAATAGTGAGGATACTATTTTAGGAATGCTTAAAAAAGTAAACCATTTAGTTTGTATCGAAAATGTGGAATAAGTTAGAGGAGAATTGACATGAAACTACATGAATTATCTCCAGCAATGGGCTCAATTAAGAGTCGTGTGCGTGTAGGACGCGGTTTGGGATCTGGTGTAGGAAAAACATCAGGGCGAGGGCAAAAAGGACAAAAAGCTCGTGCGGGAGGAGGTGTAAGAATCGGGTTTGAAGGGGGACAGATGCCTTTGTATAGGCGTTTACCCAAACGTGGATTTCATAATAAATGGGGAACAGAGATAGTTATAATCAATGTAGGATTATTAGAAAAATTTAAATCTAATACAATAATTGATCCTGTAATGTTAATACGGACAGGAATAATAAAAAAGGTCAAAGATGGAATAAAAATTTTAGGTAGCGGCGAAATAACAAAGCCTTTTATTGTGAAGGCACAAGCTTTTTCTAAATCTGCCAGAGAAAAAATAGAATCTGTAGGCGGAAAAGCTGAGGTGATTTAATTGATTTCGGAATTAAAAAGTATTTGGTCAGCAATGGAATTAAGACGAAAAATAAAGTTTACTTTATTTATGTTTTTAATTTTTCGCTTTGGTTCTCATTTAACGGTCCCTGGAATAGATATAAGCAAATTGGCTAAAATGTTTGGAAAAAATAGCTTATTTGACTTGATGGATTTATTCGCTGGTGGTTCGTTTTCTAAGTTTTCCATATTTGCTATGAGTATCACGCCTTATATTAACGCATCTATCATTATGCAGTTGCTTGGAATTTTGATACCTACAATCCACCGTTGGGGTAAAGATGAGGGGGATGAAGGTCAAAAAAAACTTATACAATGTATACGTTATGGCACTGTAGTTCTTGCCTTTATTCAAGGAATAGGATTATCTTACGGATTTTCTGCCGCTCTAGTTAATGAAGGGATAAATTTACATCTGTTGATTGCTACAATTTTGACGGCTGGGACAGTATTTTTAATGTGGATTGGGGAACAAATTACTGACAAAGGCATAGGCAATGGTATATCTTTGATTATTTTTGTTGGAATTATATCCGGATTGCCAAGTGGAATAAGTACTATCATAAAGTATGTTTCTGCTGGCACGATTAATATTTTATCGGTTTTATTGTTTATGTTTTTAGCAATATTAATGATAATATTTGTTATTTTTATTCAGCAAGGGCAAAGAAAAATTCCTGTTCAGTATGCTAAACGAATGGTTGGCCGTAAAGTTTATGGAGGACATTCAACATATATACCTTTGAAGGTAAATCAATCAGGAGTCATACCAATTATATTCGCTTCTTCTATTTTAATGTTTCCGCTTACTTTAGTTCAATTTATAAATGTTGCTTGGATAAAAACAATAGCAACTTATATTTCTTGGGGAACGTTTATACATAGTTTTTTTTATGTTATTTTGATAATTATGTTTACTTATTTTTATACAAGTGTTACTTTTAATACTGAAGATATTGCTGATAATATGAGAAAATATGGAGGATTTATTCCAGGGTTAAGACCTGGTAAGTCCACAGCAGAATATTTGTACAAAGTTATGTTTCGCATAACTTTACCGGGAGCTGTTTTTTTGGCAATAATTGCAGTATTACCAAATTTTATGGGTTGGATTAGTGGAATTCCAGGGATATACTTTGGCGGAACAGCATTATTGATTATTGTAGGCGTAGCACTAGATACTATGAAACAAATTGAATCAATAATATTACAACGTCAATATAAAGGATTTATGAAATAAAAGGCGGAATAATATAATGTATTTAATTCTTATAGGAGCACCAGGATCGGGAAAAGGGACTCAGGGGCAAAAGCTTTCTGAATATTATAAGATACCACAAATTTCTACTGGTGCTATGTTTCGAGAAGCTATAGAAAGAAGGACATCGGTTGGATTAAAAGTTAAAGAATATATGGGTTCTGGAAAATTAATTCCTAATGAGTTTGTTTTAGAAATAACTAAAGAAAGATTAAATCAGCAAGACTGCAAAAAAGGATGTATACTTGATGGGGTCCCACGAACTATAACCCAAGCTGAAAATTTGGAAAAAGTTTTTTTTCAAAAACAATTAAAACTTATAAAAGCTTTACATATAATTGTATCAGAAGAAAAATTGATCGAAAGAGCTATTGGGAGACGATTTTGCAAAATTTGTCAAACTACTTATCATATATTATTTAATCCGCCAAAAATTGAAGGAGTTTGTAACCTTGATTCTGGAAAATTATTTCAACGGTATGATGATAAAGAAGAAACGATAAAAAATAGAATTTTAGAATATAGAAATTTAACTTATCCGTTAGTAGATTATTATAAGAAAAAAAATATATATTATGCTTTAAATGGTTTACAATCAATTGATAAAGTTTTTTTAGATATTCTTTCAGTTTTGAAATAGAGTGGTATAAAATAATAAATGATAATTATAAAAAATATTAAAGAAATAGGATATATGCGTAATGTTGGGAAATTAGCAGCAGAGACTCTAAAGCTAGTAGGTTCGTTTGTTAAGGTAGGTACTACTACGAATAAACTTAATTTTTTAGCAGAAGAATTTATATTGAAAAAAGGAGCTTTGCCTTCTTTTAAAGGATATAATGGATTTCCGGCGATTATATGTACATCGATTAATGAAGAAGTTGTACATGGAATACCAAGTGAGCGTGAATTGGTTGAGGGAGATATAGTTAGTATAGATGTAGGAGTGTATTTAAATGGATTTCACGCCGACGTTTCTGCTACATTTGCTGTTGGTGAAATACCGTTTTGCACAAAACAGTTATTACAAGTTACGAAAAAGTCTTTATATAAGGGAATTTATTCGGCGACCGCGGGGAATAGAATAGGAGATATATCTTATTCTATTCAATCTTATTGTGAATCTTTCGGTTATGGAATTGTAAAAGATATGTGCGGACATGGCATAGGAAGAAATTTACATGAAGAACCTGAAGTTCCTAATTTTGGTAAGTGCAAAACAGGAGTAAAACTTATACCAGGTATGACTTTAGCAATTGAACCTATGGTAAATATGGGAAAAGATGAGATAGAAGTTTTAGATGATAATTGGACAGTAGTAACAAAAGATTATATGATATCAGCGCATTTTGAACATACTATATTGATTACCGAAAATGAACCAGAAATTTTAACCATTAGTTAAGGCGTAAACGAGGAGGATTTATCTATGTCTAAGCAAGATATAATCGAGATAGAAGGAATTGTAATGGAATCATTGCCTAATGCTATGTTTAAAGTTAAAATAGAAAATGGTCATATTATTTTAGCACATGTCTCAGGCAAAATTAGAACAAATTTTATTAGAATTTTATCTGGAGATAAAGTTCTTGTAGAACTTACGCCTTATGATTTAACACGTGGCCGTATTACTTATCGGTTTAAATAGGGAGGAATTTTGAATGAAAATTAGATCGTCCGTAAAACCAATATGTGAAAAATGTAAAATTATTAAACGTAAGGGTAAAATAATGGTTATTTGTGAAAATCCAAAACATAAACAAAAACAAGGATAAGGGGGAATAAAATAGTTATGGCGCGTATTGCCGGCGTTGATTTACCAAGAAATAAGAGAATGGAATATGCTTTACCATATATTTATGGAATTGGTTTGATTTTATCTCAAGAAATATTAAAATCTATAGCTATTAATTTTAATACTCGTGTTAAAGATTTAACAGAAGAAGAAGTAGCTAAATTACGTGAATATATTGATAAGAATTATAAGGTGGAAGGAGATTTACGTCGTGAAGAACAATTAAATATTAAGAGATTAATTGAAATAGGTTCATATCGTGGACGTCGTCACCGCATGAGTCTGCCTACTAGAGGACAAAGGTCGAAAACTAATGCACGTACTTGTAAAGGTCCACGACGTACTACAGGTGCTAAGCGAAAAAAATAATAAAAGGAGGAGAAAATTTTGGCAATCAAAAAGTCGATGAAAACGAAAAAAAAGAATATAAAAATATTGATCATGGAGATGCACATATTCATTCTACTTTTAATAATACTATAGTAACAATTACCGATAAAGTAGGTAATTGTATTGCTTGGTCAAGTGCTGGTATTTTGGGATTTAAAGGTTCAAGGAAAAGCACTCCTTTTGCTGCGGGTATTGTTGCCGAAAAAGCAAGTAGGACAGCTATAGAACACGGCTTAAAGATAGTGGATGTTTTTGTTAATGGACCGGGTGCAGGACGCGAAGCAGCAATACGTTCATTACAAATGACGGGTTTGGATGTTTCTTCTATAAAAGATGTAACTCCTATTCCACATAATGGTTGTCGTCCACCTAAACGTAGAAGAGTATAAATGGAGGAAATAGAAACAAATGGCAAGATATATTGGAGCGTTATGTAGATTATGTCGTCGTGAAGGAGGTAAGCTATTTCTGAAAGGTGATAAATGTTATAGTGTTAAATGTCCAATTTTAAGGAGAACTTATGCTCCTGGACAGCACGGATTAGGAAGGAAAAAGAAACTTTCAGAATATGGTATTCAATTACGCGAAAAACAAAAAGCTCGTCGTATATATGGACTTACTGAAAATCAATTTAGGCTTACTTTTGGTAAAGCTGAAAGAATGAAAGGAATAACAGGAGAAAATCTACTAATAACCTTAGAAAGAAGGTTAGATAATGTTATTTATAGGATGGGTATGGCTGATAATAGAAATCAAGCACGCCAAATGGTTCGGCATGGGTTTTTTTTAGTAAAAAATACAAGAGTAAATATACCGTCTTATCTTGTAAAAATAAATGATGACATTACGGTGGCTGAAGATCGTAAAGAGTCGTCTTTAATCAAAGCCATAGCAGATGCTTTGCCTCGTAGAGGAACTTTAGCCCAATGGATGGAAATAGACACAAATAATTTAAATGCTCGTATTTCTCGTTTTCCTAATCGGGATGAAATAATAATTCCATTACAAGAACAATTAATAGTGGAATTATATTCCCGATAACATACGCTACAATTGCTACAATAGAAAAATTGGGAGAAATGTAACATGGTAGAAAGTAAGCAATCTAAAATAAGTTTGATTGATTCTAACGATTCTAACGTAAAGAATACATATGGGCGTTTTGTATGGGAGCCATTACCACGTGGGCATGGAATTACATTAGGTAATAGTTTACGAAGAATTTTGATGTCTAGTCTTCCGGGAGCAGCAGTTACCTCAATAAACATAGAAGGAATTTTACACGAGTTTTCAACTGTAGTTGGAGTACGAGAAGATGTAACAGATATAGTATTGAATATAAAGTCTTTACGCTTACGTATTGATTCGAAAGAGCCATGTAAAATTAAAATAGATTATAAAGGACAAGGTATAATAAAAGCGAGTGATATAATTTGTCCACCAGAAGTCAGTATCCTTAATCCTGAATTATATATCGCCTCTTTAGAAAAAGAGGGAGAGTTAAAAATTACTATGAACGTACAAACTGGTATAGGATATGTGTCGGCAGAGAAAAATAAAAATTCAAGTGTATCCATTGGAGAAATATACGTTGATTCAATATTTACTCCTATTATAAGAGTAAATTATGATATTTCGGATACACGTGTAGGAAATGTTACAAATTTTGATAAATTAACGCTTGATATTTGGACAGATGGAAGCATAACTCCGAGTTACGCTCTTGGAAAGACAGCAGGAATATTTATTGAATATATGCAACAAGTTACTAATTTAGCAGGTATTGAGGTTGTTCATGAAAATATAGGCAATTTTAATCAAGTTAGTAGGTTAGATAATGATCACCAATTGATTCCTATAGATGATGTTGAATTTTCTGTCAGGGCAAAAAATTGTTTAGCACGTACAGGTGTTAAATATTTACATGAAATAAGTAATTTAACTGAAATGGAACTAAATAATATTAAAAACGCGGGTAAAAAAACAATTGATGAAATTAAAGCTAAATTAATTTCATCAGGAATGAGTTTACGAACAACTACTAAAGGAGGCATTCTATAGATGGTACGAAGAAGGCTTGGCAGAGATAGCAGTGCATTGCGTGCTTTACTGAGGGGAATTACGACTTCTTTTTTGTTACACGGAAAAATTAAAACAACAGCAGCGAAAGCTAAGGAATTAGTTAGGTGTGCATCAAAAATGATAACTTTGGCTAAACGCGGCGATTTGCACGCTCATAGACAAATTCTAGCATTTATAACAGACAAAAAAGTTGCAAAAAAATTATTGGAAGAAATAGCCCCAAAATATGTTGATCGTAATGGTGGATATACTAGAATATACAAGTTAGGTACTCGTCGTGGTGATTGTGCTCCACTTACGTTTATTGAGTTAGTGTAAGGTATATTTTTAATAAATACAAATAAGTATTTTAAAAGAAATTTATTTTAAGTTAGGACTTGATTTTTTTTATTTTTTATTAAATAATTTAAAATATAAATTTAGTATATTAAAAAAACATTTACCCTTTCCCTGCGGAGAGGGTTTCTAAGTTTTTGAGGGTAAAATGGATTTTATAAAATGCGAAAACTTAAATTATGTATATAAAGAAAAATACAAAGAAGGAAAAGCTATCATAGCCTTAAATAATATAAACTTAACTGTAAAAGAAAACGAATTTATCGTCATTTTAGGAGGAAATGGATCTGGAAAATCATCTTTAGCAAAACATTTTAATGCTTTATTAACGCCTAGTGCAGGAAAATGCTTTATTAAGGGCAAAGATACTTCTGATTTAGAGGAAATTTGGAATATTAGGCAACTTGTAGGTATGGTATTTCAAAATCCTGATAATCAAATTGTTGCTACAATTGTTGAGGAAGATGTTGCTTTCGGCCCAGAAAATATTGGAATGGAATCTACAGAAATCCGCAAAAAAGTAAATGAAGTGTTAAAAATTGTAGGAATGAGCGACTATAAACTCCATAAAATTCACCATTTATCAGGGGGGCAAAAACAAAGAATAGCAATAGCAGGAGCGCTTGCTTTAGATGCACAATGTCTTGTTTTAGATGAACCAACGGCAATGCTTGATCCTAAAGGACGTAATGAGGTATTGGATACTTTAATAAAATTAAATACAAAAAAAAATAAAACTATCATCCACATTACACATTATATGGAAGAAGCCTTAATAGCAGATAGAATTATTGTTATGTCTAAAGGTAAAATTTTGATTGATGATTTACCCATAAATATTTTTTCAAATACCGAGCTTGTTGAATATGCTAAGCTTGATGTTCCCTTAGCAATTGATTTGGCAAATAAAATTCGTTTGTTAGGAATATCTATGCCGAAAGGGATAATAAATAAAGAACAATTATTGGAGTTTTTATGTCCATAGTTATAGAAAATGTTAATTTCACTTATATGAAAAAAACTCCTTTTGAAAAACGAGTTTTGGCAGATATAAATATTACTATTGAAAAAGGAGAAATTATAGGACTTATTGGACATACAGGTTCTGGAAAATCAACTCTTATTCAACATTTCAATGGTTTATTAAAACCAGATAGCGGAAATGTTTTCATAAATGGAATTAATATAAATAAACGCTCTAAAGAAGCTCTAATACAAAAACGTAAAGTCGGATTAGTATTTCAGTACCCTGAATATCAATTATTTGAAGAAACAATAGGAGATGATATAAGGTTTGGACCAAAAAACTATGGATTAGATACGAAGGAAATAGAAAAAAGAGTGAGGTTTTCCATGGAGGTTGTAGGATTAAGCTACCATGAATATGTAAATCGTTCACCTTTTTTCTTATCGGGTGGTCAAAGGAGAAGAGTAGCATTGGCAGGAATACTGGTATTAGAGCCAGAATATTTGATTTTAGATGAACCATCTTCAGGGTTGGACCCGAATGGAAAGCGTTATATACTTGATAAAATTTCAGAAATACAAAAAAAAAGAGGTTGTACAGTAGTAATGATTTCTCATGACATGGAGGAAATAGCAAAATATACGAACAGAATAATAGTAATGAATAATAAGCGAATAATTCTTGATAATAAGAAAGAGTTTATTTTTAAAAAAATTGTAAAGTTACAAAAAATTGGGTTAGATATACCAGATATAATAAAAATAATGAGAACAGCAAAGCAAAGAGGATTAAACGTGAAAGAAAATATCTTTGATCGTCAAGAAGGTGCTGAACAATTGGCTAAAGCGTATAGAGAGAAAATAAATGTTGAATGACATTACAATAGGACAGTTTTTTCCTGGAAATAGTTTTATTCATAAACTGGATCCTAGAACAAAAATTGCTTTATGTGTAGCATATATAATTATTCTTTTTTTTCTTGTTAGTTCAATAGTATACACTTTTAATTTTATAGTAGTTTTTGCAATACTTTTAATAGCTAAAATTCCATTAAAAATGATAATAAAATCAATAAAACCTCTTTATTTTATAATAGTGATAACATTTGTGTTTCAGATTTTTTCAACTAATGGCAAAAATATTATTAAGTGGCATTTTTTAACAATAACTAAAGAAGGAGTATTTAGTGGAATAACGCTATCCTCGAGATTAATTTTATTAATACTAATGTCTTCTTTATTAACTTATACTACTTCTCCGCTTGATTTTACTGATGCTATTGAAAAATTATTAAATCCATTAAAAAAAATAAAAGTTCCAGCACACGAAATAGCTATGATTATGACAATAGCACTAAGATTTATTCCTACTTTGATAGAAGAGCTTGACCGCATAATAAAAGCACAACAATCTCGTGGCGCAAATTTTACTCAAGGTAGTTTAATAAGACGTATGCAACATATTATTCCTATATTAGTTCCGCTTTTTATCAGTGCTTTTAGACGCGCAGATGAATTAGCAATAGCTATGGAAGCTCGTTGTTACCGCGGCGGACATGGCCGCACTAAGATGAAAAAATTGTTTTTTACTTGGAGAGATGGAATAGCTGTACTATATTTCATTTTTATAATTATTGTAATAACTTCTATTTATCATTATTCTTATACTAAAAACTTATTCTAAAAATTTTAAAGCATATGAGTACTTTTTAATATTTAATAATTAATCAGTTAGAAATAATAAAAAGATATAAAAAAACGTGTCTGTGTTAGAATAATTATAAAAGAAATGAAAAAGTTATATATGCTTGTAGTCGGACTAAAGTAATTTTACAGCTTCGTCACAAAAGCTTTATTTAATAAATATAAAAAAATTCATATATAAAATTTTTTAAGTGTACTGTATATTGGTAATCCATTTTCCCATTTCAACATTGGGGTTCCGCTAATTAAAGGACGAGCGTATTTTATAAAGTCTTCGGTAACATATGTGCCCTCACTATTTATCATATATTTTGGGACTCTGTTCTCCAAGTTTGCTACGGTGCTTAAATCTACTGTAGTGAAATTTGCTGTGTACGGATCATTGCTTTCTCTTTTTATTGCTATCATTTTCCCATTTTTACCTTGCATAACGGCGTTAACAGCTCTTTTCCCGCAAATCCATGCTTGAATTATATCAGTGTCACTTGCAATATGAGAAGCTGCTCTTTGAGCTGAAGCAGTTATTATAACTCTAGATTTCAAATTTAGTTCTTTATCAATAATATCTTTAAGTATATTTGCACAACCGCCAAGTCGAGAATGACCGAATTCGTCAGTTTTATTGCTTTTTGCCAATAATTTGCCGTCGTTAGTATGTATTCCTTCAGAAACTACTATTAATACTCTACCAATTTTTTTGATTGTTTTATTCACATCTTTTATAAAATTTTGTATATTAAAATCTATTTCTGGCAAATATATAAGGTGAGGACCTTGATTTATATAATTATTTCTGTTGGCTAAAGAGCTTGCAGCAGCAAGCCATCCTGAGTTTCTTCCCATTGATTCTATTATTACTACGGGAGTTGTTGGTAAGTCTCTTTGATCTATATCAACTTCTGCAACTAATGTTGCAAGATATTTAGCAGCTGAAGGATATCCTGGACAATAATCAGTATGAGCAAGATCATTGTCAATTGTTTTTGGAATTCCAATACAATACAGATCATAGCTCATTTCAGCAGCAATTTTATTTACTTTATTTGCAGTATCCATGGAGTCATTGCCGCCTATATAAAAGAAATAACGAATATTAAATTTTTTTAATGAATTTATCACTGTTTGAAAATCTTCGTTTAACTTAAGTTTATATCTAATGGAGCCGAGAGCGGCTCCGGGAGTATATTTGAGATTTTCGATTGATTCTTTATCTTCTTTTTTTAAGTCTATTATTTCTCCATTTATTAATCCCCGTATTCCACCTACAGCTCCGTATATATTTTCAAATAAAATTTTTTCTTTCTGTGTTTCCTGGATTATTCCACAAAGTGAAGAATTTATTACTGCTGTTGGTCCACCGCTTTGCGCTATTAGCACATTCCCTTTTAATTTTTTCATTTTTTCTCCTGGTTTAAATTTTTTAATTTGTTTATATAAATATACCTTAATGACGATAATCTCTTGAAAATTCTGTAGCGAATTCAGTATAGGAGTTATCTAATATATTTTTTTAGTTTTTTACGAAACCTATTAGGCTTTGTTTTCTTAGATATCAGGGTACGTTCTTGTATTATTCCACATAATGCTTGATTTTTTTAGTATGTGCTTTAAGCAGCCTTGTGCCCAAAGAGTTATGTGTTCTACTGATTCTTTATCATAATGATAAACGCGAGAATATATTCTATTAATATCGGTAAGGTTAATTCTAATGTATGAAAATTTATTATAAGTATGTTAATTAATTAAAACTTATATGATGGATAAATAAATATATCTAGCGTTCTCTGTATTTCTTTTATTTCGTTTTCATATGTTATTGGTTAGATACATTCTAACCAATAACATATGGTCTATTTTTATGATTTTTTCAAATTTTGTTAATAATTGAGTTGTCAAAGTGTCCCCCGACTGTCATCGCAGTAAGAATAGATTGTCTGATATATTTTTGAATTCTCTAAAATTTGTTGCTTTAAGTATTTATCAATAAAAAGATAGTTCTTAATGGTCTAGGTATGATATTGTTATTGCTAATTCTTTAACATTGTGTATTGTGTATAAAAAGTTTATTATTAAATATTTATTTATTAAATTTTTTCAATTTTAATGCTACAAATAATTATTAATTATTATAAAAAAATGAGAAAGCTTTTATATTTATAGAAGCTAAAATAACTGAGAAGCAGTCTTAATTTTAGCGTATTTTATAGTAAAAAAAAGAGTAAAGAGTAAATCTTGAACAATAAAAATTGTAACACTTTTTTTTTTTTTACAACCTCATATTTATTTAAAGAATGAAAAGCAATACGGAATTAATTCAAAAAATTATGTTTCTTGTTACTAAATAAAAATATCGATGATAATAATGTAATTTGCGAAATCCATTAAGAAGATTTCTATATAAAAATAGAAAATTACTATATAAAAAAATTGAAGCTTTTATCTTATTTTTAATGATAAAGGTTTTTATTTAAATTTATATGTTATAATATTAAAAATTTTATTTCATAAAAGGCTATTTAGAATGAAAATGTCAAAATTATATATTCCTACTTTGCGTGAAGTCCCCGCAGACACAACAATAATAAGCCATCGATTATTGTTACGCGCTGGTTTTATTCGCAAAATGGCAGGAGGTATGTATAGTTATTTACCTTTAGCATGGAAAGTTTTAAGGAAGATAGAAGAAATAATCAGAGAAGAAATGAATAAAGAAGAAGCGCAGGAAATATTAATGCCTATCATTCAATCTGCCGAAATTTGGGAAAAATCTGGTCGTTGGAATGTTTACGGGGAAGAAATGTTTCGTTTAAAAGATAGAAATGGAAGGCAATTTTGTTTAGGACCTACACATGAAGAATTGATTACAACGCTTATAAAAAATGATATACATTCTTATAAACAATTACCGTTTATTTTTTATCAGATACAAAATAAGTATAGAGATGAGATACGTCCTCGTTTTGGGTTAATACGATCGCGTGAGTTTATAATGAAGGATGCGTATTCTTTTGATAAAGATGAAGATGAACTTGATATTACTTATCAAAAGATGAGCAATGCTTATACACGCATATTTAAGCGTTGTGGTTTAAATTTTCATATAGTTCAGGCTGATAGCGGAGCAATAGGAGGAACAGGGTCCCATGAATTTATGGCTATTGCTAAAGAAGGAGAAGTATCTATTTTTTATTGTGAAAAATGTGGGTATGCGGCATCAGAAGAAAAAGCTGAAGTAAATTCATCACAAAAAAAATTAAGTAATGAGAATATTGAATTGAAAGAAAAATCTATTGTCGATACTGGGAAAGCATCTACAATAGATGAAGTATCTTCTTTATTAAAAATAGCTAAGAATAAAATTATAAAAGCTTTAACTTATAAAACAGAGAAAGGAGAAATTATTGCTTTAGTAAGAGGGGATCATAGATTAAATGAAACAAAGTTAAAAAATGCGCTTAACTGTACGCAAATTGAGGTAGCGAATCAAATATTAATAAATAATAAAATGGAAAGTATGTACAGTTGTATCGGACCTATTAGTACTAAAAATATAAAAATTGTGGCTGATAATAGTGTAATGAGTATTAAAAATGGAGTTTGTGGATCAAACGTTAAAGGTAAATATTATATAAATGTTAGTCCTATAAGAGATTTTAAAGCCAATATTATCTGTGATTTACGTTTAATGCAACGGGGAGATGAATGTCCGCACTGCACAGAAAAAATAGGCGCTGCCAAAGGAATAGAGGTAGGGCAGATATTTAAGCTTGGAACAAAATACTCAAAAGAGCTTGAAGCTACATATCCTGCTGTAACAGACGAGTCAAAGTTAATACTTATGGGATGTTATGGAATTGGTGTTTCAAGGACTATGGCGGCAGTGGTCGAACAATTAAGTGATGAGAACGGAATTAATTGGCCTGTATCAATAGCTCCTTATCATTGTGTGATTATTCCCATAAGTTTTAAAGATAAAAAACATAAAAAATTAGCTGAAAGTTTATATACTAAATTTATTGCTTTAGGTATCGAAACTATTTTAGATGATCGTGACGAACGTCCAGGAGTAAAATTTAACGATGCTGATTTAATAGGGTATCCTTTAAAAATAATCGTTGGAAATAAATCTGTAAATGAAAATTTAGTTGAAATAAAAGAGAGAAAAGCGGGGAAAATACATTTGGTAAAAATAGGTATGACTGCTAAATATATAAGGAAATTATTGCAAAATATTTAAAAGCCATAAGTTAAGATAATAGTTTGAGAAATCTAATTTATAGCAGTAATAAGTTATAATATTATTTTTAAAAGAGTGTTATGGATAATTTTAAAGAGTTAGTTAAAAAGCTTGATTTACCTCAATCTTCTATTGAGGCTTTTCTTAATAGTGAAATTTATTCGATAGAAATTGAAGAAAAAAATAAAACAATGACGATTATTTTGAGGACAAACTATAGTTTTACTGTTGAAGAGAAAATAATCGCTGAGACACAATTGCATAAGTTATTTAATTTTGAAATTATAGAAATTATAATAAAAAAAAGAAAAGAATATAGTTTTGAAGAATTATGTAATAATCTGTTTTTTATTTGGGAAATGATTGACATTTCACCCCTAATTAAAAAAATAACAAAGAATATCAAATTATCCCTAGAAAAGGATAATTTATTATTAGCGGTTGAAAATTCAACAATAGAAACTATCTTAAAGGAGAATAATGTTACAAGGAATATTTATGAATTATTTGACACAAAATATTCTAAAAAGCTTAATATTAGGGTAAGTATTGAAAAATTCATGTTTAATGCGTTTAATAAAGATAATAAATTTAAAATAACAGAAATTAATGATAATAATTATAATATGGAAATGGCTACAGAAAATAAATTTTTATCAAATAAATTGTCAGATAAAAATCTTCAGATATTAGGTAAAAAAATTCTTGCTGAAAGTGTTACTATTAATAAAGCGCTAAAATTAAATAATAAATCTATTATTGTGCAGGGAAAGGTTTTTTGCACTAAAACAAGACAAATAAAGGGTAAATTAACATTATTAAGTTTTTATATTGTTGATTTTACGGAGGCAGTGCAGTGCAAAATATTTTTAGGATCGAGAAACGATAAACAGATTATTGAAGAAATAAAAGATGGTATGTATATAAAAACTAGAGGTAAATTATGTTTAGATCGATATGAAAAAAATATACCGATAGTTGAACCTAAAGATATTGAGAAAATAGAAATAAAAGAGCGAATAGATGAATGCGAAAAAAAGAGGGTAGAATTGCATTGTCACACCAAAATGAGTTCCCTAGATGCTGTTATGGCTCCAACTGAATTAGTATGCACTGCAGCACTGTGGGGTCATAAGGCAGTAGCAATTACAGATCACGGAGTAGTGCAAGCTTTCCCAGAGGCTGCAGTTGCGGGAAAGAAATTTGGAATAAAAGTTATTTATGGAATGGAAGGATATTTAATTGATGATTCTAAACCAGTTGATGAAAAAGGAAATAATTTTCATATAATAATACTTGCTAAAAATTATATTGGATTAAGAAATTTATATAAACTTGTTTCTATATCTCATATTAAGCACTACAAAAAACGTCCTCGTATTATTAGAGAGGATATAATTAAATATCGTGAAGGTCTAATGTTAGGTAGCGCCTGTGAAGCAGGAGAATTATTTAGGGCAGTTATTGCAGGTAAAAAAGATGACGAATTGAGAAAAATTGGTGAATTTTATGATTATTTTGAAATTCAGCCTATTTCTAATAATGAATTCATGGTTAAAAATGGACATGTATCCGATTGCGATAAACTAAAAGAATTTAATAAGAAGATAATATTTTTAGGTGATACCATGAATAAAGTTGTTTTAGCTACGACAGATGCTCATTTTTTAAATAAAGAAGATGAGATTTATCGTTCAATAATTTTATCAGCGAAAAACATGGAAAATTTTGCCGATAGTAATCCTCTATATTACAGAAACACAGAGCAAATGTTGAAAGAATTTGAATATTTAGGGAAAGATAAAGCAAAAGAAATAGTAATTACAAACACCAATCTTATTGCTGGACAAATAGATTCTTTACAGCCGATTCCTTCTGAGTTATATATACCAAAAATTAATGGTGCTCAGGAAGAAATATTAAGAATTGCGCACAAAACAGCAATGGAAATATATGGAGAAAAATTACCCTATATTGTTTCAGAACGTTTGGAATATGAGCTTCAGGCAATTATTAATCATGGGTATGCGGTCTTATATTATATAGCTTACAAATTAGTAAAAAAATCAAATTTAGATGGGTATCTTGTAGGATCTAGAGGTTCAATAGGTTCTTCTTTTGTAGCGACAATAACAGGCATAACTGAGGTAAATCCTTTGCCCCCTCATTGGGTATGTCCTTTTTGTAAAAAAAGCGAGTTTATCGTAGACGGAAGTTTTACAAATGGTTTTGATTTGCCAGATAAAAAATGCTGTTGCGGAAATTTAATGAAAAAAGACGGGCACGATATACCTTTTGCAGTGTTTATGGGTTTTAAAAAGAATAAAGTTCCTGATATTGATTTAAATTTTTCTGGCGAATATCAATCACAAATTCATAAATATACAGAAAAATTGTTAGGAAAAGAAAATGTATTTCGCGCGGGTACTATATCAACTGTAGCAGATAAATCAGCGGAAGCTTTTACTAGAGCTTATTTTAAAAAAAGAAGAATTTTTGCGTCAGAAGCGTATATAAAAAGTTGTAGTGAAAAATGTATTGGAGTTAAGAGAACAACAGGACAGCATCCAGGGGGATTAATGGTAATACCCCATGGAGTAGATATACATGAGATTACTCCTATACAATATTCGGCCGAAGCAATAGATAGAGATATAACTACAACTCATTTTGATTATCACTCAATTCATAATGCCCTTGTGAAACTTGATAATTTAGGACATGATGCGCCTACTATAATAAAACATTTACAGGAATTATCAGGTTTTGATGTTAGTAACATTCCTTTTAATGATCCATATACTTTGAGTTTATTTAATTCTACTAAAGCTATAAACCTTACATCAGAACAATTACAAGGATGTTCTGTAGCGACACTTGGCATACCAGAATTTGGAACAAGTTTTGTAAGACAAATACTTGAAGTTATAAGACCAAAGCAATTTAGTGATTTAGTGAGAATAGCAGGTTTCTCACATGGAACAGATGTATGGTTTAGTAATGCAAAAGATCTAATAGATAATAAAATAGGAAAAATAAATGAAATAGTTTCTTCTCGTGATGATATAATGAATTTTCTCATGAAAAAAGGCCTTGATAGGGAACATGCTTTTAATATAATGGAACAAGTAAGAAAAGGTCAGGGGCTAAAAAAGGAAGATATAAAAGTAATGAAAGCGATTAAAGTCAAAGATTGGTATGTAAATTCATGTAATAAAATAAAATATTTATTCCCAAAAGCTCATGCAGTGGCTTATGTTATAATGGCATTTCGTATAGCATATTTTAAGGTACATTATCCACTTGCTTTTTACGCGGCCAGTTTTTCTGTAAAAACTGGCGATTTTGATGCAGAAAAAATATGCAATGGCTTAAATAGATTACAACAGGAATATGAAATGATTTTACAAAAAGGTACAGAGGCCAGTCAAAAAGAGAAAGCGTGTATGCCGCTTATGGAATTAGCGATGGAAGCTTATTTACGGAAAATAGAATTTACTAAGATAAATTTAAATGAATCACATAGCTTTAAGTTTAAAATAAAAGGTGATAGGTTATTACCGCCGCTTGCAGCGTTGAACGGAGTAGGAGAGAATGCTGCTAGTAATATTATAGCAGCAAGGAAAGAACGTCCTTTTACATCCATAAGAGATTTGCAAAGTCGTGCACATTTAAATAAAGTTGTTATAGAAGTATTTGATGTTAATGGAATATTAGATGGATTAGATACTACAGATCAAATTAGTTTATTTTAAAAGCAATAACCGCTTGCAATATATACTTATTATAAGTATATTATATATAGATGATGAAATAATAGAATATATAATGAAGATTACGTATTGATAAGCGAAAGTTAAATAAAATATTTGGTAAAGAAATTTTTATTTTTCAGTCCGATTTTTTAAAAGAATCTTCACCTAGTGTTAGTTAGTAAGAAATTTTTATCAAGAGAGATTAAGGTGTAAAATATGCAACAGGAATTAATGGGTGTGGTTGCTAAACTTGCTCGTGAAAAAAATATTAAACCAGAAATAATTTTAGAAGCGTTAAAAACATCTTTAATAACAGCGTATAAAAAAAATTTTGGAATAACGAGTGGTTTACGTATTACTTTTGACGAGGGTAGTTGGCATGTTTTCATTACTAAAAAAGTTGTAGAAACTGTTTTAGAGCATAGATATGAAATATCATTAACAGACGCGAAAAAAATAAATGAAGCACATGAGGTTTCCGACGAGATAGAAATAGAAGTTACTTCTAAAGATTTTGGACGTATTGCGGCACAAACAGCAAAACAACTTGTCATGCAAAAAATTCGCGATGCAGAAAGAGATGTTATTTTTGAAGAATATTCTGATAAAGAAAATGATATTGTTTCGGGAATAGTTCAAAGAACAAATTACAAAAATGTATATGTTGATTTAGGAAATACTGAGGGCATTCTTGTTCGTAGCGAAACAATTCCAGGAGAATTTTATAAAGTCGGGGAACGTATAAAAACTTATATAATTTCAGTAAGAAAAACATCTAAAGGTCCTCAAATAATGCTTTCGCGTACTCATCCTGGATTATTAAAAAGATTATTAGAAATTGAAGTTCCTGAAATTAAAGATGGTGTAGTAGAAATAAAATCAATATCGAGAGAACCTGGCGCGCGTTCAAAAGTAGCAGTTCATTCTTTAAATAAAGATATAGACTCTATAGGTGCTTGCATAGGGTATAAGGGATTGAGAGTTCAAATGATAGTTAATGAAATGCATGGTGAAAAAATGGATATAGTGGCGTGGTCTGAAAATCTTGTAGAATATATAAGTAATGCTTTAAGTCCTGCAAAAACTGTATCTGTACAGATCGATGAAGAAATAAGAGCTTGTCGTGTTATTGTGCCTGATTTTCAATTAAGTTTAGCTATTGGTAAAGAGGGACAGAATGTTAGACTTGCTGCTAAGCTGACGGGATGGAAAATTGATATAAAAAGTGAAAGTCAATTAATATGAGTTCTATACCAAAACGTATGTGTATTGTTTGTAAAAATAGATACGAAAAAATATATTTAAATAAATTTATTAGAACTCGAAAAAATATACTTATTAGGGATAAAATAGGTAAAATGAATGGACGGGGTATGTATATTTGTTATAAAAAAGAATGTATGGATAAAAATATAAACAATAAATTATTGGAAAAATATTCTAAAAAATTTTCAAAAAATAAAGAAATAGTAAAAATAGGTGAAAAAAAGAGGTGTTTTTAATAAATATTATTCATCAAATTGAATGGAAAAAACTAAAAAAAAATGCTATTAATGCGGATGAGAATTTAACTTTCGGCAAGCTAATAGTAGCTGGGGGTATATTAATTAATGCGTGTATATGAATTGGCTAAAAAATTGGGAGTTGATACTAAAAAACTAATCGAGTTATTAAAAGATAATGGAGTTTCAAAAAAAAGCACTTTTAGCGGGTTAAGTGATAGTGAGGTAACGATTATTTATTCTTTGCCGCAATTTTCAGATAAAGAGAGAAAAGAAAAGTATTGTATTGAAAAAAATATAATAAAACAAGAATTGGAAATAAAAGAAGTAAATAAAACCCAAGTAAGGAACCATTCTTATACAAGGCGTGTCACAATAGGACTAGATACAAAACATCGTTATGATTCTAAAAAAATTTTGGAAATAAACGCTAGAATTACTAAATCTCCTAAAAATCAACAGGAGCTTCCTAAAATGACACGTGAACAACGTGAATGGCTAGAAAAACAAAAACGTACATCCGAAAATGAATTAAAGGATAATATCTTTCCTTCAAAATTTAAACAATACTATTCACAACAAACTCCTCTAAAAGAAAAAATATTATCTAAAGAATATTGTCAACATAAAGAAATTGTAAAAACTGAAAATTGTCCTAAGAAAAAGTTTATAAAAAAAGAAGAAAAAGATTTCGAAAAAAAAAGAAATATCCCTAATGTTTTCGTACCACAAAAGAAATCTATTCCGATAAAAAAAACACCTCAAATTGATAATAAAGAACAAACTTTTAGAAGAAAAGAACAAACATCTCAGCTGGTGCAAACTAATTTAAGTAGTAATGTACATCAAAAAAAGTCGGCTGTTTTGCCAATAAAAATAGAGATTTCAAAAAAATTAATAGGCCGCAAATCATATTCAAGCTCTGAAAAAAATAAACGAATAGATCAGCGTAAAAAAGAAGGCGAAAATTTAGGTAGTATCAATAAGTATTTTAAACCTAAAATAAAAACAGGAGGGACAGATAATCCTCATATTCCTAAAACAAGACCAAAAGAAATAAAATTAATAGATAGTATACCGGTAAATGAATTTGCTTCAAAAATAGGAGTTACTGCCGGACAAATTATAATGAAATTAATGAAACATGGTGTAATGGCGACTCTTAATCAAGAAATAGATATAGAAATTGCAGCTATAATAGGTGAAGAATACGGAGTAACTGTTACTAAATTACCTCCTGAAACAGATTCGTATGAAGTTGAAAAAATAATTGATTCAGAGAAAGATTTGCAAAGTCGCCCGCCAGTTGTTACGGTTATGGGTCATGTTGATCATGGTAAAACTTCTTTACTTGATGCTATACGTTTTACGAGAGTAGCTGCTGGCGAAGCAGGTGGAATAACTCAACATATTGGTGCATATCAAGTTGTTTATAACGAAAAAAAAATATGTTTTCTAGATACTCCTGGACATGAAGCTTTCACGGCGATGCGTTCACGTGGAGCTAAAGCGACAGATATAGCGATACTTGTTGTCGCGGCTGATGACGGGGTTATGCCGCAAACCATTGAAGCAATTAACCATGCTAAAGATGCTAAAGTTCCTATTATTGTAGCTATAAATAAAATAGATAAAGAAGGAGCTAATCCAGATAAAATAAAGCAAGAACTTGTTGAATATGGTTTACAATCGGAAGATTGGGGCGGGGATACGATAATAGTATCTGTTTCTGCTGTAAAAAAAACAGGAATAAATGAATTATTAGAAATGGTTTTACTTCTGTCAGAAATAAATGAATTTAAAGCTAATTATAACCGCCCGGCTCAAGGATTAATTATCGAGGCAAAACTTGACAAAGGACGAGGTCCCGTCGCTACAGTATTAATACAGAAAGGTACTCTTAATATTGGAGATACAATAATTGCAGGTTTAACTTATGGTAATGTTCGTGCAATGTTTAATGATAACGCTGAAAAAATAAAAAAAGCAGGACCTTCTACTCCTGTAGAGGTGCTTGGCTTAAATGATGTTCCGAAAGCAGGCGACACAGTTTTTTGTGTTGAAGAAAAAATTGCTAGAAACGTTGTTGAAAAGCGTTTAGCTAGGAAAAAGGTTGATGAACAAAAAGTATCTTCAATTGTTTCTTTGGATGATTTATTTAAACAAATCAAAGAAGGTAAACTGAAAGATTTAAATATACTTATAAAGGCTGATGCACAAGGATCCGTGGAGGTATTAAAGCAATCTTTATTACAAATAAAAAACGAGGAAGTACGAATTAATATTATACATTCAGGGGTGGGTGCGATTACTGAATCTGATGTAAATTTGGCTGCTGCAGGAAATTCTCTTATACTTGGGTTTAATGTAAGACCAGACGTGAATGCTCGTAAAGTGGCGGATGATAAAAAAGTTGATATAAGGCTTTATAGAGTCATTTATGACGCTATAAATGACGTTGAATCAGCTATAAAAGGTATGCTTAAGCCTGAATATCGTGAAGTAATATTGGGTAAAGTTGAAATTCGAAAAATATTCAATACTTCAAAAGGTATTTTTGCTGGTAGTTATGTAATTGAAGGAAAAGTAACAAACCAAGCAAGTGGAAGACTTATTAGAGAAAATATAGTTTTACATGAAGGAAAAATAGAATCGTTAAAAAAATTTAAAGATGATGCCAAAGAAGTAACTCAAGGATATGAGTGCGGTATAGTTTTGGAAAAATTCAGAGAGTTGCATGAAGGAGACGTATTAGAAGTATTTATTTTGGAACAAATAGGACAATAATTTAATAATATAATCCCTCGTGCTAATAAAATGGAAGGATTGTATTTTATTTTATTTTATAACTAATTAATATCAAATAAATTTTTAATTAATTAGTTATAAAATTTTCAGGGAGGAATCATGAGCCACATTAGAGTGGAAAAAATTCAAAAATTTATAAAACAAGAAATAAGTAAATTATTAATATCAGGAATAAAGGATCCCCGTATTATTGGTTTTGTTACAATAACTAAAGTAGAAGTGTCAAACGATTTACGTTTCGCCAAAGTTTATTTTTCTACATTGAATAGCAAATATAAAGATATGGAAATAGTGAAGAGTTTAGAAAAAATTAAAGGGTATATTCGTTCTCATATAGGTAAATATTTAGGTATAAGGTTTACTCCTGAATTAGCTTTTAAAATTGACGAGTCATCAAAATGGGGAGCGCAAATCCAAAAGATATTAGAGGATATTAATGGATCTAGGCTATAAGCGAGATTATATGCTTAATTTATTTAAGGCAAGACAAGTTATAGAAAGTGCTAAAACAATAGTATTGACTTGTCATTTATTTCACGATGGGGATGCATTAGGTTCGATGTTAGCCTTGTATAATATGTTACAAGACAAAAAAAAAGAAGCTATAATGATCTTAAACGAAGAGATAGCTCATAATTTTAAATTTTTAGTAGGTGCTAAAAAAATAAAACAACTGAAAGGAGAGACTATAAATTGTGATTTGTTTATTATAGTTGATAAAGATGCAATACAAGATAATCGTTGTGGTTCGTATGGTACAATAGTTAATTCTTTAAAAAAGCTGAATATTGACCACCATATAGGAAATAAAGAATGTGCGGATGTCAATATATTAGATAATAAGGCTGGAGCATGCGGAGAATTAGTTTATGATTTGCTGCAATATATGGAACAAAAGATAACTCCGCAAATAGCAGAATGTCTTTATGTGTCGATTGTTTCAGATACAGGGTATTTCGGGTTTGGAAATACGACAAAAAAAACATTATTAATTGCAGGAAACTTAATTAAGTTTGGAGTAAATCCACAAAGAGTAGCAGAGTTTTTGAAAAGCAGATTACCGCATCAAGTTAAATGTTTGGCAAAAGTATTAAATACATTTGAAATATACAATAAAAACATAGGAATTCTAACAATAAATAATAAACTTTATAAAGAAATAGGGCTTGAAAACGAAAATTATGTAAATTATGCTCGGTACTCAAAAGGAATAGAAGCAGCAGTTTTATTTAAAGAAGTCGAATATAAGTTAGTAAAAGTAAGCCTGAGATTTAGCGTTTATAATGCAGTAAAATTTGCAACTTCATTTGGCGGCGGCGGACATTTTAATAGTGCAGGCTTTACTCAAAAAGGAAATTTAGATGAAATAAAAGATAAAATTATAAATGAATTAATTAAATATATAAATGAAGAAAGATAATAAGTTGAATCTAATGTGATAAATATTTTATTTATAGAATTAACATATCGAAGAATATAATATACAGATATAGACCTATTTAAAAAGAGTTTTTTAATTATATCGGCTATTTTAAAATAGGAATATTAATTTTTTGATAACCCAATAAAAGAGGTATCACTGGAGACAATAGAATCACAATTCCCCTTAGTATATATGTTTGATAATTTTTGACTACATAAAGAGCTTAATGACATTTTACCTGTAATAGTAATATTATTTTTATGCGATTTAAAGTAAACTGTTTCATAAATATTTTCT
Organism: uncultured Negativicutes bacterium; assembly: GCA_963721525.1. GTDB lineage: Bacteria > Bacillota > Negativicutes > JBAXTZ01 > JBAXTZ01 > CAVRJL01. The sequence goes on from CAVRJL010000016.1 coordinate 98,733, forward strand.
TGATCTTTATTTATATAAATGTGATTACCATAATATAGTAGTAGCTGAAGATTCATATATTTTTTTGATTTAATATCTGTATATTGATTTTCTATTATAGCTACTCTTCATATATCATTTGTTAAAACTATTATGTTTCAATTTATTTTTAATAATAAACCCCTATTTAAGTTTCATTTACAAACAAGTTAGCTTTATCGGGATATTAGTTTTCAACAATACCTAGCTAATATATGTTGAAATTCAAGGCTGAAGTGACTTATAAAAATTTTAATAGTATATTTTTAAAAATTAGTTTAATTATATTGTATATAACAATATAATTAAGTTATAATAGGTTTGGGGAGGGGTATTTATCATTAATGAAAAATTAAGTGAGGAAGAGAGATGTTAGAAAGATTCTTTAAATTAAAAAGCAATAATACTACAATTAGTGGTGAGTTTGTGGCTGGGTTGACTACTTTTGTTTCTATGTCTTATATACTTGTAGTAGTGCCTAGTTTACTCCAAAAAGCGGGTATGCCTTTTAATGGAACTTATATAGGTACGATTTTAGTGGCATGTTTTGGAACCGTACTGATTGGTCTGACTTCTAATTACCCTATAGCTATAGCTCCGGGGGTGGGGACGTTGGCGTACTTTGTATTTAGTATTGTATTAAATACTAATAATAGGGTTACATGGAAAGAAGGTATGGCTATTGTTTTTGTGACGGGGGTTTTGTTTTCGCTTATTTCGTTAACTAAACTTAGGAGAAATATTATAGTAGCCATACCAGACAATCTTAAGCATGCTATTGTTGCTGGTATTGGTTTATTTATCGGAATAATTGGATTAAGTGGCGCAGGAATTATTGAAAGTGGTGGTGGGACTATAGTCCATCTTGGGAAAATAACTAGCCCAATGGTATTGCTAGCGTTGTTTGGATTTTTTTTGGCAGCTATTTTGTCAATAAAAAATATTCCAGGCGGCATTTTTATCGCAATGATTATGAGTGCAGTGATTGCATTCTTTGCTAAACTTATGCCTATACCTAAATCTTTTATATCTTTGCCAAGCGGTGTTACTGAAACTTTTATGCAAATTAATTTTAGTGCTTTTAATAATCTACATGTATTTTTACCTATTCTCCTATTGCTATTAATTTTAATGTTTGATACTACAGGAACATTAATTGGATTAACTACTCAAGCAGGATTATTGAAAAATGGAAAAATGGAAAAAGACAAGTCTGCTTTTTTATCTGATTCTGTAACTTCGATTTTTGCATCTTTTGTGGGAAGTAGTCCTTCGGCTGTATATATTGAATCAGGAGCTGGGATAGCAGTAGGTGGCAGGACAGGCCTAACTGCCATTTTTACTGCGTTATTTTTTATGCTTTGCGCATTTTTTCAACCTGTAGCAAAATCTATAGGTTCTTGTCCAGCAATAACTACGCCAGCATTATTAATGGTTGCTTATTTTATGGCAAGAAATGTTGCGGAAATAGATTGGAAAAATTTTGATGAATCATTAGCATCTTTTATAATTATAATTGGTATACCTTTAAGTTATAGTATTGCTAGTGGAGTAGGTCTTGGAATAATTACTTTTGTAATAATCCGTTTAGGATTAGGTAAGTTTAAAACAGTTCATCCTCTTTTATATGTTTTTGCCGCGTTATTTGCAGCAAGTTTCAGTATAATTTAAGTAACATTAAAATAAATGACTTATACGTCAATTGCAATCAGAATAACTGTAGTTATAAAAATTTTTATTTCCGTATTGACTATGTATCGAATAAACTTTATAATGTAGTGGTTGAGTAGAATAATAAACGTAAAATGACAAGGTAAGCCCTTTTTGCGTAAGCGAAAGGGGTTTATTAGTTTATGGAAAGGGTAATTGTTATGACTATATATAATAACCAAGTTATGACAAGACGCTTTAATTGGCAAGATATAGTTATTATTATGTTTATCTTGTCCTTTTTATATACAATAATTCAAATAGGATCAGGAATGAATGCCCCTTTTAACCCTAATACTGATAAAATTGCCGTTTCTTTATCTCCTTGGAATTTGCCTTATTATGCAATTCGCTCTATTAGTAGGATGCTTCTTGCTTATTTTGGTTCAATAATTTTTTCTGTTTTTTATGGTTATTTAGCTGCAAAAAACAAAATTGCAGGTAAAATCATGATTCCTATATTGGATATATTACAATCTATTCCAGTATTATGTTTTTTAGCTGCAACACTTCCATTATTCGTTTCGCTTTTTCCACATAGTTTACTCGGAGTTGAGATTTCTTCGATTTTTATTATTTTCACTGCTCAAACTTGGAATACGACCTTTAGTTTTTATAATTCTATGATTACTTTACCCAAAGATTTAATGGAAGCTTCTATGATCTTGCGTTTAAATTGGTGGAAGAGATTTTTATGTTTGGAAATCCCTTATTCTATAATAGGACTTGTATGGAATAGTATGATGTCTTTTGGGGGAGCTTGGTTTTTTTTAGCAGCATCTGAGTCAGTACTTGTTTTAAAAGAAAATATTATGTTACCTGGCGTAGGTTCCTATTTGTCCCTTGCAATTATACAGGGAAATTTTAAGGGGGTTGTATATTCAATTTTAGCAATGATTTTTATGATTACTATTGTTGATCAATTTTTTTGGCGCCCTCTTGTTCTTTGGAGCCAAAAATTTAAAATGGAGTTTTCAGAAGCTAAAGAAAATACAACAAGTTGGGTTTACGATATATTATATGGATCTTCCATAGTTGTTTTTTTATCTGCTTATATTTTTCGTCCTATTTTAAATTTTTTTGAGAAGATTATTAATAAATTTGCTTGTTTTACAGATAATATGGTGATCAAAGTTTATAGTACAAATCAAGGTAAATTGCTGAATATGTTTTTTAAAATATTATTTTTTATTTTTATTTTTGTGTTTTCTTTAAAAATAATTTTAATCGATATAAAAATTGTACTGGCTTTAGGATATAGTAAAGTTTTAAACATGTTTTTGTACGGATTATATACTTTTTTGCGTGTTTTAGCTGCGATTTTGTTAGGAGCTTTTTGGACAATACCTTTAGGTGTATGGATAGGTACTAATCAAAAAGCGGCGAGAATGCTGCAGCCTCTTATTCAAATAGCGGCGTCTTTTCCTGCCAATATGTTATTTCCTTTTATTACAATTTTGTTTTTAAAAGTGAAGTTTAATTTTCAAATTGGGTGTGTTATGTTAATGCTATTAGGAACTCAGTGGTATATACTATTTAATGTTATAGCTGGTGCAATGTCTATTCCTAACGATTTGCATGAAGCAGGAGCAATTTTTAAACTTTATGGTTGGAAAAAATGGAAAACATTAATTTTACCTAGTATTTTCCCTCATTTAATAACAGGAGCAATTACAGCATCAGGGGGAGCTTGGAATGCTAGTATAGTTTCCGAGGTTGTTAATTGGCATAACGTCACTTTAAGGGCCACAGGATTAGGGTCTTTTATAACTGATGCTACAAGTAAAGGAGATTGGAATAGTATTATTTTAGGTATAAGTGTTATATGTATATTTGTAATTTTTATGAATAATTTTATTTGGCGAAAATTATACATTTTAGCTGAGGAAAAATATCATTTATAATTATTGGAGTTTTTATGAATAAAATACTTATTGAAATTAATGATGTTTGTAAAGAATTTACGATGCCAGGAGGAGCTAAGTCTAATGTACTTGAAAACATTAATATCAAAATAAAAGAAAATGATTTTTTAGCTATCCTTGGACCATCAGGATCAGGTAAATCGACATTGCTTAGACTTATTTCTGGGTTGGTATCTGTATCGAAAGGAGAGGTTTGTTATTTAGGTAAACCTATTAGAAATGTAAATCCGGGTGTTGCTATAGTTTTTCAGTCTTTTGCTTTATTTCCATGGCTTACTGTTTTAGAAAATGTTACTCTTGGGTTAGAATTAAAAAATATTACTGAAGAAGAAAAAAAAGAAAAAGCAATGCGTGTAATTGATATGGTTGGATTAGATGGTTATGAAAACGCTTATCCTAAAGAATTATCAGGTGGTATGCGCCAACGTGTAGGAATAGGACGTGCTCTTGTAAGTGAGCCCGATGTTTTATTAATGGATGAGCCGTTTTCTGCATTAGATGTTTTAACTGCTGAAAATTTACGTCGTGATTTACTAGAATTATGGTTAGAAAGAAAAATACCTACGAAGGCTATAATATTAGTAACGCATAGCATAGAGGAAGCAGTTTACATGGCAGATAGAGTAGTAATATTATCATCAAATCCGGGTAAAATATTGCAAGATATACTTATTGATATTCCACGTTGGAGAGATAAAAAATCTCCTGAATTTATAACTTTAGTTGATTATATTTATGCTGTAATGACAAAACGAAAATCTACTGATGAAGAAAGTATTGTTTTACAAGTAAAAAAAATATTTGAATTACCTTTTGTAACTGCTGGAGCACTTACAGGTTTTTTGGAATTATTAGAAGATGTAAACGAAAAAACTGATTTATATAAATTAGCTGAACGATTTATGATGGACGTAGAGGATTTTTTCCCAATAGTAAATGCTGCTGAAATATTGAAGTTTGCTAGGGTGGAAGAAGGAGACATAGAGTTAACTAAAGAGGGAATAAAGTTCGCTCAGGCTAGTGTATTAGAACGCAAAGAGATATTTAAAGAACAACTAATAAAAAATATACCTTTTATATTGCGTATGTTGACTATTTTGGAATCGAAAATAAATCGTCGTATAGATATTTATTTTTTTAAAACCATTTTAGCTAGAATCTTAGGAGATAAGGAGGCTGAAAAACAAATGGAAGTTTTAATAGCATGGGGTCGTTATGCTGAATTATTTGATTATGATCAAGATGAGGAACAAATTTTTTTATCTATTGAACAACATGATAACTAATTTAAATAATATTTAAAAGAAAAAATTTATGAATATCATTTTGGCCAAATAAATGAAAAGAGAAATATTAAGTAATAAGAAAGTATTATTAAATAATAAAGTAGATAAATGGATAAGAATATTGTAAATAAAATTATTAAATTTTTAAAAACAAATTATGACAAAACAGATAGTTTGTTAAAATTTAATTCGGTTTTTGAACTTACGATAATGGTTTTACTTGGTGCTCGAAGCACTGATAAACAAGTCAATATAGCAACAAAAAGATTATTTTCTGAATATGATTCACCAGAAAGTATGTTAAAATTAACACAATTACAATTAGAAAATTTTATTAGAGACGTGGGCTTATTTCGTATAAAAGCTGCTAACATACTTAATTTATGCGCAATTATTGTGAAAAAATATAAAGGAAATATTCCTGATACTTATGAATCTTTAATAGAGTTACCAGGAATTGGATTAAAATCAGCAAATGTTATTTTAAGTGTTGGCTTTGGAAAACCTGCTTTTGCTGTAGATACTCATGTTTTTCGAGTTGCAAAAAGATTAGGATTTAGCGATGGAAAAACAGTTAAGCAAGTAGAAAAAGATTCAAAAAATATTATTTGCAAAAAATATTGGAGCAATGTTCATCATTGGTTAGTATATCATGGACGTATTATCTGTATTTCTCGAAGACCAAAATGTAGAATATGTATAGTGAATAAATATTGTAAGTATTATAACTCCTAAAAAAACGAGGAAAAAGGATGAAAGAATTTAATTTTAGAGTTTATGTACTAGCACCGGAAATAAATTTGCAGTTTATAGCTAATCATTTTGGTATTAAACGTAAGCTAAAATTGGATGATTCTATAAAATTAAATGAAGAACATTTAAAAGGTATAATTAAAGAACCTAAGGAGAAACAAGTATATATTTTCCCTTTCGGAAGTATAACTTTTGTTAATTTTCAAGAACATGAAAAAACAGATATGTTAAATTATTTAAAGAAAATAGAAAGAAGAATAAATGTTTTTGATGGTGAATTTTTTGACGAATATAAACTTGGTGTATTAAAAACGGCAGACGAACAATTTGATTTTGAATATATGCAAGTTAAAGATTTTTTTGATTTTTTACCTGAAATGATAGCTACTGTTTTGGCTAAATCTGTAGCGTTGGAACGGATCGAACACGCTATCGATATATTGCTTGATGAAACTAATGATGTTGTAGCAAATTTACATGCAGGGAAATTAGTTACAAACGATAATCAATTAGCAGCAATGTCAGCAAATGTTTTAGAGTTTAAATTAGATACGATTTCGTTTGTCGCCATATTAGATAAACCTGAAATAACCTGGGAAAATGAAAAAGCAAGTGAAGTATTTGAAAAATTAAGCGAATGGTTTGAAATTGAAGAAAGGTTTGTAAGGTCACAAAATAAGATTGATACTTTAAAAGAAATAACAGATGTTTTTACGGCATTAGCATATGCGAAACGAGGTAATAGACTTGAATGGGCGATAATAATTCTTATAAGCGCAGAATTATTGCTTGGTTTATATGATAAATTGATATTGCCATTTTTCCATTAGTTTATAATGAACAAGATTATATAAAAATTTAAGTATAAAAAAGATTATAAGAAAGGTAATAATGTCGAAACAAGAACGTAAAGATATAAGAAATATTGCTATAATAGCACATGTTGATCATGGTAAAACTACTCTTGTAGATAGTATGCTTAAACAAAGTGGCATTTTTCGTAAAAACGAATTAGTTATGGATAGAGTTTTAGACTCTACAGATTTAGAGAGAGAGCGTGGAATTACTATTCTCGCAAAAAACACCGCAGTTATTTACAAGAATATAAAAATAAATATTGTAGATACCCCTGGACATGCTGATTTTGGAGGTGAAGTTGAACGTGTTTTGAATATGGTAGATGGAGTATTATTACTTGTAGATGCTTTTGAAGGACCTATGCCGCAGACTAAATATGTTTTACGTAAGGCTTTAGAACAAAAATTAAAACCTATTGTTGTAATAAATAAAATTGATAGACCGGATCAACGAGTTCACGATGTGTTAGATAAAATTTTAGAGTTATTTATCGAGCTCGACCCTAACACTAATTTAGATTTTCCTATTATTTATTCAGCTGCTAACAAGGGCGTAGCTAAGATTTCTATGGAACAAGAAAATTCGGATTTAAAACCATTGTTTGAAACTATTATAAATATAGTTCCGTGTCCTAAAGGAGATGAGCATAACTCGCTGCAAATGATGATTACTATGGTTGATTATGACGACTATATGGGTAAAATTGCAATAGGTAGGATTGTTAGAGGGGAAATACAATGTGGGCAAGATGTTATGATTGCCAATGGAGATATAGAAAGAAAGACAAAGATAGGAAAGCTTTATGTTTATGAAGGATTGAAACGAATAGAAAGACAAAAAGCGTCAATGGGAGACATCGTTTCTATAGTGGGATTGAATGAATTTACTGTAGGAGATACTATTGCTGATTTTGACAATCCAGAACCATTACCTGCTATTAAAATAGATAACCCTACATTAAGTATGCTATTTTCAGTTAATAATAGTCCTTTTGCAGGAAAAGAAGGAAAATTTATTACTTCACGCCATTTAAGACAAAGATTATTTCGTGAGTTAGAATCTAATGTAAGTTTAAGGGTTCACGAGACGAATAGTGCCGATAGTTTTGAAGTATGTGGTAGAGGAGAACTTCATTTGAGTATATTAATAGAGACAATGCGGCGTGAAGGCTATGAATTTCAGGTAGGAAAACCTAGAGTAATTTATAAATATATAGATAACAAAAAATGTGAGCCGTTAGAGTTTTTAACTATAGATATTCCTCAAGAATTTACGGGTGTAGTGATGAAAATAATTGGAAATAGAAAGGCTGAGATGATAAATATGTTTGAATTGGATGGTTATATGCGTCTAGAATTTCTTATACCTGCACGTGGGCTTATCGGTTTTCGCTCTGAGTTTTTAACAAGTACTAAAGGGAATGGAATAATGAACCATGTATTTCATGGATATGCCCCTTTTAAAGGTGAGATTCAAGGAAGGATTCGCGGGGCTATTATTGCATTTGAGCAAGGAGAAACCACTGAATATGGAATTTATAGCATTCAAGCTCGTGGAGTTATATTTATAGAACCTGGTAAAAATGTTTATGAGGGGATGGTTATTGGAGAAAATAGTCGTGAAATGGATATAGATACTAATCCATGTAAAAAAAAGCACGTTACAAATATAAGAAGTAGTAATGCAGACGAAGCTATAAGATTATATACTCCACATATAATGAGTTTAGAACAATCATTAGAATGGATAAATGATGATGAGCTTATTGAAGTAACTCCAAAAAATATACGACTTAGAAAAGTTATTCTAGATAAACATAAAAGAACACGTTCAAAAAAAATATATGATTTTGAAATTATATAAGGAAATATGTATGCAAGAAACTAAATTTAATCAAATAACTATTTTTGATAAATCTCTTTTTGATAAATATATCTATAAACATTGTTACGGTATTTCTGAGTTTACTTTTACGTATTTCCTTATTTGGCGGGACTTTCTTTGTTTAGAATTTTGTGAACTTATGGATACATTGCTTATAAGAGGAAAATTAAAAAATCAAACGTTTTATATTTCACCAATAGGGAAACCTGAAAATGTATTAAAAGTAATACTCGCATTAGGAGAGAAAAAAGTAATTTTCAGGGCAGTTCCAAAAGAAATTGTTACGCAGATTAAAAATAATTCAAATGTAGAAATAGTTCCTCTACCAGATTTTTTTGATTATTTATATAGAACTGACGATCTATTAAATTTATCTGGACGCAAATATGAGAAAAAAAGAGGAAATATAAATAAATTTAATCGCTTATACTTTAATGCAGAGTATAAGCGATTAAATAGTAGCATGACGCAGCAAGTAATAAAATGTGTTGATAGATGGATGAATAAGAATAATTTGGATAATATATTATTAAAACATGAACGAAAAGGAATTTTAGAAATATTAACTCATTGGGATATTTTGGATATTAAAGGTGGAGCTATTTTAATAAATGGAACAATAGAAGCGTTTTCTTTTGGTGAATTATTATGTCCTGATATCGCTGTTATTCATATAGAAAAGGCAAATACTAATATTGCGGGTATTTATCAGGCAATAAATCGTTATTTTATTCAAAATGAATGGAGTAATACTGTTTACATAAATCGTGAAGAGGATATGGGTATTCCTAATTTGAAGAAAGCAAAACAGTCTTATAGGCCTATAAGCATGGTGGAAAAATATATTGTTAATTTTTTATAATTAGTTATTTGGCAAAAATGTTTTTAAAGAAGAACGCCTATGACTTTAGCAATATAAAGAGGAAATATTGTTACGAAAAAAGAGATAATTTTCGGTAATATTAGATGAATTATTAATATGGAGGGGAGGTTTCTCATTTTGAAATATCGACGGTTATAAGAAATGCAAGAGATTTTATACAGAAATATAAGCAGTTATATATGGGAGAATAACTAAAATAATTTATTATGCTAATCGAAAAAAGTTAAAAATTAGGAAAAATAATTAATATCTGGAATAAAAATGTTAGAAAATAGATTTTGTGATTATCCTTATCATTTAGTAAGCGATTTATCTAATAATTTACTTGACGAATCGGATAATGTTGAGCCTATAATTTTAAGAAGCTTACATATTATTATAAATAGGGAAAATACTTATAGGAAAGTCATGCGAAAAATAGATTAGGAGAAGTAAAATATAAAAAACGTTTGAATATTTATATTACTTCAGCGTTTTATCAATAATCTTTTCATAAGGAGAGAAAACTTATGCAAATTAAAAAAAATCGGTTTGCGATTAAAGGTGCGTATGTAAGATTTCAGGATAACCCTTTTAAAGTAGGTCCAGAAAAAGCTATTGATTATTGCACAAATGGGATAGTGATAATTGAAAATGGCAAAATCATAGAATTTGGTCCAACAGAAGAAATAATCAATAAAGGGTTAATTGATAAAGATATGAAAATAGAAAAATATAATGATTCATTAATTTTACCTGGTTTTATAGATTCTCATAGTCATTTTGTTCAAGTTGATACAGCTGGTTCATATGGCGAACAACTATTAGAATGGTTGAATCAGTATACTTTTCCTGCTGAAATAAAGATGAGTGATCCTTTCTATGCGAAAAAGATTGCTGAAATATTTCTAAATGAGAGTATTAAAAACGGAATAACTTATTCTGTATCTTTTTCTACTTCTTATCCTTGCTCCGCTGAAGCTTTATTTGCAGCTGCGGAAAAGTTAAATATGGGGGTAATTACAGGCACTGTCTTTATGGATTGTTATATTCCGGAGAAATTATCATTGCCGACAAAAACTGCCTATGGTGATGCTCAGAACTTAATTAATAAATGGCATAATAGAGGACGTGCAAAATACGCCGTTATAGATAGATTTGCTCTTACTAGTAGTCATGAACAAATGGAAAAAATAGGAGAATTATTTAAACAAAATAGGAACATAGGAGTATATTTTCATACTCACCTATCTGAAAATATTTCTGAAGTAGCCAGAGCTAGAGAACTTTTCCCTGAAAGAAGAGATTATTTAGATATATACGATTATTATGGATTATTAAGTAATCGTAGTATTTTTGCTCATTCTATATATTTATGTGAACGAGAAAAAAAACTTTTAAAAGAGACAAACTCGATAATTGCACATTCACCAAATTCTAATTTGTTTTTAGGAAGCGGTCTTTTAGATGTAAATGCAATGGTTAATTATGGACTAAAAGTAAATATTGCAACTGATTTTAGCGGTGGGAATAGGCTATCAATGTTAAATACGTTGGATGCAGCATACAAAATAGCTCAATTAAATAATTTCTCTTTACATCCTTCGTATGCGTTTTATATGTGTACAAAAGGTGCGGCACTTAACTTAGGAATAGATAAAGAGGTAGGAAATATTGAAAAAGGATTAATAGCAGATTTGGTAGTACTTGATAATTGTGCGACAGAACAAATTTCATGGAGATCCACTCAATGTAAATCTATATTTGATTTATTATTTTTACAAATGACGCTGGGGGACGATCGTTCTATTAAGCACGTATATATCGCAGGAAATAAAGTTTATGAGAAAAATATATAGTACACTATAATTTTTATAATTATTAATTTAATATATACTATACAGAAACTGTAAGAATTGAATAGCAAAACTCAACAAATTACAGTATAATTCTTATTAGAAGCTGAAGTTGAAAAATATATAGGTTCCCCAAGTAATATTGAATAAAAAAGTTACTTTATGGTTGGAGGTTTAATAGAAAAAATTTATAAAAACACAATATAAAAAATAAAATTAGAAAATCATAGATGAGCAGTTTTAAAAAGCGGACATGTATGCTATGGATAAATAATTATATAACTAGAGGTGAAGCTATATGTCATAGCCCATTTTATTGGTTGCTGTTTTGGTTAACTATTCAATTTATATTAGTTTATGCTGTTTATAGATTTACGTACTTATTTTGATTGCATTTCCGTCAAGTAGTTTATCCCTGTCTTGGTTAAATGTGAACGAATGTATTGAAATTTGCGAATGGAGGGCTGCCTACATGTAATGTTAAGTTTGATTTAATATTTTTTTTAGTCATTTTGAGTGTAATAAAGGGAAATATAGTAGAACAGGGAAAAAATAAAGATAAGTTCTATGAAATATTTTATAGTGATAGCAAACAATTGATGAAAAAATTGACTATCTAACAATTTTTTAAATAAATTTTTTTGAAAGTACAATTAATATAAATTGACAAATTATTATTTTTATAATATATATATTAAATATTGTTTGTTTTGATAGGGTGTTTTTGTGCATATCACAATATCATGTACGGAGGATAGTTTGTTAAGTAAGGAAAGCAAGGTTATTAATACGGCCTTGCTTGTTTTAGTTTGTTGATTTTTATTTATAGAATAAGAGGTGATAAATATAATGTTGAATCCCGTTCTTTCAGGTAAACGTATAAGATATAGTTTTTCTAAAATTAGAGAACCTATAGGAATGCCAGATTTAATTGAAATACAAAAAAATTCATATGCTAACTTTATTACTGAAGGATTGCGTGAAGCATTACGAGAAATATCTCCAATAAAAGATTTTACAGGTAATTTTGAATTGGAGTTGGGAGACTTTTTTTTAGGAGAAGAAAAATATTTAGAATTTGAATGCATAGAGAGAGATGCTACATATTGTGCCCCGTTGCGTATTAATGTTAAATTGCGAAAAAAATATGAAAATGGAAAAATTGTAGAAAAAGAAAAAGAGGTTTTTTTCTGCGATTTCCCATTGATGACTGAAAATGGTACGTTTATTGTTAATGGAGCGGAACGAGTAATTGTAAGTCAATTGGTTAGATCTCCAGGCTTGTATTTTAGTAAAAATGTTGATGTGAATAATAAAACAACTTATGAGGCCAAGATTATACCGAATAGAGGAGCCTGGATAGAATTAGAACAAGATACACAAGATATTATAAATATAAGAATTGATAGAGAACGTAAAATCCCTGTAACTATTTTTCTGAAAGCAGTTATTGATGGAATATCAAATGGTGATATAGTTGAATTATTTTGTGGAGATCAACGTATTCGAAGAACACTAGAAAAAGATTTTACTACAAATAAGGATGAAGCCCTTTTAGAAATTTATAAAAGAATGAAGCCGGGGGAACCATTAGTTATCGATAATGCTGAAACGTTAATAAAAACATTGTTTTTTGATGAAAAACGTTATGACTTAGCTAAAGTAGGTCGCTATAAAATAAATAAAAAAATAAATTGGAAACGTCGTTTAAGAGGTAAGCGTTTAGCAGAGTCTATTGTCAATAAAAATACGGGAGAAGTAATAGTAAAAACTGGTTCTATTGTAGATGAGAAAATAATAAATGCTATTGTTAAGAGCGGCATTATAAAAGATAAACCTTTTGTGAAATTTAATATCGTTTCTGGTGAGGGTAATATAATAAATTTATTTTGCACAGTAGCTGAAGGGGAAGAAGGGGGTCAACTGCTTACTTGTGAAGATATTGTAGCTGCTATAAATTATTTGTTAGTTTTAAATGAACACGAGGGGGCAATTGATGATATTGACCACCTTGGTAATCGTCGTCTACGATCAGTTGGTGAATTATTGCACAATCAGCTCAGAATTGGTTTAGCAAGAATGGAACGCGTTGTTCGTGAACGAATTACCACATTACAGGATCAAGATGATATAACACCAGAGTCTTTAATCAATTCTAGACCAGTAGCTGCAACAATAAAAGAGTTTTTCGGGTCAAGTCAATTATCTCAGTTTATGGATCAGACTAATCCCTTAAGCGAATTAACACATAAGCGCCGTTTGAGTGCATTGGGGCCAGGAGGACTAAGTAGAGAAAGAGCTGGTTTTGAGGTTAGAGACGTACATCATTCTCATTACGGACGTATGTGTCCTATAGAAACTCCTGAAGGACCGAATATAGGATTAATAGGGTCACTTTCCACATATGCGAAAATTAATAAATATGGTTTTATTGAAACACCTTATCGTAAAGTTGATAAGAAAAAAAGAATTGTTACCGATGAAGTAGTATATTTATCTGCAGATGAAGAAGATGAGATGATCATAAGTCAAGCAAATGAACCGCTTGATGAAAATAATTGGTTTATAAACTTAAGAGTTACTGCAAGGCATGGACATGATGTTTTAATAGTACCTGCCGATATGGTAGATTACATGGATGTTTCGCCGAAACAAGTGGTATCGATTGCGACGGCAATGATTCCGTTTTTAGAGAATGACGATGCGAACAGAGCATTAATGGGGGCTAATATGCAACGTCAGGCAGTTCCTTTATTAAAAACGCAAGCTCCCTTAGTGGGAACCGGAGTTGAAGCTAAAGCGGCAATGGATTCTGGTGTAATGGTTAGAGCTAAATTTGACGGAATTGTAGAAAAAGTATCTTCTTACGAAATTATTATTTCGCGTGATATAGGCGGAAAGGATATATATAAATTAGAAAAATTTGTAAGATCAAACCAAGGGACCTGTATAAATCAAAAACCGCTAGTTGCTAAAGGGAATATTATTAAAGCTGGTCAACTTGTAGCAGATGGACCTGCAACCGATTACGGGGAATTAGCGTTAGGATATAATGTTCTTGTCGCTTTTATGCCTTGGGAAGGATATAATTACGAAGATGCTATATTAATATCAGAAAAACTTGTTAAAGATGATATTTTTACGTCTATACATATTGAAGAATATGATTGTGAAGCTCGAGATACAAGGTTGGGGCCAGAAGAAATTACAAGAGATATTCCTAATGTCTCTGAGGATTCTTTAAAGGATTTAGATGAATATGGAATTATACGAATAGGAGCAGATGTAAGGGCGGGAGATGTTTTAGTAGGTAAAGTTACACCAAAAGGAGAAACAGAACTATCTGCTGAAGAAAAATTGCTGAGAGCGATTTTTGGAGAGAAAGCGAGAGAAGTGCGTAATACTTCTCTCGGAGTTCCTCACGGTGGAGCAGGAAAAGTTGTTGATGTAAAAATTTTTTCTGTTGAAAATGGAGACGATTTGTCTCCTGGCGTAAAGAAACTTGCTCGTGTTTATATTGCTCAAAAAAGAAAATTATCTGAAGGGGACAAAATGGCAGGTAGACATGGAAATAAAGGCGTTGTATCTCGTATAATGGCTGAAGAGGATATGCCTTTTTTACCAGATGGAACAACAGTAGAGTTAGTGTTGAACCCATTAGGCGTACCCTCACGCATGAATATAGGTCAAATACTTGAAACTCATTTAGGTTGGGCAGCTCATACGCTTGGAATAAAAATAAAAACTAATTCATCTGATTTAAAAAATTGTTTTAAAAAATTAAATTATTTCCCTGAAATAAAAGGTAAAATGGAATCTGGTGATAAAGGTGTGTTTATTGCAACTCCAGTTTTTGACGGGGCAACGGAAAAAGAAGTTTTTGATTTTTTGGAAGGAGTTAATTTGCCTAAAGCGGGTAAATCAGAGTTATATGACGGAAGAACAGGAGAAAAATTTGATAATAAAGTTACGGTAGGATATATGTATATGTTAAAATTAGCGCACCTTGTAGATGATAAAATTCACGCTCGCTCGATAGGTCCATATTCATTAGTTACACAACAGCCCTTAGGGGGGAAAGCTCAGTTTGGAGGACAGCGTTTTGGAGAAATGGAGGTCTGGGCACTTGAAGCTTATGGCGCTGCATATACATTACAAGAATTACTTACTGTTAAATCAGACGATGTTGCAGGACGTGTAAAAACTTATGAATCTATTGTAAAAGGAGAAAATGTACCTGAACCAAATGTTCCCGAATCATTTAAAGTATTGGTTAAAGAATTACAAAGCATGGCTCTTGATATAAGAGTTTTGGATGAAGATGGGCGTGAAGTAAGCCTTAAAGATACTGATGATGTAAATGTTCATGAACAAGAATCACATGCTACAAACTTATATAGAAGTGCAAGTAACGCAGAAATAGAGCATGAAAGGGGGAAATTTATTGACACTAAACAAGATAAAGGTGAAAGAAAAAAAATGGTTTTGGTCGAATTACCTGATCATAGTAAATTTATAAAACAAGAGAAAAAATAAAAAAGGGAGGGACGCTCCTTGTTAGACGTAAATAATTTTGATTCTATAAGAATTGGTTTAGCTTCTCCTGAAGATATATCAAAACTTTCTTTCGGTGAAGTAAAAAAACCAGAGACGATTAATTATCGAACTTTAAAACCTGAGAGAGAGGGATTATTTTGTGAAAAAATTTTTGGTCCTGTAAAAGATTGGGAATGTCATTGTGGAAAGTTTAAACGAACAAGATATAAAGGAACAATTTGTGATAGATGTGGTGTAGAAGTTACCCGTTCTAAAGTAAGAAGAGAAAGAATGGGACATATTGAATTAGCAGCTCCTGTATCTCACGTTTGGTATTTTAAAGGTATTCCAAGTCGTATGGGACTGATATTGGATATGACTCCGCGAGATTTGGAAAAAATATTATATTTTGCTTCTTTTGTAGTACTAGATGCTAAAGATACTTCTCTAATTAATAAACAATTATTAAATGAAATGGAATATCGTGAAAATCGTCGTAAATATGGGAATAGCTTTATAGCTGAAATAGGAGCGGAAGCAATAAAAAAACTTTTAAACACAATTGATTTAGATAAATTAGCTGAAGAATTAAAAAATGAATTTCAAACAGCAAGCGGGCAACGTAAACTCAGGGCGATAAAAAGGCTTGATGTAGTAGAAGCATTTAGACGTTCGGGGAATAAACCTGAATGGATGATACTAAATATCATACCTGTTATTCCCCCTGAATTAAGGCCAATGGTTCAATTGGATGGGGGACGCTTTGCTACTTCTGATTTAAATGATTTATATCGTAGAGTTATAAATCGAAATAATCGTTTAAAACGTTTACTTTACCTTGAATGCACCAGATATTATAATTCGTAATGAAAAAAGAATGTTGCAAGAAGCTGTAGACGCATTGATTGATAATGGTAGACGAGGTAGACCAGTGACAGGTCCAGGAAATCGACCATTGAAATCTTTAAGCGATATGTTAAAAGGAAAACAAGGGCGTTTTCGTCAAAACCTTTTAGGGAAAAGAGTAGATTATTCAGGTCGTTCTGTTATTGTTGTTGGACCAGAATTAAAATTTAATCAATGTGGTGTTCCAAAGGAAATGGCGTTAGAATTATTTAAGCCTTTTATTATGCGTAAACTTGTTCAAAGTGGATTGGCACATAATATAAAAAGTGCTAAAAGAATGGTAGATAGAATGCGCTCTGAAGTGTGGGATGTTTTAGAAGAAGTTATTAAAGAACATCCAGTTATGCTAAATCGTGCCCCTACATTACATAGATTGGGTATACAAGCTTTTGAACCTGTTTTATCTGAAGGACGAGCATTAAAAATACATCCACTTGTTTGTACAGCTTATAATGCTGATTTTGATGGAGATCAAATGGCAATTCACGTTCCATTATCAATAGAAGCTCAGTCTGAAGCAAGATTGTTAATGATGTCGACAAATAATATATTATCTCCTAAAGATGGAAAACCGATTGTTACACCCACTCAGGATATGATACTTGGTATGTTTTATCTCACCTTTGAAAAAAATGATTGCATAGGAGAAGGTAGAATATTTTCAAGTCCTGAAGAAGTATTGATTGCTTTTAATGAAAAACAGATTGAGTTACATACCAAAATAAAAGTAAAGATAGAAAATAAAGGCCTTGTTAATACTACTTGTGGACGATTGATTTTTAATGAAGTATTGCCGGAAGAAATGAAACAATTTGTTTTCTTAGATAGCGAATGGTATCTTGGTAAATTAGTGGACAAGAAGGCGGTTGGAAAACTTGTTGCTTCTTGTTATAATAAAATTGGAAGTGATAAAACAGTTATTGTACTTGATAATATTAAAAATTTAGGTTTTTCTTTTGCTTGTCGTGCAGGTATAACAATGGCAGTAGATGATATAAAAGTGCCGGCAACAAAGAAGGAAATTTTAGCTTCTGCAGATAAAAAAGTTAATCATTTGGAAGAATTATATCGGCGAGGATTAATTACAGAAGATGAAAGATATCGCAATGCTATTGAGATATGGAGAAAAGCTACTGAACATATTACCGAAGAGTTAAAGAAAGCAATGGAAGAACTAAATCCTATAAGCATGATGGTAAATTCTGGAGCTCGCGGTAGCATTAATCAAATAAGACAATTGGCTGGTATGCGTGGATTAATGGCTGATCCTTCCGGGAAAACGATAGATGTTCCTATAAAAGCAAATTTTCGCGAAGGTTTGACGGTACTTGAATTTTTTACATCGACGCATGGAGCGCGTAAAGGATTGGCTGATACTGCTCTTAGAACTGCAGATTCTGGATATCTTACACGCCGCTTGGTTGATGTTGCACAAGACGTAATTGTTCGTGAAGTAGATTGTGATATTATTGGATTAGATATACAAAGAGAACGTACTTATCTAATAAATGAATATGTATATGACAATCTTATTCATGCAGGTAAAATAATAGATAAATCTATTATAGATGCTTATACTAACGAAGTTTTGTTGGAAGTGGGCACAGAATTGAATGAAGTTAGCATTGAAAAAATTGTCAAATCGGGCATAACAGATATTTTTGTGGGGGGAAAAAGTATATATATAGGCGAAAGTATAAAAGATATAATTTTCGGTGCATTAAAACGAGAAATGCTTGGGAAAAAAACTGCTGCTCCGATTATAGTGGTAAATGAGTTTGGAAAAGAAAAAATATTATTAGAAAGAGAAACTGAATTATCAATAGATACTTTTGAGACTATTTGGAATAATAATGTTCGCGAAATAACTGTAAGAAATAATAATATCAAAGGAATTCAAGTTGGAGCAATAAGAGATAAGAGTAAATTTGCTACAAGTTATAAGGATATTGTAACTTTAAAAGATCGTATTGTAGGTAGGTATACTGCCGAAAAAATAATTAATCCAAATAATAATGAAATAATAATTGACATTAATCAAAATATAACTGAAAAAATATCTGAAGAGATTGTTAAAGTTAGAAATTCGGTAATAATTAGGACAGTGTTAACTTGTCGTTCTAGGCATGGAGTATGTGCTAAATGTTATGGTAAAAATTTAGCTACAGGCAAAGACGTTGAAATTGGTGAAGCGGTAGGAGTTATAGCTGCACAATCTATTGGTGAGCCTGGCACTCAATTGACAATGAGAACATTCCATACAGGCGGTGTTGCTGTTGAAGATATAACGCAAGGTTTACCGCGCATAGAAGAATTATTTGAAGCCCGAAAGCCGAAAAGATCAGCTGTACTGGCAGAAGTTTCTGGGGAAGTAGCAATTGAAGATATTAATGAATTGAAAAAATTGACTATAAGTACTAATAAGGGTACGACAAGAATATATGCAGTACCTGTAGTCGCTAATATGGCTGTAAAAGCAGAAATGACAGTAGAAGCAGGAGAAAAACTAACTGAAGGTACAATTAATCCTCATGATATTTTAAGAATAAAGGGATTGCGAGCTACACAAAATTATATACTTGAAGAAGTGCAGAAAGTCTATAGAGACCAAGGAGTTGAAATTAACGATAAACATATAGAAGTTATAGTAAGACAAATACTACGCAAAGTGAAAATTGAAGATCCGGGCACGTCTCAGTTATTACCAGGAGAAAGTATCGATATAAATGATTTTGAAGAAGTAAATATTGAGGAAATACTGAAAAACAATGGTGAACCTGCAGTTGCTAAACCTTTGCTAATGGGAATTACAAAAGCTTCATTGGCTACTGATTCATTTTTATCTGCAGCATCTTTTCAAGAAACTTCAAGGGTTTTGACGGATGCTGCGATAAAAGGTAAAATTGATTATTTATTTGGATTAAAAGAAAATGTTATAATTGGCAAATTAATTCCAGCAGGAACAGGAATGTCCAGATACAGAACTATAAAAGTTATAAAAAGACCTTAATTAGTTTAGATATTGTAACTTTGCAAACTGATTTAACGTTGACATTTATTATTCCTAATGCTAAACTTATATGGTTTTAACTATATATAAAATAAATTGAAATTATTATTTGTTTTTATTTAATGTAATATTATTTTAAAAATAAATTGCTTATGTTAGGAAGGAGGTATGTTGATGCCTACTATAGGGCAATTAATAGCTAAAGGTCGTAAAAAGCAAACTATAAAATCGACTGCTCCAGCATTAAGGGAATGTCCTCAAAAACGTGGTGTGTGTACAAAAGTTTATACAACTACTCCAAAAAAACCAAATTCTGCTCTTCGTAAAGTAGCAAGAGTAAGGCTAACAAATGGCGTTGAAGTAACTGCTTATATACCAGGTATAGGACATAATTTACAAGAACACTCTGTTGTTTTGATACGCGGGGGACGTGTAAAGGACTTGCCAGGTGTTCGTTATCATATTATTAGAGGTTCTTTAGATACAGCAGGTGTGCAAAAACGAAATCAAAGTCGTTCTAAATATGGAACAAAAATTGCTACTAAAAAATAGATTAGTGTTGTAATGAGGAGGAAGTGCAATGCCTAGAAAAGGGCCAGTACCTAAGAAAGAAGTATTACCTGATCCAGTTTATAATTCTAAATTATTAACTAGATTTATTAACAAAATTATGTTAAAAGGGAAAAAAAGTATTGCGCAAAGTATTGTTTATGATTCATTTAATTTAATACGTTCAAAAATAGGTAAGGAACCATTAGAAGTTTTTGAAGAAGCATTAAAAAATACAATGCCTATTTTGGAAGTTCGTGCTCGTCGTGTTGGTGGAGCTAATTATCAAGTTCCTATTGAGGTAAGACAAGAGAGAAGAATAAGTTTAGGATTACGTTGGTTAGTGGGTTATTCTCGCAAAAGGAGCGAGAGAACAATGTTTGAACGGTTAGCCAGTGAATTAATGGATGCAGCAAACAATACAGGTTCTGCAGTTAAGAAAAAAGAAGATATTCATAAAATGGCTGAGGCCAATAAAGCATTTGCTCATTATCGTTGGTAAAAAATGCCGCCGGCCTAATTAGCCGGCGGATTTATTTTTAAATATGAGATAAATACAATATAATTATTTGAGGTGGGAAAGTGGTTGCAAAAATTCCGCTTGAGCGGTCCAGAAATATTGGCATCATGGCTCATATTGATGCTGGAAAAACAACAACAACAGAAAGGATTCTTTTTTACACAGGAAAAGTTCACAGGTTAGGAGAAGTGCATGAAGGTGCAGCTACAATGGATTGGATGGTCCAAGAACAAGAACGCGGTATAACTATAACTTCGGCTGCCACTACTTGTTCTTGGAAAAATCATAGAATTAATATAATAGATACTCCTGGGCATGTTGATTTTACTGTGGAAGTAGAAAGATCTTTACGCATATTAGATGGAGCAGTAGCAGTTTTTTGCGCAAAAGGTGGTGTTGAACCACAATCTGAAACTGTGTGGAGACAAGCTGAAAAATATAGTGTTCCACGAATCAGCTTTGTGAATAAAATGGATAGAGTAGGTGCCGATTTTTATAGGGCCATTGATATGATGAAAGGAAGGCTTGCGGCAAACCATTTACCAATACAATTACCTATAGAAAGTGAAGAAAAATTTCAAGGTATAATTGATTTAATAGAAATGAAAGCTATGATTTATACTGATGAGCTTGGTAAAACTTCTAAGCAAAGCAGATATTCCCGAAAATATGCAGAAAATAGTAAAAATACATCATCATAATATACTTGATATTGTAGCTGAAACTGATGATGAATTGATGTTAAAATATTTAGAAGGACAAGAGATGAGTATTGAAGAAATAAAAAAAGGGATTCGAAAAGCTACAATAAAATGTAAAATAACTCCTGTATTGTGTGGTTCTGCTTATAAAAATAAGGGAATTCAACCTTTGCTTGATGCAGTAGTAGATTTTTTGCCGTCCCCTATAGATATTCCACCAGCAAAAGGAATTAACGTTAAAAATGATGAAGAGGTAGAGTGAAAGCGGAGAACAATGCTCCATTTTCTGCTTTAGCGTTTAAAATTATGGCAGATCCCTTTGTAGGAAAGTTAACTTTTATTAGAGTATATTCGGGAATTTTGAACTTCTGGATCATATATTCATAATATAAATAAAGGAAGCAAAGAGCGTATAGGTCGCTTATTAAAAATGCATGCTAATCATCGTGAAGAAATTGATTCGGTTTCTACGGGAGACATATGTGCTATTGTTGGATTAAAAAACACTACAACAGGAGATACTCTTTGTGATGAAAAGCGACAAATACTGTTGGAATCAATGAAATTTCCTGAGCCAGTTATCTCTATTGCAATTGAGCCCAAAACTAAAGTAGATCAAGATAAGCTTGGTATAGCATTACAACGTTTAGCAGATGAAGACCCTACTTTTAGGATCCGTACGGATAGAGAAACAGGGCAAACAATAATATCAGGAATGGGAGAGTTACATTTAGAAATTATTGTAGATAGATTATTACGTGAGTTTAAAGTAGGATGTAATATCGGTAAACCGCAGGTTGCTTATCGTGAAACGATTCGTAATATTGTTAGAACAGAAGGTAAATTCATTCGTCAATCAGGAGGACGCGGGCAATATGGGCATTGTTGGTTAAGCTATCCCGCAAGATCCTGGAAAGGGTTATATTTTTAGAGTAAAATAGTTGGTGGAGCGATTCCCAAAGAGTACATAGGGCCTGTTGAGTCAGGAATAAAAGAATCAATGGAAACGGGAATATTAGCAGGTTATCCTGTAGTTGATGTAAAAGTAGTTTTATTTGATGGATCATTTCATGAAGTGGATTCTTCGGAAATAGCATTTAAGATAGCAGGTTCAATGGGTTTTAAGGAAGGATGTAGAAAAAGCTAATCCGGTTCTTTTAGAACCATATGTTAAAGTAGAAGCCCTCGTTCCTGAAGAATATATGGGTGATGTAATAGGGGATTTAAATAGTAGAAGAGGTCGTATAGAAGGTATGCAAGCACGGGTAATATCCAAGTAATAAAAGCATTTGTACCACTTGCAGATATGTTTGGTTATGCTACTGATTTACGTTCAAAAACACAAGGACGAGGAAATTATACTATGGAATTTGACCATTATGAAGAAGTTCCAGAAATATAGCGGAAATAATTATTAACAAAGGTAAACGAAGTAAATATTCAAATTAATATTATAAGGAGGTACCTATAAATGGGTAAGAAAAATTTGAGAGAACAAAACCGCATATAAATATAGGAACAATAGGACACGTAGACCATGGGAAGACAACATTAACGGCTGCAATTACAAAAGTGATAGCAGAACATTGGGAAAAGCAGAACGAAGCATATGATGCAATAGATAAAGCACCAGAAGAAAGAGAGCGAGGGATAACGATTACGACAGCACATGTGGAGTATGAAACTGAGAAAAGACATTATGCGCATGTGGATTGTCCGGGCATGCGGATTATGTAAAGAACATGATCACAGGAGCGGCACAAATGGACGGAGCGATATTGGTAGTATCGGCAGCAGATGGACCGATGCCGCAGACGAGAGAACATATATTATTAGCAAGACAGGTAGGTGTTCCATATATTGTAGTATTTTTAAATAAAATAGATATGGTGGATGATCCAGAGTTAATAGAGTTAGTAGAGATGGAGATAAGGAATTATTGACAAGTATGAATTTCCTGGAGATGAGACGCCAATAATAAAAGGATCAGCGTTAAAAGCATTAGAAGGCGATAAAAAATGTGTTAAGGCGATAAATGAATTAATGGATGAGGTAGATAGGTATATGCCTGCACCACAAAGAGCGATAGATAAACCATTTTTAATGCCAGTAGAAGATGTATTTACAATAACAGGAAGGGGAACAGTAGCTACAGGAAGAGTAGAAAGGGGAGCAGTAAAAGTAGGAGAAAAGTAGAAATAGTGGGATTACAGAAAAGGCAAGAAGCGTAGTAGTAACAGGGATAGAAATGTTTAGGAAATTACTAGATGAAGCAGATGCGGGAGATAATGTAGGATGTTTATTAAGAGGAGTAGAGAGAAAAGAGATAGAGAGAGGACAAGTATTGGCAAAGCCTGGTTCAATCACTCCTCATATGCGATTTGAAGCTCAAGTATATGTATTAAGCAAAGAAGAAGGAGGAAGACATACTCCATTTTTCAATGGATATAGGCCTCAATTTTATTTTAGAACAACAGATGTAACAGGGATAGTAAAATTGCCAGAGGGAGTAGAGATGTGTATGCCTGGAGATCATATAGCAATGGTAATAGAATTAATAACACCGATAGCAATAGAAGAAGGGCTAAGATTTGCAATACGTGAAGGTGGAAAAACAGTTGGTGCTGGTGCTGTTACAAAAATTTTGGCATAAAAAAATATAAAAACTTA